>JAMPGH010000001.1:838486-1023802 GCA_023664045.1 Alistipes senegalensis | reverse complement strand
GCGGGCCCGCAGCACCTGCTCGACGATGTCGCGCACGGCACCGGCGCCGCCCGCGAACTGCGACACGTAGCGGCACGCCTCCGCCACCTCCGTCGCCGCATCGGCCGGGCAGACCGGAATCCCCACCTCGCGCATGCACTCCAGATCGGGGATGTCGTCGCCCATGTAGATCACGTTGGCCGCGTCGATCCCCTCGCGGGCAAAATAGTCGCGCAGGACCTTGATCTTGTCCATGCAGTCGAGGTGATATTCGCGGATTCCCAGCATGCGGAGCCGGTTTTCGAGCGTCTTGCCCCGGCCTCCGGAGATGACGCAGACCCGGTAGCCCAACTTGATCGCGTAGGCCAGCGCATAGCCGTCTTTGGCATTGTAGCGGCGGATGAAGTCGCCGTCGACGGTGGGGACGATGCCCCCGTCGGTCATCACGCCGTCGACATCGAAGACGAAGGCTTCGGTGCGGGCTATATCTTCCTTGAAGTTTCCCATATGCTTCGACTTATCAGAGTATAAAGGGTTTTCAGGCATTCGTCGTCGAGCATCGCCGCATGGCGCTGCTGCGTGGCCGCATCGCCCCGCACGGCGGGTCCCGTCTGCACGTCGGAGGGCGACGCGGCTGTCAGGGCTTTGGCCGTCGTCTCGGCGACGAGGGGCTTCAGCAGCTCGAAGTCGAGCCCGGCATCGCCCATGAGCCGCTCGCCCAGAGAGAACATGTGGTTGGCGAAGTTGCAGGCGAAGACGGCCGCCAGATGGAGCTTCGCGCGGCGGGCCGAATCGGCGAAAAAGACGTGGCGCGACAGCTTGCGGGCGAAAGTCTCCAGCTCGGTCTGCAGGTCGGGCGTCGCAGCTTCGACGAAGAGCGGCACCTGCGCCCAGTCGACCCGCCGGCCCTTCGTAAAGGTCTGCAACGGGTAGAAGACGGCCCGCCGCGCGAAACGGGCGGGCAGCGCCTCCAGCGGCACGCTTCCGGCCGTATGCGCCACCGCCGCCCCTTCGGGTATGGGCAGCGCCCCGGCCACCTCCGCCACGGCGCGGTCGCTCACGGCCAGCAGATAGAGATCCGCCTCCGCCAGCTGTTCGGGACTGCAGGCCCAGCAGCATCCCGCCATGCCGGCGATCTCCTGCGCCCGGGCCGCATTGCGGGCATAGACCTGCGCAAGATGCGCTCCGCACCCCGCCACCGCCTGCGCCAGCGATTCGGCGACATTGCCGCTGCCTATGATAACGATGTTATCCAATTCAAAATTAAAAATTAAGAATTAAAAATCGCCGGGCCCGGCCATGAAGAACAAAAAAGACTTTTAATTTTTCATTTTTAATTCTTCATTCCCGGCCAGCAGGTCCACGATCCGCACGTCGTTCTGCGTGCGGAAGGCATTCTTGGCGAGCCGTTCCAACTCCTCTTCGGCACACGAAAATTCGGGGGTCGGCGCCGGATCGAAATGACATTCGCCCGCTCGTTCGAGCGCTTTCAGCACCCCGTGCAGGGTGATCGTCGCGATATCGCGCGCCGGCATGAAAGCCATGTCGCGGTCGTCGTCGCTCATCGGCACGGCGATCAGCTGCCCGGCCTGCACCAGCTGGTAGAGCACGTCGTTGACGATGCGCGTGGGCAGCTCCAGCCGGCGGCGGATCGTCTCGGTCGACGTGGCTCCGCCCTTCTCGCGGAACTGCCCCACGACGGTGAGCATCACGGCCAGCCAGATCTTGCGGCGCTGCTCGTAACTGATTCTCAGAGATTCGCGTTCCTCGCCGAAGCGGGCGACATGCTGATAGGCGAACGACAGCTCGCCGCCGAAAAGCAGAATCTGCCACGAAGCCTGCAGCCACACCAGAAAGAGCGGCAGGGCCGCGAAACTGCCGTAGATGGCGTTGTAGGAGGTCATCCACCGTTGGATGTACAGGTAGCCCCACTGGAAGAGCGCGAAAGCCGTTCCGGCGAGAATTCCGGCCGTCAGGGCACTCGAAAAACGGACCCGCGCATTGGGAATGACCAGATAAAAGATCGTGAACAGCGTGCAGATCACCGCCAGCGACACCAGCCGCGAGAGCAGCGAAAAGAACCACCCGTCGTCGAATCCCAACAGTTCGCGGGCATAACCGCCCACCGCGCCGACGATGACCCACAGCACGGGGACGATCATCACGATGGCGATGTAATTGCTCCACTGGCGGGCGATGCTGCGGGCGATCTTGACCTCCCAGATGTTGTTGAACGCGCTCTCGATCGACCCGAAGACGCGGATCACGGCCCAGAACAGCATCACGAGCGCCACGACCGCCACCACGCCGCCCTGCGTCCGGGACAGCGCATTCTCGACGAACGAGACGATGTAGTCGATCATCTCGGGGCTCTGCGGAAAGAGCGCATAGAGATTCCGCACCAGATCGTCGGCCAGTCCGAAGCCCTTCACCACGGCGAAAGCCACCGCCAGAATCGGCACCAGCGACATCAGCGTATAGAACGTCAGGGCCGCCGACCTCACGAGCGTCCCGTGCTCCCGCAGACCGCGGGCCGTATAGAACAGCAGTTTGTACTGCTGCACGAACCACCGCACGAGCGGACTGTGCCACTCGCTCGCGTCGCGGCGGAAGATCGTGTCCGTAAAATAGACGAGCAGCTCCTTGATTTTCATTCGTCGTTTTTTCGGGTGTTTTCGGTTTTCCCGGGCGATTTCTCGGGTCGCCCGCAGGACAAAGATACCTATTTCAGCCGGAGCGTCCAAAAACGGCCGTCGATTTTCGTGAAAGCCAGCCGCACCTCGGCGCCCGCATGCACGCCCAACCGCCGCATGAGCTCCTCGACGGGAAGCGGGAAATCGCGCTTGAGGATCGTGGCGCCGCACCCTCCGAGTTCGCGTTTCAGCTGCCGCGGGTCGTAGGGATCGATCCGTTCGAGTTCGAACACCCGGCCCATGACCTCCTCGGGCCGTTCGGCCGAGAAACCGAAGCCGTTGTCGCTCCACAGATCGGCCTTGCCGGCCAGATGCAGCCGGGCCAGCCGGGCTTTCTGCAGCGCCGCATCGGGCACCACGAGCCATCCGTAACGCCCCGGATCGAACGCCCCGGGGTGCGGTGCCGGCGTACCGGGCGCAGCCGTGAAGCTGCGATCCTCATCGCCCAGCGCCGTGGCCGTAACCGACGGACCGGTTCCGTCGTCGCAGATCATCACCTCCTTGCACTCGCCGTCGAGCGAAACGACCTCCACCCGGCAGCCGGGAAAGAGCCGCAGCGCCTCGTCGACATCGAACAGGGGCGAATTTTTCAGACACAGCCGCCCGGCCGCGCGCCGGATGGCCGGCAGCAGCGCCGGAATCGAAGGCGAGCACTCCTCCAGCCGTACCAGCTTGCGACCCGCGGCCGAGCGTCGGTCAGGATCGGCATAAACCCAGTCGAAATGCTCCTCCGCATGCGCCAGATACTCCTCCGCCGGGATCTCCAGCACCTCGACGTTCGTTACTCCCAAGCGCCGGAAATTCTCGCGCGCGACCTGCGCCAGCACCCCGTCGCGTTCGAGGGTTACCACGCGGCGGAACCGGCGGCTCAACGCCCACGCATCGACCCCCAGTCCGCACGTGAGATCCAGCACGGCATCGCCCGCGATCCGCTTGTGCAGGGCGCAGCGCTCGCTCGACGCCTGCTCGAAAGCCCGCGGAGGCAGGATGCACTGCGCCGCAGCATACGAGGGCAGCTTCGTCGCCGCCCGGGCCAGATACTTGACCTGCGTGGCGACCGTCCGGGCATGGGGCACCCGGGCATCGAGCGCCACCTCCAGCGGGTCGCGCTCCCGGTTGGCCGCCACGGCCCGCGTTACGGCCTCGCCGGCCAGCAGTTCGTATTCTTCAGGAGTCATCACGGGACAAATGTACGTTTTTTTTTCGGTTCGATCCGGTAGGCGGCCGCCGTCGCCGCCACGAAGATCGCATAGCAGGCCCAAGTCCATCCCGCCGACAAGGCATACTCGATCGAGCCGCCCGGCACCGAAGCCGTCGCAAGGGCCAGTCCGTTCAGCAGCCGGGCGGCCACCTCACCCACGCAGCAGCACACGGGCAGCAGCATCCCCGCCACGCCCGCCAGCACTGCCACGCCCGCCAGCGGAATCACCGCCGGATTGAGCAACAACCCGGCCACGGAGACCGTGCCGAAGGCATGGGAGACCAGCGGTGCCGTCGCGAACGTCGCCGTGAAACCGACGACCCAGAGGCCCACCGGCAGATCGATCGCCCGGCGTCCCGTGCGCAGACGCCGGCACAGCGGCACGGCCCACAGCAGAATGGCCGCCACGGCGATGAACGAAAGCAGGAATCCGACGTCGCCGATCCACGCCGGATTCCACAGCAGCATGCCGAAAGCCGCGGCGGCCAGTGCATTCAGCGCCGCGTATTCCGACCCTGCGGCCAGCGCCGCCTGCAGCAGCGTACACATCACGGCGGCCCGCACGGCGCTGGGCGGAAACCCCGCCGCCGCGACATAGAGCCACACGGCTCCGACCGCCAGCAGGTCGCGCAGCAGATGACCGCGCCTCAACAGCACAATCCCGCGCAGTACGAAATTTATCAGCAGGAATACGATGCCCGTATGCAGTCCCGAAACGGCCAGCAGATGCGACATGCCGCTTCCGGAATAGGCCGCCCGCAACTCCGGAGTCAGGGCGCTCCGGTCGGCCACGGTCATGGCCCGGACCACCGCCCCGGCATCGTCCGCCGAGCAGATCCTCCTCATCCGGGAGGCCGCCCGCAGATGAATCCCCGGCCGCACGGCGGGTTCCGAGGCGATCAGATCGCGTCCGGAAAGGGAGAGGGTCCCCACGAATCCCCGCCGGGCCATCAGCCGCCCGTAGCTCCCCGCATCGTCCCGCCACGGCCGGATGCGGCCGAAACAGCGGATGCGGCCGCCCGCCGGAAATGTCGTCAGCGAATCGGTCCGCAGCACCACCCGGTCGCAAGCCGGATGCCGGCAGTCGTCGGCGAGGGATTTCCACGCGCGGACCGCACCGTCGACAGTAAAATAACGTCCCCGGTCAGCCGGAAGCCCCTCCACCTCGATCTCCCACACGCAGAGGGTATCGACCGGCACGCTCCGCACCGGGGCATGAAACTGGCCGACGCCCCAGCCGACCGCCACGAGCAGTCCCGCCACCGCGGCCGACGACCGCAGCAGCAGTGCCACGACCCCGCATAACAGAAAAGCCGCGGCGACGAACCACCACGGCAAAACATAATATTCGGCGAGCAGAATCCCCGCCGCGAACGGCACCAGCGCCCGGAGCATCGGGAGGGAACGCATCGAATTAAAAATTAAACATGTTTTACCCTTGCAAACTATTCTCAACCGCGCATTCCTACCGGAAGAATCCGAGAATCTACCCTGCGCTCAGAATGGCTGGGGGAAGAATGATTTTTAATTTTTCATTCTTCATTTTTCATTGTCCAGAAGGCCAGATACTTGTCCTCCTTGCGGTGCATCTGCCGGTTGGCCGTCGGCGTCTTGTCCTTCTGGCCGCAGAGGTGCAGCAATCCGTGCACCACCACGCGGCGCATCTCCTCCAGAGGCGTGGCGCCGTACCGACGGGCATTGTCGGCCACGGTCTCCACGTCGATGAAGATATCGCCCGAGACGATACGCGTGCCGCACCGGTCGCTGTAGTCGAACGTGATGACGTCCGTATAGTAGTCGTGCCCGAGGAACTGCCGGTTCATCTCCAGCAGGCGGCGCGACGAACAGAAAATGTAACTCGCATCGCCGAGCGCATAACCCTCGGCCACGGCCACGGAGCGCAGCCAGCGCGTCGTCAGCCGCTTCTGCGGCAGGCGGTACGAACAGTCGTCGGTATGGTAGCTTACTTTCATTTGAAACAGTTTTCCGCCAGCACCCGCTGCGAGGGGTCGGGCGGGTAGATGCCGAAGACGAGGCGGTATTCGATCTGCATGGTCAGCGCGTCGATGGCCGAGCCGATGGTTCCGATCCGCTGGTTTTTGGCCACCGTCTGTCCCTTTTCGATGCTCACCGACCCCAAGTTGGCATAGGAGGTGATGTACTCGCCGTGGGCGATGAAAACGTCGAATTTGTCCGTTATGCGGTTGCGCTTGATCTCCACGACCTTGCCCTCGTAGATCGAGACGACCTGCGCCCCTTTGGGACCCGTGATTTCGGCCATGTTCTCCCGGTAGCGCTTCACGCGTCCTCCGACCACGGGGAGCTTCAGTCCCGAGGTCTTCGACGAGAACGACGCACCGGTCTTATTGCCTTTGGAGAGCTTGCGCAACCGGTCGATCGCCACGCTCAGCTGCTGCTGCTGCTGCACCTTGCGCTGCAGGGCGCTCTTCTCCTTCTCGGACATCTGCCGGATCTCGTTGCGGGCGTTGCGGGCGTCGCGCTCCAGCTCGACTTTCTGGGTCGAGAGCTTCTTGGTTACCGCAGCGAGCGACTTCTGACGCGCATCGAGCTCCGCCTTCTCGGTCCGCACCTGCTCGGAAAGGGTTTCGATCTCCTGCAGCTTGCGTTCGCGCATGGCCGCCACTTCGCGCAGCGCGGAGAACTTGCGGGCCATGTCGATGAAGTTGCGCGACGAGAAGATGTAGGTCAGATAATTCTGGTGCCGGTAGTTGCGATAGGATTCGCGGACCATTTCGGCGTATTGTTTCCGATTGCGGTCATAGGCCGCCGAGAGGTCGCCGGCCACGCGGTTCTTGCGGGCGATCTCCGTCCGCAGCAGCTGCGCCTGCTTCTGCGTTTCGTCGAGCAGCCGGATGCGCGACTCGATCTGCCGCGCCAGCCGCTGCGCCCGCTCTTCGGTGGCGGCACGCCCTTTCTTGAGCTTGGCGATCTGCTGTTCTTCGGCGGCGATCTTCTTTTCGAGGGTCGCGATCACGCGCTTCTGCTCCTCGATGCGACGGTCGTTCTGAGCCGCCGCCGGAAGCAGCGGAAACAGCAACAGCAGGGTCAGCAACAAACGGAGGGGTTTCATCGGCGGGATCATCGTTTTTCGGAGGCTTCCATCCGTCGGGCGATCGCGGCGGCATCGTAGCCCCGTTCGAGGGCCTTGCGCCAGTAGGTCTCGGCGATGAAGCGCTCGCCTAAGGCATCGAGGATGTCGCCGTAGTGGACCAGCAACTCGGCGCTCTGACGACTGTCGCGCGCGATGGCCTGCTGCATGATCCGCCGGGCCTCCTCGACGCGGCCCATGCGGAAGAGCACCCACGCATAGGTATCCAGATAGGTGGGGTTGTTGTCCGTGAGGGCCACCGCGCGGCTCGCCATCGCGAGGGCTTTCTCCAGCTCACGGTCTTCGAGCGCCAGAAAATAGGCGTAGTTGTTCATCACCAGCGGGTTGTCGGGCAGCAGCTTCAGGCTGCGGTCGTAGGCCCGGTAACACTCCTTGAGCGCCTTGCGCCGTTCTGCCGCCTCGGCGGAGGTCGTAGCACCCGCGGCGATCTGATGCCACGTGTCGCCCGTCAGCCCCCAGATCGCCCCGCGCAGCGAATCGGTATCGGCATGGCGCAGCGACTCCCGGTAGGCCCGAAGCGCCGGCCGGTGCTGCTTGGCATAGCTCAGCGCATTGCCGCGGGCGATGTGGAATACCGGACGGTCGGGAAAGAGCGCCAGCGCCCGGTCGACATAGCGGTTCACCGAGTCGGGGCGCTGCAGGTAGGTCTCGATGTCGATCACCGAGGTGAAGTAATCCTCCTCGGGCGGCACGTCGTACGTATGCAGCTTGTAGAGCTCCAGCGCCCGCTCCAGCTCGCCCGAGGCGATCAGATGCCGGGCGTAGAGCTCCACGACCCGTTTGTCGCGCGGATAGCGGATCGCCAGCATCGAAGCCAGATCGTTGAGCTGGATGTAGTATTCGCGGTAGAAGCGCATGTCGGAGGTGAACTGCCCGAAGCGGTCGATCTTGCGGTCGAGCGGCATGGCGTCGAGGGCGAACATGCGCCGGGTAACGGAGAGCATCAAGCGGAAATCGCGGCGTTCGTTGTAGAAATCCGAGAGGGCGGCCAGCGTCTGAAGCGACGTGGAGTCGATCTCCAGCGCCCGGGCGTACTCGGCCCGGGCCAGCGAATCCTTGCCCGTGCGGGCGTAAAGCCCCGCCAGCGCCACGTGGTGCTCGGCTTCGTAGGGCGCCGCCTCGACAATGGCCCGGGCTTCGTCGATCGCCTTGTCGAACTGCCGCGTGGAGACGAGCAGCTGCCGCTTCATGGCCCCCAGCATCGGAATCCGCCCGAAGCGCACCTCGGCCGAATCGAGGGTCGCGATGGCCGAGAAAGGCTGCTGCTGCAACTCGTAGAGCACCGCGATGATGCGGTAGTTGTCGGGATTTCCGGGATCGGCGCGCCGCAGGTCGCGGAAGACCCCCAGCGCCTCGTCGTACTGCCCCGAGTAGACCAGCGCCTGCCCGTAGAGCGAACGGTACCAGAGGTTGGCCGTATCCAGCTCGTGGGCCCGGCGGGCCATTTTTCCGGCCTCGGCGGGTGCCGAATCGATCTGCCCGACGGCCAGTTCGTAGTAGGCCGGCGCAAAGGTCGGGTCGAGACGGACCGCCTCGCGGAAGAGCTCCCGGGCCCGGGCCGAATCGCCGACGATGGCATGCTGCTTGATCCCCTCGGTGTAGAGGTAGAGGCTCCGCAGCGAATCGGCCCACGCGGGCTCCTCGCTCGCGACCGCTCCCTTGCCGGCATGTCCGGGCGCCGGCAGCGAAGCGGATGCGGAGCCCTTTCCGGCGACGAAAGCCGTGGAAAAGAGCGCCGCGCAGAGGATCGATATGGCTGCCGGACGTTTCATCGCAAGGTTCAGAGCGCCTCGTCGAACTGGTGCAGGAAGCGCACGTCGTTTTCGAAGTAGAGGCGCAGGTCTTTGACTCCGTATTTGAGCATGGCGATACGCTCAATACCCATGCCGAAGGCGAAACCGGAATACTTCTCCGGATCGATGTCGTTGGCCTTCAGGACGTTGGGGTCGACCATGCCGCAGCCCATGATCTCCAGCCACCCCGTGCCCTTGCAGACGGGGCATCCCTTGCCGCCGCAGAGGTTGCACGAGACGTCGACCTCGGCCGAGGGTTCGGTGAAGGGGAAGTAGGAGGGGCGCATGCGGATCGCCGCCTGCTCGCCGAAGATCTCTTTGGCGAAGTAGAGCAGCGACTGCTTCATGTCGGCGAACGAGACCCCCTCGTCGATGTAGAGGCCCTCGATCTGGTGGAAGATGCAGTGGGCGCGGTAGGAGATCGCCTCGTTGCGGAAGACGCGGCCGGGGCAGATCACGCGGATGGGCGGCTTCCGATGCTCCATCGTCCGCACCTGAATCGACGAGGTGTGGGTGCGCAGCAGGATGTCGGGGTCCTTCTCCACGAAGAACGTGTCCTGCATGTCGCGGGCCGGGTGTTCGGGCGGGAAATTCAGGGCCGAGAAGACATGCCAGTCGTCCTCGATCTCGGGACCTTCGGCCACCGTGTAACCCAGCCGCGAGAAGACCTCGACGATCCGGTTCCGGACCAACGAAATGGGGTGGCGCGAACCCAACTCCCCGGCCGAGCCGGGACGCGTCAGATCGCCCGACGAAGCCGCCGTGTCGGCCGCTGCGTTCTGCAGCTCCTCGCGAAGCGCGGCGATGCGCGCCGTGGCCTCGTTCTTGAGGCGGTTGAGCTGCTGCCCCAGCTCGCGCTTGAACTCGGGAGCCACCGTCTTGAACTCCTCCATCAGGGCGGTCAGCTCGCCCTTCTTGCCCAGAATCCGGATGCGGAACTCCTCGATTTCGGCCGCGGCTTTCGGCTTGAATTCTTCGACCCGTCGAAGAAGTTCGTTGATTTTGTCGGTCATATTTTGAATGTTTGTCCTTTTTCCCTACTTTTGGCAGGAAGCCTTTAACGTGCAAAGTTAAAAAAAAATCGGATATGCTGCATAAAATACGCTCGATTCTCCCGGCCGTACTGATGGGACTGACGGCCCCGCTCCTCGCTCCGGCACAGGCTCCGCAGCCCGTTTCCGGCTCCGAGCGCCGCGGGGTGGGCGTCGTCATGAGCGGCGGCGGCGCGAAGGGGCTCTACCACATCGGCGTATTGGAAGCGCTCGAAGAAGCGGGCATCCCGATCGACTGCGTAGCCGGCACTTCGATGGGTTCGATCGTCGCGGCGATGTACGCCGCCGGTTACTCGCCGGCCGAGATGCGGGCGATCGTCTCGTCGGGGGCGGTCAAGGAGTGGGTCTCGGGCCGCATCGACCCGATCCGCTACATGTCCTACTACCGCCAGATGGGACGCCGGCCCTCGCTCCTGAGCTTCCGCTTCGACCTGAACAATCCCGGCCGCAAGTTCCGCGTGCCGACCAACCTGATCTCCTCGACGCAGATCGACATGGCCTTCGCCGAGCTCTTCGCTCCGGCCTCCGCCGCGGCGCAGGGCGATTTCGACCGTTTGATGGTGCCGTTCCTCTGCGTGGCCAGCGACATGAACCACCGCGCCCCGGCGGTCCTGCGCCGCGGCGATCTGAGCGAGGCGGTCCGCTCGTCGATGTCCATTCCGCTGGTTTTCAAACCCGTGCCGCGCGACTCGATGCTGCTCTACGACGGCGGCATCTACGACAACTATCCCTGGCGGCCGCTCGACGAGGCGTTCCGGCCCGCGCTGCTCGTCGGCTCGATCTGCACCAAAGGCAACACCCCGCCGAGCCCCGAGAGCGGGATCATGGATCAGGCTTTCATGCTCGCCATGCAGGATACCGACTACGACATGCCCGAGGAACGGAGCGTAACGATCCGCCGGGCCATCGAAGCGGGAATGCTCGACTTCGATCAGGCCGAGGCGATCATGGATGCGGGTTATGCCGACGCCCTCGAAGCCGTTCCGCAGATCCGCGCCCGCATCGCCGAGCGCCGCACGCCCGAGCAGTACGCCGCACGGCGCGAAGCGTTCCGGACCCGGTGTCCGCAGCTGGTCTTCGAAGACTATCGGCTCGACGGGCTCACCGAAGCCCAGAACGCCTACGTCCGCGACTTCGTGCAGGTCGACCGCCACACTCCCGGACAGCAGCGCCGCATGGAGTTCGCCGAGCTGCGCGACAACCTCTACAACGTGCTGGTCGACGGCGACTTCACGATGGACTTCCCCGTCGTGCGCTACGACTCCCTGCGCGGCAGCTACTCCTTCGCCGCAAGGTTCGGCACCAAACCCAACTTCCGGCTCACCGTCGGCGGCAACGCCTCCTCCACGGCCTTCAATCAGGTCTATCTGGGACTCGAATACGGAACCGTCGGCCGGGCGGCCCATCGCTTCGGGCTCGATCTCTATCTGGGACCGCTCTATACGTGGGGAACCATCGGCGGCCGCACGGATTTCTACGCCGGCCGGCCCCTCTTTCTGGACTACTCCTACAACTTCTCGGTCAGCAACTTCACCCACGGTTCGTTCGGGCGGCTGACCCGCATCGACGACACCGAACCCGTGAAGCAGAACGAACAGTTCCTCTCGGTCGGCATGGGCATGCCCCTCACGCAGCGCAGCGTCTTCACGCTGCAGGCCCACGGCGGCTCGACCAACTACCGCTACGACGACCCCTCGGGCATGCAGACCGACCACACGCGCTTCACCTACGTCGGACTCAAAGCCGAGGTCGAACGCAACACGCTCGACAAGATCCTCTATCCGCGGCGCGGCACCGACCTGAGGCTCTCGGCGATCTACATCTACGGCCGCGACAAGTTCCGGCCCTCCGACACGGGACGATTCGCCGGCAAGGCCGCGCGCCGGTGGTTCGGAGGCCGCTTCTCGTGGGACCTCTACTTCGACATTCCGGCCTGCGGCTGGTTCTCGCTGGGCCTCGACCTCGACGCCGTGCTGACCGACCTGCCGGCCTTCATGACCGACGACGCCACCCGCATGTCGATGCCGGCCTACACGCCCGTCGCGCACGCCCGGATGATCTACATGCCCGATTTCCGGGCCCGCCGCTTCGTGGCGGGCGGCGTGATGCCGACGTTCGACCTGATGCCCAACTTCTTCTTCCGCACGGGCTTCTACGCCATGCTGCGCGAACGCCGCGCACCCCTCTCGGCCGCAGGACGCCCCGACGAACGCTGGCACTGCATCGCCGAAGCATCGCTGGTCTACCACACGCCGATCGGGCCCGTGAGTCTGGCGCTCACCAAATACGACCTCCGCGACTGGAACAACATGTACCTGACCTTCAACTTCGGATACGCCATCTTCGCACCCCGGGGAACGTTTTACTGAGGCGGAAGCGCATAAAGAAGAGCCCCGACTATTCGAAGTCGGGGCTCTTCCATGTCAGGCAGGCACGCCTACCAGATGATCACACGTTCCTCCTCGGGCAGGAACATCGCACCTTCCGTGATGCCGAACGCATCGTAGAAAGTCTGCAGGTTGCGCAGCGTGGCGTTCACGCGCCACTTGCCCAGCGAGTGGACATCGAGCTTCGTCAGCCGGGCGATCTCCTCGTCGCGGATGTTCTGCGCCCAAAGGGTCGCATAGCCCAGATAGAAGCGCTGAGCGTCCGTAAAACCGTCGATCGGCGCCGGGGCCTCCTTACCCTCCAGCGAGTTGCGATAGGCCGTCCAGGCCACGCGCAAACCGCCCTGATCGGCGATGTTCTCGCCCAGACAGAGCGAGCCGTTGGCGAAGATCGCCGGCTGGCCGTCCGTGGCGGGCAGCACCTCGATGGCGTCGAACTGCTTCACCAGAATGTCGGTCTTGGCCTTGAACGCCGCAGCATCGGCCTCCGTCCACCAGTTGTTCATGTTGCCGTCCTTGTCGAAGTTGCGGCCCTGATCGTCGAATCCGTGGGTCATCTCATGACCGATCACCACGCCGATGGCACCGTAGTTCACCGCGTCGTCGGCATCCGGGTTGAAGAACGGCGGCTGCAGAATGGCGGCCGGGAAGCAGATCTCGTTGGTCGTGGGGTTGTAGTAGGCGTTGACCATCTGCGGCGGCATGTGCCACTCGGCCTTGTCGACGGGCTTGCCCAACTCGGCGATGTTGTCGGCCGTATACCAGATGCTGGCGTTGACGATATTCTCCCAGTAGCTCTTCGAGGGATCGATCTTGAGCGTCGAATAGTCTTTCCACGTATCGGGATAGCCGATCTTCACCGTGAAAGCCGCCAGTTTCTCCTGCGCCCGGGCTTTGGTCTCGTCGGACATCCAGTCCAGCTCGGCGATGTGCTGCGAAAGGGCCGTCTGCAGGTTCTTCACCAGCTCCAGCATGCGGGCCTTGTCCTCCTCGGGGAAGTACTTGGCGACGTACATCTCGCCCACGGCTTCCGAAAGGGTGCCGTTGGGCACCGACATGGCGCGCTTCCAGCGGGGTTTCATCTCTTTCTGCCCGGCCATCGTCTTGCCGAAGAACTCGAACGAGGCGTTCTGGAAGTCGTCGCTCAGATAGGAGGCTGCCGAGTCGATGTACTGGGCGGCCAGATAGTAGCGGATGTCGTCGAGCGACGCCGTCTTCAGCAGCCAGTTGGCATTGGCCAGCGACGAGGCGGTGGTTACGATGATCGTATCGAAATCGCCGATGCCGAGGATCCGGTAGTAGGTCGGCCAGTCGATCGCGTTGTAGGTCTTCTCGAAATCGGCTTTCGAGGTGGGGTTGTACTGGGCCGGGATGTTGCGCAGCTCGACGTTCGACCACATCTTCTCGGCCAGCTTGGTCTCCAGCGCAAGCACGCCCTCGACCGCCTGTGCGACCTCCTCTTCGGGCATGCCCGCGAGGGTGAAGAGGGTAGCCAGATAGGTTTTGTAGGCCTCGCGGAACTTGGCGTTCTCGGCATCGAGGTAGTAGTCGCGGTTGCCCATGATCAGACCCGACTGCGACGCGTAGAGCGCATTCATCGAGCTGTTCATCAGGTCGGACTGCACGCCGAGCGAGAAGAACGGCGAGGCGACCGACGCATGGAGCCGCGCGATGGCCTCCGTCAGTTGGGCCCGGCTGTCGATAGCCAGAATTTCGGCGACGGTCTGCCGGATCGGAGCCGCGCCCTCGGCGTTGAGCCGCACGGAGTCGAGACCCATTTTGTAGAGGTCGGAAATCTTCTGCTCGACCGAACCCGGCTCGGTGCGGCGCGACGTCATGCTCGCGAAGAGGTCGTTGATGCGGACCTCGTTGTTCTCGCGCAGCACGTCGAACGAGCCGTAGCGCGAGAATTCGGGTTTCAGAGGATTGCGCTCCTGCCAGCCGCCCGTGGCGTACTGGTAGAAGTCGGTCTCGGGAGCGACCGAGAGGTCGAAGTTCGCCGGGTCGATGGCCGGCGTTTTCGGACCGTTCTGACAGGCTGCCATACAAATCAGTGCCGTTAGAAAAAGGATTTTTTTCATTTCGTTATCGATTTTGAGGATTCTTCTCGATCGGAAAAGGCCGCTGCGGAAGCGGCCTTTTTCGGGATTAGTCGCGGATCGCCGCCACACCGGGCAGATCGCCGAACTCGATGTATTCGAGCAGCGCGCCGCCGCCCGTCGAGATGTAGGATACTTGGTCGGCCAGTCCGAACTTGTTGATGCAGGCCACCGAGTCGCCGCCGCCGATGAGCGAGTAGGCGCCCCTCTTCGTCGCTTCGGCGATCGCCAGCGCCACCTCTTTGGAGCCCGTGGCGAACTTGTCGATCTCGAAGACGCCCACGGGTCCGTTCCACAGAATGGTCTTGCAGCCGAGGATATGCTCGCGGAAGGCTTTCTTGCCCTGGTCGGCGATGTCGACACCCTCCCAGCCGTCGGGAATGTCGTTGGCCGGCGCCGTCTTGGTATTGGCGTTCTGCGAGAAGTCGTCGGCGATGAGCGCGTCGGGCGACATCACCAGCTTCACGCCCTTCTGCTTGGCCAACTCCAGAATTTCGAGCGCCACGGGGAACATGTCGGGTTCGCAGATCGACTTGCCGACCTTGCCGCCCTGCGCTGCGGCGAACGTGTAGGTCATGCCGCCGCCGATGACGATCGAATCGCACTTCTCGATCAGGGCCTTGATGACGCCGATCTTCGACGAGACCTTCGAACCGCCGATGATGGCGCAGAAAGGACGCGCCGGCTTCTCCATGACGGCGGCGATGGCCTTGACCTCCTTCTCCATCAGGTAGCCGAACATCTTGTCGTTGGGGAAGTACTTGGCGATCAGGTAGGTCGAAGCGTGCTTGCGGTGCGCCGTGCCGAACGCGTCGTTGACGTAGCAGTCGCCCAGCGAAGCGAGCTTCTTGACGAACTCCTTCTGCGGACCCTCCTTCAGGGCTTTCTTGGCGGCCTCCTTCTCCTCTTTGGTGGCATCTTCGGCCAAGCCGCGGGGCTTGCCCTCCTCCTCGGCGTAGAAACGCAGGTTTTCAAGCAGCAGCACTTCGCCGGGCTGGAGGTTCTTCGCCATTTCGGCGGCCTTGTCGCCCATGCAGTCGCCGGCGAAGAGAACCTTCGTGCCGAGATTCTTCTCGACGGCCGGCACGATCTGCTCCAGCGAATACTTGGGATCGGGGTTCTTCTTGGGACGCCCCATGTGCGACATCAGAATCACCGAGCCGCCTGCGGAGAGCACCTTTTTGATGGTCGGCACGGCAGCCCGGATGCGGGTGTCGTCGGTTACCTGCCCCTTGTCGTCGAGGGGCACGTTGAAGTCCACGCGGACGAGCGCGCGCTTGCCTTTGAAATCGTAGTTGTCGATCGAAATCATAGCGGTTTGATTTTGAATTATTTCATCGAATTGTTGCTGATTCGGTACGTTGCGCTGCAAATTTAATGAAAAAATTCAATACTTGTATCTTACCCACTTGCAAAGCTCCTTGAGGGTCGGCTTCTTGCCGTACATGAAGATGCCCACGCGGTAAATCTTGGCGGCGAGCCACACCATGCCCACGAACGAGGCGTAGAGCACGACGAGCGACAGGACGATCTCCCACCACGGAATATCATAGGGAATGCGGGCCATCATCACCACGGGCGAGGTGAAGGGGATGATCGAGAACCAGAAGGCCAGCTGCGAGTCGGGATCGTTTATCACGGCCAGCATCATCATGAGCGCCAGAATGATCGGCACCGTGATGGGCAGCTGCAGCTGCGAGGCGTCCTGCACGTTGTCGACGGCCGAGCCCACGGCGGCGAACATCGCCGAGTAGAGCAGGTAGCCGCCGAAGACGAAGAGCAGCAGGCAGACGAAGATCTTGAGGATGTAGCCGAAATCGGTCATGGCGGCGACGGCCTGCAGCATCTCGGGATCGAGATCGACGGCCGCAGCGACTTCGGCGGCGCTTCCGGCCTGAATCGACTGCGCCCCGGCCATCACCTCCTCCGGCAGCAGGTGGGGCACCGCGAATGCGCCGACGGCGCAGATCAGCACGCCCCAGATCACCACCTGCACGACGGCGACCATCGCTACGCCGAGGATCTTGCCCAGCATCAGGTCGAAGGGCCGCACCGACGAGACCATCACCTCCAGCACGCGGCTGTTCTTCTCCTCGATGACCGACTGCATGACCATCGAGCCGTAGATCAGCAGGAACATGTAGAGGATGAAACCCAGGATGTAGCCCAGCGCCGTGGAGACGATCGACGACTGCGCCTGCGAATCCTCCTCCTGCGACTTGTCGTTGCGGAAGGTCTGCATCGAGACGGAGGTCTCCACCTCGTCCAGAATCTCCGCGAGGTTCTCGATGTCGTAGCTTTTGAGTTTCTCGGTTTCGAGAATCTGCGCGATCTGGCGCGTGATGCTGCTTTCGAGGGTCAGCGACGACGACGAATTGGCGTAGAGACGCACGTTGTTGGGATTCGCGAGGATGTCGCGGCCGATGCAGAGCACGCCGAAGCGGTCGGTGAGCTCGCGGCGGGCCTCCTCGAGCGGGAGGTCGGTGGTCTCGAAAATCAAGTCGTCGTCGCTCTGCAGCGCAGGCGCCACCAGACCGCTTTCGTCGATGACGGCGATGCGCTTCTCGTCGCCGCGCGAGAACTGCATGATGAGGGCCGGAGCCACCATCAGGGCGATCATCACCACGGGCATCAGCAGCGTGGCGACGATGAACGATTTTTTGCGGACGCGCTCGTTGAACTCGCGCCCTATGATAAGGGATACGTTGGACATGATCGATAGGGGATTATATTTCAACACAATAGGTTATCTGTCAGAGCGTTCCGGCGACCGCCCGGATGAAGATGTCGTTCATCGAGGGGATGATTTCGCGGAACGAGCGCAGCTCGACGGCTTCGTTGACCGCCGCGATGACGCCGCGCACCTCGCCCTCGCCCGGAACATGGAGCCGCAGCGTGCGGTAGGCCGACTCCCCGGCGGCGCCTTCGAGAATTTCGCAACGCCCCTCGACCGCGCGGCGCAGCGTCTCCTCCTCGCCGCGGTAGGCCACCTCGAAGATATTCGATCCGTGGCGGCGGCGGATGTCGTCCACGCGGCCCGAGAGGATGTTGTGCGACTTGTCGATCAGCGTGATGTGGTCGCAGATCTCCTCCACGGAGGACATGTTGTGCGTCGAGAAGATGATCGTCGAGCCCTTGTCGCGCAGCGCCAGAATCTCCTCCTTGAGCAGATTGGCGTTGATGGGGTCGAAGCCCGAAAAGGGTTCGTCGAAGATCAGCAGCTCGGGTTCGTGCAGCACCGTAACGATGAACTGCACCTTCTGGGCCATGCCTTTCGAAAGCTCCTCGACCTTCTTGTCCCACCAGTCCTGAATGCCGAACTTCTCGAACCACTCCTTGAGCCGGCCGATGGCCTCGCGGCGCGAAAGACCTTTGAGACGCGCGAAGAAGAGCGCCTGTTCGCCCACTTTCATCTTTTTGTAGAGACCCCGTTCTTCGGGCAGATAGCCGATGCGCACGACGTCTTCGGGCGCGATTTCGCGGTCGCCGAAGAGCACGCGGCCGCTGTCGGGCGCCGTGATGCGGTTGACGATGCGGATCAGGGTCGTCTTGCCGGCGCCGTTGGGCCCGAGCAGTCCGTAGACCGACCCGCGGGGAATGGCCAGCGATACGTCGTCCAGCGCCGTATGCTGGGCGTAACGCTTGGTAACATGTTCTACAGTCAATAAATCCATGGTTCCGTTATGATGTTTGTTTGGTAATCGGATCTTCTGATATGCCGGCATTTCCCGACCGCGATTCGTTTTCATCGTTTTATTCCGAATCCGCATCGCGGCCCTCGGCGGCCGTCGCGCGAACCGGACCTGCTCCGACGCCTTTCGTGCCGCAATGATCGCCTCTCCGGAAATCCCGGTTCCCAACGAGGCCCGGCGGTCCGGATCGCCCCTCTCTTCGCAAGGAGAATCCTCCCGGAAACCTTTTCGCTCGCGTGCCGGCAGTCGCCGCGCCGGGCGGATTTCCGCTGCAAATGTAAAAACTAATTTTCGATTATCAAAAATTTTTTATCGTAATTCGATAAAAACTTCTCCCGATATTTCGAAATCATCGAAAAAAATCTCCGGACGCCCCATCGAGGGATCCGGAGATTTTCGGTCGTTCGGGCCGCCGCGGTCGTCTTGCCGCCCGCCGCATCGCTGTTCACCGCATCGCCGCGCCGCCGATCGCAACCCGCAACTCACCGGATTGCGCCACCGCACGATATATCGCACCGCATGAACTTCGACCGCCGCACCGCTTTCCGGCCCGGCGATCCGGTTCCCGCAGCCTGCCGTCGCAGCCTGCCGCCCGCCACATGCCACATGCCGCCCGCCGGGCGTTATTCGTCGATGAAATCGACGTTTACCTGCCGGTGGAACGACTCTTCGAGCGAAATGGTGGTTTCGGTCGTCGCGATGCCCTGAATGCGCAGAATACCCTCGAAAATCGTCTGCATGAGGTGTTCGTTGTCCACGCAGTAGAGCTTCACCAGAATGTTGCCCTTGCCCGTAACGAAATGGCACTCCACGATCTCGGGAACCTCCTTCAGGCTCTCGACCGTGGGTTTGAGCATTTGCGGGTCCTTGAGCGTGATGCTGATGTAGGCGCAGACGTCGAAACCCATCGTCTTGGGATCGACGATCAGGCGGCTGCCCAGAATCACGCCCTGCTCCTGCAGCTTGCGGATCCGCTGGTGGATGGCGGCACCCGAGATGCCGCACTCGCGGGCGATCTCCAGAAAGGGCATGCGCGCGTTCCGGATCAGATATTTCAGGATCCGGCGATCGATGGCGTCCAAATTTGCTTTCGACATAGGATTCTTCTTATTCGATGACTTTCAATTCCTTACCTATCTTCACGAAGGCGTCGACGCAGCGGTCGAGCTGTTCGAACGTATGGCCGGCCGAGACCTGCACGCGGATGCGGGCCTGACCTTTGGGTACGACAGGGTAGTAGAACCCCGTAACGAAGACCCCTTCGTCCTGCAGCCGGGCCGCGAAATCCTGCGACAGCTTGGCATCGTAGAGCATCACGGCGCAGATCGCCGACTGCGTGGGTTTGATGTCGAAACCCGCGGCCAGCATCTTCGTGCGGAAGTGTTCCACGTTGGCCACCAAGCGGTCGTGCAGCTCGTCGTTCTCGCCCAGCATCTTGAACATCTCGATGCCGGCTCCCACCACGGCGGGGGGCAGCGAGTTGGAGAAGAGGTAGGGACGCGACCGCTGGCGCAGCATGTCGATGATCTCCTTGCGGCCCGTCGTGAAGCCGCCCACGGCTCCGCCGAACGCCTTGCCGAGCGTTCCCGTGAGGATGTCGACCTGCCCGCGCAGACCGTAGAGCTCCGTGATGCCGCGGCCCGTCTTGCCCAGTACGCCGGCCGAGTGGCACTCGTCGACCATCACCAGCGCGTCGTACTTCTCGGCCAGCGCGCAGATCTTGTCCAGCGGCGCGGCGTTGCCGTCCATCGAGAAGACGCCGTCCGTGCAGATGATGCGGAAACGCTGGGCCTGCGCTTTCTTGAGGCACTCCTCCAGCTCGGCCATGTCGGCGTTGGCATAGCGGTAACGCACTGCCTTGCAGAGACGTACGCCGTCGATGATCGACGCATGATTCAGCGCGTCGGAGATGATGGCGTCCTCCTCCGTGAAGAGCGGTTCGAAAACTCCGCCGTTGGCATCGAAGCAGGCGGCGTAGAGGATCGTATCTTCGGTACCGAAATAATCGGATACGGCTTTCTCCAGCTCCTTGTGGATATCCTGACATCCGCAGATGAAGCGCACCGACGACATGCCGTAGCCGCGGGCGTCCATCGCCCGCTTGGCCGCCTCGACGAGACGCGGATTGTCCGACAGCCCGAGGTAGTTGTTGGCGCAGAAATTCAGCACCTTGCGGCCGGCGACTTCGATTTCTGCCCGCTGGGGCGACGCGATGATGCGTTCGGTCTTGTAGAGCCCCGCCGCCTTGATCTCCGCCAGTTCGCGCTGCAGGTGTTCCTTGATCTTTCCGTACATAATGATTCCGTTTACAGTTATTTATGGTCTTGATGTATCGAGCATGGAAAAAGTTACGATTCTTAACAAAGGTACGATTATTTTTCGGAAAACGCGCCCTCCGAAGCCCTCTTTTTTATCCGGCAGGTTACGATTCGTTACCCGGCCCGTCTCCGCAACCCCTACGAAACGACCGCCGCAACCCGCCGCCGATCCCGCCGGGGCCCGGCTCCGGTTCGTCTTTCCTCCCTGCCGGCCACACGCCTCTGCCCAACAGCCAGCCCCGACCGCAAAGCCCCCCCCAATCCGCGCCGAACAAACCCGGTCCGCAATCCGCCACCGAAACTTCACTCGAATCCGCCTCCGCTCCCGCCCTGATCCGTCCGCATCGAAAAGACGAAGGCTCCCGCAAATCCGGCCGACCGAGGCCCCTGACCACCCGCATCCCGCACCGTTTTTCCTGCCGCCGCAATTTTCGGATCCCGATCGCACGTTTTCTCGCCGCCTTGTCCTATCTTTGTCCCCGGATGATTCCGGATTCGACCGGACAAGAGACGAACAGCATGCTCGAATACGATTTGATAGTCATCGGCGGCGGACACGCCGGATGCGAGGCCGCCTCGGCGGCCGCACGCTTAGGCACGCGGACGCTGCTCCTGACGATGGACATGACCAAAATGGCCTCGATGTCCTGCAACCCGGCCATCGGCGGCGTGGCGAAAGGACAGATTGTCAGAGAAATAGACGCTCTCGGCGGACAGACGGGCCGCATCACCGACCTCACGGCCGTACAGTTCCGGATGCTCAACCGCTCGAAGGGCGCCGCCATGTGGAGCCCGCGCGCGCAGTGCGATAAAACGCGCTTTTCGGAGGAGTGGCGCCGCACGCTGGAAAACACCCCGAACCTCTATATCTGGCAGGATGCCGCGACCGAGCTGCTTTTCGACACGGCCGGCGAGCGGCCCCGCATCCGGAGAGTCCGGACCCGCATGGGCGTCGAATTCGCCTGCCGGGCCGTCGTGCTCACGGCGGGCACTTTCCTCGACGGCATGATGCACTGCGGCACTTCGCACGCCGAAGGGGGCAGGGCAGGGGATGCCGCCTCGCACGGCATCACGCAGAGCCTCGTCGCCTTCGGATTCGAAACCGGCCGCATGAAGACCGGCACGCCGGCGCGACTCGACGCCCGGACCATCGACTTCGAAGCCCTCGAATTGCAGGAAGGCGACGCCGTACCGGCGAAGTTCTCTTTCTCGGCCGACACCCGGCCGGTGGAAGATCAGCTTCCCTGCTTTCTGGTCTACACTTCGCCCGAAGTGCACGAGATCCTGCGCCGCGGTTTCGACCGCTCGCCCCTCTTCAACGGTACGATCCGGGGCATCGGACCCCGCTACTGCCCGAGCATCGAAGACAAGCTCCGCACCTTCGCCGACAAGGAGCAGCACCAGCTCTTTCTGGAGCCGGAGGGGCGCACGACCAACGAATACTACCTCAACGGTTTCTCGTCGTCGCTGCCGTGGGAGATCCAACTGGAGGCGCTACACAAGATCCGCGGACTGGAGGACGTCCATATCTTCCGGCCGGGCTATGCCATCGAGTACGATTACTTCCCGCCCACGCAGCTGCATCACTCGCTGGAAACCAAGCTCGTAGAGGGTCTTTACTTCGCCGGACAAGTCAACGGCACGACCGGCTACGAGGAGGCCGCCGCACAAGGTCTGATGGCCGGCATCAATGCGCATCGGGCACTCGCGGGGGAGGGTCCCGTCGTGCTGAAGCGCGACGAAGCCTACATCGGCGTACTGATCGACGACCTCGTAACCAAAGGCGTCGACGAACCCTACCGCATGTTCACCTCGCGGGCCGAGTACCGCATCCTGCTCCGACAGGACAACGCCGACCTCCGGCTTACTCCGCTCGGTCATGAAATCGGGCTCGTAAGCCGCAAGAATTACGAAAAGTTCCTCGAAAAAAAATCGCTCGTAGAATCGCTTATTTCTTTCGCCCGCGAACGGAGCATCAAAGCAAGCGAAATTAACGACTATTTGAAATCGATCGATTCGGAGCCTTTGACGCAGGGCCGGAAGCTCAGCGACATCCTGATGCGCAACAACACGACGTTCGAATCGCTCCGAAAGGTGCTGCCGCAGCTCGAGAAATTCCTCTCCGCGAAAGGAACCACCGACGAAGCGATCGAGGAGGCCGAGATCCAAATCAAGTATCGCGGATACATCGAGCGCGAAAAACTCTTGGCCGACAAGTTGCATCGGCTCGAAAATATCGCCATTCCGGCCGATTTCGATTATTCGCAGATGAATGCGCTGACTATCGAGGCTCGCCAGAAGCTGAATCGCATCCGACCGGCTACTATCGGACAGGCATCGCGTATTCCCGGCGTCTCGCCGGCCGATGTCAATGTCCTGCTGGTGAAATTCGGCCGATAGGGTAGTGTTCCACGTGGAACGGCCATGCCACAAGCACTATTTAATAATCCGATTGCGGAGCACCCCTGCACAAAACGTGCATAATGAAAACACTTCCGCAAACGACCTATCCAACGATAACACCGCACAAAGCACCGGCAGCCGCAGCATCGGCAACGGCGAGCACTTACAAACATAAGCATTCGCTAAACTTCGCCCGCGCATAGCAAACGCATATCAAAATCCGCGGACACACAAAGCCACACCACAAACGCGATCCACGTGGGCGATGCTCCACGTGGAGCATCGCCCGTATATCACCCGCATAACATCAGCCGAATCATCGTTCCACGTGGAACACTTATATTCAAAGGCAGTTATACACCTTGATGTATCAACATCAAAAAGCGGATAGCTTCGGCTTTATGACCGAAGTTTCCACAGAAGAGGAGTGTTCCGCTTCTACTGTGGCGGTTGGTAATCCGAGCAAGCTCGATTGCGCCACCTGTTGCCGCCTACGGGAGGGTCGAATACGTAACCTCAAACTGCACGAACCACAGCGTCGGATTCGAAAAACAGGATTAAAAACGCCGGCACATCAAAGTATACAATCGGGTACTCGAAACAAATTCGGGCCCCGCAAAAAGATGCGGGGCCCGAAATCTCAAGACGCAAAAGCAACCTACAGAACGACCGAACACCAACCGTGCTTATCCTCCGCACGGCCATACTGGATGTCCTGCAACAGCGTATAGAGCTTCATCGAAACCGGTCCGACCTCTTCGCCGTATTCATAAACCTGGTTAGTCTGCATGTCGAAAATCTTCGACACCGGAGAAATGACGGCTGCCGTTCCGCAAGCGCCGACCTCCTCGAACATAGAAAGTTCCTCGAGCGGAACCTCGCGTTCTTCGACCGTCAGGCCCAAATCGGAAGCCAGCTGTCGCAAGCTCATGTTCGTGATCGACGGCAGAATCGAAGGCGATTTCGGCGTAACATACTTCCCGTCTCTGATGCCGAAGAAGTTCGCAGCACCGAACTCCTCGATATGCGTATGGGTCGCAGCGTCCAGATAGAGCACATTCGAATAGCCCAGATCATGCGCATGCTGACCCGAATAGATGCTGGCCGCATAGTTGCCGCCGACCTTCACGTCGCCCGTTCCACGTGGAGCAGCACGGTCCTGTTCGCGGTCCAAAGCCACCTTGATCGGCTTGATTCCCTCCTTAAAATAGGCTCCGACCGGCGACGCATAGATAATCAGCATCGCCTCTTTGGCCGGCTTTACGCCCAAACCGACCGACGTACCGAACATCACGGGGCGCAGATAGAGCGATGCTCCAGTACCGTAAGGCGGAATATAAGCCTCGTTGCGGCGCACGACCTCCTTGCAACCCTCGATAATCATCTCCTCCGTAGGAGCAGGCAGACACAACCGCTCGGCCGAAGCGCACAGACGACGGGCATTGTCGGCCACACGGAAAATGCGGACCTTGCCGTCGACTCCGCGAAAGGCTTTCAGCCCCTCGAAGAGTTCCAGCCCGTAATGGAGACAGAAGGAGGACATGTGCATCTTGATGTACTCGTCGTCCGAAACCTCCATCGCGCTCCATTTCCCCTCGGAAAACGTGTAGCGGATATTCCAGTCCGTCTTGTGATAATCGAACCCTAAAGCACTCCAATCCATATTAGCCATGATGTTTATACTTTAAAAAACGCTTTTTCTTATCCTACGACCGCACCCTCGACCGTCTTTTCGTCGGGGCCCAGCAGCCGCAGTTTTCCGCCGGCATCTTCGGCCATCAGAATCATGCCGCGCGAAAGGGTGCCTTTCAGCTCGCGCGGCTCCAGATTGACCAGCACCAGCACCTGACGACCGATCAGTTCTTCGGGCGTGAAATGCTCGGCGATGCCCGAGACGATCTCGCGGCGGTCGATTCCCGTGTCGACGGTCAGTTTGAGCAGTTTCTTCGTCTTGGCCACTTTTTCGGCCGTCAGAATCGTCGAAACCCGAATATCCATCTTCTGGAACGCTTCGAACGACACCGATTCTTTCTGTTCCGCCACCTGCTGCGAGGCCTCGGCCGCCATGTTGGCCGCTTTGGTCGCCGCGAGTTTGTCCAGCTGACGCTGGATCACGTCGTCCTCGATCTTCTCGAAGAGAAGCGCAGGTTCGCCGATGCGATGACCCGTAGCGATCAGATCCGTCGCTCCGAGACGGTCCCATGCGAATTTTTCGACACCCAGCATCTTCAGGATCTTCGCCGCCGAGAAAGGCATGAAAGGCTCGATGGCGATCGCCGTGTTGGCCGTGATCTGCAGGGCGACATTAAGAATCGTCTTCACCCGCTCGGGATCCGTCTTGACGACTTTCCAGGGCTCCGTGTCGGCCAGATACTTGTTGCCGATGCGGGCCACGTTCATCGCATCTTTCAGCGCTTCGCGGAAGTGGTAATGCTCGATGTTCTCTTCGAGCGACGCCTTGACAGCCGCCACCTCGGCGATCGTCTCCCGATCGTAATCCGTAAGAGCGCCGCAAGCCGGAACCGCGCCGTCATAATATTTCTGCGTGAGCACCAGCGCGCGGTTGACGAAGTTGCCCAATACGGCGACCAGTTCGTTGTTGTTGCGGGCCTGAAAATCCTTCCACGTAAAGTCGTTGTCTTTGGTTTCGGGCGCATTGGCGCAAAGCACATACCGCAGAACATCTTCCTTACCGGGGAATTCGTCCAAATATTCGTGCAGCCAGACGGCCCAGTTGCGGGAGGTCGAAATCTTGTCGCCCTCCAGATTCAGAAACTCGTTCGACGGCACGTTCTCGGGCAGAATATAGCCGCCGTGCGCCCGAAGCATCGACGGGAAGACGATGCAGTGGAAGACGATGTTGTCCTTGCCGATGAAATGCACCATCTTGGTATCCTCCGACTTCCAATACTTCTCCCAATCGGGCGTAAGATCCTTAGTAGCAGAGATATATCCGATCGGCGCATCGAACCACACATAGAGCACCTTGCCCTCGGCTCCCTCGACGGGCACCGGAATGCCCCAGTCGAGGTCTCGGCTCACGGCACGCGGCTGCAAACCGCCGTCGAGCCAGCTCTTGCACTGGCCGTAGACGTTGGTTTTCCACTCTTTGTGGCCGTCGAGAATCCACTCGCGGAGGAACGTTTCGTATTGATCCAGCGGAAGATACCAGTGTTTCGTCTCGCGCATCACGGGCACCGAACCCGATACGGCGCTGCGGGGTTCCACAAGTTCCTCGGGCGAGAGGGTGGAACCGCACTTCTCGCACTGGTCGCCGTAGGCGCGGTCGTTGCCGCACTTGGGGCACGTGCCGACGATGTAGCGGTCGGCAAGGAACGTTTTGGCCTCCTCGTCGTAATATTGCATCGACGACTTTTCGACGAACTTGCCCTCGTCATAGAGCTTGCGGAAAAAAGCCGAGGCCGTTTCGGCGTGGGTCGCGGACGAGGTGCGCGAATAGATGTCGAACGACATGCCGAGGCGTTCGAACGAATCCTTGATTATCTTATGGTAGCGGTCGACGATCTCCTGCGGCGCGACGCCCTCCTTGCGGGCCTTGATGGTGATGGGTACGCCGTGCTCGTCCGAACCGCAGACCGAAACGACATCGCAGCCCCTCAGGCGCAGGTAGCGCGTGTAGATGTCCGAGGGGATATAAACTCCCGCCAAATGTCCGATATGCACCGGGCCGTTGGCATAGGGGAGCGCCGAAGTTACCAGATAGCGTTTGAACTCTTTCGACATAGTATTGCAATCTATTACTTTTCCATGTCAAAAATACGGAAATAAATTAAGATTTCACAATCCGAACTCCTAAATCGTAATTCCGGTCGGAAAAATGCAGGCTTCCGGTAGCAGCCTCCGCCGCAAAAAAGATAAAAAGCAGCCCGCAGATGCTGGACGCAGCGCACGGTTAAGCCGTTGGCCCGGTTGTCGTTTTGCAACGGGTGCATGTTGCTTGCGGTGAACCAAAGGAAACCGCCGTTGGCATTGCCTGCCGCAGCGGGCGAAGAGGACCAGTAGTCGCCGTTCGCGCCGACATTGGTCAGGGCTCCCGTCTCACGGTGGCGGTAGCCCGAAGCAAGCGTGGTGAGCAATCGCTGGTATGAATGCCGGAAAGGAAACCTTTCGCAATGAATAATGAATAGTTAATAGTGAATAATTGGCAGAGCAACAAAAAGATAGCCTTTGCAAAAATTCCGTGAACTCTCACAATAATTATTCACTATTCATTATCAACTATTCATTAAGGTCTACTTTCCGGCAGGCTGGGATATACACCGACCTTAGGCCGGGGATTGCTGAATCTGCGGACCGCGCTGGCGGAAACCGTGGCTCCCGCCACTCCGGGCCGCATGGCTGCTTCTTATCTCTGCGCAAAGATATGAATAAGCCGAACGGAACACTAAATTTATTCTAATATCGCCTATGCAAAAGTATCTAAGATAAAATCGAAATACGAGAAAACCGAACCCAATCGAACGTTTTCAATAAAGGTGCATTTCATACGTTTTCGGAAAGTCAGTACATCGATATATAGTACATAAACGCCTAAACGAAAAGCCGGGGCATCGACCCCGGCTTTTCCATAACTTACAAAAAATCTACTTCTTTCCGCCGCCGATCTGCAGCTCGTCCAAGAGCCACGAGGCGCCGGCGAACTTGTCGATGACGAAGAGCACGTAGCGCACGTCGACGGCGATCGTACGCTGCAATTCGGGTTCGAACGCCACGTCGCCCGACATGGCTTCCCAGTTGCCATCGAACGCCAGACCGATCAGCTCGCCGCGGGCATTCAGCACCGGCGATCCGGAGTTGCCGCCCGTAATGTCGCAGTCGGCCAAGAAAGCGACGGGCAGCTCGCCCTGCTTGTTGGCATAGCGGCCGTAATCGCGCGCAGCGTAGAGTTCCTTCAGCTTCTCGGGCACGGTGAACTCGGCCGGATTCTTCGGATCCTCCTTCTCCATCACACCTTTGAGCGTCGTGTAATGGTTGTAGCGGATGCCGTCCGCCGGATTGTAGGGAAGTACGCGGCCGTAGGTCAGCCGGATCGTGAAGTTGGCATCCGAAGCCCACGCTTTGGCCGGGTTCTGCAACATCAGACCGGCCACGTACTTGCGGCGTCCCTCGGCCAGCTTGTCGACGGAGGCGGCACGCTCGGCACCCAACTCCTTATAGAGTGCAAGCACCGACTTGCCCAGCACGACCGCCGGATCGGCAGCCACCTTTTCGGCCGAGAAGTCGTCGACGAGCGCCCGGACGTTCTCCTCCGAAACGAAGAGCGAATTATCATAGAGATAATCGACGTAGGCATCGATGTCGCCGCCGAAATCCTTGTCGACGATCTCCTCGTAGAACGACGGCAGGGTTTTCATGTTCTCGCGGGCGATCCGCAGCATGCGCTTGGCTACCTTGCGGTCGGTGGGAGCGTTGTAGTCCTTGTACCAGTCGGCCATCGCCTTCTTGGCATTCTCGGGATTCTTGATCTCCGTCTGACGCGAGAAAGTCATGGCCGGAGCCAGCAGTTCGATGCCGCGCAGCATCGATTCGGAAAGATACTGCAATCCGGCCATCGGTTCTTCCATCGATCCGTAAGCCTCGGCTATTTTCGACAACGCGTCGATGTAACCCTCCTCGGGCAGCGTATGGGTCTCGGCCCACGCCTGGAACGCAGCCTCCTGCTCCTGTTTGCGGGCCTTGACATTCAGTTTCTCGATGCCCCGCGACATGCCGATCGAATTTTTCCAGTAGTTGGACGACCCGGCATACTTCGACGCATACTGGATGCGCACCTTGTCGCTGGCCAGCATGTCCTCCCACAGAATCGCCTGACGCTCCCCGCGGATGAAGATGCGCTGCGGATTCGACACGCGCAGCATGTTGTCGATCTCATAGGAGGTAGCGTAACGCTGCGTCGAACCGGGAAATCCCATGATCATGGCGAAATCGTTCTCCTCCACGCCGTCGAGCGACACTTTCAGATACTTCTCGGCCCGATAGGGTTTGTTCTCGGGCGAATAGTCGGCCGGTTTGTTGTCGGGGCCGGCATAGACGCGGAAAACAGAGAAGTCGCCCGTATGGCGCGGCCACATCCAGTTGTCGGTGTCGCCGCCGAACTTGCCGATCGACTGCGGAGGGGTACCCACCAGACGCACGTCGCGGAACTGCTCGATCACGAAAGCGAAGAACTGGTTGCCCTCGAAGAAGGGTTCGATCTCGATCTGCATCTCGGGATACTCCTGGCCGAGTTTCTTGCTCAGCGCCTCGATGTTTTCGGTCGTGATTCGGGTATACTCCTCCTGAGAGGCCGTCGAGGGCACGTTGCCCACCACTTCGGGCGTTACGTCCATGATCTTGCGGATGAAGCGCACCGTCAGTCCCGGGGCCGGCAGCTCCTCTTCGTTCGACATGGCCCAGAATCCGTTTTTCAGATAGTCGTGCTCCACCGACGAAAGGGCCTGAATCGAGCCGAAACCGCAGTGGTGGTTCGTGAAAAGCAAGCCTTCGGGCGAAACGATCTCGCCCGTGCAGCCGTTGCCGAAAATGACGATCGCATCCTTCAGCGACGATTTGTCGAGGCTGTAGATCTCTTCGGCCGAGAGCTTGCAGCCCCGCTGCTTCATCGCCTTGATGTTCATTTTCTGCAGATAGGGCAACATCCACATGCCCTCGTCGGCCGCGGCCGAAAGCGACACGCACAGCGCGGCGCAAAACAAAAGGAATCTCTTCATGGTTTCGGTTATTTGATATTTATCATATTCAGAATCGATCGTTCGGCCTGTCGGCGCACCTCTTCGTCGAGCACGATTTCAGGGCTCCCGCTCTCCAGACAGGAGATGATCTTGTCGAGCGTAATCATCTTCATGTAGCGGCAGTCGTTGCATCCGCAGCTCTCGTCGTCGGGCGGCGCAGGAATGAAAGTCTTGTCGGGGTAGCGGCGCCGCATCTCCGCCAGAATACCGGCTTCGGTAACTACGATGAACTCCGTCGCGGCATCCGCTCCGCAGTAGTCGAGAATTGCGGCCGTCGACCCCACGAAATCGGCCGTTTCTATAATATAGGCCCGGCATTCGGGATGCGCCACGACTTTCGCCGAGGGGTGCTCCCGCTTGAGGCGGAGCAGCTTTTCCAGCGAAAACTCCTCGTGCACGTGGCAGGCTCCGTCCCACAGCACCATGTTCTTGCGGCCCGTCAACTTCTGGATATAGGCTCCCAGATTGCGGTCGGGCGCGAAGAGGATCGGCTGCTCCGCCGGAATGGATTCGACGACCCGCAGGGCGTTCGACGAGGTGCAGCAGATGTCGGTCAGCGCCTTGACGCCCACCGTCGTATTGACATACGACACCACCTTGTGATCGGGATATTTCGCCTTGAAAGCCGCGAAGTCGGCGGCATCGCACGACTCGGCCAGCGAGCATCCCGCCTCGGGACAGGGGATGAGCACCTTTTTCTCCGGAGAGAGTACTTTGGCCGTTTCGGCCATGAAGTGCACTCCGGCGAAGAGGATCGTTTCGGCATCGACCTCGCGGGCCCGAATCGACAGCGCCAGCGAGTCGCCCAGAAAATCGGCCGCGGCCTGCACCTCGGGGAGCGTGTAGTAATGGGCCAGAATCACGGCTTTCTTCCGGCGCTTCAACTCTTCGATGCGGCGGATCGCGGCGGAGTTATCGACTTTCATTTTTATGTTTTTTAAATCTATTTTAAATTAAATGAATAAGAAAGAATAAAAATAAAGGCTGTTCATTCTGTCGATAAGTCGCAGTGTGAAAAGATTATCAACGAATCTATTTTTTATTGTTCTTATTTTCGTCTTTTTTTTAATTGAAAATCAAAAAGATGAATAAATAATCGACAACCTTTCACAACTCTTTTCAACAATTCGACACGCTGGACATATTCACAATCCGAACCGGTTTTCCGCATCGTTTCCGGCCGATAAAAAATGAAAACAATTTTTGGATTTCAAGAAAATCCGCATACCGCGGTTCCGAAATGGAAATCCAAATTCCGAAACGATATTTTATCACGATTTATTGTCCGTTTATCGACCGGGTTGTCGACAGGTTGTCAACCGTTTTTCACTGCTTTTTCAACGATCCGTTCGGCGATGTCGCGATACCATTTTTCTACCCGCGGATCGATGCCGACGGCGGGGCGTCCTTCTTCGCAACCCTCCATGATCGACTGGACGATCGGGATTTCGCCCAGAAAGTCGATGCCGTGCTCTTCGGCGAATTTCCGGGCTCCGCCGCGGCCGAAGAGGTAGTAGCGGTTGTCGGGCAGCTCCTCGGGCGTGAACCACGCCATGTTTTCCACGATGCCGGCGATCGGAATATTCACGTTGGGGTTGCGGAACATCTCCGCACCGCGCACTACGTCGGCGACGGCCACCTGCTGGGGGGTCGAGACGATCACGGCCGCATCGATCTTCAGTTCGCCGATGATCGAGAGGTGGATGTCGCCCGTACCGGGAGGCAGGTCCGTCAGCAGGAAGTCGAGCGTGCCCCAGCGGGTCTGGTGGATCATCTGCTTGAGGGCGTTGACGGCCATCGCTCCGCGCCACAGCAGGGCATCGGTCGGCTTGATGAAGAAGCCGATCGACATGAGCTTCACATCGAGCGCTTCGGCCGGAACGATCCGGTCCTGCCCCTCCTCCTGCACGGCATCGGGCAAGTAGCTTTCAACACCGAACATCTTGGGTTGCGAGGGTCCGTAGATGTCGGCGTCGAGGATGCCGACCCGGTAGCCCATGTTGCGCAACGCGATGGCCAGATTGGCCGTTACGGTCGATTTGCCCACGCCTCCCTTTCCCGAAGCGACGGCGATTACGCGGGCGATGCCGCCCGTCGTCGTCGTCTCTTTGGGTTCCGGCCGCGGGGGCTGGCCCCCCTCCTTGACGACGACCAGAATTTCCGACTGCGGAAAGCGTTCCTTGAGGAGCGTTTCTACCTGTTTCCGTATCTTCGGGGCGAAAGGATCGCGGCTTCGCGCGAAACGCAGCACGACGGTTGCCTTTTCGGCCGTCGCTGCGACATGTTCGATCATCCCTTCCGAAACGAGGTCTTTGCCCGTTTCGGGGTGGACGATCGTGCCGAGCAGTTCTTTGATTTCGTTTTCCATACTTCTGCAGAATCCGTTGCGGCAAAGATAGTCATGCCTCGGGAGATGCGGAATTGCTCCCCGAAGTTTTTTTGCCACCCGTAAAGATAACGATAAAAAACGGATAAAAGAATCCGTCGGTCGAAAAGTAGCATTGCAGAGGCTGTCGGCCGATTTTTTCGTATCTTCGCCTAAGATATTTCGGTTTATGAAACGTATTCTCTGTTTTTTGTGGTGCCTCGCCGCTTCGGTCGACCGGAGTCCGGCGGCGAATTCCGATTGGAAATTATGGTACGGGCATCCCGCCGCAAGCTGGGAGGAGGCGCTTCCGCTGGGCAACGGAGGGCTGGGAGCGATGTTTTTCGGCGATCCGCGGCACGAATGCTTCCAGCTCAACGAGGAGACCGTCTGGGGCGGCTCTCCTTATAATAATACGAATCCGGCGGCCCGGGATGCCCTGCCGGAGATCCGGCGTCTGATCTTCGAGGGGCGCAACCGCGAAGCGCAGGAGCTGTGCGGTCGGGCGATCTGCTCGCCCGAAGGGGCCAACGGCATGCCCTACCAGACGGTGGGTTCTCTGCATCTGGATTTCGAGGGGATCGGCGATTATGCCGGTTATCGCCGGGAACTGGATCTGAAGCGTGCCGTGGCTTCCGTGCGCTTCACGTCGGACGGCGTAACTTACACCCGCGAGGCTTTCGCCTCCTTTGCCGACCGGCTCCTGATCGTCCGGCTCACCGCTTCGCGTCCCGGAAGCATTTCGTTCACGGCGCGTTACGACACTCCTTATCCGGATGACCGCATCGTCCGCTCGGCCTCCGGCAACTGCCTGCGCCTCGACGGCTGCGCCGACGACCACGAAGGCATCGAGGGCAAGGTCCGTTTCGCCGCCGTCGCCCGGATCGATCGCAGCGGCGGCGAGCTCGAAATCCTCTCCGACAGTACGGTTCGGGTGCGTCGTGCCGACAGTGCGATCCTCTATGTTTCGATCGGCACCAATTTCGTCGATTACAGGGATGTCTCGGGCGATGCCGGAAAGAGGGCCGAGGGCTATCTCGCTCGCGCCGGACGCAGTTATCGGCAGGCCCTGCGGGAGCACGAAAGGCTCTATGGCCGTTATTTCCGGCGCGTGGAGCTCGATCTGGGGCGTACCGCGCAGGCCGACAAGCCGACCGACGTGCGGCTGCGCGAATTTTCCGAAACCGCCGATCCGCAGCTCGCGGCGCTCTACTTCCAGTTCGGGCGTTATCTGTTGATCTGCTCTTCGCAGCCGGGCGGACAGGCCGCCAACCTGCAGGGTATCTGGAACCGGCAGCGGCTCGCTCCGTGGGACGGGAAATACACCACCGACATCAACGTCCAGATGAACTACTGGCCCGCCGAGGTCGCCGCTCTCGCCGAGTTGCACGAACCGTTTCTCGATCTGGTGCGGCATACCGCCGAGCAGGGCCGCCGGTCGGCCGCCATGTACGGCTGCCGCGGATGGACCCTGCACCACAATACCGACATCTGGTGTTCGACCGGAGCCGTCGACGGCCCCAAATACGGCATCTGGCCCACCTGCAACGCGTGGTTCTGCCAGCATCTGTGGGATCGTTACCTCTTCTGCGGCGACCGCCGCTACCTGACCGGGGTCTATCCTCTGATGCGCGACGCCTGCCGCTTCTACCTCGATTTTCTCGTCGCCGATCCCCGGAGCGGCTTTTTGGTCGTGGCCCCTTCCTATTCGCCGGAAAACGCTCCGAAAGTGGGAGGAAAGCGGGATTTCGTCGTCGTGGCCGGTGCGACGATGGACAACCAGCTCGTGCACGATCTTTTCAGCAATACGTTGGAGGCCGTGGCCGTCGTGGGCGAGGACCCCGCCTTCGCGGACAGCCTGCGGTCGGTGCTCGACCGGCTTCCGCCCATGCGGATCGGACGTTGGGGGCAGCTGCAGGAGTGGTTCGACGACTGGGACGATCCCGACGACCGTCATCGCCACACGTCGCACCTCTGGGGGCTTTATCCCGGGCGGCAGATCACTCCCGAACATCCGGAGCTGATGGCGGCGGCGCGGACGACGCTGCAGGGACGCGGCGACCATTCGACCGGTTGGTCGATGGGCTGGAAAGTCTGTCTCTGGGCCCGTCTGCTGGACGGCAACCATGCCTACCGGCTCATCCGCGAGCAGCTGAGGCCCGTAACCGAGGCGCGGGGTCAGAACGGCGGCACCTATCCCAACCTCTTCGATGCGCATCCGCCCTTTCAGATCGACGGCAATTTCGGCTGTACGGCCGGCATCGCCGAGATGCTGGTACAGAGCCATGCCGGGGCCGTGCACCTGCTTCCGGCCTTGCCCGATGCGTGGGCCGAGGGCAGCGTGAAGGGACTTCGTTGCCGGGGCGGTTTCACCGTCGAGGAGATGTCGTGGAGCGACGGTCTGCTGCAGCGGGTAGTCGTCGCCTCCCATGTCGGCGGGACGTTGCGGATCCGGTCGGCCGTTCCGCTCTCGCTCGACGGGCGGCCCTTGCCGCCGGCCGAGGGCGAGTGTCCCGGTACGCTTCTGCGGAGCCAGCCGATCCGCACTCCGTTGATCTCGGCGGAGGCGCCCGCCCGCATCTCCGCGCCGCCGGCCCCTTACCTTTACGACATCGAAACCCGACCCGGAGCGCGCGTGCTCTTGGTTCGCTGCGAAGAAAAAGAGTAGGATCCGGAAATTATTTTTATCGAAAAACGATAAATTTTATTTGTTTCACGAAAAATATCCTTATCTTTGTCCCGAACGGATTCTGAAAAAGAACTAACCAAAATAGAGTAAGATCATGAATTTCATCAAAACATTTCTGGCAGGAGTGCTCGCCTTTTTCGTGGGTTCCTTCCTCTTCTTTTTCTTCGGGCTCTTCCTGCTCGTCGGCATCGCCGCCTCGATGGAGAGCAGCGTAACGGTGCGTCCGGGGTCGATTCTCAAGATCGATCTGGCGGAGCGGATCGTCGATGCGCCGTCGACCGACCCGCTGGCCGGCTTCGACCTGATGTCCATGCAGTCGACGCGGCAGCTTTCGTTGCTGAAGGCCCTGCGGGCGATCGAGGCGGCTAAGGAGGACGAGCGCATCGAGGGCATCTACCTGCGGCTGAACGGCGGAGCCGGAGTTTCGGGCTCGGCCGTGCTGGAGGAGCTGCGCGCCGCCGTCGTCGATTTCAAGCAGAGCGGCAAGTTCGTCGTCTCCTACAACGAGACCTATTCGCAGGGTCAGTACTACCTTGCGTCGGCCGCCGACAGTATCTACCTGCAGCCGCAGGGCGGCATGGACTGGACGGGTCTCTCGTCGAGCCTGATGTTCTACAAGGGTCTCTTCGACAAACTCGACCTCAAGGCCGAGGTGTTCCGGCCCACGGTCTGCAAGTACAAGTCGGCCGTCGAGCCTTTCATTCTCACCAAGATGTCCGACGCCAACCGGCAGCAGATGCAGCAGCTGGTCAATTCGCTGTGGGGCACCATCGCCGGGGAGGTCGCCGCGTCGCGCGGCATCGACCTCCGCGAGCTGAACCGCATCGCCGACCGGCTCGAAGTCTCGCTTCCCGAGGAGGCGCTGGAGAAGCGGTTCGTCGACGGGCTGCTCTACGAGGACCGGATGGACGACGTTTTCGCCTCGCTGGGCGTCGAACCCGACAAGGAGGGCGACTATCGCTTCGTTTCGTTGAGCGACTACGCTTCGCAGCTCCCCGCCGACCTCGATTTCTCCGCTCCGCAGGTAGCCATCGTCTATGCCGAGGGCGACATCGTCGACGGCGAGGCTTCGGGCGGTTCGATCGGCGGCAACTCGCTGGCCCGGGCGCTGGCCGACGTGCGGGAGGACGAGGATGTCGAGGCTGTGGTGCTGCGCGTCGATTCTCCGGGCGGCAGTGCGCTGGCTTCCGACCTCATCTGGCGGGAGATGGAGTTGCTGAAGGCCGAGAAGCCCGTCGTCGTTTCGATGGGGTCCTACGCGGCCAGCGGCGGCTACTACATCTCGGCTCCGGCCGACGTCATCGTGGCCGACAAGATGACCCTCACGGGTTCGATCGGCGTCTTCGGCATGTATGTCGACAAGATCGACGCCCTGAAGAACAAACTGGGCATCACGCTCGACGGCGTGAAGAGCAACGCGTCGGCCGGCATGGGCAGCGTCGAGCCCCTCACTCCGCTGGAGCGGGCTTCGATCATGCGGGGCGTGGATAAGGTCTATGCGACGTTCACGGGCAACGTGGCCCGGGGCCGCAACCTCCCCATCGAAAAGGTCCTCGACATCGCCGGCGGCCGCGTATGGTCGGGCGAGGATGCGCTGGGCATCGGTCTGATCGATGCGTACGGCGGACTGAAGGAGGCGATCGCCATCGCGGCCGACAAGGCCGGCGTGAGCGAGAACTACCGCGTCGTCGAAAAGATCGACCAGCCGTCGGGTCTGGCCGCCATCCTCTCGTCGCTCGACATGCGGGTTCGTGCCGCCGTGGCCGCTCCCGGCTTGCCGGGCATCTCCGCCGAGGACTACGGCCGTCTGCGCGAGGCGCTGGGCAAGCAGGGCATCGTCATGTATTCGCCTTACAAGGTCGAGATCCGGTAATTCCGGCCGGCCGGTTCTTTCTCGGGGCGCTCCTTTCGGGGCGCCCCGCTTTTTTGCGGTCATAAAAAAACAGACTTGCTTTTGCCCTCGCTTATTCGTATCTTTGATTTCATCGAAGATACTCCCGCCTCGGCAAAAAAATCGAATGAATTCGTTTTTTTGCTCTCGGCTTATTCGTATCTTTGGCTGCGCCTTAGATACTTCGTCTCGGCATAACCAAGCTATCGCTTGTTTCTGCACTCGACTTTTCGTATCTTTGACTTTGTCGAAGATACTCCCGCTCGGCAAAATGCAAGCGAGCTTGCTTTTGCCCTCGCTTATTCGTATCTTTGTCCCTATGGCAACAATCAGACTGACCAAAGAATTTTCGTTCGAGGCGGCGCATGCGCTGAGCGGCTACGACGGACCCTGCCGCGAGATCCACGGCCACTCCTACCGCCTGTTCGTAACCGTGCGGGGGTGTCCCTCGGAGGCGGAGGGCGATCCCAAATGCGGCATGGTGATGGACTTCGGGGTGCTGAAACGCATCGTCGGCGAAGAGATCGTCGCCCGTCTGGACCATGCCCTCGTGCTGCGGGCCGCGCCCGATAACCGGGTTCTGCGCGAAACGCTCGCCCGGCAGTTCGACAACCTCGTCGAAGTCGACTACCAACCCACGTGCGAAAACATGCTCGACGACTTCGCCCGCCGCATCGCGGCCCGCCTGCCGCAGGGCGTGGAACTCTGGTCGCTGCGCCTGCACGAGACCGCCACGTCGTTCGCCGAGTGGTTCGCCGAGGATAACCCCATCCCCGCCGCAAAGAAATCCGAGTTATGAAAAAACTCTTCCTTGTCGACGCCTATGCGTTGATGTTCAAGTACTACTACGCGTTTCTCGGGCGTCCGATGCGCAACCGCGAGGGGATGAACACCTCCGTGGTCTTCGGCTTCGTGAAGTTCCTGCGCGACATCCTCAAACGCGAGCATCCCGACCTTCTGGGCGTGGCTTTCGACCCCAAAGGAGGCAGCTTCCGGCGCGAGATCTTCGCCGACTACAAGGCCAACCGCACGGCGACGCCCGAGGATATCATCCTCTCGGTGCCCTACGTCAAACGGGTGTTGGAGGCGATGTGCATCCCCATTCTGGAGGTCGCAGGCTACGAGGCCGACGACGTGATCGGCACCCTCTCGCAGAAGGGCGCCGAGGCCGGTTACGACGTCTTCATGGTTACGCCCGACAAGGACTACGGGCAGCTCGTGCGCGACAACTGCCGGATCTACAAGCAGAAGGGCAGCGACGGCATCGAGATCGTCGACCGCGCGGCCATTCGCGAAAAATACGGCATCGACGACCCCGTGCTCGTGCGCGACATTCTGGCTTTGTGGGGCGATGCCTCGGACAACATCCCCGGCGTGCCGGGCATCGGCGAGAAGAGCGCCTGCAAGCTGGTGCAGCAGTGGGGCACGGTCGAAAATATCCTCGACAACGTAGACCGCATCCCCGGCAAGCAGGGCGAGAAGATCGCCGGCTGGGCCGACAACCTGCGGCTGGCCAAGCGGCTGACCACCATCTGTCTGGACGTGCCGATCGAGTTCCGCGAGGAGGACCTGATGATCTGCGAACCTCATATCGACGCCCTGCGGGCCTTGTTCGCCGAACTGGATTTCAAGCTCTTCCTCAGCGATCCGACCAACATGGCGCCCGCCGAACCCCTCTCCGACGCTCCCCGGCAGGAGGCGCAGCGGCAGCTGGCCGAGATGGCGCGCGCCAAATCCGCGGCGGCCAAGAAAGCGGCATTGGCCGGGCAGGGCGACCTTTTCGCCGCTCCTGCGGAGGCGGTCGCCGCAGCGGCCCCGACGGCCCCGGAACCTGCGGTTGCCGAATCCGATGTTCCGCAATTCCGCACGGCCCTCGACACGCCGCACGACTATACGCTCGTCGAGACGCCCGATCGTCTGCGCGAGGTGATCGCCGAGATCGGCCGATATCCCGAATTCTGCTTCGACACCGAGACTACGGGCCTCGACGTCTTCAACGACCGCATCGTCGGACTGTCGCTCGCCGTCGAGCCCCATAAAGCGTGGTATGTCCCTTTCAGCGAGGAGAATACGGTCGAGCTGGCCGCGATCGTCAAACCCCTGTTCGAGGACGAGCGGATCGCCAAGATCGGCCAGAACATCAAGTTCGACTGGATGGTTCTGCGGCGTCTGGGCATCACGGTCCGGGGTCGCAAGTACGACACGATGATCCTCCACTACCTGCTCGACCCCGAGTCGCGGCACGGCATGAACGCCCTCGCGGAGCGCTACCTCGACTACCGGCCCATCGAGATCGAGACCCTCATCGGCAAGGGCTCCAAGCAGCTCACGATGGATCTGGTCAACGTCGAGCGGGTCAAGGAGTACGCCGCCGAGGATGCCGACATCACGCTGCAGCTCAAGCTCAAGCTCTATCCGATGATCGAGGAGCTGGGTCTGCAGCACCTCTATTTCGAGATCGAGGAGCCGATGATCGAGGTGCTGGCCGACATCGAAATGGCCGGCGTGCGCATCGACACCGCGGCGCTGGCCCGCTACAGCGTTGAGCTGAGCCGCAAGTTGGCCGAGCTCGAAGCCGCGATCCGCACCGAGGCGGGCGAAGCGTCGCTCAACATCAACTCCGCGCGGCAGCTGGGCGAGGTGTTGTTCGGCAAAATGCGCATCGCCGAAAAGCCCAAGATGACCCGCACCAAGCAGTTCTGCACCGACGAAGAGTACCTGCAGTCGTTCGCGCACAAGCATCGGATCGTCGACATGATCCTCGAATACCGCGGCGTCAAGAAGCTGCTTTCGACCTACGTCGAGGCCTTGCCGCAGCTGGTCAACCGCTCCACGGGGCGCATCCACACCTCGTTCAATCAGGCCGTTACGGCTACGGGACGCCTCTCGTCGGCCAATCCCAACCTGCAGAATATCCCCGTCCGCGAGGAGATGGGCCGCCGCATCCGCATGGCCTTCATCCCTTCGGACGACGACCACGTGCTGCTCTCGGCCGACTACAGTCAGGTCGAGCTGCGCCTGATGGCCCACCTCTCGGGCGACGAGTCGCTCATCGCGGCGTTCGAGCATGGCGAGGACATCCACGCCGCCACGGCGGCCCGCCTCTTCGGCAAGCGGCTCGACGAGGTAACGTCCGAGGAGCGGCGCCGCGCCAAGACGGCCAACTTCGGCATCATCTACGGCATCTCGGCCTTCGGCCTGAGCCAGCGGCTCGAGATCCCGCGCAAGGAGGCCCGGGAGTTGATCGACGGCTACTTCGTCTCCTACCCGAAAGTCCGCGAGTACATGGAGCACGTCGTCGAGCGGGCGAAGGAGGACGGTTTCGTCTCCACGATTTTCGGACGCCGCCGCTACCTCAACGACATTGCGTCGCAGAATGCCGTGGCCCGGGGTCTGGCCGAGCGCAACGCCGTCAACGCCCCGATTCAGGGTTCGGCGGCCGACATCATGAAGATCGCCATGATCGAGGTGCACCGCCGCTTCGCCGCCGAGGGCATCCGCTCGCAGGTGATTCTGCAGGTCCACGACGAACTGGTCGTCGACACGCTGCTTTCGGAGCAGGAGCAGGTCGCCCGCATCATCACCGAGAGCATGGAGCACGCCGCCTCGCTCAAGGTCCGTCTGGCGGTCGACTACGGCGTGGGCAACAACTGGCTCGAAGCGCACTGACCCATGCCCCGGCAACTGACCCTCACCCTTACGCCCCGCGAGGCGGCCGATGCGAAGACCTATACGGCCCTCGCGGCCCGGCGCATGGGCATCGCCGAGCGCGACATCGCGTTCGTGCGGGTACTCAAGCGGTCGATCGACGCCCGGCAGCGGCAGCCGAAGGTCTGCCTCACGCTGGAGCTCTACATCGACGGCGAGCCCGAGCCGGCTCCCGTGCATTTCGACTATCCCTCGGTCGCGGGCCGCACGCCCGTGGTCATCGTCGGTGCCGGACCCGCAGGGCTCTTCGCCGCGTTGCGCCTGATCGAACTGGGGCTGCGGCCCATCCTCTTGGAGCGGGGTCGCGACGTCTCGGCCCGCAAGGTCGACATCGCGCAGATCAACCGCAACGGCCGCGTCGACCCCGATTCCAACTACGCCTTCGGCGAGGGCGGCGCCGGCACTTTCTCCGACGGCAAGCTCTTCACCCGCAGCAAGAAACGCGGCGACTACAACAAGGCGCTGCAGACATTCGTCTTCCACGGCGCCGCGCCCGAAATCCTCTACGAGGCCCATCCCCACATCGGCACCGACCGCCTGCCGGGCATCATCCGCAACATCCGCCGCACGATCGTCGAGGCCGGCGGCGAGGTGCTGTTTGAACGGCGGGTTACCGACCTGATAATCAAGGAGGACCGGATCCTCGGCATCCGCTGCGGCGACGAGCCGGTCGAGGGGGCCGCCGTAGTGTTGGCCACCGGACATTCGGCCCGCGACATCTACGAGCTGTTGCACCGCCGGGGCGTCGACATCGAAGCCAAACCTTTCGCCATGGGCGTGCGCATCGAGCATCCGCAGGCCCTGATCGACTCGATCCAGTACCATTGCGAGCGGCGGGGCGAGTATCTTCCGGCCGCTGCCTATTCGCTCGTCAGTCAGGAGCAGGGCCGCGGCGTCTATTCGTTCTGCATGTGCCCCGGCGGCTTCATCGTCCCCGCCATGACCGATGCCGCGCAGTCGGTCGTCAACGGTATGTCGCCCAGCGGCCGCACTTCGCCCTATGCCAATTCGGGCATCGTTACGGAGGTGCGCCTCGCCGATTTCGAACACCTGCGCGCCGAGTGGGGCGAGCTGGCCGGCCTAAGATTCCAGCAGCAGTTCGAGGAGCTCGCGCGGCGGCAGGGCGGCGACCGCCAGATCGCTCCGGCCCAGCGGGTCGCCGACTTCGTGGCCGGTCGGGCCAGCGGGTCGCTTCCCGCCTCCTCCTACATCCCCGGCATCGTCCCCTCGCGGCTCGAGCGCTGGATGCCCCGGTTCATCGCCGAGGGGCTGCGGGCCGGCATCGCCACGTTCGGGCGCCGTATGCGGGGCTTCGTTACGGGGGAGGCCGTCGTCGTGGGCGTCGAGTCGCGCACCTCGTCGCCCGTGCGCGTGCCCCGCGATCCGCAGACGCTCATGCACCCCCGCATCTCGGGGCTCTTCCCCTCGGGCGAAGGGGCCGGTTACGCCGGCGGCATCATCTCCGCGGCGCTCGACGGCGAACGCATCGCCGAAGCTGTCAGGAACTACATCCGCTGATCCCATGCAACCCCAAGTAAGCGTCATCATTCCGGTCTACAATCTGGCACCCTACGTCGATGCCTGCCTCGATTCGCTCTCGGCCCAGACCTTCGCCGATTTCGAAGCGATCGTCATCGACGACGGGTCGACCGACGATTCCGGGAGCGTCGCGCTGCGTCATGCCGCGGCCGATCCCCGGATTCGCGTCATCGCGACACCCAACGGGGGCGTGGTCGCGGCCCGCGAACGGGCTTTGAAAGAGGCCCGGGGCGCATGGATCGCCTTTCTCGACGGCGACGACACGTGGGAGCCCGACATGCTGGAACGGCTTCTCGGGGTCGCCGAGGGTTGCGACATCGTCTGCTGCGGCTACACGAGGGTCTCCGCCTCCCGGGAGAAGATCGTGCGGGGGCCGCACCCCTGCCTGATGACGGGGCGGGAGTTCCTCGAATCGTTGTTGTGCGGCCGCACGTGGGGCGGTCTGTGCGCCAAACTCTACGACCGCCAGTTTTTCGACGGCGGCCTCCGCCACTACCCGTTGCCGCTGTGGGAGGATATGATGCTCAACGTGCAGATCGCCTGCGCTTCGCCCCGCGTGCGTTTCGTCGATTATTTCGGCTACCGCTATCTCCAGCGGAGCGGGTCGGCCAGCCACGGCCGCTTCGGCTTCGACTATTGCCGGAGTTTCTGCGAGACGATGACCCGCGAGCTGGCCCTGCGGTCGGCGCAGCTCGACGGCCGGGATGAATTTTACGCGACGCTCAACGAGCTGCGCATCTATCTGGCCTACCTCGTCGGGAGACGCAATCCGTGGAACGGCGACGATCCGTGGGTGCGCGATCTGGCGGGGCGTTGCGATCGTTATCGCCGCGAACTGAAAAGAGCGATTCCCCTTTCGCGGAGGCTCCTGTTCCGCATGAACCGCCGGCGCTTCTTGCGGCTGCCGGTGCTGGCGCTGGCGACGGCCGTGCATTGGAAAGAGAGCCTTGTCCGGCGAATCGCCGCACTTATAAAATGAATCCCGCCATGTCGAACAACGGAACGATCCTTCAGATTTTCGCCTCTCCGGTATGGGGCGGCGGCGAGCAGTTCGTGGCCGACCTTTCGCGGCGGCTCCTGGCCGATGGCCGGCGGGTCGTGCTCGTGTCGCGTCGCAGCCGGGCCGTCGCCGACCGGGCGGCCGATCTCGGGGCTCCGCTCCACCGGTTGCCCCTCAAGGGTTTTCCCGACCTGCTTTCCGCCTTGCTGCTCGCGCGGCTCGTTCTGCGTTATCGGCCCGAAACGATCCACGTGCATCACTTCAAGGATGCTTTCACGGCACTCTATGCGCGGGCCGTCGTCCGGCTCTTCGGCATGCGGCCCCGGATCGTGCTGACGCGCCATCTGGTCCGCCCCGGCAAGAGGGGGCCGCTCCACGACTGGATGTATCGTCGGCTCGACCGCGTGGCTTTCGTCTCGGAGCTGGCCCGGCGGACTTTCTTTTCCACGGCTCCCGCGTTGGACCGGGACCGGACCGTCGTGATCCGCAACAGTTCGCCGCTCGGCCGCTCGTCCGGCGATGCTTTCGATCTGCGGGAACGATACGGCATCGCGCCCGGGGTCCCCGTGTTGCTTTTCTGCGGCCGTCTGGTCCCCGAAAAGGGGTGCGACGTGCTGCTCCGCGCCTGCGCCCGACTGGGGGGGGGACGACGTTACGCGCTCTTTTTCGTCGGAGGTGCCGACGACGAAAACTACCTTGCGTCGCTGCGGCGGCTGGCGGCCGGGCTCGCTCCCGAGGCCCGGGTGGAATTCGTCGGCTTCGTGGACGGGGCGTCGGCGTGGCTCGCGCAGGCCGACCTCTGCGTCCAGCCCTCCGTCGTGGCCGAGGCGGGCAGTCTGACCGTGATCGAAGCGATGCAGGCCGGGTGTGCGGTCGTCGCGACCGACAACGGCTCCCAACCCGAGTACATCGCCTCCGGCACCACGGGTTTGCTGGTTCCTCCCGGCGACGACAAGGCGCTTGCCGCGGCGATCGCCCGGCTGACGGACGATGCGGAGCTGCGCCGCAGCATGGGAGCGGCGGCCCGGCAATACTTCGACCGGCATCTTTCCTACGAACATTTTTACCGAAAATACCTCGCGCTCTATGACCGATAAACCGCTTGTGATCGCCTACGAGGCCAAACGAATCACCCACAATGCCACGGGTCTGGGCAACTACGGCCGGACGATCGTGGAGATGCTGGCCCGGCTGGCGCCTCAGAACCGCTATCTGCTCTATACGCCCGACCCGGGGCGCGAGGAGCTGCGGCGCCGGCTGCCCGATGTCGGGCAGGTCGAGCTTCGCCTGCCCCGAACGCCGAAACACGGCTTGATGAAGGCGTGGTGGCGCAGCGTCGGCATCTGCCGGGAGTTGCCTGCCGGCTTGTCGCTCTTCCACGGGCTCGGCGGCGAGCTTCCCATGGGGCTCCGCAAGCGCGGCATTCCCTCGGTGGTAACGATCCATGACCTGATCTTTCTGCGTTTCCCGGCCTATTACAAGTGGATCGACCGGATGATCTACGCTTACAAGTACCGGAAGGCGTGCCGGCAGGCCGACCGGGTGATCGCCATCAGCGAGGCGACGCGGCGCGACATCGTCCGCTTTTTCCGCATTCCCGAGGAGAAGATCGACGTTGTTTATCAGGGCTGCGACGAGAGTTTCAAGCACCCGGTCGACGATTCCGCGCGCGAGGCCGTCCGCCGGAAGTACGGCCTGCCGGATCGCTACGTGCTTTCGGTGGGCAGCATCGAGGAACGCAAGAATCTGCTGTTGCTGGTCCGGGCGCTGGAGCGGCTGCCGGAGAAGGTGCACGTCGTGGCCGTGGGGCGTCGCACGCCTTATGCGGAGCGGGTGGAGCGCGAGGCTGCCGAGCGGGGACTTTCGCCGTGGCTCCATTTGGTCGAGCGGGTCGCTTTCGCCGATCTGCCGGCCATCTATCAGGGGGCCGATCTCTTCGTCTATCCCTCGCGGTTCGAGGGTTTCGGCATTCCGATGATCGAGGCGGCATGTTGCGGCGTCCCGACGATCGGAGCCACGGGTTCCTGTCTGGAGGAGGCCGGAGGTCCCGATGCGCTCTACGTCGATCCCGACGATCCCGACGGTCTGGCCGAAGCGATCCGTCGGGTTCTCTGCGACGGGGAGCTGCGCCGCCGCATGGTCGAGCGCGGGCGTACGTATGTCGCACGCTTCGAACCCGAGACGATTACCGCCGATCTGCTGCGTGTTTACCGGCGTGCGATCGGCCGAACGAACCATTCCGAATCATGAAACTGACGGCTCTTCCCGGAAAACTTTGCCGCGAGATCGCCCATGCCTATCAGTCGCTGGGGCGGATCGTCATGCGTCCGCTTTTCGCCGCATGCGGCAAAAACGCGGTTTTCTTTCCTGTCTCCTCGCATTTCAGCTACAAGCGCATCGCCCTCGGCGACAACGTCTATATCGGTCCGGGCGCCTTCATGCTGGCGCATCGGAGCCACATCCGGATCGGCAGCGATACGGCCATCGGGCCCAACGTATCGATCATCGGCGGGGATCATCGCTTCGATCAGGTCGGGCGGACGATCAACGGATTCCCCCGTCCCGACAAACTGCCGGAGAACGACCTCGATGTCGAGATCGGCGAAGACGTATGGATCGGCTGCAACGTTACCGTTTTGAAGGGCGTAACGGTCGCACGCGGGACGGTGGTGGCTGCCGGAGCGGTCGTAACCCGCGATTTCCCGCCTTATTCGATTCTGGGCGGAGTGCCGGCCCGGGTGATCGGACGTCGATTCTCGGACGAACGGATCGCCGAGCATGAACGCCTGCAGAAAAAACGGATAAATCGTTGATATGAAATAGATTGCGAAAACGGCGCGAGGTTGATATTAAATTTTATCAAGAAAATTTGAAAATTTTTTAATAAAAAACTTGCACGGTCGGATTTTTCCCCTTATCTTTGCAGTGAAGTTTTAAGGTTCATTTAGGTTAGTAGTTTTAGGTTGGTTGAGGAGATCGGCAGGTTGCAACGGTTTTTCCGTTGCTAAGACTTCGAGGGCGGTGCTCGTCCGAGGGGTCGAATACCTCCGATTCACCCTCGTTTTTCGATGGGGTGGTTCCCATTGAAAAAAGGTCCGGATCGCAAGATCCCGGACCTTTTTTTGTTTCCGGCGAGAGAGCTGCGCCAGCCCCCTCCCGCCTCGTTTCGCCCGACGTTTCAGAGCGCTTCCAGTTCTTCGCACGTGATTTCCACATCGATGTCCCCGTTGGCGTAACAGCCTATTTCATAGGGGTTGTAATGGAAGATCAGACTGCGGGGCGTTACGCGGAAGTTGTTCGTTACGGAGATGTATTCGGGGAAGAATCCGCGGTCGGAGAGCTCCCGGTCGTCGGCCGCATCGTACTGTTCGTAGAGCTTGGTGCGGATCAGCTCCCGCAGGGGTTCCATCTTCTCGGTGCCGATCAGATCCTCGGCCGAGAACTCGTAGCCGTCGACGAGCGAGTAGGTGTGGTATTCGGTCGAGTACATGCCGTGCGCGCCGCCCAGATAGCTCGACCGGGAGATCATGTAGCAGAGCAGCGTGTCCGTTACCGTGCCTTCGCTCTCGGTAGAAATCTCGTACTCCATGCTGCGGACGGAGGAGCGGAGCCCCTCGGGGAGCGTCAGCTCCTGATCGATCTGCCGGAGCGATTCGGCGACGGCTTCGTCGACCGTACCCTCGAACTCCTCCAGTTCGAAGAAGTAGTCGATGTTGCATCGCTGGATCGTGCGGAGGGCTTCGGACTTCTCGCTGTTGGCGATCGAGGCGAAGCGGTATTCGACGCGGCAGTCGTAGGAGGAGCGGGAGAGGAGCGTGTCGAGGCTCATTCCGGCGAACCGGGGTTCTACGGGTTTTCGGGTGCAGGCGGCCAGTGCGGCGACCGTCGCGAGAGCGAGAAGGATGCGCGGTGTTTTCATGGTACGTGCGGTTTCGGTGAACGGTTCCCGGTCGGGTTCGGTTGCGGCCGTCGCGGGAGTCGTCGCATTCGTGCGTGCGATCGTTTTCGTAAATATAGGCAAAAAGCGGGGAAAAAGCGCCGTGCGGGGAAACTTTTTTTGCAGAATTCGACGGAAAATTTTGGAGTTTGCCGAAATCGCGCTATCTTTGCACTCGATAAACCTCGCCTCCGCAGCGTAGGCGGCCGGGTTTTCGAACATAGGGTGGATTCATCTAAGGGTTAGGATACATGCCTCTCACGCATGACATAGGGGTTCGAATCCCCTATCCACTACCAAAGGCGGTCAGATAAGGGCCGCTTTTTTTATTAGTGGAGTGGGGGGGGTGCTCTCACCGGGGGATGAGAACCCCGGGTTCGGCCGAACGGAGCAGCGAGGGCAGAGCGGACCGGAGTTCGTTTTGCCGAGTCGCGACGTTCGAAGACAAGCGCAGCGCTGTCAATCCCCTATCCGCTACCAAAGGCGGTCAGATAAGGGCCGCTTTTTTCGTATAAGGTGTAAGGGCTTGTTGCCGGTCGGAGGGGGGGCGACAAAAAAACGAGGAGAAATCATTCTCCTCGTTTTTGCTTGAAGGGGAGGCGATTATTTGCCGAATCCCTGTCCGATGGCGAGGAAGTCCTCGGCCTTGAGGGCCGCACCGCCGATCAGACCGCCGTCGACATCCTCTTTGGCGAAGATCTCGGCAGCATTCGAGGGTTTGCACGAACCGCCGTAGAGGATCGCGCACTCGGCAGCCGCAGCCCCGAATTTCGCGGCCAGCACCTTGCGGATGTGGGCGTGGATCTCCTGTGCCTGCTCGGCCGTCGCGGTTTTGCCCGTGCCGATGGCCCAGACGGGTTCGTAGGCGATCACGAGGTTCTTGAACTGCTCGGCCGTGAGGTTGTAGACCACCTCCTCGATCTGGGCTTTCACCACGTCGAAGTGCTTGCCGGCCTCGCGCTCCTCCAGATTCTCGCCTACGCAGTAGATCGGGGTCAGACCGTGGGCATAGGCCTGCGTCATCTTCTTGTTCAGCGTTTCGGAGGTCTCGCCGTAGTACTGGCGGCGCTCCGAGTGGCCGAGGATCACGTACTTGCAGCCCAGCGCCGCGATCATCGAGGCGGCCACTTCGCCCGTGTAGGCGCCTTTCTCTTCGGCGGCGCAGTTCTGGGCGCCCAGCGCGATGTCGGAGCCTTTCAGCGCCTCGGCCACCGTCGCAAGGTGGGTGAAGGGCGGGCAGACGATGAAGTTCACCTCGCCCGAAACGGTCGCACGCTGTGCGACGATGCCTTTTGCCAGCTCTGCACCTTCGGCCGGAAGCGTGTTCATCTTCCAGTTGCCGGCTACGATTTTCTTTCTCATGATAGGTTTATTTTTGAATATTGAACTGTAAATCGTCAGAATGATGAACGCGGCGCAGACCCACGCTGCCAGCAAGATCCCGAAACGCTGCATGCGCGAACTGCCGTCCGGAAGTAGCGCGGTAGCTGTCAGCAGAGGAATCGTCGTCAGAATCAGGCACATGACCGCCCGTTGAGGACCGGTCATCCGGGAGTCGAGCCGCACGGCGAGTACGAAACACACCCATAGCAGGATGGCAAGGTCGATCGCGCAGGGTATCCATCCGGGTATCTCGCGGCGGATGCCGAGCATCGTTATCGCCAGTGCCCCCGCGACGACGAACCCCGAAACGATTCTCTTCGTCATGCCGCCGCTACTCCTCGCACCACTTCTTCACCTCCTCCATCGAGGGGGCTTTCAGACCGAGTTTGTTCTTCTTGTTGAAGCCGCAGAGGTCGTTGAAGAACTTGCCCGGGGCGAGCTTCTTGAGCGAGTCGACCGTCAGGTAGCCCATCTTCTGGATCACGGGCACCCACTCCTCGGGTACGCCGATCTCCGTGTACTTCTCCGCGGGGTCGCTCGCGGCTTTCTTCTCGGGACGCATCTGCGGGAAGAAAAGTACGTCCTGAATCGAGCTCTGGCCCGTCATGAACATCGTCAGGCGGTCGATGCCGATTCCCATGCCCGAGCAGGTCGGCATGCCGTATTCCAATGCGCGCACGAAGTCCATGTCGATGAACATCGCTTCGTCGTCGCCCTTCTCCGAGAGGCGCAGCTGCTCCTGAAAGCGCTCCAGCTGGTCGATCGGGTCGTTGAGCTCCGAGTAGGCGTTGCAGAGCTCCTTGCCGTTGACGAAGAGCTCGAAGCGCTCCGTCAGATCGGGGTTGCTGCGATGACGCTTGCAGAGGGGCGACATCTCGATCGGGTAGTCGGTGATGAACGTCGGCTGGATCAGCTCCTCCTCGCAGTACTGACCGAAGATCGCGTCGATGAGCTTGCCTTTGCCCATCGTCTCGTCGGTCTCCACGTTGAGGCGCTTGCAGGCTTCGCGCAGCTGCTCCTCGCTTTGGCCCGTGATGTCGTAGCCCGTCTTTTCGCGGATCGCATCGGTCATCGTCAGCCGGCGGAACGGCGCCTTGAACGACACGGCCTTGCCGTCGATCGTAAGCTCCGTCGTGCCGTTGGTCGCTATGGCCACGCGTTCGAGCATCTGCTCCGTGAACTCCATCATCCAAAGGTAGTCCTTGTAGGCTACGTAGATCTCCATGCACGTGAACTCGGGGTTGTGCGTGCGGTCCATGCCTTCGTTGCGGAAGTTCTTGCCGAACTCGTATACGCCGTCGAAGCCGCCCACGATCAGTTTCTTGAGGTAGAGCTCCGTGGCGATGCGCAGGTAGAGGTCGGTGTCCAGCGAGTTGTGGTGCGTGATGAAGGGACGCGCCGAGGCGCCGCCCGGAATGGGCTGCAGAATGGGTGTCTCGACCTCGACGTAGCCGCGGGAGTTGAAGAAGTCGCGCATCGTGGCCATGATCTTCGAGCGCTTGACGAAGGTCTCCTTGACCTGCGGGTTGACGATCAGATCCAGATAGCGCTGGCGGTAGCGGATTTCGGGGTCGGTGAAGGCGTCGAACGTCTTGCCGTCCTTCTCCTTGACCACGGGCAGCGGACGCACCGACTTCGAGAGCACGGTGAAGCGGCGGCAGTGGACCGACAGTTCGCCCGTGTTGGTGCGGAACGCGAAGCCTTCCACGCCCACGAAGTCGCCGATGTCCAGGAGCTTCTTGAAGACCGTGTTGTAGAGCGTGGGATCGCCCTCGGGGCAGATGTCGTCGCGGCGGATGTAGACTTGGATGCGGCCCGTGTGGTCCTGCAGCTCGAAGAACGAGGCGCTGCCCATGATGCGGCGCGACATGATGCGGCCGGCGATGCGGACCTCCTGGTAGTTGCCTTTCGCCTCGTCGTAGTTGTCGGCGATTTCGCGCGCCGCGGCCGTTACTTCGTAGCGGGCGGCGGGGTAGGGATCGATGCCCAGCTCGCGCAGTGCCGTGAGCGACTGTCTGCGGAGCTGTTCCTGTTCGCTGAGTTCGATCGTCATACGTATGCGGTTTTTCGTAAAAAGCGGTTTATCCGTGCAAAAGTAGTGAAAAAAAGAATAATAACGAAGGGTTTGGCCGGCGGGTCGCGGAGCCGGCGTTGCCTGGAGTTCGGCGGGGTCGGAAAGCCGCATGAATATGAACGGTTTGCGATTCCGTTTTTTATTCCTATATTCGTCGCATGATGAAACGCTTTTTCTGCTCGGCTTCCGCCATGTTGCGGAACCGCGGGCTGCGGATGCTCGGCATGGCGGCTGCGGCTCTTTTCCTCTCTTCGTGCAGCCGCAGCGAGGAGGCTCCGGCGCAGGAGTTCGCCCTGATCCTTTCGGAGTCGTTCACTTTCAGCGAAACCCAACCTGCGGCCAATACGATCTCGCTCGCGGCCAACGGCTTGTGGGAGCTTTTCCACGAACCCGCCGACCTCGAGGTCCGTTATTTTCCGGCTTCGGGCGGCAGCTCCGCCACGATCCGGATCACGGAGATGCCCGCCGGCTGTTCGGTCCGCATCGGGGTGCGCCTCTTGTCGGGCGCCGTGTCGGAAAAGACGATCACCGTAACGCGCGCCGCCGCCGAGGATCCCGAGCCGGAACCCGAACCGGAGCCGGACCCGGACCCCGTGCCCGATCCCTCCGGGGCCTATCGTTTTCCCGAGCTGCCGGGCAACTGGATTGCTCCTTCGGGCGATGCCGCGGCCCGCAGCGGCGACCGGGCGTTCTATACCCATCGGTCGCAAAGCGTGAAGAGCGGAAAAGCCGTGCGCAACTACTCCTATTGCTACGACACGCGGCGCCGCAATCCGGTATGGGTCGCCTATCCGCTGCATGCCCTCTACCGCGAGGGCGGCACGGGCCGCACGAATCCCGATCCGTGGAGGCCCGATCCGGCGCTGGACGAGGCCTTGCAGTCGAAGATCTACAAGAGCGCGGGCGACGGCGACGGCATCTACGACGGCTACCAGTTCTGGAACACCGCCACGATGACCTCCCTCGGCGTGGGCGGCTACTGGTCGAAAGGGCACCTTTGCATGTCGAGCGAGCGCGGCGGGGCCGACTCGGAGCTCAACATGCAGACGTTCTATCCGACGAACATCGCACCTCAGTCGAGCGCTGCGGCCTCGGACTTCGCCACGGTGTGGAGCTACGTCGAATCGCTCTTCTCGGGCACCAACGACTACAAGAATACGGATTTTACGGCCGATGACGGCCGGCAGAACATCAACATTGTGGCCGACACGCTCTTCCTCGTGGCCGGATGCTATTACGAGCACGACGACTGGAAGGAGTACGACGCTTCGAACTACAGCTACGATCCGCGGACGAGCGCTGCATCCAAGTTGTGCATCATGCCGACCCACCAGTTCAAGATGGCGCTGCGCACCAAAAAGGGGAATACCGGCAAGCGGATCGCCGAATGTTCGGCCGACGAGCTGCAGGCCGTCGGCTTCTGGATCGAGGCTTTCCCGACCCTCGTGTCGTCGAGCGCTGCGGCGCAGCTCCGGGCGATCGCCGTTCCCGTCTCGTTCATCGAGCAGAAGACGGGCATCGAATTCTTCCCCGGGGTGCCGGCTTCCGTCAAGGCGGGCTTCGATGCCGCCGAGTGGGGTTTTTAGTGCATGGCACTCTCTTTATGGGGGTTCAGCCGGGGTGCCAGCCACCGGAAGATCCGCCAGGCGCCCCAGCCCAGCAGCAACCCCACGAGCGTTCCCCACAGCAGATCCATCGGGAAGTGCTTGGCCAAGTAGATGCGCGAGTAGCAGATCAGCAGCGTGCAGCCGATCATCGGATAGGCGAACCACCGGCGGCGGATCGCTGCGATCGACAGCACGGCCAGCGCCACGATCGTCGCGGCGTGGGCCGAGACCGTGCCGTAGCGGCCGCTGACCGCTTCGACCGGGACATGCACGGCCCACTCTCCCGGCACTCCGGCGCTGCGGATCGCATAGAGCGAGTCGGGCGCGATGGCCAGTCCCTCCAGTTCGGGCGTGAACATCGGGCGCCAGCGCGGCCGGAAGCCGGGCAGCAGGTCGCCCAGCAGGCCGTTGTGCTTGAAGATGCCCGACACCATGTCGGAGAGGGCCAGCGCCGCGATCATCAGCAGGATGAATACGAGCAGGTTGCGCCAGCCGTAGCGGCGGCCGACGAGCCACAGGATCAGGGCGTAGAGCGGGATCCACACGGGCGTGCCCGAAACGGTGAGCATCGCCCGGTCGAGGGCGGGTCCGCCGTCGAAGTTGAGGGCCAGAAAAAGGGAGTGGTCGAAGTCGTACATGATTCAGTTTCTCAGAACCGGAAGTAGATGAAAGGTTGGATGTCGCTCGACTTGATCTGCATGACGCACCAGATCATCGCCGCGACGAGCAGCACCTGCAGGACGATCGGCGTGCCGGTTACCGTGCGTCGGGCCAGTGCGTCGACCTTGCCGGGCAGGAAGTGCAGCAGGTAGCCGACGACGATCAGCGCGAAGACGGCGGCATACCCCGTCAGCACCTGCGGAATGACCGGCGCATTGAAGTCGTGGAAGATCTGGTGGAGGATCAGGCTCACGGTCTGCATCGATTCGGCCCGGAACATCAGCCAGCCGAAGCATACCAGATTGAACGTAATGAACACGCCGACGATGCGGTTCCACCACCGCATCTCGGCGCCCGTCGCTTTGGCGCCCGGGACGACGGCGAGCCACACTTTGTGCAGCGCCAGCGCCGCGCCGTGCAGCGCGCCCCAGAGGATGAAACGCAGGGCTGCGCCGTGCCACAGGCCGCCCAGAATCATCGTCAGCAGCAGGTTGAAGTAGGTGCGCATCCGCCCCTTGCGGTTGCCGCCCAGCGAAATGTAGAGGTAGTCGCGCAGCCACGTCGAGAGCGAGATATGCCAGCGGTGCCAGAACTCGGTGATCGTCGCCGACTGGTAGGGGGCGTCGAAGTTCTTCGGGAAGCGGAATCCTAAGAGCAGGGCGATGCCGATGGCCATGTCGGAGTAGCCCGAGAAGTCGCAGTAGATCTGCAGCGCATAGCCGTAGATGCCCATCAGGCATTCGAATCCCGTGTAGAGCAGGGGCTCGTCGAAGATGCGGTCGACGAAGTTGAGCGATATGAAGTCCGAAATCACCGCTTTCTTGAACAATCCCGTAAGAATCAGGAAGATGCCCATGCCGAACATCTCGCGCGTTACGACGATCGGGTTGCGGCGGATCTGGGGTATGAAGTCGCGGGCCCGGACGATGGGGCCGGCCACCAGCTGCGGGAAAAACGAAAGGTAGAAAAGGTAGTCGAGCCAGCTGTCGAGGGGTCGCAGCTGACGCCGGTAGATGTCGATCGTGTAGCTCATCGACTGGAAGACGAAGAACGAGATGCCCACCGGCAGGAAGATGTTCTGGAACTGCAGGAATCCCTGCCCGAAGAGCTGGTGGGAGATTTCGATCAGGAAGTTGGTATACTTGAAGTAGCCCAGCATGCCCAGATTGACGGCGATGCTCAGCGCGACGAGCCGGCGCCGGGCGCCCGCTCCGGTCGTGCGGTAGATGGCGCGGGCGATCAGGAAGTCGCTCGCGGCGGCCGCGATGAGCAGCAGGAAGTAGATGCCGCTCGACTTGTAGTAGAAGTAGAGCGAAAAGAGGATGACATAGACGACGCGGGCCGTGGGCGTGCGGCGGAATGCGGCATAGAAGAGGAGAAATCCCGTAAAGAGGAACAGGAAGAGCCCGCTGCTGAATATCAGCGGCGAGGAGGCGTCGTATGCGAGCAGCGATCCGATCCTGGCGACGATCTGTTCCGGTGCGGGCGGCGTCATGGCAGCGTGGGTTCGAGCGGGTCGGTGCGGAAGAGCAGCTGCCGGCGGAAGCGTTCCATGCGCAGCGAGTCCATGATGTCGGGTTTTTCGGCGGGCTGCCGGTTGCGCTGGGCTTCGTATGCCGCGCGGATCTTCTCGTCGAGCGCTTCGAAGAGCGCCTGCGCGATGCGGGTGCCGCCGGCGTAGTTGATGTGGGTGTGATCCTTGCCGGCCCAGCCGTTGCGTACGAAGCGTTCCATGCCGCCCAGCGAACGCATGGCGTCGCTCGTGGCCCAGAACGCCGCCTCGGCACGACGGGCCGCCTGCCGCTGGTGGAGGGTCATGTAGGGCACGGAGTTCATGGGCCGCACGCCGTTCTCGCCGCGTACCGCCCGGTCGCTCACGCCCATGACGAGGACCGCGGCGCCGGGGAAGCACTCCCTGACGAAGCTCACCATCTTCTCGATCTTGGCCGCATAGTTGGTGTAGTTGTAGACCCCGGCCTGCATGATGTTGAGGCCGTATTGGAGGATCACCAGATCGTAGTCCAGCATGGCGTCGATCTGGGCGTCGATCGACGGGTTGGTCCAGAACATGGCCTGCCCGTTGTTGCTGCGGATCGAGTAGTTGTCCACCGAGATGCCGTCGCCCTCCATGACGGCGCCGTAGCCGATGAATCCGCGCGTGCCCGACATCACGCGGAAAGCGAGCGAGCCGATGCGGGGCGCCCGGACGGCGATCTGCCGCACGGCGGGGTCGCCGTCGACGGCGAATTCATGTCGCAGGGTGTCGTTGAGGGTGATTTCGATGCGGCTGCTGTCGGGCGAAAGGAAGAAGATGCGGCCGCAGGTGCAGGCGTCGAGCCGCCGGCGGTAGGAGGTCGCCTCCCAGCGGGTCGAGGCCCCTTCGGCCGGCTGGCAAACCCAGCCCGAGACGTAGAATTTGTCGCGCAGGGACTCGGGGGTCTTCTTGCGCTGCATGATATTATAGGAGGTCCAGCCTTTCGATGCGGTCTTCACCGTGCGGCGGAAAGCCGTCAGCGGCGAGGCCATCGGGGCGAATCCCGTGCCGCCGCCGCCGTAGGTCTCCTGCAGGCGCTCCCGCAGGTCGGCCGTGAGGATGTCGCCCTCGATGAAGGAGTCGCCCAGCACGGCGATGCGCACCGGCCGGCGGGCCGTCAGCAGCGTGTCGTAGAAAGCCCGCATGCCGTCGCTGCGCGCCGTGTCGTACTCCTCGATCGGCACGATGCGCCGGTGCCGGAGGGTCGTGTCGGGGCGGATCGCTGCGCGGCCGACGGTGTCGCGGCCGACCGTCCATTCGTAAAGCGTCTGCACGCGCGGCGGCACGGTGTCGGCTTCGATGAGCTCGGCGACTTCGGCCATGTCGACCTGAAACTCCTCTTCGTCGAAGACCGCCGAGGGAGCCGCCTGCGGCGCCGGCGTGTCGTCGAACTCCACCAGATCCGAGAGGATGTTGGCCCGGCGGATCTCGACGCTGCCGATCGACTGCGGGGGGATGAAGCTCACTCCCACGAGCACTCCGAGGAGCGCCGCGGCCGCCATCCATCCTTTGCGGGAGTAGTTTTCGGGGGCTTTTTCCATCGATCGGTTATCGGCGTCGTCCGAGGATCAGGAAGACGTAGTAGAGCACCGAGGCGACGGCGCTCAGCGCTGCGACCAGATAGGTGCGGGCCGCCCACGAGAGGGCTTCCCGGGCCTGCGCGAGTTGCGCGCCCTGCATCGTGCGGCTCGTTTCGAGCCACTCCAGCGCCCGGGCCGAGGCGTTGTACTCCACGGGCAGCGTAACGAGCGAGAAGAGAGCCGACATGGCGATCATGCCCACGCCGATCCAGCAGACGATCTCGTTGTCGGTCGTCGCCATGACGATCAGGCCGATCAGGATCATCGCCATCGCCGCTTTCGACGAGAACTGCACCACGGGCACCAGCTGCGAGCGCAGGCGCAGGGGCGCATAGTCGCGGGCGTGCTGCACGGCGTGGCCGCATTCGTGCGCCGCGACGGCCGCGGCCGCCACGCTGTTCGACGAGTAGACCGATTCGCTGAGGTTGACGGTCATGGTCTGCGGGTTGAAGTGGTCGGTCAGATGGCCCGCGACATGGGTAACCTTGACGTTGTGGATGCGGTTGTCGCGCAGCATCTTCTCGGCCACTTCGGCTCCGGTCAGCCCGCCGGGGAACTGCACCCGGGAGTACTTCCTGAAGACCGATTCGAGCCGTGCGTGCACGATGTAGCCGACGATGCCGATCACGACGATCAGCACGTACATGCCGAGCGTGGCGGTGTCGGCGGCGTAGAGTCTGTTGTAGGTGCCTGCTTCGAGCAGGACGACAAGCGGTTGCAGCATCATGATCCTGTGTTTTTCGGGTGCCTCGGCGGACGGGCTCCGGCGCGGCCGGGGCCGTTTTCCACAAAAGTGGCGTCCGGTGGGGCAAAAATACGAAATTTTATGTTACTTTGCATCGATTTACCATAAATCGTACCCCTTCGTGAACCTCGCTTTTTTCATCGCCCGCCGAACCGCCCGCCCCGCTTCTTCGAAGAAGCCCGGGGTCATGGAGCGCATCGCCGTGTTGTCGGTGGCGCTGAGCGTCGGGACGATGATCCTCGCGCTGGCCGTGATGATGGGTTTCAAGCGCGAGGTAACCCGCAAGATCACCGGCTTCGCGGCCCATGCCACGCTCACCGACGTGCGGAGCGTCCATGCGCTGAACTCCGTGCCGGTGCGGCGCAGCGAATACCTCGAATCGCTGATCCGCTCGACCGAGGGGTTCGTCTCGATGGCTCCGTATGCCTTGCGCGGCGGCATCGTCCGTACGGACGACGCCGTGGAGGGGATCGTGCTGAAAGGGGTCGACGCGTCGTACGACTGGCGTTTTTTCGCCGAGTGGCTGACGCAGGGGTCGTTGCCCCGCGTCGGCGATTCGATCCGGACCAAAGAGATCCTGCTGTCGCAAAACCTTTCCCGGCGGCTGAAGCTGGGCGTGGGCGACCGCGTGGAGATGCTCTTCGTCGAGCAGGACGAAATGCCCCGCCGCGACCGGTTCAAAATCTCGGGAATCTACGCTTCGGGCATGGACGAGATGGACAATACGTTGGTCATGACCGATCTGCGCAACGTGCAGCGGCTCTCTGACAGAGCGCCCGAAGAGATCACGGGCTACGAAATATTCACCCGCTCGCTCGCCGCCTCGGGCGATTTCGTCCGGCGTCTCGACCGGGCGTTGCTCCATGACGAGAGCGGCGAGACCGACAACCTCGTCGTGCAGAGCGTCGAGATGCAGCATGCCAATATTTTCGACTGGCTCAAGGCCCACGACGTCAACGCCGCCGTGATTATCGTCATCATGCTCCTCGTCGCCTTTTTCAACATGACGTCGGCGTTGCTGATTCTGGTGATGGAACGCACCCGCATGATCGGGCTGTTGAAGGCGCTGGGCATGCGTAACGGGACGCTGCGGCGGATTTTCCTCTACCGCGCGGCGTTCGTCGCCCTGCGCGGCATGGCGTGGGGCAATGCCGCAGGACTGGCGCTGTGTTTGCTGCAGCAGCGGACCGGGGCCGTGAAGCTCGATGCCGAGGGCTATCTCCTTTCCGAGGTTCCCGTGGCCGTGGAGTGGAGCTGGTGGCTGCTGCTCAACGCCGGGGTGCTGGCGACGATCGTGCTGCTGCTGGTGATCCCCGCCTCGGTCGTCTCCCGAATCCGGCCCGAGGAAGCGATCCGATACGAACGATGACTGTGAAACCCTACAATACCCCCCGGACCAAGAAAGAAGAGGTGCGCGAGATGTTCGACAACATTGCGCCCCGCTACGACCTGCTCAACCATACCTTGTCGTGCAATATCGACCGCCTGTGGCGGCGGCGCGTGGTGCGCGAAGTGCGCCGCAGCCGCCCTGCGCAGGTGCTCGACATGGCGACCGGCACGGGCGATCTGGCCATCGAAATGGCGCGACGCATGCCCGACGTACGCATCACGGGGATCGATCTTTCGGAACGGATGCTCGACGAAGCGCGTCGCAAGGTCGCGGCGCGGGGGCTTGCCGACCGCATCGAGCTGCTGCAGGGCGATGCCGAGCATCTTGCTGCGGCCGAGGCGTCGTTCGATGCGGCGACCGTGGCGTTCGGCGTCCGCAACTTCGGCGACCTCGACGCCGGACTGCGCGAATTGGCCCGCACGCTGAAACCGGGCGGGCGGATCGTCATTCTGGAGTTCTCGCGGCCCCGCAATCGTTTGTTCCGCGCGTTGTACGAATTCTATACGCGCCGGATTCTGCCGCTCGTGGGCGGTGCCGTCTCGCACGACCGGCAGGCCTACGCCTACCTTCCGGCGTCGGTCGGGGAGTTCCCGGCGCCTCAAGCGTTTCTGGAGCGGATGGCCCGGGCGGGATTCCGCGATTGCCGGGCCCGGAGCCTGAGCGGCGGAATCGCCCGGATCTATACGGGCGAAAAGTGAACGCCGCGCGAGGGTCGGATCTGAAAATAAGGGTCGAAAAACGTGGGTACATCGAGGTATATAATCGGAAGATAAAATTCAGGGATAGCATGAGAGGAAAGCTCTTTTTCGGATGCCGGATCGCGGTGCTGCTGTTGCTTTGCGTCGGGATGTCGTCGTGCCGCCGGGCGGCGGAGAAGGCGCGCGAGAAGATTCGGATCGAGGCGGTGGAGCAGGTCGAAATGCACGGCCTCACCGCGCTGGACCTCGTGTTGCGGGTCCGCAACGACTCGGGCTACAAACTCCGTGTGGAGCATGCGGCGCTCGATATTTTCTATGGCACGACCTTCGTAGCGGGTGCCGTGTTGCGCGAACCCCTCTTCGTGCCGCGCCGCACGACGCAGAGCCTCGCGACGCAGTGGCGCCTGCGTCTTTCCGATCCCCTGGCGGCCTATGCGCTCGTGCGGCGTCTGCGCCGCGACGACATTTCGGCCGTCTCGGTCTCTTTCGCCGTGGCGGGGCAGGGCGGGCCGGCGGCAGTGAATATTTCGCGCGAAAGGGTGCCGTTGTCCGAATTTTTGAATACCTTTGACCTCGATTTGCAGCAGTTGAAAAACTATTTTCAGGAGTGATGCGTAAATATGTCTATCTGCTATCGGCGCTCTTTGCGGCGCTGGTGTGGGGCCGACCGGCGTCGGCCCAGTCGCTCGAGGCTTTCAAATATCGGCTGACGCAGCCCGCAGCGTCGGAATCCGCAGCCCGCGTAACGATTACCGAGTACGACGATGCGGCGCAGGCCGTGGCCCTCGCGGTGCAGAACGTGCGGCGCCCGGCGCTCAACGCCTACCGCGTCTGCATCTTTTCCGACAATGGACCCGACGCCCGGGCCGGAGCGGCGGCGGCCCGCCAACTTTTCGAGGAGACTTTTCCCGGCACGCCGGTCTACGTCTTCTACGAGAACCCCTATTTCCGCGTTACGGTCGGCAACTGCCTGACCGTCGAGGAGGCCATCATCCTCAAGGGGCGGGTTTCGGGTACTTTTCCGAAGGCCTTTCCCAAGAGCGAGCAGCTTAGCTTGAGCGACTTCCGTCGTTGAAAAGCGTCCGTTTTGAAATTTTTTTAATTTTTTGTTGGATATTCCGCACGATTACCTAACTTTGCGACGATACGAAACCACTAATTTCAAACATTCGAAAGCTATGAAGAAGATTTTTTCTTTCGTTATCGCAATGGCAGCCGTCGCTATGGTAGGTTGCTGCGGCAACACCACGAAGAAGGCTGCCGAAGGCGAAGCTGCCCAGACCGTTATCGAGGCTTCGGCCGAGGGTGAGAACGGCTGCTGCGGCAAATGCTGCGAGGGCGAGGAGAAGTGCGATTCGACCTGCTGCGACAAGTGCGGCGAGGGCGAAGCCGCTGCCGAATAAACCCGCGTGCAAGTCCGAAAAAAGAGGGCCCCGATCGTCGGGGCCCTCTTTTTTTTGCGGGTGAAAGGCGGAAGGTCAGAATGAAATACCTACGCGTACGCCGAAGTTGTTGAGGTTGTCGACCTTGTAGGTCAGCACGCTGCCGCTGTTGGTGGCGTAGCTGTAGTAGAGGGCTACGTGGAATCCGAAGCGGTAGTTGGGATTGGGGAAGATCGAGAAACCCACTTCGGGCGAGAGGTAGAAACCCCACGTGTCGTCGTACTGCTTGATGAGATAGTAGTAGGACGAAAGTTCCGAGTAGCAGGCGCCCAACTTCAGACCTACGTAAGGCTGGAAGACGCTGTAGTTGAGCCAGCTGTAACGTCCCGTAACGCCGAACGGCAGCTGGAAGAGCGCGTGTTTCTGGTTGGTGGTCAGCGCCGAGCCGTTGTTGAAGTGGAGCGTCTGCCGGTCGATGCTCTTCAGGTTGGTCTGGAACGAGATGAAGGGACCGACGGCCACGGCCGGCGTGATGCGGTAGCCGCCCTCGAAGTTCATGCCCCAGCCCGAAGCCTTGTCGGCGAAGCTGCTGCTCAGGGGTACGTTCATCTGCCAGTCGACGTTGATGTAGGAGTTGGGGAAGATCTGTGCCTTGCCGGGCCGTGCGACGGCCAGCAGCAGCGTGCAGAGTGCGAAAATCCGGAAGTATTTCGTTGTTTTCATGGTTGTTGCGTAAGTTGGTTCGAATTATCGGTAGAGGTAGGGCGATTGTGCGAATGCCTGCTCGATGGCCTCGAGCGTGCGCCGTTGGTTGAGCCCGGCGTTCGAGGTCAGCAGACCGCCGATGAATGTGTCCCAGACGATGGGCAGCCGTTTGGTCGTGGTCTGCGCGGCGGTCAGGTCGAGCATCTCGATCAGGAGCGATCCGGCCGTGTAGCCGTAGTAGACGCGGTAGGGATAGTGCCAGCCGAGCCAGTCGCCCCAGTATCCGGGCGTCCAGTAGTAGGGATAGTACCACCACCAGTAGGGGTTGTCGTAGCCGACGAAGTAGGTTTCATGCTCGACATAGCTGAGCTGCAGACCCAGATCGGCGCTCTCCTTTTCGTCGATGCGCAGCAGGCCCGCCGCTTCGAGATTCTCGGAGACCAGGGCGACGATCTCCAGCGCATCGTCGTCTTTCCAGTATTCGGTCTTCTTGTTGCTGCCGATGATCAGGATGCTGTCGGGCACGTAGAAGGTGTCGAACGCGGCGAAGTCGACGGCGGTGTCGCGGTCGGTGTAGACCAGATACTCCCGGTGCAGATCCGACGTCGAGGGTTCTTTCTGGCATGAGCAGACCGCAGCCGCGAGCAGTGCGATCGCAAGGTAATGGATGGTTTTGACGGTCATGGTTTTCTGATTTTTGGTTTGCTGTCGTGGGTGCGGAGATTCAAATACCGTTCCGCAGGCGCCTGCCGCCGCATGAAAATCCGAACGGACGACAAAAAAGACGCTTCCCCATAGGAAAGCGTCGTAGAATAGGCGGTCTGTCGGTCCGTTTTACCGATAGCGGTGCGATATGAGCGTCATGAACTCCTCGCGCGTGCGGGGATCCGAAAGGAAGATTCCCGTGAAGGCCGACGTGGTGGTCGCCGACTGCTGCTTTTCGATGCCGCGCATCTGCATGCACATGTGGCTCGCCTCGATGACCACGGCCACGCCCATCGGGTCGAGAGCCTCCTGAATGCAGTCGCGGATCTGCACCGTGAGTCGTTCCTGCACCTGCAGGCGCCGCGCGAAGCACTCCACCACGCGGGCGATCTTCGAGAGCCCCGTGATGCGGCCGTTGGGAATATAGGCCACGTGGGCTTTGCCGTAGAAGGGCAGCATGTGGTGCTCGCACAGGGAGTAGAGTTCGATCTCCTTGACGAGTACCATCTGCTTGTACTCCTCGCGGAACATCGCCGAGCGGAGGATGGCCAGCGGGTCTTCGTCGTAGCCTTTCGTGAGGAACGACATCGCTTTGGCCACCCGTTCGGGGGTCTTGGCCAGCCCCTCGCGCGCGGGATCCTCGCCCAGGAGGCGCAGGATCTCGCCGTAGTGGTGCTTGAGGGCTTCGACGGTCGTCGGGTCGAAACGCTCCTCCTTTTCGTAGTTTTTCGTCTCCATCGGGTCGCGAAGATACGTTATTTCTCGATCGAATGCAAGTAGGCCGCAAGTTTGCGCACGGCGCGCCCGCGGTGCGAGACGGCGTTTTTCGCGGCGGCGTCCATCTCGGCGAAGGTCTTGTCGCTGCCGTCGGGGATGAACAGGGGGTCGTAGCCGAAGCCTTCGGCCCCGCGCTCGGTTTCGACGATGCGGCCCTCGACGATCCCTTCGAAGAGGTGTTCCTCGCCGCCGAGGATCAGGGCGACGACCGTGCGGAAGCGGGCCCGGCGGTTCGGCTGCCCGGCGAGATTCTTCAGCAGCAGGCGGTTGTTGGCTGCGAAGTCGTGACCGTCGGTGGCGTAGCGGGCCGAATGCACGCCCGGGGCACCGCCTAAGGCTTCGACTTCGAGCCCCGTGTCGTCGGCGAAGCAGTCGCGGCCCGTGCGCTCGTGGAGGTAGCGGGCTTTCTGCAGGGCGTTGCCCTCGATGGTGGGCTGCGTCTCGGGAATCTCCTCCGCGATGCCGCAGTCGCGCGGCGTCAGCAGCCGGAAGCCGTCGCCCAGCACGGCCTGCACCTCGCTGAGCTTGTGGGCGTTGTTGGTTGCGAAAATCAGTTCCATGCTATCGATACCAATAGGTGTTGCCATACTGGCCGGAGCCGAGCCATACACCCACGTTGGTGTCCAGATAAGAGGCGCTGGCTTCTATCCGGTCGGCGGCGGTTTCGGCCGTCAGTTTCATTTTTCCCTCGTAGAACCCATACGGTCGGTGCGATTCGTATCGCAACGGCTCGACGATTTCGTAGGCGATGGCGCCGAATCCGAAAATATCATCAGGGCATAGGCCCGATCCCGAAATCTTCAGTTCGCACCCGTAACGGGCCGTGCCGTCGTCCTGTGGCCATATGCAATAAGCGGCCGTAAACGAGAGCTGCCCGCCGCTATCCGGCAGCCGGAGGTCGAAAACGGCCGGGCGGAACTCCTCCGTGCGGCAGGCGATCGTCGACATGTCGTGCTCGGCATAGCCTCGGGCGGTGTAGCGCCAGAGGGCGCCGGCCGTCGAGAGCGGCTGCCCGTCGGTGTAGATCGTCAGTTTGCCGTCGTTGTCGATGATGCACCATTCGTCGCCTGAACCGACGATGCGCGAGGAGTAGAAGTAGCGGTCATGGATCGCCTTGCGCTCCTCCTCGGAAGCCGAATAGTAAAGGTCGAAAAGCATCACGCGCGCCGCGTCGTCGGCCGCTTCCGCAAGGTGGTCGTTCACGCAGCGGAACAGCCCGTAAGCCGTATCGGCCGGGTCCAGATATTCGCCCTCCTCGATCCGGCAGCCCGTCAGCGCGAGGAGCGCCGCCAAGAGGGTCAGTGTCCGCTTCATTTTGTCTGCTTGTTTTTCGGTTTGAATTTGTAGCCCACGCCCATCATCAGGCAGCCTTGCGCTCCGATGCCGACTTCGGCGAATCCGAACAGCGAACGGCCGACGGCGATGCCTATCGGCGTAAACTGAAAGGCGACGAGCGTTTCGCGGAAGCGCATCGCGTCGAGCGCGTCGTGCCCGAACTCGAACGATACGCCGAGCCCCAGCGTCGAGTACATGCGCACCCATTTGCGGTTCACCCACGTGAACCGCACGAGGGGCATGACCGTGAGGCAGAAATCGTAGTTGCGGCCGACGTACGACCACGCTTCGTCGCGGTACGACCAGCGGAACGAGCTGCCGTATTCGCCGTAATAGCTGAGCGTCAGCCCCGCGTCGAACCACTTTTTGATGCGGTAGTCGTAGGAGAGCGACCACGCGCCGTCCGTGTAGCGGGGCCCGTAGTAGAGGCGCTTCGGCGAGAATGCGGGGAACATCGCTTCGCTGTATCCCCACGGATCCGTGTAGGGCAGAATCGGAAAGGCCCCCACGGTCAGGCGCAGCTCGTGCTGCGGGACGAAGGGTTCCCGTTTGGAGACGGGCGTCTCCTCTTGCGCGAGCAGGGTGCCCGGCAAGGCCGCCAGCAGGAGGATCGGCAACAAACGTTTCTTCATGGGGTTCGGTTTTCGGGTTGGGCGTCAGAGCACCGCTTCGCGTTGTTCGAGCCGCTCGTCGAGGTCGATCTTGTCGATAATCATCTTGACGACGGTGTCCATGTCGGAGCCCTCGGTGTAGTCGGCCGGGCAGACGTGGTTGACGCGGTTGTCCTGAATCAGAGACGCCATTTCGCGGTGCGCGCCCCGTTGCTCGGGGTTGTAGACGGCGATCGAGTGGCCGCCGTAGTTCTTCACCAGCCGCATGCAGGGGATGTCGGTGGTGCCGTCGCCGACGTAGATCATGCGGCTGAAGGGCACGGGCCGTTCGTTTTCGGGGATGTAGCGGTTGACCATCTTGGAATCCGACACCGACTCGACGCCCTTGTTGATCTTGAAGATGAACTGCGTCTTGTTGGTGTAGTTGACCGCCACGGCGGGCCAGTAGGCGATGCCGTCGACATCGTAGAGGAACGAGCAGGCGTAGATCTTGCGGAACTCGCGGGCGATTTCGGTGCCCTCGATGATCTCCTTGAGCCCCGAGGAGTTGATGTAGTGGAGGATGCGGATGCCCCGCTCGGCGCCGTAGCGGTTGATGCGGCCGAACCACTCTTTCACGCCCCGGAAAAGCTCCACCTTGCGGCCCGACTCCTGAAAAGCCTCGCGCCGCAGCGAGAGCCCTTTCGAGCGGGCGCCCTGAATCATGCGGGCCATGTAGGTGAGCACCATGTCGGCGTCCTGCTCCTCGGCCAGCGAGTTGGCCTCGGTCCAGAACTCCTTGTTGCTCTTGCCCACGGCGGGGATGAAGTCGTACTCCTGCATGTTGCCGGGAGCCAGCGTGCCGTCGAAGTCGTAGATCAGGGCGATGGTGAAACGGAAGTCGTTGTCGGTCTGCATGGGGGATGATTTTTGATTATTCAAAAATACGCTTTTTTTCATTATCTGCGGCTTCGCAGAACCGTTTTTGCAGCAACGGTTTCACGAAACCCCGCTCTTAGCGGGGCGCAGAAGATACTTCGCCTCGACAAAATTGCAAAATTTTTTTGCATTTTGCACTGGGTTTGATCGTATTTTGGCTTCGCCGAAGATACTTCGCCTCGGCAAAAATGCAAATTTTTTTGCATTTTGCACTCGGCTTAATCGTATCTTTGCAAAAAGCGCAGCAAAAAACTTCAACGCATATGGATTTCAAGGAGATCATCCGCCGGCGCCGCTCGATCCGCAAGTTCGACGGGCGGCCCGTACCCCGCGACGTCGTCGACCGGCTGCTGGCCGCAGCTTTGTCGGCTCCCTCGTCGCGCAACACGCGTTCGACCCGCTTTCTGGTGGTCGACGATCCGGACCTCGTGGCCCGCATGGCCGCCATGCGCGACTACGGCGCGGGGTTCATGAAAGGTGCGCCGCTGGCCGTGGTGGTGCTGGGCGATGCGTCGGCGACCGATCTGTGGCGTGAAAACGGTGCCATCGCCGCGACGATCCTGCAGCTCGCCTGCGTCGACGAGGGGTTGGCGTCGTGCTGGGTGCATGTCGACGGGCGGCCGCGGCTCAAGGAGGCGCCCGACGGCGAATCGGCCGCCGACTACCTGCGGACGTTCCTGCCCCTGCCCGAGGGTTGCCGGCCCCTTTGCGTTCTGGCCATAGGCTACTCCGACTTCGTGCCGGCGCCGCTGCCCGAAGCGGACGATGCGGCGAGAGTGATCCGCCTATAGCGGAACTAAGAATTGCTTTATGGCACCTCCTCTTCGCAAAGCCCCGACAGACTTCGGCCCGCCCCTTCCCGCTCTTAGATAAGCATTCTTAATGAGGCCCCGCAGCCCCTGCAAAAAGGAAAAGGAGACTTCGAAGTCTCCTTTTCCTTTTTGTGCACACAGCTCTTGAGGCGATCGGGCGAATGCCGGAACAGCACCCTCAGGAATTGCGACCTGAAAAATTATCTTTCATTCGAAGCGGCGACCGCTTCCTTGACCACCGGCTTGATGTCCTTGATCCGCAGCTGCGTGGTAACGGTGCCGCGGTAGTGGTTCTCGACGATCTGGTAGCAGACGTCGATGGGCCGGCCCGAGCGGACCCACTCGTAGTGCGTGGGCTGCTGGAAGGCGATCGACTGGATCTTCGTGTTGGGCTTCTGCCGCTGCATGAGGTCCATGCGCAGGTGCTCGCACTCCATGCCCACTAACTTGGCATCGCCGTGGTTGCTCACGCCGTACGTTACGAAGACCGGCGCCGCGTTGCCGGGCCCGAAGGGCTGGAAGCGGTTCAGGTGGTCGCGGAAACGGGGCGTGATGTCGGAGAAGAGCAGTTCGCTGTCGATGTCGACCTGCGGCACGAGCATCCGGGGGTCGATGTGGCTCTCGACGAAGTCGTTGAAGCGGCGCGTGAACTCCTCGACGTTCTCGGGCTTCATCGTCAGGCCGGCGGCGTACATGTGTCCGCCGAAGTTCTCCAGCAGGTCGGAGCACGACTCGACGGCCTGATAGAGGTCGAAGCCGGGGACCGAGCGCGCCGATCCCGTAACGAAGCCGTTGCTCATGGTCAGCACTACCGTAGGCCGGTAGTAGGTCTCGATCAGGCGCGAGGCGACGATGCCCACGATGCCTTTCATCCACTTGGGATTGTAGATCACCGTGCTCTTGCGGCTCTTCAGCTCGGGGTTGCTCTCGATGTAGTCGTGGGCCTCCTGCGTAACGGAGCGGTCGATCGACTTGCGGTCGCGGTTGTAGGCGTCGATGACGTTGCCGAACTCCTCGGCGACGCTCTCGTTGCCCTCGATCAGCAGCTCCACGGCGGCATGCCCGCCCGAGGGCGAGGCGTTCTCGTCGTTCTCGTCCATGCGCATGCGCCCGGCGGCGTTGATGCGGGGGCCGATCTTGAAGACGATGTCGTCGATGGTGATGCTGTGCTTGTCCAGACCGCAGATCTTGATGATCGACAGCAGTCCTTTCGAGGGCTCGCGGTTGAGGTTCTTCAGACCGAAGTAGGCCAGAATGCGGTTCTCGTCGACCAGCGGCACGATGTCCGAGGCGATGCTCACGACCAGCAGATCCAGCAGATCGAGGATCTGCTCGAACGGAATGCCGTTTTTCTGGGCATAGGCCTGCACGAGTTTGAAACCTACGCCGCAGCCCGACAGTTCGTCGAACGGGTAGGAACAGTCGACCCGCTTGGGGTCCAAGACGGCTACGGCCCGGGGAATCTCCTCGGCCGGGAGGTGGTGGTCGCAGATGATGAAATCCACGCCTTTCTCTTTCGCATAGACGACCTTTTCCGTGGCCTTGATACCGCAGTCGAGGGCGATAATGAGCCCCACGCCCTTGCGGGCCGCGAGGTCGATGCCCTTGACCGAAATACCGTAACCCTCGGTGTAGCGGTCGGGGATGTAGAAGGTCAGGTTTTTATGCCCGATCTGGCGGAGAAACTTGTAGACCAGCGCGACGGCCGTACAGCCGTCCACGTCGTAGTCGCCGTAAACCATGATCTTCTCATTGTCGGCGACGGCCCGCTCGACCCGTTCGACCGCCTTGTCCATGTCTTTCATGAGGAAGGGGTCGTGGAGGTCGGCGAGACTGGGCTTAAAGAATTTTTCCGCCTTTTCTACGGTGTCTATGCCTCTCTGTACGAGTAGATTGGCCAGCACGGGGGAGAGCTTCAGCGCGGCCGACAATGCGGCCGCCGCTTCGGCATCGCCCTGCGGCTTCACTACCCATCGTTTTTCTATGGGCATACGAACTATTATTTATATATTTTAACATTTACTTTCGTTTCTTACATACCGAAATCCGGTTCCGGCATCGGTTCATTCTTCGGGAAAGCCCGTCTCGCCGCCTATAGCGGCGTTTATAAGTCCGACCCACCCCCAACCCCCCGCCTCAGGCAGGGGCTTGATGCCGCTTCGTTCCTCGCGGCAAAATCGAGGTTTCCGACCGTCGTATCGTTCGATACAGACTTTTCTTCAGCTTTGGGCTACGCTTCCGTGGGGTGCAACGACGCCCCACTTTTCACCTCTATATTAAGTTGCCGCTCCAGCTCGCGGAGAAGCAGCCGTTTCACTTCGTCCATCTCCACCTCGCGGCCCGTCTCGCGGGCGATCGACGTTACGCCGCGGTCGCGGAATCCGCACGGGTTGATGCGCGAGAACCACTCCAGATCGGTCGTAACGTTGAGCGCGAAGCCGTGCATCGTTACGAACCGCGACGAGCGGACGCCTATCGCGCAGATCTTTCTCTCCGGCCCCTCGATCCAGACGCCCGAGGCTCCGGGGATGCGGCCCGCCGCAATGCCGTAGCGGGCGACGGTGCGGATCACGGCTTCTTCGAGCCGTTCGATGTATTCCCGCAGGCCGATTCCGATCCGTTCCAGATCGAGAATCGGGTAGCAGACCAGTTGTCCCGGGCCGTGGAACGTGATGTCTCCGCCGCGGTCTATGTGAAAGAACTTCGCTCCGAGACGCTCCAGCGCCGCCGGGTCGATGAGCAGATTCTCTGCCCGGCCGCTCTTGCCTAAGGTGTAGACCGGCGGATGTTCGACCAGCAGGATCGTGCCTGCCGCTCCGGTGTCGTCGTTCGCCGCTTCTCCGTCCCTTTCCCGGCGGCCGGATTTCCGGGCCCCGAGTTCTTCGAAAAGACGTCGTTGCAGCTCCCAGCAGGATGCGTAGTCCATCTCCGAAAGGTCGCGGCAGAGGACTTTCATCGCTGCAGGTTTTTCACGCTGCGGAGCGCTTCTTCGGCTTTGTAGGACGATCGCACCAGCGGTGCGCTCGCACAGTAGGCGAAGCCCATCTCCAGCGCCCGGGATTTGTACCATTCGAATTTCTCGGGAGGGATGTACGCCGCAACGGGGTAGTGCTCCAGAGTGGGTCGAAGGTACTGACCGAGCGTTACGATCCCGACGCCCGCTTCGCGCAGGTCCGTCAGGGTCCGCAATACTTCTTCATCGGTCTCGCCGAGTCCGACCATCAGTCCGCTTTTCGTGGCGACGCCCCGGCTGCTCAGGTAACGCAGGGTCTCCAGACTGGTGCGGTACTTGGCCCGGGAACGCACCTCGGGGGTCAGACGTTCGACGGTTTCGATGTTGTGCCCGATGAGGTCGGGCTTCGATGCGACGACCGTGTCCAAAAGCTCGGGCCGTGCATCGAGATCGGGAATAAGGAGCTCGATCGCGACGTCGGGATTCCGTCGGCGGATCGCCTCCGCGGTCGCGGCCCAGTGCCGGGCTCCGCCGTCGGGCAGATCGTCGCGCGTTACGGAAGTTACGACGACATGCTTCAGTTCCATCAGCGCGATGCTTTCGGCGACCCGGCGGGGTTCGTCGGCATCGGGGGCGAGGGGCTTGCCGGTCTGCGTGGCGCAGAAGCGGCAGCCGCGGGTGCAGATCTCTCCCAGAATCATGAACGTCGCCGTTCTGCGGCTCCAGCATTCGGCCTGATTGGGACAACGGCCGCTGCTGCAAATGGTGTGCAACTCGTGCTTTTCGACGATTCGCCGCACGTCGGCATAGTCGGCGGTGCGGTGCAGTCGGATCTTGAGCCATCCGGGTTTTCTGGGAGGATCTACCTTGTCATGGAACTTCGGCATTTAAGTTCATTATTTTCCAATTAGCGCAAAAATAGAAAAAATAATTGACATATCCCGGAAAAATCCGCATTATTAGTTTGTCGCCCGTGATTTCGGTACCGGATATGGTGCGGACCGAGCGGCCTTATTATATATAAGGTACTGCATCTATTTTTACGCGGTCGTTCTTTTCGGGCTTCGTTTCCGGCGGATTCGGAGCGGCGTCGCGCCGCAGGAGAGAGGATACCATGATATATAAAAGAAGAATCCCGGGACCTGGCAGTTCCGGAATTCTCTGGTTAGGTTAGTTAGGTTAATGAGAGTGGGGAGAACCCCCACATATCGTATTACAAAGATAGGCGGATTTTTAGGAAAAACAAAATTTTGCGTAACATTTTTGGAAATACCGCCGGACTTTTTGCGATAAATCGTAATTGAAATTTTTTAAATACTCGTTATTCGTAAGATTTTGATTAAAGCGCTTCGCGTACCGCTTCCTGCTGCGGTTCCGATTCCGCGAGCGAAGCGTCGGAGCTCAGATGGCGGTTGCGATAGGTGGCGGGCGTCATCTGGTACTCCTTTTTGAAGAGTTTGATGAAGTGCGACGTATTGGGGAACGTGCACTCGTTGCCTATCTCCGAGATCGATTTGGACGTGGAGATCAGCAGCAGGCGCGAGTGCATGAGGCGCTGGCGGATGTACCATTTGTGGGGCGGCATCTGGAAATGACGCCGGAACTCTTTCTTGAACGACGTGAGCGAACGGTTGGTCAGGCGCGAGAGCTCCTCGATCGAAATATCCTTGAAGATGTGGTCGTAGACGGTCTGTTCGAAACTCTCTTTGGCCGCATCCACGTTGCTGAGCAGCTTGCTCTTGATGCAGCAGTCTTCGTGCGAGGCGATCAGGTAGATCAGCTCGGTCATCTTGATGTTCTCGGCCGTTTCGTCGTGGTGGAAATCTTCGTCGCGCAGGTAGTTGTTGGTATTGGTGAAAAAGCTGCGCACGCTGCTCCATGCAGGCATGACGACGTGCATGCGGTTGCTGCAGTTTTCGCATGAGTGGGCGTTGGAGATGTTGAGCCCGTAGGTGATGTTCAGATGCAGCAGGATGCGCTGCAGATCCGACGGCGTGTAGTAGACCAGAATCTGTTCGAAAGGCTGTCCGTTTTCCGGGAAATGTTCGATGTAATGGTGTCCGATGCCCAGATAGAAGATGTCGCCGCGGGAGAGCTTGCGCCGTTTGTCGCCGTCGTAAATATACATGGTTCCGCGAAGAATGTATCCGATGGCGTAACGCGAAAGGGTTTGTGATTGGATGCCGGTGTGAAGCGTCTCGACATACTTCACGATCATCGGCTGCTGAGCCGACGAATTGACTGAATTCTTCATGTGTAGATTGTTAATTTTACTTTTGCGAACAAGTGTTGCGTCACTGTTGTTGCACTTCAAATGTACAATCTAAACTTTAATTAGTAAAATCAAAAATGGCAAATATGGGCATACGAGACCATATTGACCTGAATTTATCAAGATTAAAACCGAATGGATTATTGCAGCGCGATATTGAACAACGCACCGGCGAGGAATACCGCGTAGATCGTCTGGGCGACGGCCGGGTGGGAGCGGACGAAAAAGAGCGGCAGCAGCACGGCGAGCGGAACGGCCGGCAGGGCGAAAATTCCGGTCGAAACATCGGGCATGCAGGCGACCGCGGCGACCAGTAGCAGCACCTCGATGTGGTAGACGAGAATAGTCCGGGATTTGGAGCTGACGGCGTAGAGATCCGAAAAGAAGAGCTGCAGTGCGAAGATCAGGCAGAGGATCGTACCGCCCGCGAATACGCGGGTGGCGAACGACATGTCGTCGAGCAGGCGGAACCATCGGCCGTCGAGCAGTCCCTCGCCGATGCTTAGCAGCGGGGCATGGAAGGGATTGCCGGCGCCCCAGTTGACATAGCAGAGGAGCGCTGCGGGCAGCAGCAGCCCGGCGATGGCGACGATCCATTCGCGGGCCGTGCGGTGGAAATGGATGATCGCCAGCGGCAGCGGCAATGCCTGAGGCAGCAGGACGACGAGCAGTCCGAGGTAGAGCGAACCCCGGAAAACGGCGTCGAAAGCGTAGTTGTTCGAGTAGGAGCGGCAGAAGTTCCGGAGTGCGAGAATCAGAAGAATCGAACAGACGGACATGAGAAGGTCTGCCTTCCCGGCGGTCAGACCGGCGACGAGTGCGCCGTACAGCGGAATGGCGATGCAGGTGTTGGCCGTGTAGAGGTTGTAGCGGACGGTGAGGTGTCCCGTGCGGAGTCCGACGGAGATGATCGCCAGACAGCAGAGCGCCCGGGCCCACTCCGGAAACGCATACTGGAACCGGAGGAGCAGCTCGCCCGGCATCCGGAGTCCGGATCCTTCGGCCGGGGCGGCGAAGGCAGACGCTTCGGGCCAGTAGACCGCGGTGGCGGCCAGTGCGGCGAGGGTCAGGAATGCCGGAATGAAGGCTTGCCGGGCGATGTTGAATTTCATGGATCGGGAGTCGCTTGGTTGCGGAGACAAAAATACGAATAAGCCGAGAGCAAAAAAACGAATTCATTCGATTTTTTTGCCGAGGCGCAGTATTTTCGACAAAGTCAAAGATACGAGAATAAGGTGAACTTTGCGATTGAGTGGGTGCAAAAACTGTTTATAGTTTTTGCCGAACGTGAGCAAAGTCAAGTCCTCGAAGAGGGATTAAAGCCGAAAAGTTAAAAGCGGGGAGGGCGTTCATAAAACCCTGCTCTTAGCAGGGTGGCGAGCGGGAGGTTCTTCGGCGAAGCCGGAAATAGCGGGAAAAGCATAAGGAACGCAATTTATTCGTAACTTTGCGATGTGCCGGCGACGGTTTCGGAGCATGCGAAGCCGAAGTGCCGGAGCATGTTTTTTCTTGCAATATGTTGGAGGTCCGATATCAGAACGAATTGTTGGAGGCGGGATGCGACGAGGCGGGGCGCGGTTGTCTGGCCGGGCCGGTCTTCGCGGCGGCGGTGATTCTGCCGCCCGATTTTCAGGATCCGCTGCTGAACGATTCGAAACAGATGACCGCCCGCAACCGCGACCGCCTGCGCGAGGTGATCGAACGCGAAGCCGTGGCGTGGGCCGTCGAGGCGGTGTCGCCGGCGCGGATCGACGAAATAAACATTTTGAACGCCTCGTTCGAGGGCATGTCGCTGGCCGTGGCGCGGCTCGATCCGCAGCCGGGGTTTCTGGCCATCGACGGCAACCGCTTCCGCACGCGGCTGGAGATTCCCTACGCCTGCATCGTGAAGGGCGACGGCAAGTATGCCGACATTGCGGCCGCTTCGGTGCTGGCCAAGACGCACCGCGACGAATACATGGAACGGCTGGCCGAAGAGTTTCCGGAATACGGTTGGCGGACGAACAAGGGCTATCCGACGCGCGAACATCGGCTGGCGGTCCGCGAATACGGTCTGACGCCCTATCACCGGCTGACGTTCAACCACGAAATCGACCAGCTGGAACTGCCGTTCGGGGAAGAATGAATCGATTCCGGAGTTCGGGCCGGACGATCGCGGCTCGTCTTCCTTTGCGGTAACATGAACGGCTTGCAGCTCGAAGGGTCGGCGCCTCGGCAGGGCTCGGACCGGCTCTGCGCTCGCTTATCGAAAACGTTCGGCCCGGTTCGGTTTTCCGACCGAAGCCCCCTCCGAGGAGGGGGTGCGGGGGAGGGTCGGACCTGAATACGTGGCATTCGGTCGCGGCAACTTGTGGCCGGATGTGAAAATCCGGGTCGAGAAACACGGGTCATGAAAGCATATGATCGGGTTAAATAAAAGCAGCTTCGGCCCGGAATGACGGTGGGCTACGGTCCCCGCCAGCGCGGCCGCAGATTCTGCAATCCCCCGCCCGGCTAAGAGCCGGGATTTATGGGGAGATAGGGCCAGTTACTTCTATTCGCCCTTATCTGTCCCCGCACCGTTGGGCGGGTTTTACATTCCAGTCTGCCGGAAAGCAGCCTTAATGAATAGTGAATAATGTATAATGAATAGTTAAATTGCAAGCTCACCGCTTTTACGGAAAAGCCGTCATTCTTGTTGCTCTGAAATTATTCATTATTAACTATTAAACCTCCCTGCGGAGGTTTGACTTTACTCCTGCTCGGCAGAGTCCGCAAGCGGTCTTTGCCCTCGCTCATTCGTAAAGTTCATTAAGAAAGGTCTCCTTTCCGTCATTCATTCCAGCGATTGCTTCATGCGCCTGCTTCGGGCTACCGCAACTACATGACGGGAGCCATTTCGGGTGTCGGAACACAAGGTCTCTGTTGGTCATCTTCGCCTGTTGCTGCGGGCAGCGGCTCTGCTTGCTTCATGGAGTACCGTTCCGACTATGTTCGCACGGAGACGGGCTACTACCGTTCGAGCGGCTACTCCGTGCGCTGCGTCCAGCATCTGCAGCTGCTTTTTCAAGATGTTATCAAATAAAGAAGGCTGTATCGTGTATAGATACAGCCTTCTTTATCTGTTTTTTCCACTCAATTTTCCGGTGATTTTTTTATCGTTACCGATTCGTTGATCATTTCGGCAGCATCGAGCAACGGGAGGAAAAAACGATTGTACGGAGTTTGTTCCGTTTTAGCATGCAATATGCCTCGGGCTGTTCCCACCGCGATGGAAAACAGATTGGTCATCACTTTCTTCGGCAATTTCACATCGACGGTGTTTCCTTTCGAAAGTCTATTCCAATCTTCTTCATGAACGAGAAAATGGCAGGTGTTTTCGAGCAGAAGGAACGGCCGATTTTTTTGGACGAAACGAATCGTCAAAGTGAGCGCTACGGCTCGATCGTCATAGTTTCCTTTGATGGACAGCGAAATATCCAACGATGTGTCATTTTGATTCGTTGGCTCGAAAAGCATGGCGAATTGTTCGACGGTAATGGCTCTTAAGCCGAATCTAACTTGGTCGTTTGCCATATTGATCCTTGTTTTGAGATTTCCGATTAAGCAAAGATATCGTCTTCGAGTAGGTATATGTTTTCGGATTCGGGATTACGGGTTTCGACCTGATAATGGTGATAGGATTGAGTACGATCTGCACTGGTGTTTGCGGCTGTTCCTCCGGAATTTCGATCAATTTGATGCCGAGTATTTTGCCGTAGCGGATAGCCGTGGATATTTTCATATCCTCAGCTTCTCCGTGCAGCAACTTGTTGATGAATTGCGGCGAAACGCTGAGTTTGTCGGCAAGCTGTTTTTGCGAAAGGCCGTTCATGCGCATGTGTCGTTTGATTTTCAGAACGATGCGTGCTCCGATTTGCAACGCTTCGATCCGTTCGGGCGTCTCCTGTTCTTTTTCGATCCAATCGGAAACATCCCGGACGACTTTGCCCAGACGTTTTTCATTCAATGCACCCATAATTATTCGAATATGAAATTGAGGAATGATGCTTTGTCGGTCAGTCCCTCTCCACAAAGCGCTCCGTATGTGTAATTCAATTTTGCCAGTTCGATCTGCGTATTGGGCGCTTTGCCCATGTCTTTCTCTATTTTGATGGCTCCGCCCGTAATTACGTAACAACCTTCGTCTACTTTGATCGCATAAATTCGGAAAGCGTAGTGTTGCAGGATTCGACCGAATTTCGATTTTACACGGATACTTGCGTATTCAGCTCGTCGGGCATCTTCCGGAGCCAACGGTTGGAACAATTCTTCGAGTTCGTTTTTTGTCAGAGCCTCTTTCAGATCTTGGAAAATCCGAGGTGCGGCAGCAATCGTATCGGTTACGAACTCTTCTTCATCGATACCCTTCCAATAGGGATCCCGGAAAAATTCGATATGATTGCAGTAGAAATCCGATAAATAATACGGGTCTTGCCATAATTTTCTCCATTTTGTGAATTCGTCTTTTCCGAGATAACATTCGTTCAGGTCATCGGATTTGTCCGATAGGCCGAACGAACGAAGCTCTTCTTCGTCGTAGATCGCAGCGAGCAAAATCCGTTCCGCACACCGAGCAGGTTCTGTTTTCGGATGTTTGTATATTAAGGCGAATTCCACAAAATCAACCTGTAGGTTTATTTTTAGTTCGACAAAGATACGAAAAAATAGACGATTTGCAATAGATGGCGACAAAAAAACAGCGGATCCCTTTCGGGACCCGCTGCGTGGAGAGGGTGGAAAACCTTAGTAACCCAGCGACTTGGAAGCCGCGTAGGAGATTTTCAGTGCGTTGGCCCGGCGCAGCTCCTGCTTGACGTCGGTGATGATACCCATCTTGGTCGTGCCGTCGGCTTTCAGGCAGATGGTCATCAGAGCACGGTCCGACTCGTTGAGCTTGTCGCGCTCGGCGGCCACGAAGTCCAGAATGTCCTTCGTCGTCTTGTAGGAGTCGTTGAGCTGGATACGCGGTGCCGTACCGAACTTGGCCTGCATGGCCAGCGAGGGCTGTCCGACGTGGATGTAGCTGACCAACGATTTCTTTTCGAGTTTCTGAACCTCGGTCGCCTCGGGGAGCTTGTAGCGCACCAGCAGCTCCTGATCGCGCATGGTCGTGGAGACCATGAAGAAGAAGAGGATCATGAAGATCACGTCGGGAAGCGACGCTGTCGAAATGGGGGGCAGACCTTTGTTGCCCTTCTTTTTCATTACTGCCATAATCTTACTTCTTTATGGTTCGCGGTTCAGCCTCGGAAATTTTTTGCTGCACGGCTTTGGCGACGACGCTGCGCTGCTCTTCGGGAAGCGCGGCCATCTTGTCGCCGAACTTGCGCATGGCCACCTCGTCGCGGATCTCGTTGAAGGCGCGAGCCAGCTCGTTCTGCACCATGATATAGGCCTGATAGCCCGTATCGCGGGTAGTTTGCAGGGAAACCACGCCCATGCTGACCGGATAGGTCCACTTGCTGCCGTCGGGAAGGTCGAACGTCTGCTCCTCCTTTTCGGGAAGATCGGCGGCGTCCAGCGGATTGAGGATGAACTCCTTGGTCTTTTCCTTCAGGTCGCGAAGCTCGATGAACTCCTGCTTGCCGGGTTGTCCTGCCATGATCTGGCCGCTACCGTTGATGAGCACGAGGAACAGGTTGCGCTCCTTGACCTTGACCTCCTCCTGCTGTTGATCTTCGGGAGGAATGGGGGGCAGCATGCGCGCCAGACCCGTGTCGGTATTCATGGTAGTGGCCACCAGGAAGAAAATCAGCAGCAGGAAGGCAATGTCGGCCATCGAACCGGCGTTGATTTCCTGTACTTTTCTTTTATCCGTTGCCATTTGTTTCGATTATTTGAATGCGCCCCGGATCTCCGTAACGATAGCCGTCAGGAAAGCGGCGACGAAAGCGACGTAGGTTACCAGGATGCTCGTTTCGGTAATTACGGTTTCACCGTGGCCGAAGAACCCGTTGTTCTGGAGATCGATGATGTTGACCGTATGGCTCGCCGAGTAGAAGTACGACGCGCCGATGACGATCAGGATCAGGGCCAGCGACACGATGGTCCCCTTGATGCCTGCCGGGTTCTTGATCATTCCGAAGACGGCGCAGAAGATCGCAGCGGCGATGGCGAACACGAAGAGGAAGTAACCCCAGATCAGGTTCAGGTTGATCGCCGGCTCCGAGCCGCCGGTAGCTATCGCGTAGATCAGGAGGACCGCCGTGATAGCCATCAGAACGCCCAGCAATATGTTGAGAATCTTTTTCATGATTGCTTGTAGCTAATGTTGACAGTGATTATTTCTTGTAAGCCGTCAGGATGTCCATCAGCGTGATGGAAGAATCCTCCATATCGTTTACGAGCGAGTCGATCTTCGAAACGATGTAGTTGTAGAACAGCTGAAGAATAACCGCAGCGATAAGACCCATGAGGGTCGTCAGCAGGGCGACCTTGATACCGCCTGCCACGAGCGTCGGGCTGATGTCGCCGGCAGCCTGAATGGCGTCGAACGCACCGATCATACCTACGACCGTACCCATGAAGCCCAACATCGGCGAGAGGGCGATGAAGAGGCCGATCCACGAGAGACCCGACTCCATCTGGCCGGTCTGCACCGAACCGTACGATACGACGGCTTTCTCGACGGCGTCGAGACCCTGCTCGTAGCGGTCGAGACCCTGATAGTAGATCGAAGCGATCGGACCGCGGGTGTTGCGGCATACCTCTTTGGCAGCTTCGATGCCGCCGTTCTGCAGCGCTTCCTCGACGGCGTTGATGAGTTTCTTGGAGTTGATCGTCGAGAGCGACAGGTAGAGAATGCGCTCGATGGCTACGGCCAGACCGATCACCAAGCAGAGGAGCACGGGCAGCATCCACTCCCAGCCGCCTTCGAGGAACTTCTGCATCAGAATGTGGTGCATGCTTTCGCCTGCGACCGTGGTCTCGGCGGCGACTGCGGCTTCGGCAGCCTCGGCTGCAACCGTTTCGGTCTCTTCAACTGCGGCTTCGGCCTCTTGCGCGAACGCATTTACGGTGCCCAGCGAGAAGAGGGCTACCGACAGAATCAAAAAAAGTTTTTTCATAGCGGTGTTTGATAATTGATTTGATTAGGTTGTTCTGTTATCTCTTCTTTCTTCGTTTTTTTTGTTCGGGGCGGTGCCGCTCCGCCGCTTTTCGGCTCGGGAACCGCATCGCGGCGATTTCGTTCGCATGCGGCTCCGATGCCCGAGAATTCGGATCGGCTGCCTTCAACTCCTTGTCGATGAGTATTTTATATCGCGCTCGCACTCCTTTTCCGTCTGACGGCAGGCCGGAAAAGAGAGGTTAGCAGTGCGAAATATAGAAAAAAAATTCGTTTTCTGCAACGGCTCATGCCGTAAATTCTCCGCGCAGGGGTTTGCGGAGCAGCTCCCGCGTCTCGTCGGCGGGGAGCTCCAGTCCCAGTACGTACATCAGTTTGGTAACGGCGGCTTCGGTGGTCATGTCGTAGCCGCAGAGTACGCCCGCGTTGCGGAGCCGCAGGCCCGTTTCGTAGAGCTCCATCGAGACTTTGCCGCCGCCGCACTGCGTGATGTTGAGGACGATGATCCCGCGGGCGATCGCCTCGCGCAGCACCCGGATGAACCATTCGCTCGTGGGGGCGTTGCCGGCGCCGAAGGTCTCCAGCACCACGGCCCGCACGCCGGGAGCCGAAAGCATGGCGCCGAGAACTCGTTCGTCGAGGCCCGGAAACAGCTTGACGACAACGATCCCGTCGGCCAGCCGCGAGGCCGTGCGGAGGTCGGCCGTCGCCGCGGGGAGCTGCAGGATCGCCGCGCGGTTGTAGGCGATGTTGACGCCCACTTCGGCCAGCGGTGGATAGTTGTAGGAGCGGAAGGCGTTGAGCGCCTCGGCACTGCGTTTGGTGGTGCGGTTGGCGCGGAACAGGCGGTTCTGGAAGTAGAGCGACACCTCGGGCACGGCAGGGCGGTCGTCGATGCGGGCGCCGGCGATCTCGATCGCCGTGATGAGGTTCTCGCGGCCGTCGGTGCGCAACACGCCGATGGGGATCTGGCTGCCGGTGAAGACCACGGGTTTGGCCAGATTCTCGAACAGGAAACTCAACGCCGAGGCGGTGTAGGACATGGTGTCGGTGCCGTGCAGGACGACGAATCCGTCGTAGCGGGCATAGTTGTCGCGGACCAGTGCGGCCAGCGTCAGCCAGTTGGCCGGCGAGACGTTCGACGAGTCGATCACGGGCGACATGGTGAGCACGTCGATATCGACGTTCAGGCGCTTGAGCGAGGGGAATTCGTCGTAGATGGCGCTGAAGTCGAAGGGCACCAGCGCTCCGGTTTCGGCATCGGTCTTCATGCCGATGGTGCCGCCCGTATAGATAATCAGAATCGAGGATTTGGCGTTCATATCGAAGGAGGACGTTAACGTAAGTCGAACAGGCGGCGGGCGTTGGCGGTCGTTGCGGCGGCTACCGCTTCGGGGGTCGTGCCTTTCAGCTCGGCGATGCGGGTGCAGATGTGAACCGCGTACGCCGATTCGTTGCGCTCGCCGCGATGGGGTGCCGGCGTGAGGTAGGGGCAGTCGGTTTCGAGGAGCAGGTCGGCGAGGTCCATGTCGCGGACGGTCTCGGCCAGCTTGCTCTTTTTGAAAGTTGCGACCCCGCCGATGCCGAAGAGAAAGTCGCCGCAGGATTTCAGCTTCCGATAGGTCCCGACATCTTCGCCGAAAGCATGGAAAACGCCCCGCAGCCCCGTGCCGCGGAACTCTTCGATGATCGCGATCATTTCGGGCCAGGCGTTGCGTGTGTGCACGGCGATCGGCAGTCGGAGGTCGGCGGCCAGCCGGCATTGACGGCGGAACGCTTCTTCCTGCTCGTCCCGGAAATCCGATGACCAGTAGAAGTCGAGGCCGATTTCGCCCACGGCGCAGAAGCGGGCGATGCCCTCGGGCGGATTTTTCAGATACGCTTCGACCTCCTCCAGTTCCTCGCGCCAACGGGGATTGTCGTTGACCGACGTGGGATGCAGCCCCATCATCGGGATGCAGCGGTCGGGATGCCGGCGGCAGAGGTCGAACATCCGTTCGTGGCTCTGCGAGTCGATGGCCGGCAGGAGCAGCCGCCCGACTCCGGCGTCGACGGCCCGGGCCAGCGCCTCTTCGCGGTCGGCGTCGAACTCGGGTTCGTAGAGGTGGGAGTGGGTATCGATCAGTTGCATGAGGCGGATTTTTCGTAGAGAGCAAAATTAGTAAAAATTTCCGAAGCCCGGAGACAGAGGTTGTAATTTTACAAGACGGCGACCGGAAAGCCCCCTCCGAGGAGGGAGCTTGGGAGAGGGTCGGATCCGAATGCGCGGCTGCAGACCGCGAGCGACAGCGGACGGATTCGGATATTCGCTACAAAAACCGATGCGTAAGAATATCAGCAACTCAGTTTTACATACCGGTTGCCGGGCAGTTGCCGGATGACGCCGGCCAGTTCGAGCCCGAGCAGCAACGCGGCCAGCTCGCCCGGGTCGCACCCGCTCAGCTCGCGCAGGGTGTCGATCGTGAGGGGATCGGAGGTGCGGAAGCATTCGAGCAGCCGGGTTTCTTCCTGCGTGAGGGCCGGCGGAGAGGATGTTATCCGGAGCCGGGCCGGCTCCGCCTCCAGATCCCAGCCCATTTCGACGATGATCTCTTCGGCCGAGAGTACGAGCTGCGCCTTGCGGTTGCGGATCAGGTAGTTCGTCCCGGCGGACGTGCGGTCGGTGGCGCGGCCCGGCACAGCCATGACCGTGCGGTCGTATTCGTCGGCGAAGCGGGCCGTGATGAGCGAACCTCCGCCTGCGGGCGATTCGACGACCACGCATCCGGCGCTCAGGGCGGCGATGATGCGGTTGCGGGCCACGTAGGCGGTGCCGTTCTGGCGGGTCTGGCTGTGCAGTTCGGTGATGAGCGCTCCTCCGTGGTCGAGCATGTCGCGGGCGACGCCCGTATGCTGGGTCGGAACGATGCCGGGCAGCGGACAAGGCAGTACGGCGACGGTGGGCGTTCCGGAGACCAGAGCCGCCCGGTGGGCCGCTCCGTCGATGCCGAAAGCCAATCCGCTGACGATCGCCAGATGAGGTACCCGCTCGGCCAGCCTGCAGACGAGTCGGTTGCACATGTTCAGTCCGTAGGAGGTCATGCTGCGGGTGCCGACGACCGAAAGACAGCGCGTCGACAGCACCTGCGGCTCGCCCTTGACATAGATCACATGGGGATAGTCGGGAATTTCGCGCAGCAGAGGCGGGTAATCGGGATCGGTCGAGGCGATGGCCTTGATGTCGTGTTTGCGGCAGTACCGGATCTCTTTCTCCGCGGCGGCGAAGCCCGTTCGCCGAAGGATCTGCCGGGCCGGCTCGGGTCGCAGCTCCGCCTGTTCGGTCAGCTCCTTTTCCGTTGCCGCGAAGATTCGTTCGGCCGTGCCGAAGTGTTCCAGCAGATGCACCGCGCCTTTCACTCCGATTCCCGGGGTCATCTGCAGGGCAAGGTCTTCGACGGTCATGACAGAGGTTTTCGCTTAATAATACAAAGGTATGATTTTCTGCGGAAATGCAATCGCTTTGCGTAGGCCGGCCGGAAATATTTCGTAAAAAAGGCGAAAGTTCGGAGCTCGTTTTGTATTTTACAGATATTGTTTTTATATTTGCAGTCCCGATGCGCCGGGGCCGTTCCGAATGGGAGAGGCAAGCGGCAGCGAAGGGGTAGGGAGATAACGGCCGGGGTCCTTTCGGGGAAGTCGCTCGGATTCGATGTCCGTCGTATCAGGATTTTTTCCGGATAGGGAGGCGTTGTCGGGAATCTCTCGTTCCGGTATCGGTATTTTTGGTCTGATGGCCGAGTGGCTAGGCAAAGGTCTGCAAAACCTTGTACAGCGGTTCGAATCCGCTTCAGACCTCACCGAAACAGCTTTGTAGATATCTACAAAGCTGTTTTATTTTTTGTGCGGCAGAATGATTTTGCAGTTCGATCGATATCTGTACTTGCGCTGCGAGTTGCCGTGTTGTCCCGGAACGGATTTCCGTTGCGGATGCAAGACCGGATGTATTGAAAGGCGGCGAGTATTATTTACCCGCTGCTTTCATATCCGATTCCTCTAAGATTCGATCGATCCGGATTTGTTCGGATTGGATGTATCCGTATATTTCATCCCGGATTTTAGCCTCGCAACCATCGATACGATTCACCCGGGTAATGGCCATGTCGTTCAATATCACGAAAATGTTCTCGTTATTCTGCCGGAATCGATGGTCTGTTAGGATCGTTTTCATCTCGTCCGATACGTTGGATCCCGATTCGTCGATGTATGATGTGAAAGTAGACAGAGAGGGAGCGGGTTGAGCTATTCGATAAGTGATGAACCGTTGGATGTCGTTCAACACCTCGATATATAGCGTATACATGGGTCCGATGCAATTCATTAACCGAACCATGTTTTCTCCCGGTTTTCTCGAATACGCAAACTGTGCATCCAATTTGATGGCTCTGTTATATAATTCCTTCAACAGATCGAAGGCCTGCCGGGGATTGTTCGCCATGGTATTGACGACGTTGACAACGTCGTTGTAATTGTATAATTGGATATACTCCGCACAGGCGACTCGGAAATTATTCAGCCAGAAACTCTCTTGCTGGTATTTCAAGACCTTGATCTGAAGCTGCCGGTTGGCTTCGTTCGCCCTTTCGTTCGCAATGCGATTCCTTTCATTCTCTTCTCGGCTCGCTCGTCGGTTTTCTATATTTTCTTCATGGTTTTGTTGCAAGGTTTTATGCAAAACGAATAATGCGATCAGAGCGCCGACGCAGCCTCCGAGATAATTGCCCCAGAATGTAAGCCAGTCGGTATCGTTGCCTACGAATTGAATGAATGCCGGTATTCGCAGAATGAAATTGAGTGCGACAGGCGCTGCGATGATGGCAAAAAACGCCCACCAATATTTTTTCAGGATCTCGGTCATCGTTTTGTCTCTGTGCAGATTGTTTTCGGCGATCTTTGTAAGATAGGGCTTTCGGTGCCTGAAAGCATATTGAATCGTATGTAAATCGTTTCCGATGCCGGTCGCCGTAAATCTTTTTTATACCCGCTTCACGGAGGCGCTGACGATGAACTGCGTGGGGAGTTTGATCGTCGTGCCGGTATCGGACTGCCCGTTGATCTTGCTCATGAGGATCTTGATGGCGAGCGTGCCCATGTTGTTGATGGGCTGGCTGACGTGCGTAACGGCGGGGTCGAGCAGGTCGAGGTACGAGGAGTTGTCGAATGAGACGAGGGAGATGTCGTCGGGGATGCGGAGCCCCGATTCGCGGACGGCCTTGATCGCGCCCAGCAGAATCGTGTTGCTCATGGCGAAGATGGCCGTGGGGCGTTTCCCGGAGTTGAGGGCGAGCTTGGTTTCGAGGTAGCCGTTGTCGGCCGAGAAGCTGGTGCCCCGAACCATCGCGCGCTCGTCGAGTCCGGAGGCGTGCAGCACGTCCAGATACCCTTTCACACGCTCCTTGACGGGCGACGACTGCAGGTTGCCGCGGATGCAGAGGATGTCGCGGTGCCCGCAGGCGACCAGATAGCGGACCGCCTCGACGCTGCCCTGATAGTTGTCGCTGCAGACGTACGAGAGCTCCGAGTTGTCGTAGTGGCGGTCGATCAGCACCACGGGCGTCGCGGCATTCACGCTTTCGAGCAGCGAGGGGTCGTTGCCGCAGGGCACGACGATGATGCCGTCGACCTTGTGCGAGAGCAGCGAGCGGATGCCCTCCTGTTCGTCGGCTTCGTTTTCCACCGAGTCGACGATGATGATGGTGTATCCCCAGCGCTTGGCTTCGGCCGTAACGACCGAGGCGATCATGGCGAAATAGGGGTTCTCGATGCAGGGGATCACCAGTCCGATGGTGTGCGTGCGGTTGGTGCGCAAACCTTTCGCCAGCAGACTCGGCGTGTAGCCGCACCGCTTGGCTTCCGTCTCGATAAGTTCTATGGTTTTGGAGCTTATGCGATAGTCGGCCGCCTGACCGCTCAGCACGCGCGACACGGTCGATACCGAGAAGCCTGTGCGCTGCGACAGACTGATGATCGTTTCCCTCTTCATGTTTTCTCTCTATTTCCCTCTTTTTTAGTAATTCTCTACAAAATTAGAAATTTTTTCGACAAAAACCTCGACTTTTCGTTGCACTTCTGAAATTTATGAATATATTTGCACAAACGTTTGTGCATAACAAGGACGATGCACACGGCAGATCCGACAATCCAAACACTGACGCAAATGAATAAAATAGTCGTTTTAGGCAGCTCCAACACCGATCTGGTGGTCAAGACGGGCCGAATGCCGCAGCCGGGCGAAACGCTGCTCGGCGACAAATTCATGATGACGGCCGGCGGCAAGGGCGCCAATCAGGCCGTGGCGGTCGCCCGGCTGGGCGACGGGGTAACCTTCATCGCCAAAGTGGGCCGCGACATGTTCGGCGACGGAGCCGTGGCGGGTTACGAAAAGGAGGGGATCGACACCCGCACCGTGCTGCGCGACGACGAAGCGCCCTCGGGCATCGCCCTCATCACGGTGGACGGGCAGGGCGAAAACAGCATCGTGGTGGTGCCGGGCGCCAACAACAATCTCTCGAAGGCCGATGTCGATGCGCTGCATCGGGACATCGAGTCGGCGGAGTATCTGCTCATGCAGCTCGAAACGCCCGTCGACGTGGTGGCGCATGCCGCCGCAATCGCGCGGCGCGCCGGCGTGCGGGTGATCCTCAATCCGGCACCCGCGGCCGAGTTGCCGGCCGAGTTGCTGGCGGGGCTCTATATGATAACGCCCAACCGGACCGAGAGCCAGATGCTCACCGGCATCGAGATCACCGACTGGGAGAGCGCCGAGCGGGCTGCGCAGGCGCTCATCGACAAGGGAGTGGCCAACGCGGTCATCACGCTCGGGTCGCAGGGGGCGCTGGTCTACGACGGTACGACGTTCGAACGCATCCTCGCACAGAAGGTTACGGCCACGGATACGACCGCCGCGGGCGATACCTTCAACGGTGCGATGTGCGTGGCTCTTTCGGAGGGCGCTTCGCTCTCCGATGCCGTGCGTTTCGCTTCGCGGGCTTCGGCCATCGCCGTTACGCGTCTGGGTGCGCAGGCCTCGATTCCCTTCCGCTCCGAACTGGAATCCGGAAAGTGAACTGCGCCGGATGCGGTCGGCGGCACGCCGCAGACCGCATCCGGACTTTGAACAGCCAAACCAAACAACAACAAACTACTTACTACTTACCTTTATGAAGCGTTTTTTACACGGAGTTCTTGCCGCCGCGGCTATCTTGTCGGCGACGGCGATGCCGTTGTCGGCGCAGAACCGGACGGTTGCGGGCACGGTGCTCGACGCCCGGAGCGGAGAGCCGCTCGTCGGAGTCTCGGTAACGGTCAAAAATACCGTCCGGGGCGTAACGACCGACGCGAACGGAACCTACAGCCTGCAACTCCCCCCCCCTCAGGCGGAGGATGCAGTTCTGGTATTCAGTTATTTAGGTTATAATCCGATAGAGGAACCGGTCGGCGTACGCTCTGCGATCGACGTGCGCATGACCGAGGAGAGCCGTTCGATGGACGCCGTGGTGGTCATCGGCTACGGTACGGCTACCAAAAAGGAACTCACGGGATCGGTCGCAAGCCTCGGCAGCGAGGACATGAACATCGGTTCGTTCACTTCGGCCGCCGGGCTGCTGCAGGGCAAGGTCGCCGGTCTGAGCGTTACGAATCCCAACGGCGGCGATCCGAGCGCTTCGTTCGAGATCATGCTCCGCGGTACCAATACGCTGGCGGCCGGTCAGGGTCCGCTGGTCATCATCGACGGCGTCGTGGGCGCCGACATCCGCAACATCAACTTTCAGGAGGTCGAGACGATCGACGTGCTCAAGGACGGTTCGGCCGCGGCCATCTACGGTACGCGCGGCACGAACGGCGTGGTCATCATCACCACCAAGCGCGCCCGCAAGGGCTCCACGTCGGTCGAGTACGACGGACAGGTGAGCGTGCAGTCGATCCTCAACCGCGCCGAGCCCATGTCGGCCCGCGAGTTCGAGTATACGATCCGGAACTACGCGCCCTCCAACGTCGGGTCGCTCTACGGCCACAGCACCGACTGGTTCGACGAGATCACCCGCACGCCCGTCAGCCACAAGCACAGCATCGCCGTCTCGGGCGGTTCGGAGAGCTTCTCGCACCGCACGATCATCAACGTCGAGCAGAATCAGGGCGTGCAGCGCCGCAACAAGGCGAACAAATATCTCTTCAAGACCAACATCCGCCAGTCGGTGCTCGACGGTTGGCTCGACCTCGACTACAACGGCTTCTATGCGCGTCGCGATGCGCAGCCGGCCAATTACGACGCCTTCCGGCAGGCTTTCTTCCACAATCCCACCGAACCGGTCTACGATCCCTCGAACAAGGAGGCGGGCGGTTACAGCCGCACGATCGGCATGGATTATTTCAATCCCGTGGCGATGATCGACGAGCGGACGGAGAACAACACCTCCGACGACTTCGGCGCAAACGTTCGCGCGTCGCTCAATATCTTGCCCGTGAAGGGGCTGAAGTGGGATAACTTCTTCGCCTACAACATGCAGCGCTACGAGTCGCGCACCTATTCGAGCCGTTACTACCCCTCGCTCATCGGTACCGACGGCCGCGCCTCGATCTACAACTCCTACAGCAACGACGTCCAGTGGGAGAGCACGCTCAACTACATGCGTTCGTTCGGCAAGCATACCGTGCAGGCCTTGCTGGGCTATACCTACCAGTGGGGTATGAACCAGTATTCGAGCATGTCCAACGAGGGCTTCGACAACGACCTCTTCGGCACGGACAACATCGGCGCCGGCTCGGCTCTGCAGCAGGGCACGGCCGGCATGGAGTCGCACAAGGAGGCCAACAAGTACATCGCTTTCTTCGGGCGCGTGATGTACAACTACGACGACCGCTATCTGGTGTCGGCGTCGCTGCGCCGCGACGGTTCGTCGCGCTTCGGTTCGGATCACAAGTGGGGCTGGTTCCCCGCCGTGTCGGTGGGCTGGCGGCTCTCGAACGAAAGTTTCCTGCGCGACGTCGAATGGCTCGACGAGCTGAAGATCCGCGTCGGCTACGGCGTTACGGGCAATCAGGACTTCGACAACTACCGCTCGCTGCTGCTCATGCGCGCCAAAGGCTATTTCTACAACAACGGCAAGTGGCAGAACACCTATTCGCCCAAGAGCAACGCCAATCCGAATCTGGGTTGGGAGAAGAAAGCCGAGTGGAACGTCGGCATCGACTTCTCGTTCTGGAACGGCCGTCTGTCGGGTGCCGTCGACTACTACCTGCGCCGTACGACCGACCTGCTCTACGAGTACGACGTGCCCGTGCCGCCCTACTCCTATAACGTCTTCTTCACCAACGTGGGCGAGGTGCAGAACCAGGGTATCGAGCTCACCTTGTCGGGTATTCCCGTCATGACGCGCAACTTCCGCTGGACCACCGGCCTGACGCTGGCGCACAACACCAACAAGCTCGTGAAGTTCACCAACGAGGAGTTCAAGAATCAGGAGTACAAGATCGGCTGGCTCAACACGCCCGTGGGCGTCTACTGCCAGCGCTTGATCGAGGGCAAGAGCCTCGGTTCGTTCTACGGTCCCGTGTGGGAGGGCGTGGATCCCGCCACGGGCAACGACAAGCTCCAGAACTCCATCGCCGGCTCGGTGGCCGAAAGCAAGTGGGAGTACCTCGGTTCGGCGTACCCCGACCTGACGCTGGGCTGGAGCAACTCTTTCACCTACCGCAACTGGGACCTGAGCTTCACGCTCCGCGCCTCGATCGGCGGCAAGGTCTTCAACAACATGCGCGCCGAGTTCGAGAACATCAACGGCATCGGTCTGCGCAACATCATGGCTTCGTGGCTCGACGATCCTTCGTTCACCGGGCAGGTAACCTATTCGTCCAAATACCTCGAAGATGCCTCGTACCTCAAGCTGGACAACCTCTCGCTGGGCTATACCGTTCCGTTCAAGCCCACCAGCAGGATCCGCCACCTGAAGCTCTACTTCGCGGCGCAGAACCTCTTCTGCCTGACCGGTTATTCGGGCGTCGATCCGGAGGTCTCGCTCATGGGTCTCACGCCCGGTATCGAGAGCCCGCGCTACTATCCGCGTACGCGCGAATTCACGTTCGGTGTCAACCTCAAATTCTAAGCATTCCCTATGAAAGCCATTCATAAACTCGCGCTTCTGGCGCTCGTCGTCCCGGCCGTCGCCTGCACCGACCTCGACGAAAAAGTCTATTCCGACATCCAGAAGGGGGATTTCTTCACTTCCGAGGAGTCGCTGCGCATCTACGCCGCCCGCGCCTACAACATGCTGCAGGCCTACGGCTCCGAGCAGAGCCTCTGGACGCTCAACATTCAGGTCGGCGACGAGCTGGCCGCTCCCAAAAACAGCGTCAACGACTGGGTCGACACGCGCTACGCCGAGTTGCAGCGCCATACCTATTCCGCCTCCAACAAGCTGGTCCGCATGGGTTGGGACTATTGTTTCGACGGCATCGCGGCCTGCAACGACGTCCTCTACGAGATCGGGCAGTCGCCGCTGCAGTTCGACGGCAAGGAGAAGATCGATGCCGAGGTGCGCCTGCTGCGCGACTACCTCTACGTGCAGGCGATCGACGGCTGGGGCAACGTGCCTTTCTCGATCGATGCCTCGGATACGGACTATCCCGTGCAGAAGGATCGCCGATACGTCTTCGACTTCGTAGAAAAGGAGATCCTCGATCACGTCGAAAAGCTCGAATCCGTGCCGTCGACGGCCAATTACGGCCACGTAACGCAGGGCATGGCCTACACGTTGCTGGCCAAGATGTACCTCAACGCCGAAAAGTGGATCGGCAAGCCCATGTGGGCGGAGGCCGAGAAGGCTTGTCTTCAGGTGATGGATGCCGGTCATTACAGCATCGAACCCAACTACTCGACCAACTTCGCCGTCCGCAACGAGGCTTCGCGCGAGAACATCTTCGTCATCCCCTACAGCACGATCTACACCCAGTCGGACCACAACGACTTCGTGATCTTCATCCTCACGCTCAACCAGCAGCTGTGCAAGCTCTACAACATCCCCGCCGCCGGCTGGGACGGCTTCGTCGCGCAGCCCGATTTCTTCGCTTCGTACGACGCCGACGACACGCGGCGCGCCAAAACGTGGCTCTACGGCGAGTTCAGCGGTCCGGACGGCACCTTCACGATCGATCCCGAAATCCCCGAATCGGCCTACGCCGAGGGCCGGGCGCAGAACATGGGCGCTCCCGTGGGCAAGTGGGAGTACCAGACCGACGGTCTCTTGAAGAGCGACCAGACCAGCATGGAGAACGATTTCGTCGTCTTCCGCTACGCCGACGTGGTGCTGATGTACGCCGAGGCGTGCCTGCGGCAGGGCAAGGCGGCCGAGGCCGTCGGGCATGCCGACCTTGAGGCGATCCGCCGCCGCGCGGGGCTCGAACCTTTCACGGTCGAGACCCTCACGGAGGAGTCGCTGCTCTCCGAGCGCGGCCATGAGCTGGCGCTCGAAGGGTGGCGCCGTCAGGACCTGATCCGCTTCGGCAAGTACAACGGCACATGGTGGTGCAAGCCCGGCGTTTCGTCCGCCCATACCGAGCTCTATCCCATTCCGCGCGAACGGCTCGGCGCCAATCCCAACCTCAAACAGAATCCCGGTTACTGACAATAAAACGAATCCGACAATGAAAATCATGAAATACATGGCGGCCGCCGCCCTCCTGCTTCTGGCGGGCAGCAGCGCGGCGCGCACGCGACAGATCGGCATGGAGGAGCTGCGCGACAAGATCGCCGGCGCATGGATCGGCCAGATGGTCGGCAACATCTACGGCCTGCCTTTCGAGAACAAGTTCGTCGCCGAGCCCGGCAACGAAGCCGACTTCCCCTACGGCTATTCGAAGAATCTGGCCAAACTGGCGCAGTACGACGGCGCCTTCTCCGACGACGACACCGACATCGAATATCTCTACCTCACCCTGATGGAGAAATACGGTCCGGAACCCACCTACGCTCAGATGCGCGAGGGCTGGATGTACCACATCCGCGACCGCGTGTGGCTGGCCAACCGCGCTGCGTTGGGTCTGATGCACTACGGCTTCACGCCTCCCTTCACGGGCGACGCCCGCTACAATCCCCACTGGTATCAGATCGACCCGCAGCTCATCAACGAGATCTGGAGCTACACGGCTCCCGGCATGACAGCCTATGCCGCCGAGAAGTCGGCTTGGGCCGCGCGGATCACCAGCGACGACTGGGCCACCTCGCCGACGGTCCACTACGGGGCGATGTACGCTGAGGCGTTCTTCTGCCGCGACGTGCGCAAGCTGGTCGAGACGGGGCTGAAATATCTGCCCGCCGGCGACCGCTACGCCGCCACCGTGCGCGAGGTGCTGGCGCTCTACGACGCCCATCCCGATTCGTGGCAGACGGCCCGGGCCGAGCTCGCCCGCAAATACTACGACGAGGAGGACGCCATGACCAAGACGATCTGGAACGCCAACCTCAACGGCGCGATGGGTATTCTGGCGCTGCTCTACGGCGGCGGCGACCTGCAGCGCACGATGGACATCGGCTGCGCCGCCGGCTTCGACTGCGACAACCAGACGGCCACCATCGGCGGCCTGCTGGGCATCATGTACGGTGCCTCGGCCATTCCCGACGCCCTCTCCAAGCCGCTCGAAGGGTGGACCGAGCCCTTCAACGACCGTTATATCAACATCACGCGCTACGACATGCCCGACGCTTCGATCGACGACATGATCGACCGCACCGTGGCGCAGGCCGTGGCTCTGGTCTGCTCGAAGGGGGGACGTCTGGTCAAGTCGCCGAAGGGCGATCGGCTCCGGATCGACGACCGCGCGCACTTCGCCGCGCCGCTGGAGTTCTGCGTCGGGCCCCAGCCCCGCATCGAGGCGGGCGTGCCGGTCGACTACTCGTTCGCCTGCGTTGCCAACGCCGGTTACGACTGGCGTCTGAGCAAGGGATCCCTGCCCGAAGGCCTCTCGTTCGACAACGGACGGCTTACCGGCACGGCGCTCCATGCCGGCAAATATCCCGTTACGCTCTCGCTCTCGAACGGCCGGCAGACCATCGAGAAGGATTTCACGCTCGTGGTCCGCGGCCATAACATCGCACCGCAGGCCGAGAAGATCCTCTCGAACGTCCGCACCACCAACAAGGAGCACCTCTACACGTGCTGGATCACCTTCGGACACCCCATGTACGCCGACGGCGTGGAGGTCCTCAACGACGGCGTGCGCTACGGCGCTGGGTCGGTCTTCTATACGCTGGCCGCCGAGGCCAACATCCCGAAGATCGATTTTCTGGGCTACGAGTTCGCCGGGGAGCACCGGATCGGCATGATCTCGCTCGACATGGGTTGCATGGAGGAGTTCGGCGGCTGGTTCTCGTCGCTCTCGATCCAGTATCGCGACCGCGAGGGACGCTGGCGTGACGTGGGCGAGTACGTCTCGACACCCGCGCTGCCTGCCTCGGACGAGGTCTTCATCCAGCCTCACTTCGTCGAGTATCTCTTCGAGTTCGCACCCGTCGAGACTTCGGCCGTGCGCATTCTGGCCGACACGAAGGTGCAGTCCCACTGGAACAAGGCCACCCAGCATACGTCGGCCTTCCTCTCCGTAACCGAATTGAGCGTTTATGAAGATCGATAAGATGAAAAAAATCAGCATAGGGTTGGTTGGGGTCCTCGCTTCGGCGGCCGTGTCGTGTTGCGACGGCACGGCCGACCGGATCGACCTCTCGACCGCAGACCTCAAGGATAAGATCATGGGCGGCTGGGCCGGTCAGACCATCGGCGTGGTCTACGGCGCCCCCACCGAGTTCAAGTTCACGGGAACGACCATTCAGGACTACCATCCCATCGCATGGGACGAGCACTTCGTCAAATACTGGTGGGATAAGAAGCCGGGTCTGTTCGACGACATCTACAACGACCTCACGTTCGTCGAGTCGTTCCGTGATCTGGGGCTCGACGCCTCGAGCGAGGAGCTTGCACGCCGCTTCGCCTTCGCCGAATACCACCTCGCCCACGCCAATCAGGCCGGCCGCTACAACATCCGCAACGGCCTGATGCCGCCCGCGTCGGGCCACTGGCTCAACAACCCCCACGCCGACGACCTCGACTTCCAGATCGAAGCCGACTTCATCGGACTGATGGCGCCGGGCCTGCTGCCCGAAGCGCTCGACATCGCCTCGCGCGTGGGTCATATCATGAACAGTGGCGACGGATTCTACGGCGGTGCTTTCGTGGCGGGGCTCTACGCCGCGGCTTTCGTCTGCGACGATCCCGCGCGGATCCTCGACATGGCGCTGGCGCCCATTCCGGCCGAGAGCCAGTTCTACCGGTGCATCGACGAGGTGCGGCGCTTCCACAAGCGCAACCCCGACGACTGGCAGGCCTGCTGGTTCGAGTTGCATAAGAAGTGGAACCGCGACGTCGGTTGTCCCAAAGGGGTATTCCTGAGCTTCAACATCGACGCCAAGATCAATGCGGCCTACGTGGCGATCGGCCTGCTGTACGGCGGCGGCGACTTCGCCCGCTCGATCGAGATCGCGACCCGCTGCGGACAGGATTCCGACTGCAATCCTGCCACCGTGGGCGGCGTTCTGGGCGTGATGCTCGGGTATTCGAACATCCCCGCCGAGTGGCTCGACCCGCTGCGGGAGATCGAGGAGCTCGATTTCGAGGGCACCGACGTCTCGCTGGCCAAAGCCTACGGGATGAGTTATGCGCAGGCGCTGGAGATGATCGCCCGCGCCGGCGGCGAGGTCGCGCCCGACAAGGTGTCGATTCCGCAGCGCCGGCCCGAGGTGCTGCCGCTGGAGCAGAATTTCGTCGACACCCATCCCACCTCGCGCAGCCGCCTCGACTGCTTCCTGCGCGACGACTATGCGTTCGATTTCGACGGCAACGGCTTCATCGTTTGGGGCAACGTCGTCTGCCTGCGCAGCGTAACCGAGGATTATGTCCACCGCGTCTCGATGCGCCACATCGGATCGGAGGTCTTCGGGCTGGCCGAGGCCGACGACCCCTATGTCGCCGAGGTGGAGATCTGGATCGACGGCAAGCTCGATCAGAGCGTGCGCCTGCCGATGAAGAACACCGATCGCCGGCTCGAACCCGCATGGCGCTACCTGCTGCCCGAGGGACATCATTCGGTCCTCCTCCGCTGGCTCAATCCCGAGAAGGATTACCTCATCCGGCTGAACGATCTGGTAACCTATTCGTCCATCGACCCAATGAAACGATAGTATGAAACGACTGCTTTGCATCGCCATATGCGCCGCGGCGCTGGCCGGCTGCGACTCCCGCCCGGCGATTCCCTACGGCCGGACCGTCGTCCTCGACGAGGCGACCCTGCGCGACAAGATCAAGGGCGGCTGGGCCGGCCAGACGATCGGCTGCACCTTCGGCGGCCCCACCGAATTCAAGTACAAGGGCGGCATCATCCACGACGAGGTCGAGTTCCTATGGTACGACGACTATGCGTGGGATACCTTCATGGAGGATCCGGGGCTCTACGACGACGTCTACATGGATCTCACCTTCGTCGAGGTGATGGCCCGCGACGGCATCGACGCTCCGGCCGAGAACTATGCGCTGGCTTTCGCCAACGCCGACTACAAGCTGTGGCACGCCAATCAGGCGGCGCGCTACAACATCCTGCACGGTCTGATGCCGCCCGCCTCGGGCCACTGGCTCAACAATCCCCACGCCGACGACATCGACTTCCAGATCGAAGCCGACTTCATCGGCATGCTCACCCCGGGCATGGTCGCCAGCGGCGCGGCGCTCTGCGACCGCATCGGCCACATCATGAACTACGGCGACGGCTACTACGGCGGCGTCTACATCGGGGCGCTCTATTCGCTGGCGTTCGTCTCGGACGACATCGAGACGATCGTTACCGAGGCGCTGCGCACGATTCCCGCCGAGAGCCGCTACCACCGCTGCATCGCCGACGTCGTGCGGTTGTGGCGCGAAGACCCCCGCGACTGGCATCGCTGCTGGTTCGAGATCGAGAAGCGCTACGGATTCGAAAAGGGGTGCCCCGAGGGCGTTTTCAACGGCTTCAACATCGACGCCGTCATCAACTCGGCCTACGTGGTCATCGGCCTTCTCTACGGCGAGGGCGACTTCTTCCGCACGATGGACATCGCCACGCGCTGCGGGCAGGATTCCGATTGCAATCCCGCTTCGGCGGCCGGCATTCTGGGCGTCATGCAGGGCTACGAGGCGATTCCCGCGAAGTGGAAACCCGCCATCGAGAAGTGCGAGGAGATCGATTTCCCCTATACCTCGATCTCTCTGAAGCGCATCTACGAGTTGAACCTGCAGCTTCTGGGCGACTTCGTGCGGCGCGACGGCGGCACGGTCGCCGACGGGAAATATACGATCCTCCTGCAGGAGCCTCCGACGGTGCCTTACGAGGAGTCGTTCGAGGGAATCCGGCCCGTCGAGCGGCGCGTGCTCAAGCAGCAGTTCGATGATTCGCTCACGCTCCGTTTCTCGGGCAACAGCGTGGTGGTCATGGGGCAGATCACGCGCGTGAACCTCACCGACGAACCCTACGTCGCGCGGATCGAGTGTTCGATCGACGGCCGCACGGCGGAGATCGTCGAAATGCCCTACGACTATATCAAACGCAAATACGACATCTTCCATACCTATTGCCTGCCCGACGACGGACCTCATACGCTCACGATGCGGGTGCTGAACCCCAGCCGCGACTACGTCGTCGAGGCCAAAGAGATGGTCGTCTATGGAAAGGAGCTTCTGTAAAATGAATCGCAAACGTATGATGAATCTCTTTTGCGCCGGTCTGCTGGCGCTGGGTCTCGCCGCCGCGGGCGGTTGCGGCGACAAGGAGCGCGAGTTGCCTCCCGTGCCCGGTACGTTCGTCCGCTATGCCGATGAAATCCCCGTGCAGAGCGACATCCTGCGGCAGAGCGTCTCGATCGCCGTGCTGTTGCCGGCCGACTATGTCGCCAGCCCCGACCGCCGTTACGGCGTGGTCTACCTGCTGCACGGTCTGGGCGACACGCACAAGTCGTGGAACGACCAGTGGCTGCGCATCGAGCAGACCGTGGCCCAGTGCGAAGCCGCCGGTCTGGACGACATGATCTACGTCATGCCCACCGGCTTCCGCTCCTATTACGTGGACCGCGTCGACGGCAATTTCGACTACATGAAGATGTTCGTCGAGGAGCTCGTCCCTTATGTCGACCGGACCTACCGCACGATCGCCGACCGCGACCACCGTGCCGCCGTGGGTTACTCGATGGGCGGCTTCGGGGCGATGATCCTGCCTTCGTGCCACCCCGAGCTCTTCTGCGTCTCGGTGCCGCTGAGCATGTCGTTCCGCACCGACGAGCAGTACATGTCCGAGCCCGCTTCGGGTTGGGATTCGCAGTGGGGCGCCATCTTCGGCGGCCGGGGCATGGCCGGCGAGGCGCGCCTGACCGACTACTACAAGGCCCATTGCCCGTTCTATATGTTCACGCCCGAAAACGGGGCGAAGTACGCCGACGTGGCCTACTATCTCGATTGCGGCGACGACGAGGAACAGTTGCTCGTCGCCAACGACGACCTCCACCGCCAGCTGCGCGACAACGGCTTCGCCCACGAATACCGCGTCCGCAACGGCGCCCACACGGGCGACTACTGGCGCGGGGCGATGCCCGAGGTGCTGCGCTTCATCGACTGCCGTTTCCGCGGCAGGCCTTTCGAGGCTCCGGCACGCACGAGCTACGCCGCCCACGGTGCGACGTATCGCACGGCCGAATGGGCCGGCGTTTCGGCCGACGTCTTCCTGCCGGAGGACGCACGGCCGACTACGGTGCTCTACCTGTTGCACGACGGAAAGATGGCGCTCTCGCCCGACGAAGTGCTCGACGTGCTGGCTCCGACCCTGCAGGCCAAGCCTTTCGCGATGGTCGCAGCCGATGCTTCGGCCGACGACTTCGCGCTCGAAGCGTTCCTCGCCGCGGCGGAGGCCGAATTGTCGATGGGCGGGGATCGCGGACACCGCATCTGCCTCGCGGCGGGCGATGCCGGAAAGGCGGCTTTCGCCGCCACGGTCGCCGATTCGCCTTTCGGTTCGCTCTTCCTCTTGGATGCGGCCGTGGACGGGGCTCCGAACCCCTCGTCCGAGGTCTTCTACTACATCGCGCTGACCGACGAGGGCCGCCACTACGCCTCGGCCAACGACCTCTACAAGGCTTGCCATGCCGCCGGAGTGGGTTTCGAGTACCGCGTGGTCGACGGAACCCCGACCGACGCCTCGGCGGCCGAGCGCTGCATCGAGGCCATGCGGTCGAAAATCGGCGAGAAAATCACCCTGAAATAAACGTCAAAAATTCGGATCGTTATGTTTATCGTTTCAAGTTACTCTTTGGCTATCGTGTTCTGTTTCATCACGATGCTGTGTTGGGGTTCGTGGGGCAACACCCAGAAGCTGGCCCAGAAAAGCTGGCGCTACGAGCTCTTCTACTGGGATTATGTCGTCGGCATGGTCGCGGCGGCGTTGCTGCTCGGTCTGACGATGGGCAGCACGGGCGACGAGGGCCGTTCGTTCCTCGCCGATCTGGGGCAGGCTTCGGGCCGCAGCATCGGCTGGGTGCTGCTGGGCGGCGTGATCTTCAACGCCTCGAACATCCTGCTTTCGGCGTCGACGGCGCTGGCCGGCATGTCGGTGGCTTTCCCGCTGGGCGTGGGACTGGCTCTGGTGCTGGGCGTCTTCGTCAACTACATCGGCCATCCTTCGGGCGACCCCGTGCTGCTGCTGCTCGGCGTGGCGCTGGTCGTCGCGGCGATCGTCTGCAACGGCATCGCCTCGGGCATGCACCAGCGTGCCGGCGGCGCGGCTTCGCAGACCAACACCAAAGGTCTGTGGCTCGCAGCCGGAGCCGGCATTCTGATGTCGTTCTTCTTCCGCTGCGTGGTCAAGGGCATGGACGTCGACCACTTCGCCGCGCCTACGGCCGGCATGATGACTCCCTATTCGGCGATCTTCGTCTTCTCGCTGGGCGTGCTGGCCAGCAACTTCCTCTTCAATACGCTCATCATGCGTTATCCGTTCGTCGGCGAAAGAGTGCGCTACGCGGAGTATTTCCGCGGCTCGGTCCGCACCCATGCGGTCGGCATGCTGGGCGGCGCGATCTGGTGTCTGGGTTCGCTGGCGAGCTACATCGCTTCGGGACCTGCCGGCACGGCCGTCTCCTACGGACTGGGGCAGGGCGCCACGATGGTGGCGGCGTTCTGGGGCGTCTTCATCTGGCGCGAGTTCCGGGGCGGAAGCCGCCGCGTGAACCTGCTGATCGCGCTCATGTTCGTGCTCTTCCTCTCGGGGCTGGGGCTGATTATCCGGGCAGGCAACTGATCCATACGACTTTTCAATACTAACACTAACCTTAATTTCAAAATGTTATGAAAAAGCTGCTTTCTTTATTCGCAACGCTGCTCATGGGTGCGGCGGTCATGGTATCGTGCAACGACGACGATGACAACAACGGGGGAGGGAACGAACCTCAGGGACCTCAGTATCGCGTGAAAACCTATTCGCTGGTGGGCGACGGCTGGGCCGACGTCTATCAGTACTCCTACGACAGCGAGGGCCGCGTTACGCGCATCTTCCGCGAGGAGGGCAAGGACTACAACTTCGCGTGGGACGGCAACAAGATCACGGTAACCAACTCGGGCAACCGCTTCGCCGAGATCGAACTCGGTGCCGACGGCTACGTGGCCAAGATGACCGACGAGTGGGACGATGTCCGCGAATACGCCTACGACGCCAAAGGCCACATGACCCAGATCAAGAAGAACGGCGAGGTCGTTTCGTCGATCGTCTGGGAGCAGGAGTGTCTGGTATCGTGGACCCGCACGCGCGACGGCGAGCTGCAGACCAAGAACCACACCTACACGGGCACGGCCAACACCAACGGCATCTTCAACATCCACAGCGAGGCTTCCGACCCCAGCCGCTGGCTCTACGAAACGGGCCTCTTCGGCAAACCGTCGGTCTACCTCTGCGAGTCGAGCAAGTGGGCGCACTCCGATACGTCGGCGACCTACACCTACGACATGGATGAGAACGGCTGCGTAGTGAAGGAGAACAAGAACTACGGCGGCGATATGGAGTACTTCGAGTACACGTGGGAGAAGATCCGGTAGTTCCGCACTTCGCCGGAACCCATCGGGATTTCCGTCCATTGCATCGGCGGTCCGGAAGGACCGCCGTTTTTTTACTGTTCGAACGACCGTCCGTTTTCCGGCTTCGGTCCGGCAGGACCGTCGCGCAGGCGAGGCGGCGGCCCGGCGAGGTGCGCCGATGTATGAAAAAACCGTCCGGCCCCTCCGATCGCAAAAACCCCGGCACGTGAAGTGCCGGGGTTTCCGTTTTGTCGCAGTTTCCGCTTTCGGGAGAGACCCTCGTCGCCTCCTCCCCGGTGCGTTATTTCTCGGTCTTGGCCTTGAATTTGTCCAGCTGGCGTTTCAGGGCGTCGATCGCTTCGTCGACCGCCTCCTCGAAGGTCTTGGCCTGATGGGCGGCTACCAGCTCCTCGCCCGGCATGTGCAGCGTGATGGTCGCGATCTTGTTCCCTTTTTCGTGGTCTTTGTCGAGCTTCAGGATCACCTCGGCACCCGTCGAGCGCTCCGCAAAGCGGTCGAGCTTCGCCATTTTGGCGTTCACGAATTCGACCAGCCGTTTGTCGGCGTCGAATTTCACGGATTGAATCTGCACGTTCATAGCCTTGTATTTTAAGTTTCACTTCTCCCCCTTCTTCTCCCGGGGGTGGGCTTTGGCATAGATCTCCTTGAGGCGGGAGATGCTGTTGTGGGTGTATACCTGCGTGGCTTGCAGCGAGGCGTGTCCCAGCAGCTCCTGTATCTCGCGCATGTCGGCGCCGCCGTTCATCAGATGCGTCGCGAAGGTGTGCCGCAGCACGTGGGGGCTCTTTTTGCCTTGCACGCCCGCGCGGGCCAGTTCGTCCTGTACCAGACGGTAGACCGCCGTGCGGGAGATGCGTTTGCCTTTGTTCGTTAAAAATAGCGCTTTTTCTTCGGAATTGCAAATTTTCTGCCGTTCGATTACCTGCAGGTAGTGCAGAATCTTCTCGCGGATCTCGTCCAGAATGGGTACGATGCGCACTTTGTCGCCCTTGCCGCGTACGCGCAGCGAGGTGCAGTCGGCCGAGAGGTCGTCGCGGTCGATGCCCACCAGCTCGGAGAGCCGCAGGCCGCAGGAGTAGAAGAGCAGGATCGCGAGCGAGTTGCGCTCTACGGGAAATTCGTCGCTGTCGTCTTCGCAGTCGCTGACGATGGTCGACATGCGGCTCTCGGGCACGAAGACCGGCAGGCGGCGCGAGGTCTTCAGCGAGGCGAGCGGACGCAGGATGTTTTTTTCCACGGCGCCCGTGCGTTGCAGCCAGCGGAACAGGGCCCGCAGCGACGAGATTTCGCGGTTCATCGTCGCCGCGCCGATGCCGCCCTCTTCGGTGCGGTGGATGATCCATTCGCGGACGAGGGAGGTGGTTACCGTCCGCGGATCGAAATGCGCGTCGTCGGTTCCCAGCCATGCAAGGAACTGCTCCACGTCGCGGCGGTAGTTGCGGACCGTGAGCGGGGAGTAGCGGCGTTCGGCCTCCAGATAGCGGATGAACTCGGGCAGCATGAAGCAAATATAGGAAAAAATCGTTACCTTTATCCGGCAAATCGTTTTTTCATGAAAGAATCTTGGAAGCCCGGCACGGTGATCTATCCGTTGCCGGCCGTCTTGGTAAGTTGCGGGGCCACGCCCGAGGAGTACAACATGCTGACCGTGGCGTGGACGGGCACGATCTGTTCCGATCCGCCGATGTGCTATATTTCGGTGCGGCCCGAGCGCCACTCCTACGGGATCATCCGCCGCACGGGCGAGTTCGTCATCAACCTCACTACCGAATCGCTGGCCCGCGCCACGGACTGGTGCGGCGTGCGGTCGGGCCGCGACTTCGACAAGTTCCGCGAAACGGGCCTCACGCCCGGCAGGGCGCTGCACGTCGCCGCTCCGATCGTCGAGGAGGCGCCCGTGCATATCGAATGCCGCGTGCGGCAGGTGTTGCCGCTGGGTTCGCACGACATGTTCATCGCCGAGGTCGTCGGCGTGCAGGTCGATGCCGAGTTCGTCGATCCCGCGACGGGACGGTTCTGTCTGGAGCGCGCCCGCCCGATCGTCTACTCCCACGGCGAGTATTTCTCGTTGGGCGGGCTCCTCGGCCATTTCGGATGGTCGGTGCGCAAGAAACCGGCGGCGAAGGCAGCCGCCAAACCGGCAGCTTCGAACGCAGCCGTCAAGCCGGCTGCCGCCAAGTCCGACCGGCGATCTCCCCGATCCGCCTCTTCGAAGCCCCACAAGAAAAAATAGCTTCGCAATCCGTTGGAACAGAGCCCCGAAATTTTTTTTCGGGGCTTTTCTCTTGACAAGGGGCTTTTGCAATATTATATTTGCACGGGCATTCGCCCGAAATGCCGGAGTTCTTCCGGCATGCAAAGAGAGGTGTTTTCGTTTCAGTCCGGTGCCGGCCCGGAGTCGCGAGCGCCTTCTATCGGTCGCCTTTCCGCTCGGCGATAACATTCATTCGGGTACCGACGGTTCGAAATTCGGATCGGAAAGTCGGTGCAGTATTCGATCACCTTTCTATCATGTCTGTTTCCTCTTCTTCGGGAGCCCGCAGGGGCTTTTCGCCGCTTCGCGAGCGGTTGCAGAAACGCAACCGGGTGGTCGCCGCCCGTTATTATTATTGGACCGAGTTGCACCGGCGGCGCGAGGACGACACGCGCAGGTCGTTGTGCGACAACGAGTTCTTCGTCGGGGAGCGCACCGTCGTCAATGCCCTCGCCGATCAGGACGACTATCTGGCCGAGTTGATCCGCAACCGTACTTCCCGACGGGAATTGCAGCGTACCTATCCGGGGTTCGACTGGCGGTAATTTTTTTTCATTCCGACGCTCCTTTTCGGTCGCCGGGTGCCGAGCCGAACGGATCCGGGCTTGGCCGGGGCACGAAAAGGGGAGTTTCCAAATCTTCTACGTATGACCGATTTATCTTGGTTGAGCGATCTCTGTGCGTTCGCTCTGCCGGGCGGTTTTCTGGGTGCGGCCGTGTCGTGGGCGGTCGGCAGCCGGAAACGCAACAACGATTTTCTCGCCGAGATGCAGCGGTCGATCGATCTGCTGAGCGAGAAGTACAATCAGGTATTGCAGGAGAACGTCTCGCTGCGGCAGGAGAAAGCCGAGTGGCAGGTTACGCAGCGGATGCTGCTGACCAAAGTCGACCGGCTCACGCGCGAGGTCGAGAGCCTGCGCCGCAATCTGCATTCCAACATTCTAAACAGAAAAGAGTCATGAATCTTCATCATTTGCTTCGGGCGCTCTGCGCCGGATTATGGATCTCGGTCGTTTCGTGCGCCGCTTCGCGCAACGCCGAACAGTCGACCCGCGAGCGGACGGCCGTTTCGCAGCAGGTCGAAACGCTCGATTCGACGACGTCGGCCCATGCGGCCTGCGACTTCGTTCGTCGGGAGATTACGCTCTCGCAAGGAGCCGTTGCCGGCCCGGCAGGTCGCCGTGGCGCTTCCCCTCGCCTCGTTCGGGGCTTTGCCCGAGGGAGTGCCCGTGTCGGCTCGGGAGGGACCGCTGCGGGTCGAGGTCCGGCATCGGGGCGATTCGCTGACCATCGAGGCGCATAGCGACAGCGTGCCCCGGACCGTCATGCGCGTCGAATGTACGGAACTCCGGCGGCAGCGCGACTCTTCGGTCGGCCGGGTCGCCGGGAACCGCCTCGTGCTCAGGAGCGACAGCCTCCGGCAGGAGGCGCGGACCCAGACTGTCGTGCCGCGCGCCCGGGCCGGCGGATGCTGGCGGTGGCTGCTCGCGGGAGCCGCCCTCGGTCTCGTCGTCGTGCTCCGGTTTTGCCGCCGAAGTTGAAAAAGAGAAGCCGCTGCCATTGGCAGCGGCTTCTTCGGTACGTGCAGGCCCTGTAAGCCGGGTTCTGTTCCCGGGCCGAAGCCCGGGCCTCTGTCATTTATCTACGACGGCGGTCGCCCGCCGCCTCCAGCAACCTACCCCCCGACATCGGGCGAGCAACCCTCGTCTGTCGGTATACACGGTCTTGCAACCCGCGGGACGTACGGCCGGGCGGCATCGCTGCCCCCGCGGTGGGCTCTTACCCCGCCTTTTCACCCTTACCGGCCGGATTCCCGGCCGGCGGTCGTTCTCTGTTACGCTCCCATACCCTCACGAGTATCAAGTCGTTAGCTTGCGCGGCGCTCTGCGTTGCCCGGACTTTCCTCCCCCGGTTTCCCGGCGGCGACAGAGCGGGCCTGCGGGGCAAAATTAAGAATTAAAAATTAAGAATTGAAAATTAAGAATGAATTTTCGGTTCGCCGGCATCTTCTTCGAGGTCGATTTTTTTTGCACGACGCTCGTTGCGGGAATCGCCGATGATTTTTAATTCTCGATTTTTAATTTTTCATTGAAGATATTGAATCTCGCCAGCAGGGGATTGCGGCGGTCGAGCAGGAAAAATTCCAGAAGCAGCAGCACGAGCGCGGCGGCGAGGAGGTATTGGTATTGTTCGTCGTACTCTTCGAAGCGGACGGTCGACAGCTCGGTCCGCTCCATGTCGTTGATGCTCCTGACGATCTCCTCCAGCCCGATCGACTGCTTCGACGAGCGGACGTAGGCGCCGCCCGTGATTTCGGCGATCCGCGAGAGCATCTCCTCGTCGAGTTTCGAGACCACCATGTCGCCTTTTTCGTCCTTGATGAATTCGCCGCCGATGCGGATCGGAGCCCCCTCGGGCGTGCCGATGCCCACGGTGTAGATGCGGACGCCCATCTCGGCGGCCCGCTGCGCGACGGCCAGTGCGTCGTCCTCGTGGTTCTCGCCGTCGGTAATCAGGATGATCGCGCGGCTGCGGGCTTCTTGCGTGTCGCCCGAGAAGGCCAGCAGCGACTGCTCCAGCGCCTTGCCTACGGCCGTGCCCTGTACGGATACGAGCGAGGGGTCGATGCGCCGCGCGAAGGCTTTGGCCATGCGGTAGTCCGAGGTGATGGGCAGCTGGACTTTGGGTTCCCCGGCGAAGACCACCAGCCCTACGCGGTCCTGCCGCAGGCCGTCGAAAAGTTTGTCGATGGCGTATTTGGTGCGCTCCAGCCGGTTGGGTTCGAAATCTTCGGCCAGCATCGAGTTCGAGACGTCGACGGCCAGCATCATCTCGATGCCCTGGGCTTTCTCTTCGCGGAGCTTCGAGCCGAACTGGGGCCGGGCCGCCGCCAGCGCGAGCAGCGCGAAAGCCGCACAGAAAAGAACGAACTTCAGCGCGATGCGGCCCGTCGATACGTCGGGCATCAGTTCGCGCAGGATCTCTTCGCAGCCGAAGCGGGCAAGGCGGCGCCGGCGCCGGCGGGCGGCGAGCCCGTAGAGCAGGACGAATGCCGGCACGGCCGCCAGCAGCCAGAGATATCGGGGTTCGGCGAATCGGAACATGACGTTTCGGAGTTTAGGGAATGCGTTTGAAGAGAAGCGTGGCGAGCAGGAATTCGGCTCCCAGCAGCGCGATGGCTGCCAGCAGCCAGCCGAGGAACCGTTCGTGGTAGGCGACCCGCTCGGTTACTTCCACCTTGCTCTTTTCCAGTCGGTTGATCTCGTCGTATATCGCCTTGAGCTTGGCTTTGTCCGTGGCCCGGAAGTAGCGGCCGCCCGTCATGTCGGCGATTTCGCGGAGGGTCTTTTCGTCGATCTCGACTTGGGCCATCACCGTGCCGCCGGTCGGGTTGCCGTAGATGTCCGCGGCAGGGTAGGGGGCCATGCCTTGCGTTCCCACGCCGATGGTGTAGACGCGGATGCCTTGCGCCCGGGCGATCTCGGCCGCCATCCGGGGTGCCATTTCGCCGCGGTTGTTCACGCCGTCGGTCAGCAGGATCACCACCTTCGACTTGGCGTCGCTTTCGCGCAGGCGGTTGATGGCCGTGGCCAGACCGTTGCCGATGGCCGTGCCGTCTTCGATCACGCCGCTGCGGATGCGGCTCAGGAGCGTCTGCAGCGTACCCTGATCGGTGGTCAGGGGGCTCTGCGTGAAGGCTTCGCCGGCAAAGGCCACCAGTCCGATGCGGTCGCCGTAGCGGTCGGCGACGAACGACCCGGCGACCTCTTTGGCCGCCGTGATGCGGTCGGGCCGGAAGTCGCGGGCCAGCATCGACCCCGAGATGTCGATCGCCAGCATGATGTCGATGCCTTCGGTCGAGGTGTGCCGCAGCCGCTCGGCGTCCTGCGGGCGGGCCAGCGCCACGACCAGCAGCCCGAAAGCTGCGGCCCGCAGTGCGAAGGGCAGGTGGCGCAGGTAGTAACGCAGCGTCTTCGGTGCTCCCTGCAGCCCCTCGGTCGTCGAGATGCGGATCGCCGCGCTGCCCTGCAGCGTCCGCCATACGTAGTAGGCGGTCATCGGCAGGAGCAGCGCCAGCAGCCAGAGTAAATGGGGGTTATGGAAGGTCATCGTTGCAAATTAAAAATGAAAAATTAAGAATTGAAAATCTTTTCTTTTTCTTTCATCGTTTTTACGATACTTGCCAGCAGATTGGTCAATTCGCGACAATCTCGGAAGATGTCGTCGAACTCGTCGTCTTTCAGATAATCGGTTCTGAAGAGAAGTTCCAGCCAGTATTCGGTTTCGTACGCCTCTTTCAATGCGATGTGCATTTTTGCCGTAAAGTCTTTCGGCGATTGTCCTCGCAGCGCTTCGCGGATGTTGGCTCCGACGCTCGTGCCGCTTTTGAGCAGTTGTTTCGACAGGATATATTCATTGTGCGTCGCGATCACGTATTTGTACAGGTTGACGATGCGGATGGCGAAGTTCAGGCTTTTCGTAAGGACGATATTGTCGGCTTTCACCCTGATTTTTAATTTTTAATTCTTCATTTTTCATTCGGAACGTTACCAGTTTTTCCGTCCGCGGACCGCGCGTCCTTGTTTCTCCTTGAGTTTGTCCTGCGTTTTGTCTTCCTGCGCCTGAATGGCGTCGAGCATCTGCTGCTGTTCCTGCTCGGAGATTCCGGCCGGCAGAGAGTGCGGCTCTCCGTCGTTCTCGCCTTCCCGGTCGGGTTGCGGGGGATCCTGCCCGTCGTGCTGCCCGTCCTGCGGGTCGTCGCCGTGCTGCGGATCTTGCTGCTTCCGGTCGTTGCCGTCTTGCTGGTCTTGATTCTGTCGGTTCTGATCCTGTTTTTGGTCGTCGTTCCCGCCGTCGCCTCCGCCTTGCTGCTCCTGATCGTTTTCCAGCAGTTTCTTCGTGTAGGCGTAGTTGTATTTGGCTTCCATGTCCGCCGGGTCGAGCAGCAGCGAGCGGCGGTAGCTTTCGAGCGCTTCCTTATACTTCTTTTGCTGGAACTGCGCGTTGCCCAGATTGTAGAATGCTTCGGCCCGCTCGTCGTCCGTGCGCAGCGTATCGGCGGCCGCCCGGGCCATCGTCTGCTCCGCCTTGTCGAGCATTTCGGCCTTGTAGAGGGCGTTGCCCAGATCGTAGGTCGCCTCGTTCGAGGCGGGGTCGTAGGTCAGCGCCCGCGTGTAGCGTTCGATCGCCCGCTTGTAGTCGCCCTTGTGGTAGCTGCGGTTGCCTTTGCGCACTTCGCGGCGTTCGGGCATCTTTTGGGCCGAGGCGCTCAGCGCGGCAAGCAGAAAGAGGATATATAGCAGTCGGTGCATGGTGCGTCATTCGTTTTCGGGGTTCTCCTCGGCCTGCTCGGTCGCGGGTTTGGTCTCCTCGACGAAGTAGTAGGCTTTCAGATAGGCGTTTTCGTTCTCTTCGGCATCGGGCGTCGCTTTGGCGAACTTCACCAGATCGCTCTCGCGCAGCAGGGCCCCGAGATCCATGCGCGCCTTGTCGGGCAGCTCGACGTTGCGCATCGCGGCGATGATCTCGTCGGAGGTCATCTCCATCGCGCCCACCTCCCAGCGGCGGGCGATGTAGGTGCGCAGAATGTCCGTGAGACCCGAGTAGTATTGTTTGTGGCGGTTGTTCTGCCACAGCTTCTGGTGATGGAGCGCTTCCAGCGCCCGGATCGCCTCCACGTGGGGCGGCAGGAGCGGCTTGCCCGGAAAGAGGCCTCCGAGCGTGGCGCCGCGGCTGCGCAGCCACCGGAGCAGCCCGTAGATCGCGGCCGCCAGCAGGAGTGCGCCGAGCGCTCCCCAGCCGACGTATCCGCCGATCTCGCCGAAGCGGAACGGCAGGGTGCGCTGATCTTTGAGGTCGAAGATCGAGTGCGACGTCGAGTCGATTTCGAAGGTCGCGACCTCCAGCCGGAGATGCTCCTCCGTGCGCAGCGTGTCGACGATGTTCTTGTCGGCATAGAGCACCTGCGCCGGGCCGAAATCGTGCTTCCCCTCCTCGAAGACGGCCAGCCGGTAGCGCTTGCGCAGCTTCAGGCGGCGGCCGTCGCGTTCGAGCGTGTCGACCGGAAACTCTTCGATGAGTTCGAGGTTGCGGTTCTCCTTGTCGGGTTCGAAGACGGGAAACTGCACCGCCTGCACCAGATCCTTCTCCACTTCGATGATGTAGTCGAAGCGGTCGCCGATCATCACGCTGTCGGGTTCCACGCGCGCCGCCACGACGGGCGTCCGCTGCCCCCGCGCGGCCGGGGCGCTCAGCAGCAGGCCGAGGAGCAATAGTCGTTTCATCGCTGTCGGAATAGTTTTATGAGTTCGACCACGTAATCGCCGTCCGTACGGACCGTCGCCGTGTCGATGCGGTGGCGGCGCAGCAGCTCTTCGATTTCGGCGCTGCGGCGCTCCCATGCCCGGGCGTAGTGGTCGCGCAGGGCGCGCGAGGAGGTGTCGACCCACCGCTTGCGGCCCGTCTCGGCGTCCTGCAGCTCGACGATCCCCACATCGGGCATCTCCGCTTCGCGGGGATCGCAGACGCGGATGCCCACCAGATCGTGCTTGCTGCCGGCGATTTTCAGGGCGTCGTCGAGCGCCGTGCGGTCCTCCGCCGGGTCGAGGAAGTCCGAGAGGATGAAGGTCGTGCAGCGTTTCTTGTTGACGTTGGTCAGCATGCGCACGGGCTCCGAAAGCCGCGTGCCCCGCGATTCGGGACGCAGGGCCACCAGTTCGCGGATGATCGTCAGAATGTGGCTGCGCCCTTTCTTCGGGGGTATGAACTTTTCGATGCGGTCCGAGAAGAAGATGCAACCCACCTTGTCGTTGTTCTGCGCCGCCGAGAATGCCAGCACGGCGGCGATCTCGGTGATGACCTGCTGCTTGAGGCGTTCGGCGGTGCCGAAGGCGCGCGAGGCCGAGACGTCCACCAGAAGCATCATCGTCAGCTCGCGTTCCTCCTCGTAGATCTTGATGTGGGGTTTGCGCGAGCGGGCCGTAACGTTCCAGTCGATGTCGCGCACGTCGTCGCCGGCGCGGTACTCCCTCACTTCGGAAAACGACATGCCGCGGCCGCGGAAGGCCGTATGGTACTTGCCGGCGAATATCTCGTCGGAGAGCCCGCGGGTCTTGATCTCGATTTTGCGGACGCGTCTCAAGAGGTCGTTCTCGTTCTCCTGCATCGCCTTAGGGCACGATTACGTTGTTGAGGATTTCGGTTACGATCTCTTCGGAGGTGATGTTTTCGGCTTCGGCTTCGTAGGTCAGGCCGATGCGGTGGCGCAGCACGTCGTGGCAGACGGCGCGCACGTCCTCGGGGATCACGTAGCCGCGGCGGCGGATGAAGGCGTAGGCGCGGGCCGCTTTGGCCAGCGAGATCGAGGCGCGGGGCGAGCCGCCGCAGGCGATCAGGTTCTGCAGCTTGCCGAGGGCGTATTCGCCCGGTTCGCGCGTGGCGAAGATGATGTCGATGATGTATTTCTCGATCTTCTCGTCCATGTAGACGTCCTCGACCACCTTGCGGGCCTTGACGATGTCGTCGGGCGAGATCACCTTGTTCACTTCGGGCATGCCCGTGCCCGCGAGGTTCATGCGCACGATGTCGCGCTCCTCTTGTTTGTTGGGATAGGAGATCTTGGCCTTGAGCATGAAGCGGTCGACCTGCGCTTCGGGCAGCGGGTAGGTTCCCTCCTGCTCCAGGGGGTTCTGCGTGGCCAGCACCAGAAAGGGCTGCGGCAGGGGGTAGGTCTCCTCGCCGATGGTTACCTGCCGCTCCTGCATCGCCTCCAGCAGGGCCGACTGCACTTTGGCCGGCGAGCGGTTGATTTCGTCGGCCAGCACGAAGTTGGCGAATATCGGGCCCTTGCGGACTACGAAATCCTCGTTCTTCTGCGAGTAGATCAGCGTGCCGATCAGGTCGGCGGGCAGCAGGTCGGGCGTGAACTGGATGCGCGAGAATTCGGCGTCGACGGCTTTGGCCAGCGTGGTGATGGCCAGCGTCTTGGCCAGCCCCGGCACGCCCTCCAGGAGGATGTGGCCGTTGGACAGCAGACCGATCAGCAGCGTGTCGACCAGATGTCCCTGCCCGACGATCACCTTGCCCATTTCTCCGCGCAGCGTCTCCACGAAGACCGATTCGCGCTCGATGCGTTCGTTGAGTTCCTTGATGTTGATGACTTCGCTCATGGTTGTATGTTCGTTTTCGATTGTTTTCCGATCCAGCAACGTTTTCACGTCGAAATTATTGCAAAAATAATAAAATAACGTATAAAAAATTCCGGTTTTTTCGATTTTTCCCTATCTTGTCATCTGTTAATCTTTTAAGATAATCATCCCGTGAGAAAATTTTATTGGTTGGCGGGCGCTTTCGTCGCACTCTGTTGGGCGGGTTGCGCAACGGATTCCGTTTGTCCCGAACCCGAAAGTCCCGCGGTCGTTGCGGATTCGCATTTCGTCTCTCAGGAGGAGGCTTTGGAGCATTTGGCCTGTGCATTGGAAGCCATCGATGTCCCCGAAACCCGGGCGTCGGGAACCCCTCGAACCGTGCGGTCCGTTACTTCGGTTTCGCGGGCGGACTTTGCCCCGAGCGTAACTCGCAGTTTCGGGGAGTTGAAGAATTTGGACGATACTCCGATCGCCTATATCGTCGAATTCGAAAACGGTGAAGGCAGTGCGATTCTCTCTGCGGACAACCGCCTCGATCCGGTCGTTGCGATTTACGACAGGTATGTCATCACGGAGGAGGAATTGGTGAGTGAAATTCCCGATCCCGATGCGTGGCGAACGCCCGAAAATCTCTACTGCGAGGAGGATGAAGAGTATTATTTGGGTGCATCCGAGATATATAAGCCCGATGATTACCTCGGTCCGATGATTATGAACAAACGATTCGTCGATTCCTATTTGGAGGGCCCGGAGTATGGCGAAGTGGTTTACGAAGAGGAAAGCGAATGGGAATTTACCGAGGATCGGCTTCTTCCCTTGCTGACTACCCGATGGAAACAAAGCAAGCCGTTCAACCTGAAGATAGGCCATAATTATTCGGCCGGATGCGTGGCGATTGCCGTCGCTCAGATCATGGCGTTTCACGAGTATCCTGAGGATTATTGCAACTGGAAATTGGCAAAGCAATACGGTACAGAAGGATATGTAAAAGGAATGATTACCGAAACGGATGACGACGGTAATGAAACAACGATAATCGTTGATAAAGATGGGATCGACAATGAATTGGCCGATCTTTCTGTCAGAGTCGGCAAAGGATGCAAGGTAAATTATGGTTTTTGGGGGAGCAAAGAATCTTTCTCTACTCCGAAGAGAGCCCAAAAGTTTTTGAAAAGTATCGGTTATTCCGGAACGAAGCGTCATATCGGCTACGATGCGGACATAATCTTATCGAGTTTGAGAGATTCCTGCCCGGTGTTTATCGGAGGATTGACACCTGAATGTCATGGTCATGCGTGGGTAATCGACGGTTATGGAAGATACGAAAATACCGTTAAAACCTATAGAGGCTCGGAACTGATAAATACAAAGGTCCAAAAGAAACTTCTTCTGCACTGCAACTGGGGTTGGGGCGGAGATTACGACGGATATTTCGCCAGTAAAGTATTTGACGCAAAAAATCCGGTTATAGAAGATAAGGAAGAGACAGAAGGCGAAAATTCCGACACTCCCGAGACGCGGGGAGAGAATAGCAGAAACTACACTTGGTGGTTCCGCATAGTTACCTACGACAAACCGAAATCTTCCGAATCATGAAACGATTGCTTTTTTTGCTGGGTTCATTGTTCCTTACGAGCTGCTTCATCGGAGGGTCCGATGTCTATTACTGCCGCGCTTTCGTAATGGGCTATCGGGGAATGGACGGAATATATATAACGCAAGGCACTAACAAGCTGTATTACGATATCGTTTTTAGTTGGTCGCGTGAAGAATGGGGGGTATATTTCGAGAAGGAACGCGATTACTACGAGGCGTTGTGCCAGAAACACGGCGATGTCTCTTATAATCGGCGGGTGAGAGTTTTTCATTCGGTGGACCCCATTCCCAGAATGTGTTGTGCCCGCGATTTTGTCGAGTTGGAGATATGGAGCGATACGGACTGGGATGCGGACCATCCGGCGGGAACGTCGCTGAACGATCTGCTTCATTTTTGGAGCACCACTCCGCTGCCGTATATCCGAAGCGGTTATACCGAGAAGTATTCCGAGGAGGAAGACGGGGAGTATTACCCGATCAGTAAGCGGGTGTCGGAACTTACGCGGGACGACATGACCCTTTTGCCGCACGAGGGTTTTTTTGTCCATTTCGACCGTTTGCCGCAAATCCGCGGCAATCGTAAGCTCTTCGTGCGCCTGACTGCCGACGACGGCACGGTCTTCGAAGCGAATAAAAAAGTAGAGTTCTGATGATTCCGCACCGTATTTTCTTCGCCGTGCTCCTCGCCGCCGTTGCGGCGTGCGGCGCCTGCAGCCGCCCGCTCGCCGGGGGCGAAGCCCGTTTCACCCGTTTTTCGTACAGCGGACACGACGCCCGCTTCGACCGTCCGATCGATCCGCAGAGCGAGTATTTCAACCCCGTGCTGGCCGGATTCCACCCCGACCCGAGCATCTGCCGCCGCGGCGACGACTACTTTCTGGTCAACTCGTCGTTCACGTTCTTTCCGTCGATCCCGATCTTCCACAGCCGCGATCTGGTCCATTGGCGGCAGATCGGTTTCGTGCTCGACCGTCCCGGGCAGGTGCCGCTCGACTCGCTGCGGTTCAACCGCGCCGTCTACGCTCCGGACATCAGCTACAATCCCCACAACGACACGTTCTACGTCATCAACACCTGCGTCGACGGCATCGAAAACTTCATCGTCAAGTGCCGCGATCCGTTCGCCGGCGAGTGGTCCGACCCGATCCTTCTGCCCGAGGTCGAGGGCATCGATCCCTCGCTCTTCTTCGACGACGACGGCCGCGCCTACCTGCTCCACAACGGCATGCCCCCTCACGGGCGGCAGTGGAGCAGCCACCGGGCCTTGTGGCTCCGGGAGTTCGACACGGCGACCGACCGCGTCGCGGGCGATCCGGTGTTGCTGCTCGACGGCGGCGTCGACTTCGCCGCCCGGCCCGAATGGCTCGAAGGGCCCCATCTCTACAGGCACGGCGACGAATACGTGCTGCTCGCGGCCGAGGGCGGCACCTACGAGGCCCATTCGCAGGTGGCGCTCAAGTCTTCCTGCGTGAAGGGGCCTTACGTGCCTTATCCTCGCAATCCCGTTCTCACGCAGCGCGATCTGCCGGCCGACCGGCCCGACAAGGTAACCAGCACGGGCCATGCCGACATGGTGTGTACGCCCGACGGCCGGTGGTACTCCGTCTTTCTGGGATGCCGGCCCTATGCCGACGATTTCTACAATACGGGACGCGAAACTTTTCTGCTGCCCGTTTCGTGGGACGACGGATTCCCCGTGATCCTGCCGCCGGGCGAGGCCGTGCCGACCGTCGTCCGCAAACCGGGGCTCGAGGGGGCCGGCGATCCCATGACCGGCAATTTCGCGTGGAGCACCGACTTCTCCGGGGGCCTCGACTTCCGCTGGCTGACGATCCGCACGCCGCGCGGCGAGTGGTGGCGCACCGACCGCCGCGGGCTCCTGCTCCGGGACAACGGCCGCCGCATCGACGAGGTGGCCAATCCGGCATTCTGGGGCTGCCGCCAGCAGCATGCCGACTTTACGGCCGAGACCGCGTTGCAGTGCAGCCCTGCCGAGGGGCAGTTCGCCGGCGCGGCTCTGTTTCAGAACGACCGCCATTACCTGCTTTTCGGCAAGACGCGCCGCGAGGGCGCCGAAGCCGTGATCGTCGTCCGGGCCGAAAAGGGCCTCCCGCAAGGGGTCGAAACGGTGGGTTTTCTGCCGCTCCGACCCGAGGACGCGAAGAAGGAGCTGACCTTGCGCGTGCGGGCTGCGGGCGGAAGCTGCGACCTCGAATTCGCTGTCGGCGACGGCCCCTTCGTCGTGGCGGCGCAGGGGGTCGACACCCGGAATCTGAGTACCCGCACGGCCCGCGGATTCAACGGCGCGATCATCGGGCTCCACACGGGGCGGCTTCCCGAGGGGGCGTTTGCATCGGCGGAATAAAAGTCGTAATTTTGCGGCCGAATCATTCAGCGAATATACCGTGCTTTTGGATTTAGATACGCTCAACGAGGCCCAGCGCGCCGCCGTCGTGAACTACGATTCGCCGTCGCTCATCATCGCGGGCGCCGGATCGGGCAAGACGCGCGTCCTGACCTCGCGCATCGCCTACATGATCGAGCAGGGGGTCGCGCCGCACAACATTCTCGCGCTCACCTTCACCAACAAGGCCGCCGAGCAGATGCGCGAGCGCATCGCGCAGATGCTGCCCGACAACCGCAGCCGCTACATCCGCATGGGTACGTTCCACTCCGTCTTTTCGCGCATCCTGCGCGAGAACGCCGAGCGGATCGGTTTTCCGCAGGCGTTCACGATCTACGAACCCTCGGACAGCAAGAACCTGCTCAAGACCATCGTCCGCGAGCTGAACCTCGACGACGACAAATACAAGCCCGCGCGTCTCGCGTCTCGGATCTCGTTCGCCAAGAACGGCCTGATTACGCCCGGAGCCTATCTGGCTAACAACCGCTGCGTTGCCGAAGACCGGCAGGCGCAGATTCCCGAGTTCGGTAGGATATACAATATCTATTGCGAACGTTGCAAGCACAACGGAGCGATGGATTTCGACGACATCTTATTGCAGACCAACATCCTGTTGCGTGATCATCCTGAGGTTTTGGCCCGTTGTCAGGAGCAGTTCCAATATATTTTGATTGACGAGTATCAGGACACCAACTACGCGCAGTACGTCATCATCCGCCGCCTCTCGCAGACCCATTCGCGGGTGTGCGTCGTGGGCGACGACGCGCAGTCGATCTATTCGTTCCGCGGCGCCAAGATCGAAAACATCCTCTCTTTCCAGAAGGATTTTCCCGATGCGCAGGTCTTCAAGCTCGAGCAGAACTACCGCTCCACGCAGACGATTGTCAATGCGGCTAATTCTGTAATTCAGCATAATTCCAAACGGTTAGATAAAACCTGTTTTTCGGAGGGTGCCCGGGGCGAGAAGATCCGCGTGCTGCGGGCCTACAACGACCGCGAGGAGGCCGAAAAAGTGGTCTCCGATCTGCGCGACCGGGTGCGCGCCGCGGGCGACGAGTGGGCCGAGGCCGTGATCCTCTACCGTACCAACAACCAGTCGGCCGTGCTGGAGGAGAATCTGCGGCGCCGCGGCATTCCCTATCGCATCTACAAGGGTTCGTCGTTCTACGACCACAAGGAGATCAAGGACCTGATGGCCTACATCCGGCTGGTCGTCAATCCGCGCGACGACGAGGCGTTCCGCCGCATCGTCAACTATCCGACGCGCGGCATCGGCGATACGACCGTGTCGCGCATCGCCCAGCTGGCCGCCGAGCGAGGCCTCTCGATGTGGGAGGCGGTCGATGCGCTGGCGGCCGAAGCGCCGGCCGATCCCGTGCAGCGGGCCATTGTCCGCAAGGTCGCGGAGTTCGTGGCGCTGATCCGGTCGCTGGCGGCGCTCCGCACCGAAAAGGGTTTGTACGAATTCGGTCTGGAGATCGCCTCCAAGTCGGGTATTCTGGCCCTCTACCGGCAGGAGAACACCCCCGAGGCGACCTCGGCGCTCGAGAATATCGAGGAGCTGCTGAACTCCATGCAGCTCTTCAAGGAGCAGCGCGACGCCGAAATCCGGGGCGGCGAGCGGGAGCCCGAGGAGGAGGCGACCCTCGAGGAGTGGCTGCAGAACGTCATGCTGATGACCGACATGGACAAGGACGATCCCGAGGATCACAATAAAGTAACCTTGATGACCGTTCATTCGGCCAAAGGGCTCGAATACAAATATGTGTATATCGTAGGCCTCGAAGAGAACCTTTTCCCCTCGCAGCGGGCCGTCGAATCGCCCGACGGACTGGAGGAGGAGCGGCGTCTCTTCTACGTGGCCCTCACGCGCGCCAAAGTCGCCGCGACGCTCTCCTACGCCGAGATGCGTTTCAAGTGGGGCAACATGGAGTTTTCGCGCCCCAGTTGCTTCCTGCGCGAGATCGATCCGCAGTATCTCGAAAATGCGGTCGAGCCCGACGACGAGCGGCCCTCGCAGCCTGCGAAGGGAGCGTCGGCCATCGACGAGCTGCGCCGCCGCTTCGACTACCGCTTCCAGCAGAAGCAGCCGGTCCGGGAGGACGAACGGGGTTACGGCAGCGGCCCGGCCCGCCGTTATGCGCGTATGCCGCAGCCGGGAGGTCCGCAGGGCGGCAACCGGTCGGCGGTCGGCTATTCGGGCAGCCGCGGCAACGGCTTCGGCGGCGCTTCGCGGTTCGAGGCTCCGAAGAAAGCGCCCGATCCGGCGCTGGTCCGTACGCCGCGTCCCTCGACCGAGGGGATGCGCCGGCTGGGCGCCCGTCCGGCGACGGGCGAGACGACCGCCGCAAGCGGGGGCTACGCCGTCGGCGAGCGCGTCGAGCACCAGAAATTCGGCGTCGGCGTCATCCGCCGCATCGAGATGCTTCAGGGCGACCGGAAGCTGGTGATCGCCTTCGACAACGCCGGCGAAAAGACCCTGCTGGCCAACTATGCCAAACTGACCAAGCTGTAGAAACCCGACCATGACACTCCGACAACGTTACGACGGCATCATCGCGTGGTTCTCCGAGCACATGCCCGTGGCCGAAAGCGAGCTCCGCTACGAGGATCCCTACCAGCTCTTGGTAGCCGTGATTCTCTCGGCGCAGTGCACCGACAAGCGGGTCAACATGACCACGCCCGCCCTCTTCGAGCGCTTCCCCACGCCGCAGGCGATGGCCGCCGCCACGGCCGAGGAGATCTACCCCTACATCCGCAGCATCTCCTACCCGAACAACAAGGCGAAGAATCTGGCCGGCATGGCGCGGATGTTGTGCGACGAGTTCGGCGGCGAGGTGCCGGCCGATCTGGACGCCATGCAGCGGCTGCCGGGCGTGGGCCGCAAGACGGCCAACGTGCTGGGCGCCGTGCTGTGGCAGCGCGAGGTGATGCCCGTCGATACGCACGTCTTCCGCGTCTCGGAGCGCATCGGCCTGACGACGGGCTCCAAGACGCCGCTGCAGACCGAGCGGGCGCTGGAAAAGAACATTCCCGGCCACCTGCTTCCCGTGGCGCACCACTGGCTGATCCTCCACGGCCGCTACGTCTGCATGGCCCGCAATCCGCAATGCGACGACTGCGGCATCGCGGCGTGGTGCCGCAAGTATGCCGCCGAACACAAAAAACGATGACTATGAAACGATTCGCGATATTTCTGCTTTTCGCCGCTGCGTGCTTCGCCGCCTGCGGCAGCGACGACACCCTCTCCGAGGGCGAAAACACGGGTATCTCCGATCATACGTGGGATGCGGAGGTCCGCAGCCGGGCTTCGGGCCAGACCCACACCTTTTCTTTTCGGGCTGCCGGCAGCTGGCAGGCCGTCAGCGACGCCGCGTGGTGCAGCGTCTCGCCCGGGTCGGGCGCTGCGGGCCAGCGCATGCTGAACGTCGTTACGACGGAGAACGGGACGGGAGCCCGCCGCACGACCGACGTGGCGGTCTACGTGGCCGGTTATTCCATGCCCGCGATCTTCCGGATTACGCAGCAGGCCGAGGAGGGGGATTATTCGCAGGCCGACGAGTGGATGTACGACTACATGAAGGAGTGCTACCTGTGGAACGAGCCGCTGGCCGATTTCGAGCCCGACTACGGCATGGGTTACGAGGCTTTCCTGCAGTCGATGCTCAACTTCGTGGCGACCCGGAAAGACGGCGCCGGACGCCCGCTCAACTACGACGACGGCCACTGGGCCGACGGCAAACGGAAGTATTTCTACTCCTACGTGCTGGGGCCCGATCCCGACGGGCAGAGCCGCGCAGCGACGCGCTCGGTGGGCGACGAAGTAACCGAAACGGGCCTGCACAGGCTGGCCGGCGCTTCTCTGGAGGGCGTTTCGGAAATGGGAATCGTGGTCTTCAGCGTCGCCCCCGGCACCTCGGCGGATCGGGCGGGTCTTCGGCGCGGCATGTTCATCACGGAGGTCGGCGGCCGCAAGGTAACGATGCTCAACTACGCCGAGCTCATGCAGCAGCTCTATTACGGCACTTCGGTGCGGGTGCTGCCCAACCGGGTGATCTTGTCCGAAGGCAAGATCGCGGGACTGGAGCCGCTGCCCGAGGTAACGATCTCGTCCGAGAAGTTCGTCGATCCGGCCATCTACCGGAGCGAGATGCTGACCGTGGGCGGCAAGAAGGTGGCCTATCTGCTCTACATGGGCTTCGACAGCCTGCAGGACCGGGAGCTCATCGCGGCGTTCGAGGGATTCCGCGGCGCCGAGGAGCTGATCCTCGACCTGCGTTACAACAGCGGCGGTTCCGTACGGTCGAGTACGCTGCTGGCGACGTTGATCGTCGGCGACGCTTTCAAGGATGAAGTCTATTGCCGGATGACCTACAATGCGCAGCGCATGAAGCGCGAGGAGGCCGGCGTCTACCGCATCGGCAGCAACGCCGTGCCCGACGGCAACGGGGTCTACCAGCCCATCGCCGACGGGCTCGGGTCGGCGCTGGGGCTCAAACGCATCTACGTGATCTGCTCCGAGAGTGCGGCGTCGGCCAGCAAGCTGATAATCAACGGTCTGCGCGGTATGGGCGTCGAAGTCCGGCTGATCGGCATGCGGACCAACGGCAAGAATGTCGGCATGGAGGGTTTCGTCGACTACATCGTCGACAACGAACCCTATACCTTCATGCCCATCACCTTCTATTCGGAGAACCGCGAGGGTTTCCGCGACTATTCCGACGGCTTCGTGCCCGACGTGGAGTTCGACGACTCTGCGATGTGCCCCGGGGATTTCGCGACCGAGCAAGACTGGTACTATGCGCTGGCCGCCTATTGGATCGAGAAGGACCGGATGCCCGTGATCTCGTATCCGATTCATGCCTCGGCGCGGACGCGGAGCGTTGTCGGGCTGCTGCCCGATCCGGCGGAACGTCCGGCCCGCCTCGGCGGTTCGATCGTCTTCCGGGAGCGGTAAAAGAGGGCGGTAGACGAGGGGCGTAGAAGACGGGGGAGGGGAGCGTGCGGCGCTCCCCTCCCTCTTATTTGATGCGGCTGCTCAGGGGATATTTGAGATTCTTGTAGCCCGAGAGGTAGCCGTTGATCGAGCCTACGCGCACGGGCGATTCGATGTAGAGCGGAATCTTGTTCTCGTCGTCCGAGATCCAGATCGTGAAGACCGTGCCGTCGGTGAACGAGTAGCCCTCCGAAGTGCCTAACTGGCAGTCGAACTTCAGGGTGTTGAACTTGCCCATGTTGCGGATCTTCTTCGTCTCGCGGCCTAAGAAACGGTAGCGGATATGGCGGATCGTGTCCTGCAGAACCATTTGCAGCGTCTCGGGCCGCCCCTCGCTGAAATCGTCGGCCCGGGCCGTGCGCATGTTGAAGAAGAGCGAAATGGCGTCCATGCTCTCGGGCGTGAGGGGCAGCTCTTTCTCGGCGAAGGGGCGCTGGCGGCTACGCCAGCGGGTATGCACCGTCGAGTCGGCCCAGCGGTAGTCGAACGTGCTTTCGAAGGTGTAGTCGCCCTCGCGGAGGTTGCTCTCGAAGCGCTCGGTGCGCAGGGTCGCGGGGTCGATCCACACCTGATAGACATCCTCCATGTTGTAAAACCACCGGTAGGTGGGCAGCGTGCGGCCCACGCCCCGGACCAAGTAGTACTCCCGGCCGTCGAGCGTCGTTTCGCTCGTCGTCATCTCCACGGCTCCTACTTCGGTGTTGGGGAACATCTTGGCCTTGTAGCTGATGCGGTAGAAGAGCTCTTCGCCCGGGTGGTAGAGCTGGGCGCGGAGCGGCCCGCAGAGCGGGAGAAGCGACAGGAAAAGAAGCAAGCGTTTCATAGGCAACGGTTTTATCATCAAGGAACGTTCCAATCGCGCGGAATCGTGCGGTCCGGGCTACGATATTCGCGAAAAATCGGTTTCGCGGCGCCCCGAATAGTTGCGGCGCAGCTCTTCGAGACCTCGGTTTTCGGGTCGTGCCAGCTCGGGATCGGCGGAGAGGATCTCGATGGCCACCTCGCGCGAGAGAGTCAGGATCTGCACGTCGGCCGTGGGGTTGGCGATCCGCAGGTCGAAGGCCATGCCGCTCTGCATCGTGCCGTTCACGTCGCCGGCGCCCCGCAGCTTGAGGTCGAGTTCCGCCAGGCGGAATCCGTCGTTGGTCTCGCACATGGCGTCGAGCCGCGCCCGGCCCTCCTTCGAGAGCTTCACGCCCGACATGAGGATGCAGTAGGACTGTTCGCCGCCGCGGCCCACGCGTCCGCGCAGCTGGTGGAGCTGCGAGAGTCCGAAGCGCTCGGCCGACTCGATCACCATGACCGTGGCGTTGGGCACGTCGACGCCCACTTCGATCACCGAGGTGGCGACCATGATGTGGGCTTCGCCCGCCTTGAACTGGCGCATCGACTCCTCCTTGTCGGCGGGTTTCATCTTGCCGTGGCAGATCGTCGTTACGTATTCGGGCAGCGGGAAGTCGCGCGAGATGGACTCGTAGCCGTCCGTGAGGTCCTTGTAGTCCATCGACTCCGACTCCTTGATCAGGGGGTATACCACGTAGACTTGCCGCCCCTTCCTGATCTCCTGCTTCATGAATCCGAAGAGCCGCAGGCGCGCCGCATCGGTGTAGTGCACGGTTTTGATCGGCTTGCGGCCCGGGGGCAGCTCGTCGATTATGGAGACGTCGAGATCGCCGTAGAGGGTCATGGCCAGCGTCCGCGGAATGGGCGTGGCGGTCATCACCAGAACGTGGGGCGGCTGGCGGTTCTTCGTCCAGAGGCGGGCCCGCTGCTCGACGCCGAAGCGGTGCTGTTCGTCGATGACCACGAATCCTAAGTTGGCGAACTGCACGCGGTCTTCGATCAGGGCGTGCGTGCCGATGAGGATCTGCACCTCGCCCGAGGCGATCCCTTCGAGGGCACGGCGGCGTTCGCGCTGCTTCGACGAACCCGTCAGGATGGCCACCCGTACCTCCAGCCCCTCCAGCATGCGCGTGAAGGTGGCGTAGTGCTGGCGCGCCAGAATCTCCGTGGGGGCCATCATGCAGGCCTGATAGCCGTTGTCCACGGCCAGCAGCATCGACATCAGGGCCACCAAAGTCTTGCCGCTGCCCACGTCGCCCTGCAGCAGGCGGTTCATCTGGAATCCCGTGATCGTGTCGTTGCGGATCTCCCGGATGACGCGTTTCTGCGCTCCCGTGAGGGGAAAGGGCAGCTTCTCGGTGTAGAACGTATTGAAGACGCCCCCGACTTTCGGAAAGAGGAATCCGTCGCTCTTGGTCATGCGGGCCGTGCGGCGCGCCTGCACGTTGAGCTGCACGCCCAAGAGCTCGTCGAACTTCAGCCGGTACTGCGCCTGCCGCAGCGCCTCGGGCGACTGCGGGAAGTGGATGTTGTAGTAGGCTTCGCGCAGCGGCATGAGCCCGTACTGCCGGCGCATCGCCTCGGGCAGCAGCTCTTCGATCTGGTTTTTCGCCAGCTGCCACGCCTCGCAGATGATCCGGTACATGCCTTTGGTGCCCAGCACGTTCGAGAGCTTTTCGGTCGAGGGGTAGATGCCCTGCATGCCGCTTTCGGGCTTGCGCGAGAGAGCCTGTTCTATGGTCTCCACTTCGGGGTGGGCCATCGAAAGTTCGCCGCGGTAAAACGAGGGACGGCCGAAGACGAGGTATTCGCGGCCTTGCTCGATGCGTTTCTCGATCCACTTGATGCCCTGAAACCACACCAGCTCGGCCGATCCCGAGGGGTCCTGCACCCGCACCGTGAAGCGGCGCTTGCGGCCTTCGCCGGCGTAGGAGACCCCCACGACGCGGGCCCGGAACTGCACGAGGGTCGGCCCCTCCTCCGCGATTTCGGCGATGCGGTAGATCTTCGTCCGGTCGATGTAGCGGGTGGGGAAGTGGCGCAGCATGTCGCCCACGGTGCGGACGTGCAGCTCCTGATCGAGGAGCTTGGCCCGCGCTTCGCCCACGCCCGGCACGTACTGAATATTGCTCTCCAGCATGTTCACAGGGCAAAGATACGGATAAGCGAGGGCAATGCCAAATCAATTTGAGCATTGCCGAGACGCAGCCTATCTTCGGCGCAGCCAAAGATAGAAAAAGTCGAGGGCAAAAGCAAGCTCGCTTGCATTTTGCAGAGCGGGAGTATTTAAGACCTAAGTCAAAGATTACAAAGAATAAAGCGAAAAGCGAAGGTTGAAAAGTCAATTCATAAAACCCTGCTCTTAGCAGGGTGGCGAGCGGGAGATCCGGCATCGCCGATGGCAGGGGCATGAAAAAGCCGGATGCGGTGTGCATCCGGCCGGGTTCTTCCGGGACAAGCGGTTACTCCTCCTCTTCCGGGGCGCTCTTTTCGGTGAGTGCGACGTCGGCGCCCTTGCGGACGTAGGCACCGTTGAACCAGTCGTCGTCGCCGGGGGCGGTCTGTTCTTCGGCAGCGAATTTCACGGAGAGGGTCTCCGTCTCGAAGTCGCCCCCGTTCTGCGCGCCGTCGATGTCGTGGAACGACAGGTCGACCTCGGTGAAGAAAGCGCTGCCCGTCAGGTCGTACATCCCCGCCTTGTCGGTGAGGGTCGTGTTGCCGTAGCCGTAGCTGCGGTCTTCGTTGCGCACCTCGATGCCGGGAACCGGATTGCCGGCCCGGTCGGTTACCTTGCCTTGAATCCGGAAGTCGATGCGCGGCGTGCCGTACATGCACACTTGATTGGGTTCGTCGTTCTTCTCGCTGCAGGCCGTCGAGAAGCCGAGCGCCGAGAGCAGCAGCAGGTAGAGTTTCCGTTTCATGGTTCGGCCGATTTTCGGGGTTATCTGCCTGCAAGTTAAATATTTTCGGCCGAAAAAGCAAACCCGCCGGGGATAAATTTGGCATTCGCGGCGCTTTGCGTTACTTTTGCGGAGTAAAAAGGAGCAAAAACCCGAGCAACGATGAATCTTTCGGAATATTCGCGCCGCCGCACGTGCGAGGTGCGCATCGGCGGCGTGGCGATCGGCGGCGAGAGGCCCGTCGTCGTGCAGTCGATGACCAACACCGACACCGACGACACGGAGGCGTGCGTGGCCCAGATCGGGCGGATCGCGGCGGCGGGGGGACGGATCGTCCGCCTCACGGCGCAGGGTCGGCGCGAAGCCGAGAACCTGCAAAACATCGCACGCCGCGTGCGCGAGGAGGGGATCGATGCCGCGCTGGTCGCCGACATCCACTTCCTGCCCGAAGCTGCGATGATCGCTGCGCAGTATGTCGACAAGGTGCGCATCAACCCCGGCAACTTCCGCACCGACCGCGGGGAGCTGGAGGCGCTGATCGCCCGGTGCCGCGAGCGGGGCGTCGCCCTGCGCATCGGCGTCAACCACGGCTCGCTGGCCAAGCGCGTCTTCGACGAGTGGGGCGACACGCCGCAGGGAATGGCGGTCTCGGCGATGGAGTTTCTGCGCGTCTGCCGGCGGGAGGAGTTCGGGCAGGTCGTCGTCTCGATGAAGTCGAGCAACACGCGCGTGATGGTGGCCGCCTACCGGCTGCTCGTCGAGGCGATGGAGGCCGAGGGGATGCGCTATCCGATTCATCTGGGCGTTACCGAAGCCGGCAACGGACTGGAGGGGCGCATCAAGAGCGCTGTGGGCATCGGGGCCCTCTTGGCCGACGGCATCGGCGACACGATCCGCGTTTCGCTGACCGAAGCCCCCGAGAACGAGATCCCCGTGGCGCAGCTGTTGGCGGATCATTTCGCCGCACGGCCGGGCCGCTTCGAGGTGCGGCATCCCGAGCGTTATTCGCCCACGGAGTACAGGCGGCGCAGCAAGGTGGCGGTGCCGATCGTCCACGACGAGCCGATGGCGGGTTTCCGCGTGCTGGAGGCTCTTTCGGGCAATCCGACGGCCGAGTTGCGGGCGGCGATCCTCGACTTGGAGCGGCCCGACGAACCGGTGGTCGTCAAGCGCCGCTACGACGATGCGTCGCTCGACGTGCTGGCCGTGAAGGCGGCGGCCGATCTGGGGCCTCTGCTGCTCGACGGATTGGCCGACGGCATCTGGATCGATGCTCCGGGCCACGCTGCGGCCGCGATCCGCGATGTGGAGCTGATGATCCTGCAGGCGGCGCGTGCGCGCTTCTCGCATACCGAATACATCGCCTGCCCCTCGTGCGGGCGGACGCTCTACGACATCGAACGGACACTCCGCGACATCAAGTCCCGGACCTCGCATCTGAAGAACCTGAAGATCGGCGTGATGGGCTGCATCGTCAACGGTCCCGGCGAGATGGCCGACGCCGACTACGGCTACGTGGGAGCCGGGCCCGGCCGCATCACCCTCTACAAGGGCCGCACGGTCGTGGCCCGCAACATCCCGCAGGAGGAGGCCCTCGACCGGCTCGTGGCCCTCATCAAGGAGCACGGCGAGTGGGAAGAACCGGCTTCGGAATGAAAAATTAAGAATGAAAAATCGAAAATCATCCGATTTTTACATCGAATCGTTTCGATCTCCGTTTCGGCCCAAATCAATGGATATGGAATCCGACGAATGAAGCGTCGGCAAAGGTTGCATCCAAGTTGAAATCCCTAAGGTAGATTCTTCGTTGTTCCACACCTCAGAATGACAATTTTTAATTCTTAATTTTTACCCCCCCCCTTGCAATGACCCTCCTGCCGCTATCCTATCTTCCGTCGGTCGGCTACTTCGCGCAGCTTCTGCGCGGGGGCTGCGTCGTGGATCTGGGCGAGCACTTCATCAAGCGTTCGCAGCGCAACCGCGCCCGCATTCTGGCGGCCGACGGCGTGATGGAGCTCACGGTCCATGTGGCCCATGCCGACCGTCCGCGGCAGCCCGTGCGCGATGTGCGGATCGACTACTCCAAGCGGTGGCAGCATCAGCACCGGGGCGCCCTGATCGCCTCGTACAAGGGATCTCCCTACTTCGATTACTATGCCGACGGACTGCTTCCCTTTTACGAGCGGCGCTGCGAGTTCCTGGCCGATTTCAATCTCCGCCTGCTGGAGCGGCTCTGCGCATGGGCCCGGGTGCCGATGCCGGCCGTCAGCGAAACCTACGTCGAGGCCCGGCCCGGGGATCTCGACCTGCGGCCCCGGCATGCGAAAGGCCCGGCGTTCGTCGCCGAGCCTTACGTGCAGGTCTTCGCGGACCGTCAGCCCTTCGTCCCCGATCTCTCGGTCATCGATCTGTTGTTCGCGGAGGGACCGGATAGCTTTTCGTTTTTGAAACGTTGCCTACCTGAATAATCATCCGGTCGCTCAGCCCGCCGGCCGAGGCTTTCACCTCGACGCGTCCCTGCAGCTCCACCGTGTCGGAGCGGTACTGGCAGGGCGCGTACCGGGCGAGCGCCACCGTATCGCCGTTGACCAGCAGCAGGGGCTCGCCCGCCGAGGAGTAGACGCTGAACGTCTGCTGCGGGGTGTTGCGGCGCAGGTGGCGGCGGCCCGTGATGTGGAGCGTCGGTGCGGTCTTGTTCCACAGCGCTTTGTAGAGGTAGTAGGCGTCCTTGCGGGTGCGGCGGTCGAGCGTCGCCAGCCCCATGCCGTTGATGCCGTAGGGGCGGCGTGCCGATCCGAAGTCGAACATGTTCTCGATCCAGACGCCCCAGAAGAGCGAGTCGTTCTGCAGGTTGCGGGCGTACTCCTCGTGGAAGAGCGTCTGCCGACCCTCGGGCATCCGGTTCCGCGAAGGATCGGGCTGCGCCGTGTAGCTCTCGTGGCCGATGAAGCCGTCGCCGCCGTACTCGATGCCCGAGTGGAGATGCGACCACTTCTCCTGCAGGTTGTCGTGCCAGACGCTCAGGTCATCGGTCTTGCCCTTGCTCCAGCCCACGTCCTGACGCCAGACGATCAGGTCGGTTACGAAGTTGATGCTGCCGTTCTGGTCGCTCACCGCCACGGTCGGACGCGAGGGATCGAGTTCGTGCGCCGCGTCGTGCAGCCGCCGGATGTAGGGCGTGGTGTCGTCGCCGCGCTTCCAGATGCGCGAGAAGATGCCCCACAGGATCACAGAGGGGTGGTTGAGGTTCTGGGCCACGATTTCGCGCAGCTGCTCCATGCCGTTCTGCTCGAACTGCGGCGTGGCGAAATAGGCCGCGTCGCTCAGGAAGGGGGCGCGCTGCAGCGGCGTGTCGACCCAGACGAGCATGCCCTGCTCGTCGCAGCGGTCGTAGAGGTAGCGGGTGTGGGGCATGACGGCCGAGCGCAGGGCGTTGGCGCCCAGTTCGCGGATCTCCTGCAGGTCGCGGTCGAAGTCCGTGGGGCGGAGCGTGCCGCCCGAAATGGCGTTGTCGTGGTAGAGCACCACGCCCTGCAGGCGCGTGAGCGTGTCGTTGAGGAGCACGCCGCCGGCCGGGGCCGTGCGGATGCTGCGGAATCCGGTGCGGACGCTCACCCGGTCGTTGTTCTTGCCGTCGCCGACGCTCACGGAGACCTTGTAGAGGGCCGGATGCCCGGGGCTCCACAGCTGCGGCGAGGGGATCGAGTAGGGGATCCGCAGGGGCTTGCCGTCGATCTTGGCATGGACGCGCCGCGTCATCACGCAGCGGCCGTCCGGCGCCGTGATGTCGAGCCGCACGGAGGCCGCCGAGGCCTCTTTGGAGGTCAGGTGGATTTCGACCTCGCCCTCCGCTTTCTCGGGAGTGGCCGTCTGCTGGTGCACCAGCACGCCGTCGGTACCCAGATAGAGGGGCGAGACGGCGGTCCGGTCGGTGAGGATCAGCTCCGCTTCGCGGTAGAGACCTCCGTAGAGGTTCATGTCCGAAGAGGTGGGCAGCACGTCGTTGCGCGAGGCGTTGCTCACGACCATGAGCAGGGCGTTGTCCGTGCCGAAGCGGAGCTTGTCGGTGATCTCGAACGCGAAGGCCGCGGCGCCGCCGCGGTGGCTGCCGGCGTGGCTGCCGTTGACGAAGAGGTCGGCGACGCTCTGCGCGCCGTGGAAGCGGACGAAGATGCGCTTGCCGGACCACTCCTGCGGGACGAACATGTTGTTGCGGTAGTTGCCCGTGGTTTCCAACAGCACGCCCTCGCGCGCCGGGTCGGTGTTCCACGTGTGGGGCAGCGTAACGTAGCGGCCGTTGTCGCTGTTGGTCTCCGACTTGTAGAAGAAGCGCCAGCCGTCGTTCAGGGGGTAGATTTCGCGGGCTGCGGCCGGCAGAAGGAACGCCAGCAGCAGACCCGTCAGCAGATATCTTTTCATGGATGGAGCCGATTTGATCGTTTACGTGCAAAGATAGGGAGAATTCGTAAGAAAATAGCTATCTTTACGCACATTATTTCGGAATTCCGGCTTTGAACATCATCGACCTCATCGTTTGTCTCGTGCTTTTCGTCGCGGTCTGGAACGGCTGGCGGAAAGGCTTCGTCGTGCAGATGGGAGCGCTCGCGGCGCTGATCGCAGGGCTCTGGCTGGCGTGGCGCTACGGTCCCGCGGCCGGGGAGTGGCTGCGCCTCGATGCGTCGGTGCGGGCGCCGGGCGGATTCGTCGTCGTGCTGCTGGTGGTCGTCGTGGCGGTCGCCGTGGCGGGACGGATGTTGCGCAAGCTGTTCCGCTTCGCCGGATTCGGGTGGCTGGACACGATGCTGGGCATCGCGGTCGCGGCCTTCAAATACCTGCTGCTGCTCAGCGCGCTGTTCGTGGCTTTCGACCGCCTCAATGCCGACTATTCGCTGGTCGGGCGGCGGACGATCGACTCTTCGGCCTGCTACCGCCCCGTGATGCGGTTGTCGGAATGGGTCTTCCCGTTCGTGGAGCAGGTGAGCGACAGGCTGCAGCACGAACAGGCACAGGAGATATAGACCGATGGAGGAGACGTTTACGGGAACGGTGGTCCGCGCGACGGGCAGTTGGTTCGAGGTGCTCGGGCCGGAGGGTGCGGTGCGCTGCCGCATCCGGGGCCGCCTGCGGCTCAAGGGGGTGCGGTCGACCAGCCCCGTGGTGGTCGGCGACCGCGTGCGCTGCGAGCGCGACGAGAACGGCGACCATGCGATCTCGGCCGTCGAGCCGCGCCGCAACTACGTGATCCGCCGCGCATCGAACCTCTCCAAAGAGTCGCACATCATCGCCGCCAACGTCGATCAGGCGCTGCTGCTCGCGACGCTCCGGCAGCCCGAGACGGCGCCCGAGTTCGTGGACCGTTTTCTGGTTACGTGCGAGGCCTACAAGGTGCCGGCCGTGGTGGTGCTCTCGAAAGCCGATCTGCAGGATCCCGAGGCCGTGGCGGCGTTCCGGGCCGTCTACGAAGCGGCGGGCTACCGCGTGCTGACGACCTCGACCTCCACGGGCGAGGGTCTGGCCGAAGTCGGGGAACTGCTCCGGGGCCGCACGACGCTGGTGTCGGGCAACTCGGGCGTCGGCAAGTCGACGCTCATCCGCACCATCGATCCCGCGCTCGACATCCGCACGGGCGAAATTTCCGAAAGTCATCTCAAGGGGCGCCATACGACCACCTTCTCGACCATGTATCTGCTGGCCGGCGGGGGTTCGGTGATCGACACCCCGGGCATCAAGGGCTTCGGCCTGATCGACATCGAGGGCGTCGAGCTGTGGCACTACTTCCCCGAGATGATGCGCATCGGGCGCGACTGCCGCTTCTACAACTGCACCCACACCCACGAACCGGGCTGCGCCGTCGCGGAAGCCGTGCGGCAGGGCGCGATCGCGCCGATGCGTTACGAGAGCTACCTGAAAATGCTGGACGACGATGACAAATACCGAAAATAAGCCCCTCGCATGGTATGAGGAGCGTATCGCCTGCCTCGCGGAGTTCATGACCGAAGAGCGCGTCGAGCTCTTCCGCCGCACGCTCGGGCAACGTACGCGCTATATGACCGTGCTGGCCGAAAATACGTTCCATCCGCAGAATGCCGCGGCGCTGATCCGCCACTGCGAGGCGTTCGGCATCCAGCGCATGCACACCGTGGAGACTTTCTGCGAGTTCCGGCCTGCGGCGGCCGTCGTGCGGGGCACCGACCGCTGGGTCGACCTCTGCCGCCACGCCTCCACGGCCGAGGCGCTGCGTGCGCTCAAGGCGGAGGGCTACCGCATCGTGGCCACGACGCCCCACCGCGAAGATACAACGCCCGAGACGTTCGACGTCGCGCGCGGGCCTTTCGCGCTGGTCTTCGGTACGGAGCATGCCGGGATCTCGGACGAGGTGGTCGCCACGGCCGACGAGTTCCTGCGCATTCCCATGTGCGGCATGGTCGAGAGCCTCAACGTCTCGGCTTCGGCGGCGATTCTGATCTACATGCTCTCCGAGCGGATGCGCCTCACGACCTCGGCATGGCCGATGACCCCGGCGCAGCAGACCGAAACGCTCTACCGGTGGATGCACCGGAGCGTGGCCGACGCCGCGCAGATTCTGGAACGGCGGTTTCCCTCCGAGGTGAAAGGTTGAAAGTAAAAGGTTTTTCATTGATCGCAGTTTATTTTTTATGTCGCATGACGACGTGGGTGTGAAAAACGAATTATTTTCATCCGCTCTGTTTCATCACTTTTGACCTTTCAATTTTCGCTTTGATAAAATGAATATTTTGCGCAAGCAGTTTCTGTCGCACGTGGCGCAGACGTCGCCCTCGCCGATGCTGGTGGAGGTGGCGCGGGCCGAGGGCTCGTTCTTCTACACGCCCGAGGGCGAACGTTATTATGACTTGGTAGCCGGGGTCTCGGTGAGCAACGTGGGCCATGCCAATCCTGCCGTCGTGCGGGCCGTGCAGGAGCAGGCCGCACGCTACATGCACGTGATGGTCTACGGCGAGCTGGTCGAGACGCCGCAGGTGGAGTATGCCGCGAAGATCGCGTCGCTGCTGCCCGGTGGGCTCGAAAGCGTCTACTTCGTCAACTCGGGAGCCGAGGCGGTGGAGGGGGCTCTGAAGCTGGCCAAGCGCTTCACGGGCCGCACGGAGATGATCTCCATGCGCCGGGCCTACCACGGCTCGACGCACGGGGCCATGAGCATGATGGGCACGCCCGAGGGCGAGGAGTGGAAAAACGCATTCCGGCCCCTGCTGCCCGACGTGCAGGCGATCGAGTTCAACGACTTCGACCTTTTGCGGCGCATCACGCGCCGCACGGCCTGCGTGCTGGCCGAGCCCGTGCAGGGCGAGGCGGGGGTGCGTCCTCCGCAGCCGGGCTATCTGGAGGCGCTGCGCCGCCGCTGCGACGAGGTGGGGGCGCTGCTGATCTTCGACGAGATACAGACCGGCATGGGCCGCACGGGCGAGCTGTTCGCCATGCAGAAGTACGGCGTGGTGCCCGACATCGTCTGTCTGGCCAAAGCCTTCGGCGGGGGCATGCCCTTAGGGGCGTTCGTCGCGCGGCACGAGATCATGGATACGCTGCAGACTGATCCGGTGCTGGGCCATATCACCACGTTCGGCGGCCATCCGGTCTGCTGTGCGGCAGGCTTGGCGGCGCTGAACTACCTGCTGGAAAACGGGGTGGTCGGGGAGGTCGAACGCAAGGGCGCCCTGTACGAGGAGCTGTTGCGCGATCATCCTGCGGTGCGCGAAATCCGCCGCTCGGGGTTGTTGTTGGCTGTGGAGCTGGGGGCTTCGGAACCCCTCTACCGCATCATGGAGCTCTTCAAGGAGGCCGGTATTCTGAGCGACTGGTTCCTCTATTGCGATACGGCGTTCCGCATCTCGCCGCCCCTGACGATCTCCGAGGAAGAGGTGCGCGAAAGCGCCGCCCTGATCCGGGGGTGTCTGGACGAATTAAGAATGAAAAATTAAGAATCTTCCGATTCGCGGCGGGGGAGGGTCCTGCGGAAGCGGCAGCGGGCTCTTTGGGGTTCGCGGCGGGCGGTCCTGCAGATGCGGCGGGCTCTTTTGGATTCGCGGCGGGCGGTCCTGCCCCGGCGGCACCTCCCGGCGATCACTCCTCCGCGAATGCCTTGAGTGCGGCGATCTCGTCGGCCCAGCGGCTCTCGTCGGGGGTTTCGAGGATCAGCGGAATGCCGTCGAAGCGGCTGTCGCGGGCGATGTAGCGGAAGCACTCCCAGCCGATTTCGCCGTCGCCTAAGGGGGCGTGGCGGTCGACGCGGCTGCCCAGGGGTTTCATCGCGTCGTTGAGGTGCATGCCCCGCAGGTATTGCAGCCCGACCGTGCGGTCCAGCTCGGCGAACGTGGCGTCGCAGGCCGCGGCGGTGCGCAGATCGTAGCCGGCGGCGAAAGCGTGGCAGGTGTCTATGCAGTAACCCACGCGCGACTTGTCCTCCACGCGCTCGATGAGGTAGGCCAAGTGTTCGAAGCGGAATCCGAGGTTGGAACCTTGTCCGGCCGTATTCTCGATGACGGCCGTAACGCCGCGCGTGCGGTCGAGGGCCCGGTTGATCGACTCGGCGATGCGGTCGAGGCTCTGCGTCTCGGAGATCTGCCGCAGGTGGCTCCCCGGGTGGAAGTTCAGCCGGTCGAGCCCCAGCTGCTGGCACCGCAGCATCTCGTGGTCGAAAGCCGCGCGCGACTTTTCGAGCCCCTCGGCCTCGGGGTGTCCCAAGTTGATCAGGTAGGAGTCGTGGGGCAGGATCTGCGCCGGCGCATAGCCGTACTCTTCGCAGGCGCGGCGGAATGCGTCGATCTCCTCCCCGGAGAGCGGTTTGCCCAGCCACTGCCGCTGGTTCTTGGTGAAAAGCGCCAGCGCCGTGGCCCCGATGGCATGCGCATTGCCGGGAGCGTGGAAGACGCCGCCCGAAGCGCTTACGTGTGCTCCGAAATACTTCATCGGCTCGAAGTGAAAGGTGAAAAGAGCCGGAGCGGCGAGGCGGTCTTCGCGAATGCCCTTTTTTATCTCCGACCTTTCGACAAAGTTACGGAAAATCTGTAAATAATTTCATAAATTTGCAGTCGAAATTCCATCCTTTTACGATTATGAAATTCCATTCGCTGCTCATCCTTTTGCCGGCGCTCGCCGCGGCGCTTCCCGCTGCGGCCCAGTTCTCCATCGACGAGGTGGACGCCCGGCAGGGGGAGGTAACATTCCGCGACCCGATCAAATCCACGCCGGTCGACGTCGACTACTTCAACCGCGCCCGCTACCGGGCCGAACGCGCCGCCATCCGCAAGGAGCGCAACACGCTGGAGGTGGGCGGCGGACTGCGGGGCGCGCTCACCTCGTACAACGACTCGTGGGTGGCCGTCTCGGGCGGCGACAACTCCATAGCCATCGCCGCCAACCTCTTTCTGAACCATACCTATACCAAGCATCTCTTCACGCTCGAAACCAAGTTCGTGGCCAACTTCGGCTACAACCGCATGAAGGTGGAGACCGAAAACGAAGACGGCTCGACGTCGAGCGACGGCGTGTGGTTCAAGAATCAGGACGAGTTCGACATCTCGGTGGCCCCCTCGTTCAAGATGTCCAAAAACTGGTCGTACGGAGCCATCGTCAAGTTCCGCAGCCAGTTCGCCAACGGCTATGTTTCGCGTACGCAGCAGCGGGAGATCGAGCGCAAGAGCACCTTCATGGCGCCGGGCTATTTCGACGCCTCGCTGGGTATCACCTACAAATGTCCCAAGCCCAAGTTCCCGATCGTGGTGAACATCTCGCCCATCGCCCTGAGCGCCGTCTTCGTCGAGAGCGGCCTGATCCGCGAGAACGTCTGGGACAAGAAACCCGGCTGGCAGATATACGGTCTGAGCGGTCCCGACAAGACGTCGAAATACGAGGGCGGCTCCTCGGTCCAGATCGATTTCGACCGCACGTTCGGCCGTTCGGAATTCCTGCGCTACCGCACGATGCTCTACACCTTCTACGGTTGGATCACCGACATCGGACAGGCCAACAAGATCCGCAGCTACCACGGCTACCAGAATGCGATGGAGGCGTGGAACGACAAGGAGAACGCTTCCGTAGGGCATGAACTCGCCGACAAACCCAATCTGGCGATCCATCCTACGGTCCGCTGGACCAACACCATCGACATCAAGGCGACGAAATACCTCTCCACGACGCTGAGCTTCGAGCTCTACTACAACCGGGCGCAGAACGTCGACGTGCAGACCAAGACGCTGCTCAGCGTCGGGCTCTCCTATACTTTCAAGAACAAGTAGCCGATGTACGACAACTCCCGACGAACGGTGCTTTTTCCGCTCCTGCTGGCCGCAGGGGTCGCCGCCGGTGCGGCGTTCGGTCTCTACGTGGGCCGCAATACGGCCGTGCCGCCGCTGTTCCGCCAGCCCGCGGTCTCTTTCGACAACAAACTTACGCAGACCCTTTCGCTGATCGAAAACCAGTATGTCGACCCCGTGTCGACGGATTCGCTCGCCGAGCAGGTCATTCCGCTGCTGGTGCGCGAGCTGGATCCCCACTCGGTCTATATTCCGGCGGATGAAATGGCCGCCATGAACGAACCCCTCGAAGGGGAGTTCGACGGCATCGGCGTGGTCTTCAACATGGCTACCGACACGGTCATCGTGCTCAACGTCATCGCCAACGGCCCGAGCGACAAGGCCGGCATCCGGGCCGGAGACCGGATCATCGAGATCGACGATTCGCTGGTGGCCGGGTGCAAGATCCCGCAGAACCGCATCGTCAAGCGCCTGCGCGGTCCCCGCGGCACGACCGTCCGTCTGGGGCTGGAGCGGCAGGGCATTCCCGAGCTGGTGCATACGGAGGTCGTGCGCGGGGCGATACCGATCCGGAGCATCGAATCGGCGTTCCGCATCAGCGGCACCACGGGCTATATCAAGCTGGGGCAGTTCGCGAGGACCACGTCGCTGGAGTTCGCGCGGGCGCTCGCCCGCCTGAGGGCCGAGGGAGTCGACCGGCTGATCTTCGACCTGCGCGGCAATGCCGGCGGTTTCCTCGATCAGGCGATCGCCGTGGCCAACCAGTTCCTGCACGAGGGACAGCTGATCGTCTATACCGAAGATCGCGACAAACGGCAGCTGCGCGAATATGCCGACGGTACGGGCTCGGCGCAGGAGATGGAGGTCGCGGTGCTCATCGACGAGGGCAGCGCCTCGTCGAGCGAGATTCTTGCCGGCGCCCTGCAGGACAACGACCGCGGCACGATCATCGGACGTCGCTCGTTCGGCAAGGGATTGGTGCAGAAGCAGATACCTTTCATGGACGGCTCGGCCCTGCGTCTTACCACGGCGCGCTACTATACGCCCACGGGCCGCTCGATCCAGAAACCCTATACCGCGGGCGACGACGAGAGCTACGAGGAGGATCTGTGGAACCGCTACCGCAACAACGAGTTCTTCTTGGCCGACAGCATCCGATTCGCCGATTCGCTCCAGTTCACGACGCCCGGAGGCAAGAAAGTCTACGGCGGGGGCGGCATCATGCCCGACATCTTCATTCCGGCCGACACGACCGACATCACGCCCTATTTCGTGGAGGTGGCGGGCCGCAACATCCTCTATCGCTATACGATCGAGTATGCCGACCGGCATCGCGAGGCCCTCGATGCGGTCGAAACCGTCGAAGAGCTGCAGGCGCTGTTGGACGGCGACAAGCGGCTGGTGGAAGATTTCATCCGCTATGCCGCCCGCAAGGGCGTGGCGCCGCGTCGCGCCGATATCGCGCGCTCGCGGCGCCTGATCGAAGCGCAGCTGAGGGCCTACATCGGCCGCAATACGAAGCTGGAAGATACGGGTTTCTATGCCAACATCTACCCGGTGGACCCCACGATCGTGCGGGCCATCGAACTATTAAACGATACGCAGCAGGATGATTAAGAAGTTGATAGGAATGCTTTTCGCTGCGGCGACGCTCGGGGTGATCGTCTTCGCGATTCTGGGGCGCGACCGCTACCGTTCGCTGCTCGCCCAGGAGGGTGCCCTCGCGCCCCGGTCGGCCGATTCGCGCCCTGCGCAGGAGCCGGAAGCGGAGGTTGTTCCGTTCGACGGGGCGGCCGACGCCGACGCCGGAACCTCGTCCGGGATCACCTCGCCGGACGAGTATTTCGAGGACGACGACGAGCTCCCCTCCGACCTCTTTCAGGAGGACGCTACTCTCTGAGCAGCGCTTCGTAGAGGTCGGCGAGCCGGCGGCGCAGGTGCTTGACGGCGTAGTGCTTGCGCGAGAGCAGCGTGGCGACGGGGATGCCCGTATCGTCGGCCAGTTCGCGGAACGAGAATCCCTCGATTTCGGTCAGACAGAAGACCTCGCGCTGCGGCTCCGGCAGCTCGTCGAGCGCCTTTGCGACCTCCTCCCACACCAGTCGGCGCAGATATTCCATCTCGGGCGACGAGCAGTCGTCGGCCAGCAGCGCCGTGATTTCATCCACCATTCCCGCTTCGTCGCCCTCGTGGCGGAGCGTCGGCAGCGGTTGCTCGCGGTGCTTGCGCCGGCGGTCGACGATGCGGTTGCGGGCCGCGCGGAAGAGCCATGCCGCGACCTGCGAGACGGGGTTGATCGCATCGGTCTGCACGAAGCGCAGAAAAACATCCTGCAGAATATCTTCGGCCTCCTCCTGCGAGGGTACCCGGCGCGCGATGAAGGCGCCCAGCCGGTGGCGGTATTTCTCGAAGACGTCGGCCGCGTTATTCTTCGGAGGCTCCATCGTTTCGTCTTTCTTCGCAGAGCGAGCGCATGCGGCGGCGGATGAACTCCCGGCGCTGTTCGGGCGACATGCCGTGCAGGCGTTCGTGGAGGTGGCGCCGCGTGTCCCATGCGGAGGGGTGGCCGAGGTGGCCGAAGAAGAGGTGGAAGAGCACGAGCAGTCCCAGCATCTGCCAATAACCGATGGTTTTCCAGCCGAAGAGCTCGGGCAGGAGGGCGTTCCACAGCCACATGGCGGCACCTACGGCCGCGGCCAGCAGGGCGATGCCTCCGACGATGCGGAGGATGAATTTCGGTGTGCGTTTCATTGTTCGTCGTGTTTTTTCAGGATTTTCGGAATTCGGGTATGGCAGAAGAGGATGTGGAAGAGGACGAAGAGCCCGAACATCTTCCAGTAGTCGACGGCATGCCATGCTGCGGGTTCGAGTGAGCGCGGCAGGGTGAGCGCGAGGGCCAGGAGGATCGGCAGCACGCCTTGCAGCATGCGTTTCGGATCGGGTTTGCGCCCCGCGGTTTTGCGGATGACGATCGCTTGTCGGGGGCAGGTGCGTTCGCAGGCCCGGCATGCGGCGCAGCGCTCCGCGGCGGCGACTTGGACGACCCGGCTGCCCGTCTCGGCGGCGGAGAGTTGCAGCACGCCCCGGCGGCAGGCGTCGATACAACGGCCGCAGCCGGAGCAGCGGTCGGCGTCGAGGAGAATTTCGGTGTTTTTCATCTTCGATAGGTTTCTACTTCGGTAGACGTCCGGAAGCGAAAAATATTTTTGGCAGCTGCGTTCCGTCGTCTCGTCCGGGGTCGCTGCAGCGGGCTCGGGAAGTTGGGGAAGGCGCGGGCGGGGGTGCTGCCGGAGGGGCGGGCCCGACGGGCGGATTCCAAAAAGCGAACGCTTCCCGAAAGTCTTCCGGGAAGCGCGTAAGAGGGTTGCGGATTTTTTCCGCAGGCCGGTTAATAGTACTTGATTTCGTGGCCTTCGATAGCCGAAAGGATGTTGTTGGCAGCCGACGAGGCTCCGATGCGGAAGAGGTCGGTCGTGAGCCATTCTTTGCCCAGCGTCTCTTCGACGATGGTGTAGTAGAGGGCGGCATCTTCGGCCGTGCGGACTCCGCCGGCAGCTTTGAATCCCACCTTGCGGCCCGTCTTGGCGTGGTAGTCGCGGATCGCTTCGCACATCACCAGCGCCGCTTCGGGCGTGGCAGCCACGTCGATCTTGCCCGTCGAGGTCTTGATGAAGTCGGCACCGGCCAGCATCGACAGCAGCGAGGCTTTGCGGATGAGTTCGGGGGTTTTCAAAGCTCCCGACTCGATGATGACTTTCAGCACTACGTCGCGGTCCATTTCGGAGCGGATGACCTCCACTTCGTTGGCCGCTTCGTCGTATTCGCCCGTGAGCATGCGGCCTACGTTGAGGACGATGTCCACTTCGTCGGCTCCGTTTTCGATGGCCATAGCGACTTCCAGAACTTTGACTTCCAGGAAAGTCTGGGCGGCCGGGAATCCTCCGGCCACGGAGGTGATGCGCATGGGCGTGCCGTCGACGGCCAGTCCTACGGTCTCCACGAACGAGGGGTATACGCAGATCGAGGCTACGTTGGGAATATGAGGATATTTGCCGTAGAATTCGGCCGCTTTGCGGGCGAAAGCGGTTACGGAGGTTACGGAGTCGTTGCACGACAGGGTCGTGAGGTCGATGGCCGAGTAGCAGAATTTATAGACTTCGGTGTTGTGGTTGCGGCGGGCGGCTTCGCGCAGGCGGGCTACCCGTTCGTCGACTTCGGCCGCACTCCATGCGGGGGCATATTCGCTGAGGTGGTTTGCGTACTCCATAGGTAGGTTGTTTTTACAAAAATAGGAAAAATTTCATTTCGTGGGATCGTCGGGATGAATTTTTCTTGAGGCGTTGCAAAAAAGGGGCCTCGTTGCAAAAAATATTTTCGGGACGGGGCGGCAGGTTTCGGCGGGGCGACGGGTTTCGGAACGGAGGGTCGTTTCGGCAGGGCGGCGATGCGTCTTATATATAGGTGCGGTTCTCTATATAGGTGAGGTTCTCGGTGCGGCATGGGCATAAAAAAGGGGGAGGGCTTGCGTTGCCCTTCCCCTTTCTTTACCGGAGTTCCGTTTCGCGCGAGTTCCGGATTTTCATCTCACTTCCCGCGATCCGGTTTCTCCAGCAGCTTTCCTTTTCGGTTGCTTTTCTCTGCGGTCTCTCTGCGAGTTTTTTCTGCGGCCCTTTCCGGCGATCCTTTTCCAGTAATCTCTTTCCAAGCGATCTCCCTTCCGGCGATCCTTTTCCAGTAATCCCCTTCCAAGCGATCCCTTTCCAGTAATCTCTTTCTAAGCGATCCCCCTTCCAGCGGCCCCTCGCAGGAACCTCGAGATTAGCGCAGTGCCTTGAGGTTTACGTCTTTGGCAGCTTTTTCAGCCAGCGCGGGGTTCTTGGAAACGGCGCTCTTGAGCTGGGCATTGGCGGTGTTCAGGTCGCCTTCTTTGGCTGCGATGACGGCGCGCAGGTAGTCGGCATCTGCCGAGTTGTCCTTAGCGATGGCTTTCTTGGCTGCGGGCAGGTCGTTGTTCATGACGCAGGCTACGGCTGCGTTGTAGCCCTCCAGCGTGTTGGCGGCAGCTTTGTAGTCGCCCTGAGCGGCAGCCATAGCGGCTTTGGCCTCGGCGTCGGCCGACTGAGCGTACTTCTTGGCTTCGGCGGTGTTGCCGTTAGCAAGGTTGGCCAGCAGGAGGTTCTTGTTGAGGTCTTTCGAGGAGTCGAGTTTGGCGGCTTTCTCGAACGACTTCAGAGCCTCGGCTTTCTGACCGGCTTTGGTCTGTGCGATACCCAGGTTGTTGTAGATGCGGGCGTCGTTGTACTTGCGGGCTGCGGCGCTCAGGATGGCAACCTGCTCGGCAGCGCCGTTAGCCAGCGTCTCGGCAGCGTAGAGGTACTCCTCGGCGGTCAGGCGATCGCCGTTGCGGTAGGCGGCCATGATCTCGGCGTCGGTCTTGCCCTGAATGTCGGTGCTGTTGACGATCTGCGAGCGGCGCAGCTCGGGGAGAATGTCGCTCTTGAGTTCGTCGAATACGGACGACATGTTCTTGATTTCGCTCTCGCGCTGTGCGGGCGAGTTGTAGAGGCTCAGGACCTGAAGAATCAGGTTCTTGTCCTTGATGTCGGACTTCTCGACCAGCTCCTTGAAGCCTTCCCAGTCTTCGCCGTAAGCGGCAGCGTCGACATCGAGACCCGTTTTCTTGAGGAGCTTGGCTACGACTTTCTTACCCGATTCGCTGCGGGCTTTCGAAAGTTTGTCGTTGAACTTCTCGGGACCGTCGGGCGAAGCGTAGCCCTTGACGGCGATGTTCTGCGTAGCACGGTCGTTCTGGAGGTTCTTGTCGACGTTGTCCTTGAAGTCGCCCAGATCGGCTTTGCGCTCGTTCTTCTTGGTTACGACCGACGAGTTGATGGCGTAGAGCAGATCGGTCTTGTCGACTACGGTGATCACACGCTTGTAGTTGCTGGCCATCGGCTCCATGATGTCGCCGTACTTGAGGTCTTTCTGCAGCGTGTTCAGACCGTAGGCTACCGTCAGACCGAACTCTTCGGCGATCGCAGCTTTGGCGGCCGCGTCATCGCCGGCCAGTACTTCGGCCTGCTCCTTCGTGGGGAGGGCGCCGTCGTTGAGGTTCACGAGCGTGAACTCCTTGCAGGCACCGCTCGGGCACTTGATCTCGGCACGCAGCTGCAGGGCGCACTGGTCCATGCGGGGATCGTAGGGGAACTCGACATGCTGCGTGAAGGAGCCGCCGTCGGTGTTGTCGACTACGGTGTAGTTGTCGTCGACCTTCGAACCCTGATAGTATTTGGGCGTGCCGGCGACTTCGCCGCCCTCGAATACGATGACGGGAGTTACCTTGATGACGGCTTTCTTGTTGAAATACTCTGCGGGGAAGGTAACGTTGATGTCGGCGGCGACGATGCCGTTGTTCAGCGTCAGGATCTCCGGATTGACGGTCAGATTCACCTCGTCGCGGTTCTGGGCCATCTTCTTGAAGCAGTTGCAGCTCGAGAATGCCAGCGAGGCAGCTACGAGCACGATGCTCAATTTCATTAAGTTCTTCATAACGATACGAAATTTGATGTGTTTATTTTGTTGTTCGCTTGTTTGCGGTTTCCGCCGTTGCGGCGGGGCTTCGGTTCTTTCCGATCACCGGGTCGGCTCGCTTTCGGTCCGTCTCCGACTCCCTTCGACTTCCCTTCAGCCCCCCCCCGGCTTTCGGCCCGCCCCGGCCTAACAGCGCAAATGTAGGAAACTTTCGGCTATTGTGCAATATTCGAACCGGAATTTGTGAGTTTTTTTCCGGCCGGCACCGCCGTCTGTTTCACCGGGTTACTCTGCCTTAGCGGTCGCGACGCTCTCCGCGCTCGGGGCGGGGACGGCGCTCGCGCTCCACGTAGCCTTCGGGCTTGGGAAGCAGGGCCTTGCGCGAGAGTTTCAGCTTGCCCGTCTTGGCGTCGACGCCGATGAGCTTGACATCGATTTCGTCGCCCTCCTTGAGACCCGTCTCGTCCATCGTCTCGAAACGCTTGTAGTCGATTTCGGAGATGTGGAGCAGGGCGTCCTTGCCAGGCATGATCTCGACGAAGGCGCCGAAAGCGACGATCGAGCGGATCTTGCCGTGGTAGGTTTCGCCTACCTCGGGCTGGGCGACGATCGCCTTGATGCGGGCCAGCGCTCCGTCCAGCGCGGCTTTGTCCACGCCGAAGATGTCGACATAACCCTTGTTGTCGTCCTCGGTGATGGTGATGGTCGTGCCGGTGGTTTTCTGGATATCCTGAATCACCTTGCCGCCCGGGCCGATCACGGCGCCGATCATGTCTTGCGGAATGGTGATCTGGACGATACGCGGTACGAACGGACGGTACTCGGCACGCGGCTCGGCGATGCACTCGGTGATCTTGTCGAGGATGTGCATGCGGCCCTTGCGCGCCTGCTCGAGGGCGGCGGCCAGCACTTCGTACGAGAGACCGTCGACCTTGATGTCCATCTGCGTGGCGGTGATGCCGTCGCGCGTACCCGTTACCTTGAAGTCCATGTCGCCGAGGTGGTCCTCATCGCCGAGGATGTCCGACAGCACGGCCCACTTGCCGCTCGCCGAGTCGGAGATCAGACCCATCGCGATACCCGAGACGGGTTTCTTGAGCTTCACGCCCGCATCCATCAGAGCCAGCGTTCCGGCGCAGACGGTCGCCATCGACGACGAACCGTTCGACTCCAGAATATCCGACACGACGCGCACGGCGTAGGGATTCTCCTCGCCCAGCGGAATCATCGGCTTCAGGGCGCGCCATGCGAGGTGGCCGTGGCCGATCTCGCGGCGGCTCAGGCCGCGGGCCGCTTTGGCCTCGCCCGTGGAGAAGGGCGGGAAGTTGTAGTGCAGCACGAACTGCTCGGTGCCCTGCACGAGCACTTCGTCCTTGACTTTCTCGTCGAGTTTCGTGCCGAGCGTTACGGTGGTCAGCGACTGCGTTTCGCCGCGCGTGAAGATCGCCGAGCCGTGGGCGGCGGGCAGGTAGCCCACCTCGCACCAGATCGGACGGATCTCGTCGGTGCGGCGGCCGTCGAGGCGCTTGCCCTCGTCGAGGATCATGTTGCGCATGGCCTTCTTCTGCACGTCGTCGTGGAAGTATTTGTGGATCAGCGGAGCTTTCTCGACGAGCTCCTCCTCCGTGTAGCGCGAGGCGAACTCGGCCTCCAGCGCGTCGAACATGTCGCTGCGCTCGTGCTTCATGGTGCCGCTCGTGGCGATGGCGTAGGCCTTGTCGTAGAGCTCGCGGATGATGGTCTGGCGCAGCTCCTCGTCGTTGACCTCGTGGCAGTAGGTGCGTTTCACGTCCTTGCCCAGCTCCTTCGAGAGCTCGATCTGCACGGCGCAGTGTTTCTTGATCTCCTCGTGCGCGAACTTGATGGCCCCGAGCATCACTTCCTCGGAGACCTCCTTCATCTCGCCCTCGACCATGAGGATGTTGTCGATCGTACCGCCGACCATGATGTCGAGGTCGCATTCGGCCATCTCCGAGAATCCGGGGTTGATGGCGTACTGGCCGTTCTTGCGGACGACGCGCACCTCCGAGATGGGGCCGCCGAACGGAATGTCCGAGACGGCCAGCGCGGCCGAAGCGGCCAGACCGGCCAGCGCATCGGGCTGGATGTCCTTGTCGGCCGAGATGAGGTTGACCGTTACGTAGACCTCGGCGTGGTAATCCGAAGGGAACAGCGGGCGCAGCGCGCGGTCGATCAGACGGGCGGTCAGCACCTCCGCGTCGTTGGCTTTGCCCTCGCGCTTCATGAAACCGCCGGGGTAACGTCCGCAGGAGGCGTATTTCTCCTTGTATTCTACCTGCAAAGGCATGAAATCGGTGTCGGGTTTGGCGTCTTTGGCCGCGACGACGGTACCGAGCAGCATCGTGTCGCCCATCTTGACGACGACCGAGCCGTCGGCCTGCTTGGCCAGTTTGCCCGTTTCGATCTCGATCTGGCGGCCGTCGGCCAGCGTGATGATCTTACGGACTGCGTTGTACAGCTTCTTCTCTTCCATAAAAATTTAAACCTGAAAAATTGTTTTTTTCGAATGATCGCAATTTTACGAAAATGAAGGCAACCCCGTTCGGGGATTGCCCTCATTTCTTCCTCGCGGACTACTTGCGGAGGTTGAGCGTCTTGACGATGGCGCGGTAGCGCTCGATGTCGACCTCCTTGAGGTACTCCAGCAACTGACGGCGCTTGCCGACCAGACGCAGCAGTGCGCGCTGGGTTCCGAAGTCGTGCTTGTTGCTCTTGAGGTGGTTCGTAAGGTGGCTGATACGGTACGAGAACAGCGCGATCTGGCTCTCGGGAGAACCCGTGTCGGTGTTGGACTTGCCGTACTGGCCGAAAAGCTCCTGCTTTTTCTCAGCTGTCAAATAAGCCATTGTGCATTGAGTTGTTTAAGTTCCACTCTACGACGCATCCCCCTTACCGTGAATAACGCCAGAGCGTAGCGGCAAAGGTACAAATAAATTAAGAATTAAAAATTAAAAATGAAGAATTATTCTCCTTTCGCCCTGATATCTTCCGGGAAAATCGTATTTTTGCAGGACAAAACAACGAATTTTATGCTGAAAAGGGGGGCGATCGCAGCGGCGGTCGGGTTGATGCTGGCGTCGGCGTGCGCTCCGAAGCGGGTCTATACCACCGTGGAGGGGGTCATGCTGGGGACGTCGCTGCGCGTGGTGGCCGATGTCGAAGGCGTCGGCACGCAGGAGCTCTATGCGGCCGTCATGGAACTGGACCGCGAGGCCAAAGCCTCGATGTCGATTTTCGACGACGGATCCCTGCTGAGCCGCATCAACCGCAACGAAACGGACAGCCTCGATGCCCACATCGTGTATTGCCTGCGGCTGGCGGACAGCATCGGCGCCCTGAGCGACGGCCGCTACGACGTAACGGTGAAGCCGCTGGTCGAGGCGTGGGGATTCGCCGGCCGGGAGCGGACCCGCGAGCCGAACGTCGATTCGCTGTTGGAGTTCGTGGGCCGCGAGAAGGTCGCGGTGCGCGACGGCCGGCTGACGAAGAGCGACCCGCGCGTGCAGCTCGACTTCAACTCGGTGGCCAAAGGCTATACGGTCGATCTGCTGGCGGCGCTGGTCGAGCGGCTCGGAGCCCGCAACTATCTGGTGGACATCGGCGGCGAAGTGCGCTGCCGCGGCGTCAACCGGCAGGGCGGTCCGTGGCGGATCGGCGTGGAGACGCCTTTCGACGGCAACATGACCGACGGCGAATATGTGCAGAAACGGGTGCGGATGACCGAAGGCGGGCTGGCGACCTCGGGCAACTACCGTCGTTTCTATCTGGATGAACAGGGCCGGAAAGTGGCCCACACGATCGATCCGCGGACGGGACGCAGCGCCCTTTCGCGGCTGTTGTCCGTTACGGTGGCGGCGGCGACCTGCGCCGAAGCCGATGCGCTGGGGACGATGTTTCTGGCGATGGGCGCCGAGGATGCCTTCGAGGCGGTCGGGCGGATGCCCGGGGTGCGGGTCTATTTTATTCTGGCAGCCGACGACGGCTACGAAGAGTATGTCTCGCCGGCCATGCAGGAGCTAATCATGAACTGAACGAACGATGAAGAGAGCCGTTTTCCTTTATAACGACCGCTCCGGCAAAGGCCGGATCCGGCGCAACGTGGAGTCGGTGTGCGACGTCTTCCGCGAAGCGGAGTACGAAATCGAACCCGTGCCGATCGACTTCGAAGCCAATCCGTTCGACGGGCGCGAAGGGATCGATCTGATGGTGGTAGCCGGAGGCGACGGAACGGTCAACTTTGCGCTCAACGCCATGAAACGCAAGGGGCTGGACATCCCGCTGGGCGTGATTCCGGCCGGCACGGCCAACGACTTCGCCCGGGCGCTCGGCATGTCGGACAAGCCGCTCGAAGCGGCGCGGCAGATCGCTTTCGGGAGCGTCGACCGGGTGGACTGCGGGCGCGTCAACGACCAGTATTTCGTCAACGTGCTTTCGTTCGGAATCTTCACCACGACGTCGCAGCACACCTCCGATGCGAGCAAACACCGGATCGGCAAGCTGGCCTACCTGATCGAGGGGGCGAAGGAGTTCCGCTCGATGCACGCCGTACCGCTCGAAGTGGTGGCCGACGGCGAGGCTTTCGATCTCGACTCGCTGATCGTATTGGTATTCAACGGCGAAACGGCCGGCGGCTTCCGGCTGGCGCGCCGCGCGTCGATCAAAGACGGGCTGTTCGACTGCCTGATGCTCGAAAAGAAAAACGTGATCCGCTCCACGGAGGCGATGATCCGCTACCTGCTGGGCGGCAGTCCGAAAATCATCCGGCAGCTGCAGGCCCGGCGGATCGACATCCGTTCGACGCTCAACGAACCCACCGACGTGGACGGGCAGCGAGGAGCCGAATTCCCCCTGCATATCGAGTGCCTGCGGGGCGGACTGCAGGTGATGTGCGAAAAAGAAAATTCGCCGGGCACGGTTCGCGATGCACGATTTTCGGGAGAACGGACAGCCGACGCGTAAACCGCCTGTTCCTGCCGGGGACGATCGGTGCCGACAGGACGATCGGGAAAAGAAATTCTGAATTGCGGATTTTGAATGATGGATTCGATGAAAAAACCTGCAGCTAACGAAAGTCTCAAAAAGGTCTCCATCTCGCGGATCAAGAAAGAGATGAGCGACGTGTTCTATCTTTCGGACGATTTGGTCATCATGGCGCTCGATGCGCAACACAACACCACGGCCGATCGTCCGGTCGCGATCGACGGATTCTCGGTCATCGTCATGATCGCGGGCGAAGCGGTCGTCTCCATCGATCTGAAAGAGCATCCGGTGCGGCCCAACGACCTGGTTTTCTGCAACTCGGGCAGCGTGATCCGCACGGTGAAGTGCTCGGCCAACGCGGCGGCGTTCGTGCTGACCTTCTCGAAGTCGTTCGTCAACGAGATTCAGATCGACCTTTCGACTTCGCTGCCCGTCTACATGCGCTTCGGCAAGGCGCCCGTGCTGCAGGCTTCGCCGCAGGATGTGGCCGAGATCCGGCAGGTGTTCCAACTGGTGAAGACCATGCTGCGGAGCGACAAGGAACATTACCGCCACGAAATCATCCGGTCGCTCTTCACCACGGCCTTCTATCTGATTATCGACATCAACCGGCGCGAAGTGCGGAGCGAGCAGAAGCAAGGCCGCTGCGAAGTGCTTTTCAGCGAGTTCATGAAGCTGCTGGAACGATACAACAAGAAAGAGCGCAATGTCGGCTTCTATGCCCGGCAGCTGAACATCACGCCCAAATATCTTTCGTCGGCCGTCAAGGAAGTGAGCGGCAAGACGGCGGCCCGCTGGATCGACGAATCGGTGATTCTGGAAGCCAAAACCCTGCTGAAGTACTCCGGCATGAGCATTCAGGAGATCGCCTATCATCTCAATTTCTCCACCCAGTCGTTCTTCGGCAAGTATTTCAAGCAGCACACGGGTACCTCGCCCTCGCGCTACAAGCGGAAAGGATAGGGGGATTAGAGGAGGTATTTCAGATCCTCGATGTCGTAGATGTCGGGCAAGGGACGGCTGTCGATGAGCACGGTCGGAGCCGGGGTGAGCCCGTTGTTGCGGCAATAGGTGGTCTGGGCTTCGAGATCGCCCGGCGCCAGCGGATGGACATCCAGATCGGCAGGCAAGGTGCCTTTTCGATACCAGTCGGCGATGATCCGGAGCGTCGTATCCCAAGAATTCCGGATTCCCGACGAGATCATCCGCAAGGCGGCGTTGTACGACCTTCGGTTCTCCTTGTCCGCCGAGAACAACAACTCGATCCGGCAGTCGTCGAGCCGAGCGATCGCCTCGATTGCTCTTGCGCAACGGGGAGTTGCCGGGTCGATCGCCACGATGACGGTGCGGTCGGATTCCGAAAAGTTGCTTACGGAGATATCGGCCGGATTTTCGGAGAGCAGGACCGGCTGCAGAGCCAGCAGCTGCCGGAAAGTTTCGGGAGCGTTGAGAAGCCGCTCGACTCTGGTTTCGAGCTGCGCGGTTTTCGGGTTCGCGGCAGAAGTGCCGGCGACTCGGGCGGCAGTCTGTTTGAGGAGATAGCCGATCGGATTCGTCTCTTGAGTGGTTTCGCTCTTTGCGGCGGTCAGGACGGTGCCGCTCCAGAGTGCGCGGAAGCGCTCGAAAGAGAGTTCGCTGCGACGTCCCGAAACCGACCGTACGCTTACGGTCGATTCCGGAACATCCAGCCTTTCAACCAAAAAGAACGGATATTGATCCGTTCCTGCCGTTACGATGAACGGCCTTTCGAATTCCGGAAGCTGCCCGAATGTCGGACGATCGATTCTTGTTGCGACATGCAGGTCGTCGAGCGTATCGCGCAAGGACCGGATGCTGTGCGGCAACGGATGCTTTCCATAAAGAGCACGGATGCGCAGTTCGTCGATCCGGATGCCGGCCCGACGGAGAAACAGATGCAGAAAACTGGGGATCGGATTCTTCATAAACGGATCAGTGCTGCTTGGGGAGCCGGAACTCCCGGAATTACCGGTTCGGTTGATATATAAACGGAGCTGGGATGCTTTTGTTTATATCGAATTTTTGGGGGTCCGAGGGATGGGCCGGATGATCCGGGAGGGTTTCGCTTGCGGGACAACGGCTTGCTGAAGGCCCTTGTCCTGCATCCCGGATCATCCGGACCCTGAATCACAACGTGAAAGAACCTTCGTATTCCGCCTCTGCAGTAACGATTTTCAATTTATAATCGCCTGCTTCGGTCGGAAGAGGAAGATAGATCAACCATTCGATTTCGCTGTTGCACGTGTACTGACAGATCGCCTGCCCGAACGCATTGACGATCGTCGTCGTGGCCGTGCCTTCGGGAATATCGAAAGCTACCTCGATCTGGCCCATGTCGAGATCGAGATAAGCCGACACGGGTGTTCCGATGGCTGAACGATTGCGAGTGTCTTTTGCGCATTTATCTCGCATTATTAGGACAATGGCTCCGGTTTTTGTTTCTTGCTCTTTCGGAGCGTCCGCTGATACGGGTGTAATCCCCATTATGGCGGCAACTGCAAAAAGAAGGAAATTTTTCATATCGACAGTTTTTGGGTTTTCGATGATGCAAAATTATAGCGCAAAAATTGAAAAACCTCTTTCGGGAATATCCCAAATACCGTTTGTAATAGTTTAATAATAAGTCAATTAAATTATTTTAATTACCCTATAGTCTTTTCGGACCGAATCTTGTCGGAAAAATTCGGTATAAATAGTAAAAATAGCTTGGCAAGGAGTAGAAAAATCATATACAATATTTTATTTAGTTTCAATAATAAACAAAAAAGACTTTTGTTCAACGCAAAAGTCTTTTCCTGAGGATCGATTCGGTAAGGTCAATGCCTGTCGTTCTGCGGTTGTTGCTTGCAGAAAGTCTCGAAATGTTGGGGAATCGTCAGCTCTTCGTTGGTAATGCCCAGTTTGCAGCGAAGAATATTCCGATAATTGTAATAGGTTTTCAGCCGGATTTTCAAAACCAGACAGATGGCGGACTTCGACATCTCCATGCAGATCATGCAGTACATGCCCACCTCCTGAGCCGTCAGTTGCGGATGGAGCTGTTGCAGGCGGTCGATGACGCCCGGATGCCGGGCGTTCAGAATATCTTGGAATAGCAGAAACATTTCGTTCGCTCCTTTTTTATTCTGAGCTCCTCCGTTCTGAGTCAGAAGCTGTTCGATTTTCGCATAGAAGAGCTCCTTGTCATGGTTGTAATGGGCCGTGGTATCGAGAATCTGTTTGAGAAATGCGATGCGCCTCTCTACGATTTCGGGAGCGATGGCCGGATTCTCCGTTTTCTGAGACAAACGGAATGTCTCGTACTCTGTTTTCAGTCGCGACATGGCGTTGCGATAGTCCGAGATCTTCTGTTCCTGCAGCAGGATCTGCTTTTTACGTTGGCTGGACACCCACAAGGAGATGAAGAGAATGGTAATCGAGACGACGCCGACGATGCACGATTGATATCGTTTGCTCTTTTTCAGGTAATTATTCTGCATGATCAGCTGCTCTGCCTTGTATTTTTCTTTCAGTGCCGGAATGGACTCTTTTTTCTCTCGGAAGTAGAGCGTATCGCTGATCGCCAGCGCTTCATGATTGTATCGATAGGCTTGTTCGTATCTCCCCGACATTTTTAAAGCGACTCCGGTCAGATAGGCAATTTCCAGCCGGTCGCGCGTTTGTTCTCCTTCTGTCTGCTCGATAAAAGGTCGTAAATAAAAAAGAGAACTATCGGGTTTGTTTAGGTTTATATAAATATCGCTTAATATAAAATAATAAGATAAATGTGTGTCGCCTGAATTGTATTTAGTATTAGCTGTTTGCAATATTGTTAAAGCTTTCTTGTAATCTCTTTTTTCGTCTATAATTCTATTGGCGTGAAAATGTTCTAATGATATGAGGGCAAGAGTATCTTTTAATTCAAAAGCGATCTCTTTTGCAACGCTATAATATAGAATTTGGTTGGGGTAATCTTTCAAAATTCGAAATTTGCGTATAGCCCCAATATAATTCCCCAGCAGATTCTCCTTATGTCCGATCCGCGAGAAGTAGTCGGCGGCTTCGAGGTATTTGTCTTTGGCCTGTTCGACGAAGTTCTGCGACTCGTAGAGGATGGCGAAGGTGTTGGCGATCAATCCTTTCAGGTAGAGGTCGTCGGTTTGCTGCGCGAACTTCTCGGCTTTTTCGATCTGCACGATCGCCGAGTCGATGTGGTGTCTGTTTTCGTAGATGCGCTCGGAATAGAAGTAAGCCAGCGCCCGTTCGCGTTTGGGACCGCGGTGCCGATAATAACGCAAGGCCGTTCGGATCAGCGTGTCCCGGTCGACCTCGATGCAGTTTTTGTCCAGTGCCTGCGTGCAGAGCAGGGCGAAGCGGGCTTGTTCCCGGCGTGTGTGCAGGGTCCGGCGATCGACGGAGCGCAGAATCGTCAGTGCGCTGTCGGGATGGTCGATCATCCGGCATTCGGCCTCGTCGAGGATTCGGAGCGTCTTGTTCGAATCGATGCAGCCGATCGGAAGTGTCAACGAGAGCAGGAGGATGAGGAACGGTTTCTTCATGGTTCTGAGGTTAGGGATTCTTCAAAATTATAACAATAAATCGATCGGGCAAAAAAAACGCGCCGGCGAAGACCGACGCGTTTTCTATCGAGAGAGGCGGATCCTATTGTTCGACGCCTCTGGCTTCCAGCGCCTTGTCGACCTCGATGATGAAATCCGAGAGGACGTTCATGTAGTTGATGAATGCGTCGTAGGCCGAGTCGTAAGGATTGAAATAGGAGTGTACGTCGCCGTCCGAGAGCCACTTGGTAGCCATGTAGTAGAAATGGTCCGAGGTCTGGAGGAAATTCCACACGTAATCGAAGTCGGGATTGTTCAGCCGTGCGATCTTCTCTTTCAGGGCGTAGAGCTTCGAAAAGGCTTCGTTCTGCAGTTCGTTGCCGAGCCAGGCCGTTACGTCGCGTTCCTCGTCGGCCCACGACATCGTGTGCGGGCAGTGGAGTACGGAGACGGGCTGGTATTTCGAGGCTGCTTCGCTCACGGTCGCGAACTCCAGTTCGCCGGTCGACAGCAATGCGGCGGGCAGCGCTTTCATGAATTCGAAGATTCCCGTGTCGGCGGTCTGGTGCTCGCCGAATGTCTCGTAATCCATGAAGAGGTCGACGACCTCGCCGGGCGTCTCTTCGGAGGCGAGCCAGCCGGCGAACTTGCCGGCCGTCAGCGGCCACTGGTCCCAACCGCGGTCGGAGAAGCGGAACGCGATGTCGTCCGAGAGTTTGTAGTTGCGCAGCAGCAGGCGCATCCGCTGGTCGATCGCATTGGCGTAGACGAAGTTGGGCGATTTCCAGCCCAGCACGTGGCGGGCTCCTTCGGCCAGCATCGTGCGGAATCCCATTTCGGCCACCATCGCACCGATGTCGTCCGAATAGATCAGCTCCGTGTTGCGGAACGCCGTGGGACGTTGGCCGAACTCCTGTTCGATGGTCTTGACATGGAGCTTCACCTGCTCGGCGAAGTCCTCCTTCGAGGCCAGCGAAGCCAGCGAATGGGAGTAGGTCTCGGCCAGAAACTCCACGCATCCGGTTGCCGCCAGCTCCTTGAACGAAGCCAGCACTTCGGGCGCGAATGCGCGGAACTGCTCGATGGCCGTACCCGTGATCGAGAACGAACAGCGGAAGCGTCCCTCGTTTTCGCGGATCAGCTTCAGAAGCAGGGCATTCATCGGCAGGTAGCACTGGCGCGCCACTTTCTGCATGATGGAGCGGTTGAGCAGGTCGTCCAGATAGTTATGGTCCTTGCCCATGTTGAAGAAACGGTATTTCTTCAGACGCCAGGGCTGGTGTACCTGAAAATATAGGCAGACGGTTTTCATGCGGGAGTCTTTTATTGGTTGTTCTTGGTTTCTTCGATCACTTCTTCGTAGACGGCCTTGATCTTGGCGGCTACGTTGTTCCACTTGAGGTTGGTAACCTCTTCGAGGCCTTTCGAGGCGAACATGCCCGCCAGCGCCGGGTATTTGACGAGTCCGTACATCGCGTCGGCCATCGCGTCGACATCCCAGTAGTCGACCTTGACGGCGTAGTCCAGCACTTCGGCCACGCCGCTCTGCTTGGAGATGATGACCGGGACGTTGGAGCGCATGGCCTCGAGGGGCGAGATGCCGAACGGTTCGGAGACCGAGGGCATGACGTAGACGTCCGAAAGCTGGAACATCTTGTGGACGTCCTCGCCGCGCAGGAAGCCCGTGAAGTGGAAGCGGTCGGCGATGCCGAGGCGCGCGACGCGGCGGATGACATGGTTCATCATGTCGCCCGAGCCGGCCATCACGAAGCGGACGTCGGGCATGCGCTTGAGCACTTTGGCGGCTGCCTCGACGAAGTAGTCGGGGCCTTTCTGATAGGTGATGCGGCCGAGGAAGGTGATGATCTTGTCCCTGACGCCGCGTTCGGGAGTTTCTCCCGAGTTTTCGGCGAAACGCACGGCGTTGTGCATCGTTACGACGCGCTCGGCGGGGATGCCGTAGCGGTTGATGACGATGTTGCGCGTGAGGTTCGAGACGGCCATCACGCGGTCGGCGGCCTGCATGCCGGCCCGTTCGATGGCGTAGACCTGCGTGTTGACGTTCTCGCCGCTGCGGTCGTACTCCGTGGCGTGCATGTGCACGACCAGCGGCTTGCCCGAGACGCGTTTGGCGGCGATGCCGGCGAAGTAGGTGAGCCAGTCGTGGGCATGGATGATGTCGAACTGCCCCTCCAGATCGCGGGCCACCTGCGCCGCGACGACGGCATAGCGGGCGACCTCCTCCATGAGGTTGGCGCCGTACTTGCCGGAGAAGGTGTAGCGCTGCTTCCACGCATCGGTCGTCGACCAGGTTTTCTGTCCGGTCTTGACGAACTGCTCGTGGTAGTCGGCGTACTCCTCGGGCGAAATGTAAGGCACCATGTTCGAGTCGATGCGGATGAACGACATGTTGGTGAGGATGTCGTCGGCCCCGCTGCCGGTAGCACCGTACAGCGCCTCCACTTCGCTGGCGTTCAGCACATGGGTGAAACGCTGATCCTCGTCGCCGTAGGCGTGCGGCACCACGAACGTTACCTCGACGCCGTTGCGCGCCAGCCCGCGGGTCATGCCGTAACAGGCGGTACCCAGACCGCCGGCGATATGAGGCGGAAACTCCCAGCCGAACATTAAAACTCTCATAACTATTCTTTACTTTATAACAAATTCTCGTTTCCGGTTCCGGCTTTCATTCCGGTCCGCCGGACGATTTTTTTGATTCTTATCGCTTCTTCCGCTCGCGGATCATGCGGTAGATATTCAGTACGGCGCCCACGCTCCATGCCTGCGAAATGGCTCCCCGGTAGGTGTAGGGCGGATCGGCGTCGTAGAGGTCGTTGATCGAACCGATGCCGTAGACCTGAATGTCCTCCTCGAACGAAGCCAGAATCTCCTCGGCCTGCGCAAGGAAAGCATCGCCGTCGATGTCGAAACATGCCTGCACGTAGAACTGCAGCAGCCACGGCCAGACCGATCCGTTCTTGGCGGCGAAGTCGCGCTCGGCGGGCGTGCCGTCGCATACGCCCTTGTAGATGGGGTTGCGGGGCGTCAGCGAGCGCAGTCCTTTGGGGGTCAGCAGGTGCTGGCGCACGGTGCGGAGCACGTCGATCTGCGTCTCGATGTCGGGTATCTTGTAAGGCAGACCGCAGGCGATCATCATGTTGGGACGGATCGCATCGTCCGCTCCTCCCTCGCCTACGTAGTCGGCCAGATAGCCCTGCGGCAGGCGGAACAGCTCGTTGAACGAGGCGGCCGTGCGGGCGGGGAGCGCTTCCCAAGCCCGGACGAACTCCATGTCGCCGTTCTCCCGTGCCAGTCGCAGAGCGTAGCAGACGGCGTTGTACCACAAAGCGTTGACCTCGACCTGATAGCCGTTGCGCGGAGTAACGGCCCGACCGTCGATCACCGAGTCCATCCACGTGAGCGGATGCGCTTCGTCCGATGCGGCCCAGACGAGGCCGTTGTCGTTGAGAATCACGCGTCCCGCGATGCCGCGGCGGTAGCTTTCGAGCAACTCCTTCATGGCCCCTCCGTAGCGGTTCCAGATCGTGCGGCCGTCGAGCTTGGTTTCGAGCTGCTGGAGCGTCCAGAAGAACCACAGCGGAGCGTCGGCGGCCACGGCGGCCGATGCCGAACCGGCGAACATGCCCTCGTGCATGTCGCGGACCTGCGTGTCGAGGGCGTCGATGCAGTCCTCCTTATGGTCCTGCGCCAGCGTCAACCCCGGCAGCGCCACGAATGTCTGACGTGCCGAAATACCGTGCCACGGATAACCGGCGATCACCTCGGTGCGGTCGCCCGGACGGCGGATCACGAACTGGCGCGCCGAATGTTCGAGGCAACTGATGAAATCGATCTTGTGGGTGCGGCGCGCGATCGAAGCCTCGAAGACCTCTTCGATGGTCTTCGTCGAACCCATCTCGTCGAGCGAAGCCGAGAAGATGATGCTTTCGCCCTTCTTCAGCTCGGTTTCGAAATAACCGGTCGTCATGAGATCTTCGTGTCCCTCGTATCCGCGGGCGATATCCTGCAGGTACTCGAAGTCGTAGTACCAGTCGGGAGCCGGTACGAACTCCGTGCCGGGTTTGCTGGTCTGGAGGTAGAGCCACGGGAACGATTCGTAGAGACGGCACCGCACGCCGTTGACCGCCGGGTAGGAGTGGCCGTCGGCCTCCATGTTGGCTTTCGTGAGCGCGTGCTTGTCGCGGAAAGCGAGGAAAGGCCGCAGCCGCAGCCGCGTTTCGGAGTGGGCGTCGACGAGCGTATAGCGGATCATCAGCTGGGTGCGCTTGTGGATCCACAGCATCTCCTTTTTCAGGATCGCGCCGCCGACGCGGTAGGTGATCGTCGGGGTGGGCGTGTACTGGAAATCGGTGATGTATTTGTGGCCGCGCGGCTCGTAGACCCCCTTGAAACGGTGCAGCGCCAGATTGAAACTCTGGTCGTGCTGCACGATCGTCTCGTCGAGCGACGAAAGGAGCAGGTAGGTGCGGTCGCTCCGATCGATGGGAGCGACGATCAGCCCGTGGTAGCGTCGCGTGTTGCAGCAGACGATGGTGGTGCTCATGTAGCCGCCGCGGCGGTCGGTAGCGAGCATCTCCCGCTGGAGCGAGTACTCCAGATTGCCCAGTTCGCTTTTATCGAAGGTTAGTGCTGACATATCGTTGGTCGAAGGCTTTGGTTTCGTGTTATGAAGATAGTGATTTTTTCGGCAACTTGTTCCGGCGTTTCGAAAAAATTCTTCTTTCGAACTCTTTTTGTGCGGTTTTTACCTCTGAAAACGACACCTGCAGCCGAAAAGAACCATCGTTCCGGCCGCAGGTATCGCGAGTTCGGAAAATTATGCCCACTTCACCAGCGCGAAGTCCATGCGGTGGGGCAGGTGCTCGTTGTGCGGGAAGACGCGCAGCGCCACATCGTAGGTGCCGGTTTCGTCGGGCGTATAGTCGAGCGTGTAGGTCGCCGTGTTGCCCTCGACCTTCGTGCAGTCGAGCCGTACGGTGCGGGAGACGTTGACCGCCTCGTTGCCGACGATCTGCTGGGCGATGACCATCTCCACGCCCAGATCCTCGGGTCGCAGGGTAGCCATGTCGAGCTTCACCTCGAAATGGTACTTTTCGCCCACGAAGACGGCTTCCTTTTCGATCTTGACGCGCTGTACGTCCACTACGCGGACCTGATCCCATGCGGCCGAGACCTTGCGCTTCCAAGCCGCGATTTCGCGGGCCAGCTTGTAGCCGCCCTCGGTGATCCGCTGCTTGCGGGCCGCGAGCTTGTCGTAGAAGCGCTCTTCGTAGTCGGTGAGCATGCGGTTGGTGGTGAAGTTCGAGGCGATGTCGGCCACGCAGCGCTTGACCGAAGCGACCCAGTCGTGGGGAATGCCGTCGTGCTCGCGCCGATAGTAGAGGGGTGCGATCTGCTCCTCGATGGTGTTGTAGATCATCTCGGCGTCCAGCTCGTCCTGATAGTGCTGGTCGGCGAAGGTGCGTTCCATAGGAAGCATCCACCCGGCGCCCTCCTTGTAACCCTCGACCCACCAGCCGTCGAGCACGGAGAACTGCATCACGCCGTTCATCACGCACTTCTCGCCCGACGTTCCCGAGGCCTCCAGCGGACGCGTGGGGGTGTTGAGCCAGACGTCGACGCCCTGCACCATGCGGCGGGCGAGCTCCATGTCGTAGTTCTGCAGGAAGAGGATCTTGCCCACGAACTGCGGCATGGCCGACACTTCGACGATGCGCTTGATGAGGTCCTGACCCGGCTTGTCGTTGGGGTGGGCCTTGCCCGCGAAGATGAACTGCACGGGGCGCTCCTTGTTGTTGACGATGGCCGCCAGCCGGTCGAGGTTCGTGAAGAGCAGGTAGGCGCGCTTGTAGGTGGCGAAGCGGCGCGCGAAGCCGATGGTCAGCACATCGGGCTTGATGCCCTCGATGATCTGGATCATCTGGCGCGGCGAGTCGAGACGCACCTGATCGGGGTCGCTGAAGCGGCGGCGGATGTGCTTGATAAGGCGGTTCTTGAGGTTCATGCGCTCGTGCCACAGCTCCTCGTCGGGAATGTTGTGGACCTTCTGCCATGCGGGGATGTCGTAGTTGTGTCCCTCGAATCCGTCGGCGAAATAGCGGGCGTAGAGGCGGCGCAGCGACGTGGCGATCCAAGTGGGGAAGTGCACGCCGTTGGTAACGTAGCCGATGTGGAGCTCGTTCTTGAAGTAGCCCGGCCACATGTTGCCCAGAATGTCCTTCGAGACCTCGCCGTGGAGCCACGATACGCCGTTGACCTCCTGCGAGAGGTTGCAGGCCAGCACCGACATCGAGAACTTCTCGTCGGGGTCGTTGGGGTTGGTCTTGCCGAGGTTGATATACTGCTCCCACGTGATGCCTAAGACGTCGGGGTAGTGCGACATGTACTGGCGGATCATCTGCTCGGGGAAGGCGTCGTGGCCGGCCGGCACGGGGGTGTGGGTCGTGAAGAGCGACGAGGAGCGGATGACCTCCAGCGCCTCGGAGAACGAGAGCTTCTTGTGGTTGACCAGCTCGCGGATGCGCTCGATGCCGATGAAGGCGGCATGACCCTCGTTGCAGTGGAAGACCTGATGCTTGATGCCCAGCTTGCGCAGCGCCCGGATACCGCCGATGCCCAGCAGGATCTCCTGCTTGAGACGGTTTTCCCAGTCGCCGCCGTAGAGGTAGTGGGTGATCCGGCGATCCTCCTCGAGGTTATCCTCGAAGTCGGTGTCCAGCAGGAAGAGGTCCGTGCGGCCGACCTGGCATTTCCAGACGCGGGCCGACAAGGTGCGGCCGGGGAAGGCGATCGTAACGGTGAGCCAGTTGCCGGCCTCGTCGCGCACGGGCGAGATGGGCAGCTTATAGAAGTTCTGCGCCTCGTAGGTGGCCTCCTGCGCGCCCTGCGCCGAGAGACGCTGCGTGAAGTAGCCGTAACGGTACAAGAGACCTACGGCCGCCATCGGCACGTTCTTGTCCGACGCCTCCTTGAGGTAGTCGCCGGCCAGAATACCCAGACCGCCCGAGTAGATCTTCAACGACGAATGCAGACCGTACTCCATCGAGAAGTAGGAGATCGTCGTGGTCTTGGGATCGGGTTTCTCGTTCATGTAGGCGTGGAACTGCGCATGTACGGCGTCCAGCTGGGCGAGGAACTGCGAATCCTGCTCCAGCTCCTTGAGGCGCTCGATGCTCAGCTTGTCGAGGAACGCGATGGGGTTGCGGTCGCACTCGGTCCACAGCGCGGGGTCGATGCCCTCGAAGAGGTCGCGGGCCCCGGGGTTCCAGCACCACCAGAGGTTGCGCGAAAGCTCTTCGAGCGCGTGCAGCCGCGAGGGCAGGGTCTTGTCGACCATCATGCGGTTCCAGTTGGGCTTCTCGACGAAGAGCTGCTGACGCACGAAGTTGATCTGCTCGTTGCGCGAACCGCCGTCGTCGAGGACCGCGCGGTTGGTGCGGACGATCGAAGCCTCGATCGCTTCGGCATAAGCGTTCTCGTAGGCGTCGTAAAGATGCTCCCAGAGCGCCGATTTCGAGATTTCGAGAGCCGAACGACGGGCCTTTTCTACCTGCTTGTCGTCGAGCCGGCAGAAACGCAGCATGGCGTCGGCGAGGGCGGCTACGACCTCGCGGTCGTTGTAGTCGTCGCGGCGGATCACCTCCACGCCCTCGTGCTCGGGCTGTTTGTTGACCCAGAGACCGAAGCCGGCGAGCGTCGTGGTGATGGTCGGCACGGAGAAAGCCACCGACTCCAGGGGCGTGTAGCCCCACGGCTCGTAGTAGGAGGGGAATACGGTGAGGTCCATGCCCACCAGAAGCTCGTAGTAGTCCTTGCCGAAGATGCCGTCGTTGCGGTTGAGGTAGGTGGGTACGAACAACACCTTGACTTTCGAGTCGTCGGTGGTGAGGATCGAACCGTTGAGCGCCTCTACGATCGGATCGCCGGCGGGGTTTTCCAGCCGGTGGGTCGAATATTTGTACTGGCTGCCGTCGATGGGTTTCGAGGCGTCGGCCAGATGGGCCTGCAGGTCGGGCCGCGGGCCGCGGTTGCCGGCGGGTACGGTGATGTAGACCAGCACCTCGCGGTCGAGGCTTTCGGAAGCGGCCAGCGTCTTGAGCGATTCGATGAAGACGTCGAGGCCCTTGTTGCGGAACTCGTAGCGGCCGCTGGTGCCGACGATTAGCGGATCGGTTGCGAACTTCCGGCCCAGGCAGGCTTCGGCGACGTCGATCATCGTCCGACGGGCTTCGGCGCGTTTGGCGTTGTACTCCGTACCCGTCCAGACGAAATCGTTCTCGAAGCCGTTGGGCGTTACGCAGTCGGGTTCGCGGCTCAGCAGGTATTTGCATTCGTTGGCCGTGATGTCGCTGACGGTGAGGAAGGCGTCGTGGTAAGTGGCGGCCATCTTCTCGATGGAGTGCTTGGCCATGACGTTGAACTGGCGCGCCAGCTCGTCGGCGTTGAACTTCGTCAGGTCGTTGTAGAGCGGCAGACGGTTGCCGGCGATGCAGCGGCCCATGACGGTGGCGTGCGTGGTGAAGAGCGTGGCCACGTAGGGCGCGTTGCGGCGCAGGTAGAGGCCTCCGGCGGCGGTCATCCACTCGTGGAAGTGGGCGGCGACCTTTTCGGTGGCGGTGCAGAACGTGTCGACGTAGGAGGCGATCACCCGGCCGGCGGCGTAGCCGAACAGAACGGGCTCGATGTAGTCCCACTGACCCGAGATGGAGTCGACGTGGTAGTCCTCCCACAGTTTTTTCAGGATTTCGTCCTTGCGGGGAAAGAGCGAGGTGAAGTCCACGAGGATCACCGTCGGCTCGCCCTTGATCTTCCAGCGGCCCACGCGGATGCGGATGCCTTCGCTGTAGACGCTCTGACGCCAGCTCCGGAGCAGGCTGAGGTCTTCTTCGAACTCGGGGTTCATTCCCTCGTGCGAGAGATCGGGGCCGAGGAGCAGGTAGCGGTCGCCGAATTTCCGGACGGCGGTCTGTGCCTTGGTCGAAACGACGGTATGGATGCCTCCGATCTTGTTGCATACCTCCCAGCTCACTTCGAACAGGTAATCAGGGGTCAGTTTTGCGTTGCTCATAGTCTATTTTTGTTGTTTGTAATTTTACGCTTCGTGATTGGAAAAATCGCGCGCAAAGGTACACATTATATTTATATAAAACAACGGATTCGGGATTCTTAAAAAAATTTAAGAATAAATTAACATTCCTCGAACAGTGTTCCGATGACGGCATCGGAGGTGAGGAAATGCTCCGGAGCGATCCGCAGCCGCTGCTCCGTGGCCTGCAGCATGCCGCTCCGTGCGATTCGGGCCGCTTCGCTTTTCAGGCGTTCGAGCCGCCGGGGGCCGAACAACCGTCGGGCTTCGGCGAGGTCGATTCCCTCGGCGGTCCGCAGCCGCGTCATCAGGTACTCGTTGAAGCGGTCGCGGGAGGTCAGGATCTCCTGTTCGGGCGGCGCTCCGTCGAGGTAACGGTCCACCGAGGAGACGTTCCAATGGCGCTCCCGGCCGTCGTAGGAGTGGGCCGCAGGGCCGATTCCGAGGTACTTTTCGCCGTGCCAGTAGGCGGCGTTGTGGCGAGCCCGGTGTCCGGGCAGGGCGAAGTTCGAGACCTCGTAGTGTTCGTATCCGGCTTGGGTCAGGGTCCGGTGGACGGAGAGGAACTCCTCTTCGCTGACCGCTTCCTCGACCGGTGCGAACTCGCCCCGGGCAGCGCGGCGGCCGAATGCCGTATCGGGCTCGACCGTCAAATGATATGCCGAAATATGCTCGGGCGCGAGCTCCAGCGCCGTGTCGAGCGACCGGCGGAGCGCGTCGCCGCCGAAGCCCGGAATGCCGAAGATCAGGTCGACGGTGATGTTGTCGAAGCCTGCCGCCCGGGCCAGCTTCACGGCGTCGACCGCCTGCGCGGCCGAGTGCCGCCGGTTCATCAGCCGCAGGCAGGCGTCGTCGAACGACTGCACGCCGATCGACAGGCGGTCGACGCCCGTACGCCGCAGGGCGTCGAGGTAGGAGCCGGAGAGGTCGTCGGGATTGGCCTCGAGGGTGGTCTCCTCTATGGCCGTGCAGTCGAACAGATCGGCCGCATGGACGAGGAGGTCCGAAATTTGCCGGGGCGAACAGAGCGAGGGGGTGCCGCCGCCGAAGTAACGGGTGCGGAGCGGTTCGCCTCCGAGGTAGCCGCGCTGCGCGTCGAGCTCGCGGTGCATGGCGGCCACGACCTCGTCCATGCGTCTGAGGTCGGCGCACTTGTAGAAGTCGCAGTAGGCGCAGATGCGCCTGCAGAACGGGATATGGAAGTAGAGCCCCGGCACGAATATCAAATTTAAGAAAAATTTCGGGAAATTCACTGTTAATTTTTTCACAAATATGAAACTTTTTCTACCTTTGCATCGGTAAAAAAGGGCTCTCTCCTTAAGGCCGGAGGAGAACGGCGGCGGCATGATGGCCGCAGCGCTCCGGGGACGACCGCAAGAACGACAAGAGGTTTAATTTTAAAATACGTTAAATTATGGACAAACTGGATCTGAAGAAGTACGGGATCACGGGAGCCACCGAGATCGTGTACAATCCCTCCTACGACGAGCTCTATCGTGAGGAGACCAAGAAAGGCCTGCGCGGCTTCGAAAAGGGTCAGCTTACCGAGATGGGTGCCGTGAACGTCATGACGGGCGTCTACACGGGCCGTTCGCCCAAAGACAAGTTCTTCGTGAAGGACGAGACCACCAAAGATACGATCTGGTGGACCTCCGACGAGTACAAGAACGACAACAAACCCGTAACGAAGGCTGCGTGGAAAGAACTGAAGAAGATCGCCGCCAAAGAACTTTCGGGCAAGAAACTCTACGTGGTCGACACGTTCTGCGGCGCCAACGAGAACACGCGTCTGAAGATCCGCTTCATCATGGAGGTGGCCTGGCAGGCCCACTTCGTGAAGAACATGTTCATCCGCCCGACCGACGCCGAGCTGGAAGAGTACGGCGAGCCCGACTTCGTGGTGCTCAACGCCTCGAAAGCCAAAGTGAAGAACTACAAGAAGCTGGGTCTCAACTCCGAGACGGCCGTGGTCTTCAACCTCACGGAGAAGATGCAGGTCATCATCAACACGTGGTACGGCGGCGAGATGAAGAAGGGCATGTTCTCCTACATGAACTACCTGCTGCCCCTGAAGGGCATCGCTTCGATGCACTGCTCGGCCAACACCAACGAAAAGGGCGAGACGGCCGTATTCTTCGGTCTGTCGGGCACGGGCAAGACCACCCTTTCGACCGACCCGAAGCGTCAGCTCATCGGCGACGACGAGCACGGCTGGGACGACGACGGCGTCTTCAACTTCGAGGGCGGCTGCTACGCCAAAGTCATCAACCTCTCGAAGGAGTCGGAGCCCGATATCTGGAACGCCATCCGCCGCAACGCCCTGCTGGAGAACGTAACGGTGGACAAGAAAGGCAAGATCGACTTCGCCGACAAGTCCGTTACGGAGAACACGCGCGTGTCGTACCCGATCTTCCACATCAACAACATCGTGAAGCCCGTATCGAAGGCTCCCGCCGCCAAGAAGGTGATCTTCCTCTCGGCCGACGCTTTCGGTGTGCTGCCTCCCGTGTCGATCCTGACCCCCGAGCAGACGAAGTACTACTTCCTCTCGGGCTTCACCGCCAAGCTGGCCGGTACCGAGCGCGGCATCACCGAGCCTACGCCGACCTTCTCGGCCTGCTTCGGCGCCGCTTTCCTTTCGCTGCACCCCACCAAGTACGGTGAGGAGCTCGTGAAGCGCATGAAGCAGTCGGGCGCTACGGCCTATCTGGTCAACACGGGCTGGAACGGCACGGGCAAGCGTATCTCGATCAAGGATACGCGCGGCATCATCGACGCCATTCTCGACGGTTCGATCGACAAGGCCCCGACCAAGACGATCCCGATGTTCGACTTCAAGGTGCCGACTCAGCTGCCGGGCGTGGATCCCAAGATCCTCGATCCGCGCGACACCTACAAGAACCCGAAGGAGTGGGAGACCAAAGCCGAGGATCTGGCCAACCGCTTCGTGAAGAACTTCGTGAAGTTCACGGGCAATGCCGAAGGCAAGAGCCTCGTGGCTGCCGGCCCGAAGGTGAAGTAACCATTCATACCTTTATAATATGATCGTCCCGGTCGCCGGTTTCGGCGGCCGGGATTTTTTTGCGCCCCGCCAAGCGCGGGAAGAGGAGAGGCGTTTCGGGACGCAGCGGCCGCTCTCTGCAAGGGCCGGAGTTTCGGCCTGTCGACCTTTTACTTCTTTTTATCTTGAAAAACAGTCCGTAGATGCTGGACGCAGCGCACGGTGAAGCCGTAGGCGCGTTCGGTGCCGCCCAGCGGTTTTATGTTCCCTGTGTCGAACCACATGCCGCCTGCATTGGCACCGCTCGCATCGGCAGGGGAGGAAGACCAGAAGTCGCCCTGCGTGCCGACAGTCGTCAGGGCTCCCGTCCCATACTGGCGGTAGCCCGAAGCAGGCGTATGGAGCAATCGCTGGAATGAATGCCGGAAAGAGCGAGGCTTTCCGGCAGACTGGAGTATACACCCCGCTTGGCCGGGCGGGGACAGAGGAGGCCGAACAGAAAAACCGGCTCTATCTCCCCTCCCCTGAAACTCCGCTCTTAGCGGAGCGGGGACAAAAGAGGTTGAACAGAGATCGGTCGGCCCTATTTCCCCATAGAATCCCGCTCTTAGCGGGGGGATTGCTGAATCTACGATCCGCACCGGCACGAGCCGTGGCCCGCGCCGCGCCGGGATGAGGACTGTTTTTTATCGGTGGATCGTGCCGTGCGGTAGTCGTATATGCGTCGGGAGATCCGGGCGATGAGCGCTGCGTCGGCACGGTCGCTCGCGGGCGAGTCGGCGATGAAGACGGCGACGGAGTAGGCGCGGCCGTCGGGCGGCAGGACGATGCCGATGTCGTTGTCGGCCGCGACGACGCCCCTTGCATCGCGCAGGCCGCTGCCGGTCTTGTGGGCCACGCGCACATCGGGCGGCAGAAGACCCCGGAGCTTGTCGGGACCGGTAACGGTTTCCAGCATGATCTTCAGCAACAGGTCGCCGGCGGCGGGGCTCAGCAGCTCGCCGCGACGGAAGCGCTCCAGCAGCCGCACGGCGTCGAGCGGCGAGGCGGTGTTGGCGTATTGGAGAGAGGGGTCGCGGTGCATGGCGGCTTCGTCGGCCCCGATGGTCGTGTCGTCGAGACCGAGGCTGCGCAGGTAACGTTCGACGTTTCGCGGGCCTCCCATGAAGCGGAAGAGAAGATCGCAGACGTTGTTGTCGCTTTGTGCGACGCTGTAGCGAAGCAGTTCCGACACCGGCAGCGAGTATCTGCCCTCGGGCCGGGCGTCGCGCAGAGGCGACCATGTGTCGGGCAGCAAGTCGGAACGTCCGACTTCGAGCCGCAGATCGGGGGTAAGTCCGGCACGGTCGAGCGAGTCGAGCAGGGCCAGTGCCTGATGGAATTTGTAGACGCTGGCCATCGGGTAGTCGGGGCGGTTGCCGAGAAGGAGCGTGTCCCCGTCGCCGAACACGGCGGCGATGCCCACGCGGGCCGGCACTGAGTCGATCATCGCCTGCAGATCGCGTTCGAGGGCGGCTCGCGGCTCCGCCTGCCGGAATGTCCGTGTCGTGCAGGCGGCAGCCCCGCAGCAGAGAAGAAGCAGGAACGTACGGAACATGGCCGGGCGGTTATTTCCGGGGTTTGAGGATGCGGTAGCCGATCGAGACGCCGATCTTGTTGGGGTACCACTCCGACGAGCCGTTGAACGGGTCGGGATATCGGGGCTGCACGGGGCGGTGGGGATTCATGTCGATCTCCCCGGCCATGCTGTAGCCGTTGTAGAAGCTCGTCATCCACGCCCAGCCGAGGAACGCGTCGACGAGCCACCGTTCGCAGAACCGGTATTCATAGCCCGCGCAGGCGCCGATCATCATGCCGTAGCCCTTGCAGTAGCGGTTTTCGAAACGGAGGCGGAATCCGTCCATGTAGGGTTTCGACATGTCGAACGCCATCATGCCGAGGTTGCCGCCGACGTACCAGCCGCGGTTGTGCTCCCGGAAGTAGTAGCGGTATTCGCCCATCAGGATGCCGAAGGTCATGTGTTTGCCGCGGATCGACTTCCACGGCGAGACGACGATTTCGGTCTGGATCGTCGACCGCGGCGAAACGGCGAACTCTACGGCCGGGTTGATGACGCCCGCCAGTGCATAGAGGCCGTTGAGTTTGACGTAGCCCTGAGCGGAAGATTCGCGGGTGCCGACGAAGGAGGCCAGAAGCAACAGCAGAGCGAGGGATTTTTTCATGGCGGTCGAATAAGAAGCGGAACTTGTGGTCCGGGGGCGGCGTTTCGGCGGCCGGGACGTTGCATGCCGATGCCCGGGGCGGATTTCATTGTCGGGTCTTCGGCAGATCTCGGACATGCGGGGCAAAGGTAGTGAAACGGAGGCGAAAAAGCAAACGCGCGCCGTTTTTACCTCGGAGGCGCGGTACTTTCGTGCGTTCCGCGAGGCTCCGTTCCGGGTTCGGACCGCCCGGAGAACACCGGAACGGCGGGAGCACGGCGCCGTTACCGGAGCACCGACTCGATCTTGTCGTTGGAGCCGAGCCCCAGTTTCTTGCGCAGCCGGTAGCGGGCCATCTCCACGCTGCGCGGCGAGATGTTCATCAGCTCGGCCGTCTCCTTGGTCGAGAGGTTGAGCTTGATGTAGACGCACAGCCTCAGGTCGGTCTGCGAGAGCGACGGGTAGTCGGCCCGCAGCCGGTCGAGCAGGCCGTCGTAGATCGTGTTGAAGTAGTTTTCCGAAAGCTGCCAGTCGCTGTCGTCCTTGAGCTGGGCGTTGATGCGGCGGATGATCCGCCCGACGATCGGCTTGGTGCGCCCCGCCCCCTCGACGGTCAGCAGTTCCGAGATCTCGTTTTTGAGCTGGTTGAGCATGTTGTTGCGGCGGAGGTTGTTCATCGTGATGTTGGCCAGACGCTTGTCCTTGTTGCGCAGGTCGATCTTCAGTTTCTCGCGTTCCAGCTCCGAAATCCGCTTCTCCTTGAGCAGGTTTTCCCGTTCGAGTTGCTCGAGTTCCTTTTCGCGGTGTTCTTTCTCGCGGCGCAGAACCTCCTCCTGAGCCAGACGGCTTTTGCGGAGGTAGTAGCTCCGCACCCCGGCCAGCAGCAGTGCGACGACCAGCACGTAGAGCAGGATCATCGGCCACGCGATGTACCAGGGCGGACGCACGCGGACCTCGATCCGCCGGATGTCCGAGGGCGCGGCACCCGGGGCGCGCAGCTCGACCACGTGGCGGCCGTGGGGCAGGGCCGGCACCTGCAGGAATTCGTCGATGCGCACCGTCTTCCAGTCGGGTGCCAGCGATGCGATGCGGTATTCTATCTGGCGCCCCGGCGGAAGCCGGACGGGCCAGATGCGCAGCGTGTTCATCGAGGCGGGAATCTCGAATACGGGGTCGCCGAGGCGGTGATAGAGCGTGCGGTTGGGACCCTGCGCCGCCACCCTGCCGATCGCTACGGGCTGCCGGGGCGTGCCGTTGCCGTAGGAGAAGCCGATGCCGTTGCGGAAGCCGATGACTCCGGCGTCGCCGATGGTGCGGAAGCCGCCGGAAATGCGTTCGAGGGTCGCCTGTCCGAGAATCCCCGCGCAGCGGGTCAGCGAGGCGCCCGTGCGCTCGACGTACCCGGTTCCGTCGGCTGCTACGTACCAGAAGCGGTTGTCCTGCTGGACGATGCTCCGGACCCCCCCCCGACCGCACAGGGCGAGTATCCGTTCGGCTCCGGGCGCGCGGACGAGCGAGTCGGTCGCATAGTCGATGCGGCAGGCGCGGTCGTCGCAGCACAGCACGAGCTCCTGGTCGATGCGGGTCGAGAAGACGTCGCTGCCTGTTCCGGCGGCTAAGTCGTAGCTGCGGGCTTCGGCCACGCGGCATTTGTCATCGGAGAGCGTCAGCCGCACGAATCCCACGTCGAGTACGGTAACCCAGATGCGGTCTTTCTCGTCGATGCCGATGTGGCGCGTGAATCCGTTGTAGCCGGCGATCTGCGACACGAACTGCAGCCCCTCGCCGGTGTGCCGCAGCAAGCCGAGGCCCGAATAGGTGCTCATAATGTAGTACTGGCGGTCGTGGCGGCAGCGGTGCAGGGAGTAGACGCCGCTTCCCGTGGCGACCGGCGCGAGGCGCAGGCCGTCGGTCAGCCGGAAGAGTCCCAAGTCGTGGAGTACGTAGATGCGACCGTCGATCCGGTCGAGTTCCCAGACCGAGCCCGTCGTGCCCGGAACCGGATGCAGCGCGCCATCGCCGTCGAGCAGGAAAAGGCCCTTGTTCGAACCTGCGAGCAGCCGCCCGTCGTCGAGGTCGAGCAGGCTGTGCACCTGCCCCAGACGGGTGTCCGTGTAGTAGTAGTCGCGGGTGCTGTTGTCGATGGCGGCCACGCCCGAGTCGAGCCCGAGCCAGATGTCGCCGCGCTCGTCCGCCGCAGCGCTGAGGATCGTGGTGTTGTCGAGCTGCCGGCCGTAGGGGATCGAACGGTCGATCTCCCCGGCGTTGTTTATCACGAAGAGCCCCCGGCGCGTGGTTCCGACCAGCAGCAGGTCGGCGTTGTAGCGCCGGCAGCACGTGATCTTGGCGTCGGAGAGCAGGGCGTTGGTCGCGGTGTCGAGCGGCAGGAGGCGCCCGTCGTCGTCGATCGTGAAGATGCCGGCGTGCTCCACGGCCGCCAGCAGTTCGCCGTTGCGTCCCGGAACGAGGTTGACGATGCGGCCCGGAATGTCGCAGACCGCCTCGCGGCTCAGGTCGTCGCCCAGCAGGCAGAGCGTGGCGCCGTCCTGAAAATAGATGCGCCCCTCCACTTCGTACATGTAGCGGAAAGCCTCTTGCGGCGTCAGTTCGCGGATCGAACCCGACGCTATGTCGTAGATGCAGATTTTTTCGCGGCACTGGAAGTAGACGCGTCCCGAACGGCTCTCGAGCGCGATGCGCCAAAAGTCGTTGCTCCGGGAGCGGAAGTCGGGGTTGCGGTAGAGCGGCGTGTAGGCGAGTCCGCCGTAGTCGTCGCGCGTCCAGTATCCGAATTCGTTGACTCCGGCCGTATAGAGACGGTCGGTTTCGGGGTCGAGGCGCAGGGCGCGCAGCACCGGGTTCCCCTCGGGGCGGCAGCAGCTCCAGCGGACTCCGTCGTAGAGGCAGAGTCCGTCGTTGGTGGCGAAGAAAACCCGGCTGCCCTCTCCGCCGTCGGCCGTGATGTCCCACACCTGAGTGCGGGAGACCGGGGCGGAGCCATAGGCGAAGCGTTCCACGTGCCGCAGTCCGCTGCGGACTGCGGCGCATATCTCCGTCGGCACCGTGAGGAGAACCGCCAGCAGGCAGAGCGGAGCGAAAGTCGATCGGTTCATGTTCGGATACCTTTTGATATTCGTGAAGAGTTCGGGCGGGCCGTGCGAATTCGTGCGGCGCCGGGCCGAAGTGCCGTAAGTCGAAGTCAAATATAGTAAAAATGTTAATAAATCGGATCGCCGCTAAAACTCCGTAAATGTCGTATGGTGGATGAATTTGCTGTTTTTATATGCAAACGATTTATAATCAATGGTTATTTCTTGAATCTGTAGGGATTTGGATGACCGGACGGATCGGTCGTGTAGTAGTTTTGTAGGGGTCGAAAAATTCGGGTTCGTTCCGTTAAATTTTACTTTTGATACGGAAACGATTTAAAAAAACGATTCCTACTGCTAACCTTAAATCCTAATTCCTATGAGTGAAAATCTACGCGGAGGAGCCGTTCTCCCGAAGTTGCGCAGGATGCTGCTGGCCGCTGCCGGCCTGCTCTTCGTGCTGTCGGGCTCCGCACAGTCTCCGGGCACCGTGTCGGGTGTGGTAACGGACGCCTCGGGAGAGGCCGTGCCCGGCGTGGCGGTCATCGTCAAAGGGACCGCTGCCGGAACCTCGACCGACATGAAAGGCGCCTACACCCTCCGGGCCTCGAAATCCGACGTGCTGGTGTTCAGTTTTCTCGGCTACAAGACCCAGGAGGTGGCCGTGCACAACCGCATGGAGATCGACGTGCGGTTGGAGAGCGACGCACAGCAGCTCGAGGAGGTCGTGGTCGTGGGCTACGGCGTCCAGAAGAAGAGCTTGGTGACGGGAGCCATCTCCTCGGTCAAGGGCTCCGACCTCGAGACCACGGGCATCATGCGTGCCGACGACGCCTTAGCCGGCAAGACGGCCGGCGTGCAGGTCGTCTCCAACTCCGGACAGCCCGGATCGGACGTACAGATCTATGTGCGCGGCATCGGCACCAACGGCACGGCGACGCCGATCTACATCGTCGACGGCATGGCCGTTTCGGGCATCGAATACCTCAATCCGAGCGACATCGAGTCGATCGAGGTGCTCAAGGATGCCGCTTCGTCGGCCATCTACGGAGCCCGCGGCGGCAACGGCGTCGTGCTCATCACGACGCGGCGCAGCAAGGAGGGGCAGTGGCGCATCGACTACGACTTCTCCTACGGTATTCAGAATATCGCCCGCAAGATCGACGTGCTGAACGCCCGCGAATATGCGATCATCCAGAACGAGGCGGCCGCCAATTCGGGCGCGACGCTTCCTTTTACCGACGAGCAGATCGCCTCGTTCCATCGGGGAACCGATTGGCAGGAGGCCATTCTCAACCGCAATGCGGGCGCGCAGCGCCACAATGTCCGCGTCTCGGCGGGTACGGCCCGCTCGTCGTTCAACGGCTCGGCCTCCTACCTGAATCAGGACGGCATTCTGGCCGAGGGCAAGTCGAACTTCAAACGCTATACGATCAATCTGGCCGCCGAGCACAAGCTGCTGCGCAACGACGTGCTGACCGTGGGCGAGAACGTCGTGGTGAGCCACGTCAAGAAGCAGTCCGTTACGCAGAACTCCTCGACGGCGGGTCCGCTCGTCGGAGCCCTGAACATGGATCCCCTCACGCCGGTCTACGATCCCTACCAGACCGACGAACTTTACGGCGGGTTCGGCGTCTCGAAATATGTGTCGCAGGAGGTCGTGAACCCCGTGGCGCGCATCTACTACTCGCACGGGCGCACGCTCTACACCACGATGAAAGGGAGCGTCTTCGCGGAGCTGAAGTTCCTGAAAGACTTCCGCCTGCGGGGTTCGGCCGGCGTGGACGTTACCTGGACGGACGGCTTCGGCTACAGCCCGATGTACAAGCTCAACTCGACGACAGGCAACACCTCGGCCAACGGCGCCTCGCAGAGCTACGACCAGTATCGGCGCTTCAACTACGAGGGCTATCTTACGTGGGGGCATACCTACGACGACAAGCACGAGGTGTCGGCCATGCTCGGCGCTTCGCTGCTCCAGCGGGGCTCCTTGGCGCTGAGCGCCAGCCGCAACGACCTGAAGATCGACGACGAGGAGCATGCCTACATCTCGATGGCCACCAATTCGTCGGCTTCGGCCAGCGGCGGCCCGGGCAATCCGTCGGCCATCGTGTCGTTCTTCGGCCGTGTCAACTATGCCTACGACAACCGCTACATGATGACGGTAACGGTGCGTCGCGACGGCTCGTCGCGCTTCGGCCCCAACAACCGCTTCGGTACCTTCCCCTCGGTCTCCGCGGGCTGGAATATCGCCAACGAGAGTTTCCTGCGCGACGTGCGGTGGCTCGACGCCCTGAAGCTCCGCGCTTCGTGGGGACAGAACGGCAACGAGAACATCGGCGACTTTGCCTATTTGGCGACCGTCTCGACCTACGGTCTGGGCTATCCTTTCGGATCGCAGGATGCCAACGGCAGTCTGGCGGTGGGTGCGGCGCCGGTCAAGGTGGTCAATCCCGATCTGAGGTGGGAGACTTCCGAGCAGACGGATATCGGTCTCGACGTGCGGCTGTTCGGCTGCCTCGGGCTCACGCTCGACTACTATGTCAAGAAGACCAAGGACCTGCTGGTTACCACGCCCGTTCCGCTCATGCTGGGCAACTCGTTCCCCACGGCCAACGCCGGCAACGTGAAGAACTCGGGCGTGGAGTTCGCCGTGGATTTCCAGCGCAGCTTCGGCAAGTGGAACGTCGCCGTCAACGGCAACGTCTCCTACAACAAGAACAAGGTAACCTATGTCGGCACCGACACCGGCTACGTTACGGGTGCGACCGTGCAGGGCATCACCGGCGCCGTAACCCGTATGGAGGCCGGACATGCCATGTCCTATTTCTGGGGCTACAAGACGCTGGGAATCTTCCAGAATCAGGCCGAAATCGACGCCTGGGTCAACTCCGAGGGAGTGCAGATTCAGCCCGACGCCCGTCCCGGCGACTTCCGCTATCAGGACACCGACGACAACGGCACGATCGACGACAACGACCGCGTCGATCTGGGCAATCCGTTCCCGACGGTTACTTTCGGTCTGAACATCAACGTCAGCGCCTACGGCTTCGACTTGGGCATCACCTCGGCGGGACAGGCCGGCAACAAGATATTCAGCGTTCTGCGCCGTCCCGATCTGACGATGTCCAACTACGGGACCTGGGTGCTCGGACGCTGGCACGGCGAGGGGACCTCGAACTCGATTCCCCGCGTGGCGCATGCCGACACCAATCTCAACTGGACGCGTCCGTCGGACTTCTACCTCCGCGACGGCGATTTCTGGCGCATCCGCAACATCACGCTCGGCTACACGATCGCCGTGCCCGAGAAGTACTATCTGCGCAAGGTGCGTGTCTTCGCGTCGGTCGACAACGTCTTCACGTTCACCAAGTACGACGGCTACGACCCCGAAGTGGGCAACGGCGGGTCGATCCTCGGATCGGGTATCGACCGGGGCGTCTACCCCCGTCCGCGCACCGTGTCGGTAGGCCTCAATCTCACTTTCTAATCCGAAAACAAGCGCCATGAAACATACCAAGATTTATTCGATTCTCATTGCGGGCCTGTTATGCGCGGCTGCTCCGGCCTGCGATTCGCTGCTCGATCTCACGCCGCCGATGAACGATGTGGAAGAGAACTTCTACAAGAACGAAACGGACATGTACCGCTCGCTCACCTCGGCCTACAACGTGCTGACGTGGAGCGCCCCGAAGGCCGTCGGAGGCGGTGCGCAGAACTGTGCGTTCGAGGTGGTCAGCGAAATTCTTGGCGACTGCTGCTACGCCGGAGGCGCCAGCGCCAACGACGCCGTACAGACCAGCCGCGTCGACCGCTTCACGATGCTCGTCTCGGACCTCTATCCCGAAGCCCTCTGGCACAAGTACTATACGGGCATCTATCGCTGCAACAAGTTCTTCGAGAAAGTCGACGGCGCCGCCTTCGACGACGAGGACCTGCGGGCCATGTACAAGGCCGAAGCCCACTTCCTGCGGGCCTACTACTATTTCGATCTCGTGCGGTTGTTCGGCAATGTGCCGCTGATCCTCACGCCGCTCACGCCGGCCGACTACGCCCAGAAGCAGGCGGAGCCCGCCGTCATCTACGGACAGATCGCCGCCGACCTGACGACGGCGCTCGAAACGGTGCGGGCAGACGGTTCTCCGGCCATGACCGAGGCCGCCAACCGTTTCGATGCGGCCGACAAGGGTCGCGCCACGCTCGACGCCGCCAAAGCGCTGCTCTGCCGCGTATGGCTCTACTACACGGGCTACTACGGGGAGTCGGAGCTGCCCGGGATTCCCGCCGGGGAGATGATCCGCCTGATCGAGGAGGTGGCCGACAGCGGCAACTACGCGTTTCTGGCCGATGCCTATGCCAAAGATACGGGCAGCGGCGTGGCGCCGCTCTGGAATGTGGCGAACAAGAACTGCTCCGAGGAGGTCTTCACCATCCAGTATTCGAACCTCTCGAAATGGGGCGACTGGAGCAACCGCGAGGGTTGCATGGGCAATCAGGCCGTCATTCTCTGGGGCATCCGCGACGTGAGCTCGCCCTATGCTGCCGGGTGGTCGTTCGCTCCCGTGGCCGAGCGTCTGTTCCATGCCTACGATCCCGCCGATCCGCGCCGCTGGGCGACGCTCATCAACGCCCGCGCCGCCGAGGGCGACAACGATGGCGAAGGGCTGCAGTATACGGCGGGATTTCAGAATACGGGCTACTTCTGCCGCAAGTTCACCCCCTTGACGGCCAACAACGCCTCGTCGGGGTCGCGCGAGCTGAACTACCCCAACAACTACCCCTCGATCCGCTGGGCCGACGTGCTGCTCATGGCCGCCGAGATGGAGTTCCGCTATGGTTCGCAGAGCAAGGCGTTCGGCTATTACGCCCAAGTGCGCGAACGTGCGCTGGGCGCCGGTGCGGCCGGCAATGCCGGGTCGCTGACCCTCGACAAGATACTCGAAGAGCGCCTGCTCGAACTGGCGCTCGAAGGCCACCGTTACTGGGATGTCCTGCGTCAGGGCGACGACTATGCCGCCGGCGTGCTGACCAACGGCGAGGAGGGCGAGTTCGCCGTAACGTGGGACCGCACGCGCCGCGGCCTGCTGCCCATTCCGCAGTACGAGATCACGCAGTCGCGCAATTCGCTGGTCCAGAACCCCGGCTACTAATCCAACACCTGTTTACCATGAAAAAGACCATCGGCATATTCACCCTCGCGCTTGCGGTCGCGGGGTGCACGATCGACGAGCGTCCCGAGCTTTCCGACGGACGCGTCGCCGACCTGAAGATCATCGTAACGCCGGGCGAGGTGCAGAACACCTACCTGCTGCGTACGAACCGCACCGACGTGATCGGATTCTGGGACCTCGGCAACGGCAACACCGCCTCGGGCGTCAACTCCGTTACGGCCGAGTACCCCTTTCCGGGCGATTATACCGTCTCGCTGAAAGCCTACGGCGACAACGGCCGCACCAACGACGTCTCGGTGAAACTCTCCGTGACGACGGAAAACCTCTACTTGCTCGACGATCCGATGTACACCTACATCGCCGGCGAGATCGGCAGCGAAGGCAAGACTTGGATGCTCGACGCTCAGCGTCAGGACCATATCGGCCTGTTCAACCCCTCCAACGTCAGCGACCGGTGGTGGGGCGCCGGTCCCGACGGAAAGGCGGGCTGCGAGCTCTACGACGACGAGGCGACGTTCATTCTCAACAGCGAGCGGGGTCAGGCCTTCGACTACGCGAACAACGGCAAGAGCGCTACGCTGAACAACCTGACCCCCGCCATGGAGCTCTTCAACGACGGGGCCTGGAGCGCGACGGCCTACAACTTGGCCTCGACGAACGACTACATCGTCGCCTGCACGCCTCCCGCGAACATGGGCTGGAGCCTTCTGCAGACGGGCGGACGCTACTACATCGCTTTTCCGTCGACGGCGGCCGGCCACGGCGGCTACCTCTTCTACTTCTGCGGCTGGAACACGCAGTACGAGGTGCGCGCCGTGTCGGAGGATCACATGAAGATTTTCATGTGGTCGACCATCGACGGCAAGTCGTCGCTGCGTCAGCTGCTGCTGCGGACCAAGCAGGCCGAGTCGAACAACGATCCGATCGAGTGGATCTGGTCGAAAGATTAACCCGCAAAACCGAATGCCATGAAAAAACTGTTTTATATGCTGTGTGCCGTCGTGCTGGCGGCCGGATGCGGAGATGACGACGTTTCGTCCTATTACCTCGACGAACTGGTCGTCGATACGGCCAACTGCCTGGCCGAAGGCAGCTATGTGCAGGGTGTCGCGACCACCGATCTCTGCCGCGTGAAGATTCCCTACGAGCATGCTGCGGGCGGCACGGCGCGCATCAGTGCGCCCGAGACCAACGGCCTGCGTATCGATGCGCAGGAGGTCGCCCTCGCCGTGGGTGCGGGCGAGGCGACGGTCGTCGTGGCTGGCACACCCTTGCTGCTCGAGACCTCGTTTCTGCAACTCAACGTCGAATACCGGGGCAAGGTCTACCTTTCGAGCGTCGAGATCGCCGTTCTCGAGGATACCGATCCCTCGGGGTCGATCGACTTCGCCATCGACTGCACGCCCCTGACGGGGCTGACCGCTCCCCGGACCCTCGCTTTCACGGTCGATCCGACGATGGCTTCGGTCGTCGAATCGGGGACCTCTCCCGAGGGGCTGCGCGTCCGCATCGCGACCGATCCCGCCACCGGTGCGGGCAGCGTAACGCTGACTCCCGCCGCCAACTTCTTCGGCGGCGAGGTGGAGCTGACCGCTTCGTTCGGAGCCCGGGAGCCGCAGGTGCGCACGATCCGTGTCAGTGCCTTCGCTGCCGGCGAAGGAACGGCCGACGCACCTTACGAAGTCGCTTCTGCGGCCGAATTGGAGAAGATCGGCTCCGGTTTCGACAAGGCGTTCCGCCTGACTTCGGACCTCGTTCTCGACAACGGTTGGACGCCGGCCGGTACGTTTGCGCAGCCTTTCACGGGCTTGCTCGACGGCGACGGACACAAGATCACGCTGGCGCTCGACCGCCCCGAGGAGGATCGGGTGGCTCTCTTCGCCTATGTAGGTGCGGGCGCCGAGGTCCGGAACTTGGTGCTCGACGGCTCTGTGGTGGGCCGCAACTACGTTTCGGCCTTAGCTGCCGCCAGCGAGACCGCCCTCTCGGCCGATGTCTCGGCCGTGATGGTCATGGGTGCGAACTTCGTCGCCGCATCCGTCGCTTCGGGTGCCGGCCGGGACGCCCGGGTGATCGAATTCGGGACGGTGCCTGCCGCCGTCAACATCCCGATGGGCGAGGAGTCGGCCTCCGGGCCGCTGGGATTGGCGACCAAAGGCGCGACGGTAACTTTCGATCCCGCAGCGACCGGCACTTCGTGGAGTTATGACGATGCTTCGGGCGACTTCACCGTGGTCAAGGAGGCCGGATTCGTCAGCGGCGACGTAACGTTCCGCGTTTCGCTCGGCGAAAAGGTAACTTCGACGACGCACACCATCGTCGTTTCGTCGAAGAACATGTACGAGAGCGGCTCGGGTACCGAAAGCGATCCCTACGTCGTGGTCGACGGCGACCAGTTCGCTGCGACGCTGCACACCTATCCTGAGGCCCATGTGAAGCTGACGGAGGACATCGTCGTCAAGGAGTGGGAGACTCTCACTACGTTCTCGGGCTCGCTCGAGGGGGACGGACACACCGTCGAGGGGCTGACGGCAGGTTTCGTGGCTACGAATACCGGCCTGATCAGCAATATCAAGTTCAAGGGCGTGGACATCTCGGTTTCGACCGGTTTCGGCGTCGTTTCCAGAACGACAGAAGGCAGCGGCCGGATCAGCGGCGTCGCCGTATCGGGCAAGGTCGTCAGTACGAATACCGGCGACATCCTGGGCGGTATCGCCGGCGAATTGAAAGGCTCCGCCGTGATTGAAAACTGTTACGTCAATCTGGCCATGACGGCTTCGTGCGGTATGGTGGGCGGCATCGTAGGCCGCATGACCTCTTCGGGCAATGGTGTGCGTGTGACGAACTGTACCTCCGAGGGTTCGATCGAGATCACGGCCTCCAAGACCCGCATCGCTGGTATCGTGGGCCGCGGCGAAGGCAGCGGCAAGGATGAAATCCGCGGTTGCTTCTCTTCGATGGCCCTTTCGGCGACCAATGCCAACGCCAATAGCTTCGGCGGTATCTTCGGTGCGAATAACAACAATAATATGATGATCGAAGAGTGCATGTTCTCCGGACGGATCAAGGCGGCGTTCGATGTCGGCGGCATCGCCGGCGTGGGACCCAATATCAAGAATTGTCTGGTCGTCGGAGCGACGCTTGAGAATACCGCTGCATCTTCCGGTACGGGCAACGTGGGCGGTATCGCCTCGATTTCCAAACTGTATGCGGACAACTGCATCGTCAGCGACGCGACGATTACGGGCGTCACGAACAATTCGACGGCGAAACCTGCTGCCGGAGTCGTCTGCTCCTATCAGAATAACGGCAAGACACGCAACAGCGTCGTTCTGGGTACCACGACGATCAAGGGTGGCACCTCGGCCCGTATATCGGGGACCCCGCTCGCCAGCGATCCGCTCGAGAACAACTACGCCTCGTCGGACGTCGTACTACAGGACGGAGCGGGTGAAGTCAAGCAGCCGGCAGACATCGGTGCCGGTGCTACCGACGGAGCCGACATCCCCGGAACACCGGATCGGACGTGGTTCGAAAGCCTCGGCTACGACTTCTCCTCGGTGTGGAGCTGGGATGCTGCGGCTGCGGCTCCGAAACTGCAGAAAGTCGGCTGCGACGACTCCGTGAAGATCGACTGAACAACCTAAACAAGCATTTACAGACCATGAAAAAGATACGTTTTATCCTCGCTGCCTTGGCGTGCGCCGTTTCGGCGTGCACCGAGGGACAGCTGATCTCCGACCTGCCCGAAGACATCAACAAACCCGAGGGCGGAACCTCGGGGGCCACGAAAGCCAAGCGCGGCGTCTGCCAGAGCACCAACACGCTCGACTTCGGGCAGAAACTCGTCGACCTGAAGGCCAATTGGTATTACACTTGGGGCCTCGAGCCCTCCGGGCAGGTCGAGGGCGCGGAGTTTGTGCCGATGTTCTGGGGCGCCTCGTCGGTAACCAAAGAGAACTGCGACAAGATCAACAAGCTCTACGAAGAGGGCCGGGTCTTCTACGTGCTGGGCTTCAACGAACCCGACCTCAAGGAGGAGTCGAACATGAGCGTCGCCGACGCCCTCGAGAAGTGGGAGTTCCTTTGCAACAACCTCGACAGCCGCATCAAGCTGGTGAGCCCGGCGCCGTCGTATCCCACGCGGGAGTGGCTTGCGGAGTTCATGGCGGGCGTCGCGCAGCGGGGGCTGCGCTGCGACTACGTTGCCGTGCACATGTATGCGGGCATCGGAACCCAAAACTACCAGTCGGTGATCCGCGATGTCTACAACAAGTTCGGCAAGAGAGTCTGGATCACCGAGTTCGCGCCGCGCGACGACAACGCCAAAAACAACGGTTACAACAGCTATACCGAGAGCCGTGTGCTCGACCAGATGAACGTGCTGCTGCCGGCCTACGGCGAGATGAACGAGGTGTTCCGCTATTCGTGGTTCGGATGCGCCTCGCCGACGATGATCGGCTTGATTACCTCGCGTTTCTTCGACGACGACGAACGCCTCACCTCGCTGGGCGCATACTACGCCTCGCTCGAACCCAACGACGATATCCGGCTTACGAACCGATAAACTATTACCGCATGAAAAGAATCCTGATTCTGGCAGCCCTGCTGTCGGCTTCGCTGGCCTACGGGCAGCGCACCGAGGGGCTCGATCCGCTGATCCAGAACGTCTACGGACGTGAAATCCGGCTGCTGAACGGCTATTGGAACTATTTCGCCGATCCGCTCGAAACCGGCTATTACGACTACCGGCGCCGTCCCGACCCCAACGGCTTCTTCAAGGACAAGCAGGTGGACAACGTCGCGACGTGGAAAGAGTACGATTTCGACCTTTCGCCCGTAATGGCCGTTCCCGGCGACTGGAACACGCAGGCGGACCCGTTGTTCCACTACGAGGGGATGGTGTGGCTGCGCCACAAGTTCCTTGCGCGGCGCGAGGCCGGAAAGCGGCACTACCTCTATTTCGGAGCTTCGAACTACCTGACCCACGTCTTCCTGAACGGAGAGCACGTGGGCGATCACGAGGGCGGCTATACGCCGTTCAACTTCGACGTAACGGAGCTGCTCCGCGACGGGGAGAACTCGTTGGTGGTGGCCGTGGACAACAAGCGCCTGCCCGAGCGGGTGCCGACGATCATCTGCGACTGGTTCAACTACGGTGGCGTAACGCGCGACGTGATGCTGGTGTCGGTGCCCGAGCGTTTCGTCGAGAGCTACACCGTGCGGCTGAAACCCGGCACGACCGACACCGTCGAGGCGTTCGTGCGCATGAACCGCAGGGAGGCGGGCCAGCAGGTCGGTCTGAAACTTCCCGAGCTGAAGATCGACCTGCGGGGAACGACCGATGCCGAAGGGGTCGTCCGCTTCGAGAAACGCGCCCGCATGCAGCTTTGGTCGCCCGAGTCGCCGAAGCTCTATGCCATGACGGTCGTCTCGGACGACGACCGTGTGGAGGACGAGATCGGATTCCGCACCATCGAAACCCGCGGCCGCGAGATTCTGCTCAACGGCAAGCCGATCTTCCTGCGCGGCATTTCGATCCACGAGGAGGCGGCTTTCCGCAACGGACGCATCGCCAAGGTCGAGGAGGACCGCACGCTGTTGGGCTGGGCCCGGGAGCTGGGGTGCAACTACGTCCGTCTGGCCCACTATCCGCACAACGAGCAGATGGTGCGCGAAGCCGAGCGGATGGGACTGTTGGTGTGGAGCGAGATTCCGGTTTACTGGACGATCCTCTGGGAGCGCGAGGATGTCTACGCCAATGCGCTCAACCAGCTCGACGAGATGATCGAGCGCGACCGCAACCGCTGCAACATCATCATCTGGTCGATCGCCAACGAGACGCCTCAGGGCGAGGCTCGCGACCGCTTCCTCTCGTCGCTGGCGGCCTATGCCCGCGAAAAGGATCCCACGCGCCTGATCTCCATGGCTATGGAGCGCAACGACAAGAGCGAGGAGGTGCTTTCCGTGCAGGACAACATGAGCCGCTGCGTCGACATCATCAGTTTCAACGAGTATGTGGGATGGTACGACGGCACCAATGAAAAGCTCGACCGCGTGCGCTGGGAGATCGACTACGAGAAGCCGATCATGATTTCGGAGTTCGGCGGCGGAGCGCCCTACGGCAAGCACGGCGATGCCGCGGAGATATGGACCGAGGAGTATCAGGCCGAGCTCTACCGCAAGACCCTGCGGATGATCGAGGAGCGCATGCCGCCCGTCGCCGGCATTTCGCCCTGGGTGCTCAAGGATTTCCGGTCGGCGCGCCGGCTGCTGCCCCAGACGCAGGACGGATTCAACCGCAAGGGGATCATCTCCGACCGCGGCGAGCGCAAGGAGGCTTTTTACGTACTTCAGGACTATTACAAAACGAAATGACGGCTGTCATGTTCAGATATCTCACCTTTCTTTTCGCCGCGGTGTGCTGCGCGGCGTGTGCCGGTCCGGCCGGCGAGTCGCCGAACTTCATCCGCACCGACGGCATGAATTTGGTCGATGCGCATGGCGAGCGTTTCGAAATCCGGGGCACGAACCTCGGACACTGGCTCAATCCGGAAGGCTATCTTTTCGGATTCCCCAAGTCGGCCGATTCGCCCCGTCGCATCCATGAGGGATTGTGCCAGATAGCCGGGCCCGCCTACATGGAGCATTTCTGGCGCACGTTCCGCGAGAACTACATCACGCGCGAGGATATCGCCTACATCGCGTCGACCGGAGCTACGACCGTGCGGCTGCCCCTGCATTACAAGCTCTTCACCGACGAAGAATACCTCGGCCTGCACGCTCCCGGGGAGGGCTTCGCCCTCGTGGACAAGGTCGTGGCGTGGTGCCGCGAGGCCGGGCTGCGGCTCATTCTCGACATGCACGACTGTCCGGGCGGACAGACCGGCGACAACATCGACGATTCCTACGGCTATCCGTGGCTCTTCCGGAGTCCCGAGCTGCAGGAGCGTTTCATAGCCGTCTGGCGCAGCATCGCGGCTCGCTATGCCGACGAGCCTGCGATTCTCGGCTACGACCTGATGAACGAGCCCATCGCCCACTATTTCGAAGATCGGGAGGAGCTGAACGCTGCGCTCCAACCCTTGATGATCCGCACGGCGAAAGCGATTCGCGAGGCGGACCCCCGGCATGTTCTGATCCTCGGCGGGGCGCAGTGGAATACCAATTTCAAGGTCTACGACGACTGGACGTTCGACGACAACCTCGTCTTCTCCTGCCATATTTACAAGTGTCCCCCTTCGGTCAACTCGCTGCGGGGCTTCGCGGCGTTCCGCGACCGGTCGCAGTGCCCGATGTACATGGGCGAGACCGGCGAGAATACCGACGAATGGGTCGCGGCGTTCCGCCGGGCCCTCGACGAGACCGGCATCGGCTGGACGTTCTGGACCTACAAGCGGCTCGACACGGAGCGGTCGTTCGTGAGCGTGGCGATGCCCGAGGGGTGGGAGCGGATCGTCGATTTCTTAGCCGCCGACCGGTCGAGCTACGCCCTCATCCGCGAGGCGCATCCCGACCGGGACGAGGTGCACCGCATTCTCGATGCCTACCTTGAGAACTGCCGGTTCGCGAATTGCCGGCAGAACAACGGCTATGTCGCAGCTTTGGGATTGAAGCCATAGGGGATCGGGCCGGGCGGTATGCCGCCCCTGCGTAGCGAACGGGCCCCGGAATCCATGCGGATTCCGGGGCCCATGCTGTCGGCGAAAGCGACCTCAGACGGTCATGATTTCCTTCTCTTTCTTGCCGAGGGTTTCGTCGAGGAGCTTGGTGAACTTCTCCAGCAGTTTCTGCGACTGCGTTTCGCCGTCTTTCGATTCGTCTTCGGGCATGCCCTCCTTCAGGGCTTTCTTGAATGCCTCGACCGCATCGCGGCGGGCGTTGCGCAGGCTGATGCGGGCCGTCTCGGCTTCGGCGCGCACCTGCTTGACCAGCTCTTTGCGGCGCTCTTCCGTCAGAGGCGGAATCGAGAGGCGGATCTGCTCGCCGTTGTTCGAGGGCGTGAGGCCGATGTTGGCGTCGATGATCGCCTTTTCGATGGTGCGGATCATGTTCTTGTCCCACGGCTGGATGAGGATCGTGCGGGCGTCGGGAACGGTAACGCTGGCGGCGCCCGAGACGGGAACCTGCGAGCCGAAGTAGTCGACCATCACGCCGTTCAGGACGTTGGGCGAGGCTTTGCCGGCGCGGACGTTCAGAAGTTCCTCTTCGAGGTGGTCGATGGCCTTCTGCATGCGGGCGGAGGCGTCGTTGAGAATCGTTTTGGTATCCATATCGTTCATTGTTTGTTGCTCAGTGTTTCGGCGATCGTCCGCACCAGCGCGTCGAACTCGTCGGGTTCGTAGCCGACGGTCGCCGCGACGACCTTGCCGTCGCGTCCGATCAGGAAGTTGCGGGGAATGAAGTTCGAGGCGTAGAGGTCGTAGACGGTGCGCTGCGGATCGAGAGCCATCGGGAAGTCGTAGCCCTGCTTTTGGCGGAATGCCGCCACGGCTTCGCGTTTCTCGCCGCGCGAGACGGGCAGGAAGACGAAATCCTGACCGGCGAAACGCTCGATCAGATCGGCTTCGACGCGTGTCAGCTCCTCGCGGCAGGGCGGGCACCACGTGGCCCAGAAATTCAGCAGCACGACCTTGCCGCGCAGCTCGGAGAGGGTGAGTTTCCCACCGTCGAACAGCTCGACCGTGAAGTCGGGGGCTTCGTCGCCCGCCTTGACCAGCGTGGCGGCTTCCGCTTCGTCCTGAGCGTTTCGGCTCGTTCGGCCGCCGCATCCGGGCAGCAGGAGGATCGCGACGAGGATCGCTGCGATGAGCGCCAGCATGATCCACAGTTGTTTGTTGCTTTTTCTGGTTGCCATTTTACATGAAAGTGAAAAGTTCCGATCTTCGAGATTTCGGCGGCTTGTGTTTCGGGGCCGCTTTCCGATGTCCATTCTCCGGGGGATCTTCCGGGGTTTAGTTTCCGGGATCCCTCCTCCGAGGTCTCTTCCGGTGTGCTTCCCGGTGTTGCATTCCCGATGCCCCCCCCCTCGGCGGAATGTTACAGCTTCACCCGCGTGCCGATCTTTTCGCCGGCAAGGAGTTTGCCCAGATTGCCGGGGGTGTCCATGTCGAAGACCACGATTTCGAGTCCGTTTTCGCGGCAGAGGGTGAAAGCCGTGAGGTCCATGACCTTGAGCCGGCGGTCGAGCACCTCCTCGAAAGTGATCTCATCGAACTTCACGGCGGCGGGATCTTTCTCCGGGTCGGCCGTGTAGACGCCGTCGACGCGCGTGCCCTTGAGCAGCACGTCGGCCTCGATCTCGATGCCGCGCAGGGCGGATGCCGAGTCGGTCGTGAAGTAGGGATTCGACGTGCCGCCGCCGATGATGACCACGTAGCCCGCTTCCAGATATTCGATGGCCCGGGCCTTCGAGAAGTATTCGCCGACGGGTTCCATGCGGATCGAGGTCAGTACTTTGGCTTTCACGCCGTTGTCCTCCAACGCCGACTGCAGGGCCAGCGAGTTGATGATCGTGGCCAGCATGCCCATCTGGTCGCCCTTCACGCGGTCGAAGCCCTTCTTGGCGCCCGTCATGCCGCGGAAGATGTTGCCGCCGCCGATGACGATGCCGATCCGGACGCCCGTCGCCGCAGCCGCCCGGATCTGCTCGGCATAGCTTTGCAGCACCTCGGGCGACAGGCCGTACTGCTGCTTTCCCTGCAGCGATTCGCCGCTCAGTTTCAGAAGTATGCGTTCGTATTTCATCTCTGTGCACCGTTTATTACGCGAAGATACGAATTTTTATCGAATATTTCGCAATATCGCCTGTCTTTGACTTCACCTCAACAAAATCCGAACAAGTTCGGTTTTGTATTCGGCTTATTCGTATCTTTGATTTCATCGAAGATACTCCCGCTTGGCAATGCTCAAATTGATTTGGCATTGCTCTCGCTTATTCGTATCTTTGCACGACCATGACCTCCGAAGCGTACGAACTGTTGCAGCGGGTGGATTCGCCCCGCGACCTCAAGAAGTTGGGGCCGGAGGAGTTGCGTGCCTACTGCGACGAGCTGCGCCGCTACATCATTGCGGAGTGTTCGGTCAATCCCGGGCATCTGGCGTCGAGTCTCGGTGCCGTGGAGCTGGCTGCCGCCCTCCATTATGTCTACGACACGCCCGAAGATCGGATCGTCTGGGATGTGGGCCACCAGACCTATGCCCATAAGATCATCACGGGGCGCCGCGAGGCGTTCCGCAACAAACGCCGGCTCGACGGTATCAGCGGCTTCCCGCGCATGGCCGAGAGCGAATACGACGCATTCGGGGGCGGGCATGCTTCGGTCTCGATTTCGGCGGCGTTCGGCATGGCCAAAGCGGCCGAGCTGCGGGGCGAACGACGCAAGGTCGTGGCGGTCATCGGCGACGGTTCGATGACGGGAGGACTGGCATTCGAAGGGCTCAACAACGCCGGTGCCAGCAAGAACACTGACCTGCTGGTGATTCTCAACGACAACAACATGGCCATCGATCAGGCGACCGGAGCCCTGAAGAACTGCCTGCTGAAGATGTCCACGTCGGTCCACTACAACCGTCTCAAACAACGGATATGGGGCCTTCTGTCGCATACGCCGCGGCTGCTGCGGCTATGCCAGAAGATGGGCAACGCCGTGAAACAGGGGGTGCTGAACAACAGCAACCTCTTCGAAAGCCTCAATTTCCGCTATTTCGGTCCGGTCGACGGACACAGCCTGCCCGAGCTGGTGCGGACGCTGCGCGGGTTGCGCGGGATTCCGGGGCCGAAGCTGCTGCATGTGATGACCGTCAAAGGCAAGGGTTTCCTGCCGGCCGAGCACGACAAGCCGGTATGGCATGCTCCGGGCCGCTTCAACCCCGAGACGGGGGAACGTCTCGTATCGCAGGGTGCTGCGGCGCGCTATCAGGATGTTTTCGGCCAAACGCTCCTCGATCTGGCGCGGCTCGACAGCCGGGTGGTGGGCGTTACGCCCGCCATGCCGTCGGGCTGCTCGATGAACATCCTGATGCAGGAGATGCCCGACCGCTGTTTCGACGTGGGAATCGCCGAGGGCCATGCCGTTACTTTTTCGGCCGGGCTGGCGGCCGCGGGGCTCGTGCCTTTCTGCAACATCTACTCGTCGTTCATGCAGCGCGCCTACGACAACGTGATCCACGATGTGGCGATTCAGGATCTGCCCGTAGTGATGTGTCTCGACCGCGGCGGACTGGTGGGAGAGGACGGCGTAACGCACCACGGCCTTTTCGACATGGCGGCCTTCGCGACGGTGCCGGGGCTGACGATCGCCGCGCCGATGGACGAGCGCGAGTTGCGCAACATGATGTATTCGGCCCTGCAGTCGGGGCATCCCTATCTGATCCGTTATCCGCGCGGCAACGGGGCAGGCGTAAACTGGCGGGGCGAGCCGTTCGAGGCGCTGCCCGCAGGTCGCGGTCGCCGGCTTCGCGAAGGAACGGATGTCGCGCTGCTGACGATCGGCACAGCGGGTAACGCCGGTGCCCGGGCTGCGGCGCGGGCTGCGGCCGAGGGAGTGAGCGTGGCTCACTACGACCTGCGATTCGCCAAGCCGCTGGACGAAGCGCTGCTTGCGGAGGCGGGACGTTCGTTCCGCCGGGTCGTAACCGTCGAGGACGGGTCGTTGCGCGGCGGCGTGGGCGAAGCGGTGAATGCGTGGCTGAACGGCCGCGGCTTCGAAGTCTCCGTCCGCTCGCTGGGGGTCGGCGACCGGTGGGTCGAGCACGGCACGCCGGCGCAGCTCCAAGCGCTCTGCGGCTATGACGAAGAGAGCATCTATCGGGCGCTGAAAGGCGGATCCGGCGAGTAAGTGAGGGGCCGGGGCGAGCATCTCCGGCTGTACGGGGAAGATCCCCCTCCCTCCCGATCTGCTGCGGGCACATTCGGGCGGAGGAGCTTCGTCCTCCGATTCCCGTTCGGGAGGTTGCATCGGCGGGATTTACGCGACCGAGCAGGGAATGCCGAGCTTTTCGACGCGGGCGGCGATCGTCTGCAGCTCCTCGTGCGGAACCTTTTCGAGCGTGGGGCAGGGCGTATCGCGGTCGAGCGAGTAGATCATGACCTGCTGCGGTCGGATTTCGTCGACCAGACGCAGCCATGCGGCGACCTCTTCGTCGGTGGTGTTGTCGACCGGGCTGCCGTTGCAAGTTCCCCGTAAAAACATGGTTTGCAGGATCATCTGCCCTTCGAACCGCTTCATCTGCTCGACGATCCGGCGGACGCTGTAAGTCGGGTTCTGCGGGTTGTTCATGCGGCGGACGGTTTCGTCGAATGCCGAATCCAACTTGAGGATGTTGTTGTCGACGCGCAGCAGGGCGCGCCGCACGTCGTCGCGGTGCAGCTGCGTGGCGTTCGAGAGCACGGAGACTTTGGCTTCGGGACACAGGGCGTCGCGCAGAGCCAGCGTGTCGTCGATGACGGCCTCGAACTCGGGATGGAGCGTAGGTTCGCCGTTGCCGGCGAACGTGATGACGTCGGGCGCCGTACGATCGGCCGTCATGCGGCGGAGCGTCGCCTCCAGCTGTTCCCGTACGTCGCGGCGGGCGTTGAAGCGCCGGGCGCCCGGATGCTCGGCGTTCCAGCCGCACTCGCAGTAGATGCAGTCGAACGAGCAGAGTTTCGATTCGGTGGGCAGCAGGTTGACGCCCAGCGAGATGCCCAGTCGTCGCGAGCGGACCGGTCCGAAGATGATGTCGTGGAAGAGCGATGTCATGCTGCGAAAGTAGGAATTAAAAATGAAGAATGGAAAGGCGCCGCCGCTTTTTCTTGCCGGCAGGATCCGATATCCGTATCTCCGGGGTGGAACGATTCGCTTTTTGTGGTGCGGAAATCCCTCCTGCGGGCTGCTTTTTTCATGTCGGCCGATGCGCCGAAACGGCTAAAATAAGTATAAATGCGTATCGGCGAGCGACAAAAAACGGCTACCTTTGGTCGACCAATATGTTTTATTTATATTTTTGCGGCGCGGTATTCCGAACCAACGTGCCAAGATACTTATTAAATTCAAATTTCAAAATATAGTATGGTTGATATTTTTGCACGCCTCGAAAAAAATGCGGGCGGTCCGATTGGTCAGTACATGAGCTATGCTCACGGTTATTATGCGTTTCCCAAACTGGAGGGCGAGATCGGTCCTCACATGGTTTTCCGCGGTAAGAAGGTTCTCAACTGGAGCCTGAACAACTACCTCGGGCTGGCCAACCTGCCCGAAGTGCGCAAGGCCGATGCCGAAGGTGCCGCGAAGTTCGGCATGGCGGCTCCGATGGGCGCCCGCATGATGAGCGGCCAGACGGTCTATCACGAGCAGCTGGAGCGCGAGCTGGCTGCGTTCGTCGGCAAGGAAGACGCCTTTCTGCTGAACTTCGGCTATCAGGGCATGATTTCGATCATCGACTGCCTGCTGACCCCGCGCGACGTGGTGGTCTACGATGCCGAGGCCCACGCCTGCATCATCGACGGTCTGCGCATGCACAAGGGCAAACGTTTCGTCTTCGGCCACAACGACATGGAGTCGCTGCGCCTGCAGTTGCAACATGCGACGGATCTGGCCGAGGAGCAGCAGGGCGGCGTGCTGGTCATCACCGAGGGCGTCTTCGGCATGAAAGGCGATCTGGGCAAGTTGGACGAGATCGTGGCGCTGAAGAAGGATTTCAGTTTCCGCCTGCTGGTCGACGACGCCCACGGTTTCGGTACGATGGGCGAGGGCGGTCGCGGTACGGCGTCGCACTTCGGCGTGGTCGACGGCGTGGACGTGCTCTTCAACACCTTCGCCAAGTCGATGGCCGGTATCGGCGCTTTCGTGAGCGGTCCCCGCTGGCTCATCAACCTCTTCCGCTACAACATGCGTTCGCAGCTCTATGCCAAGTCGCTGCCCATGCCGATGGTCATCGGCGCGCTGAAGCGTCTGGAGCTGATCCGCAACCATCCCGAGTATCAGCAGAAGCTGTGGGAGATCGTCCGTGCGCTGCAGAGCTCGCTCAAGGAGAACGGGTTCGACATCGGCGTAACCAATTCGCCCGTAACCCCCGTCTTCCTCAAGGGCGGCGTACCCGAGGCGACGAATTTGGTCGTCGACCTGCGCGAGAACCACGGTATCTTCTGCTCGATCGTGATCTATCCGGTTATTCCGAAAGGCGAGATCATCCTGCGCGTCATTCCTACCGCAGCCCATACGCTCGACGATGTCAAGGAGACGATCGAGGCGTTCAAGTCCGTGCGCGAGAAGCTCGAAAGCGGCTACTATGCCAAGTTGCCGATTCCGATGCGTGCCGACGAGGGATTCAAGGTGCGGTAGTTTTTCGCATCCTCTTGTCTGAATTGCCGACCCGTGGTGAATGGGTCGGCAATTTTTATTGCTTTTATGCAGGCCTTGTTTCAGCCCGGATTTTGGGGTTTACTACTGGGGGCGTCGCCCCGCTAAGGGGGGCGGGGGTTTTATGAAGAGTCGCTGTGCGGCGGCAGGCGAGAGCGATCGGGCTCGCTCGAATGCTGCATAGCTACGGAAGACGCGGAGCGCAATCCTTCTTTCGAGGGGGAAACTTGAGCCGAGAATTCTTAAAATTCCGGACCGTCGGTACCTAAGGGGTCTTGCAGAACGCAGTGTGTTGGAGCGTTGTTTCTGTTGTCTGTTGCAGACTTTCTTTGGTTCTCAGTCTGGAGATTGCGTGTCATCGGGAGTATTCGTTGTCTCGGCTTTCGGTCGTTTGGTTGTCGGTTCGGGAGAGTCCGTTTTTCCTCTTTTGCGCGTTTTCTTCTGTTCTTCCCCAGCTCCATGTCATCAAAAAGTTTATGGGTGGGAGGATAAAATATTTGGAGATTCGATTTTTTTCCTTACCTTTGCGTTGCGTTCAGCGAATTTTCAGGAACGCTTTTGCGGAAATAGCTCAGTTGGTAGAGCACAACCTTGCCAAGGTTGGGGTCGCGAGTTCGAGTCTCGTTTTCCGCTCAGAAACAGGAGGATCGAGCAATCGATCCTCTTTTCTTTTGTCGGTTAGCGAGTTGCAAGGAGGTAACCTTTTCAGCTGTTAACGATCTGTTAACCGATCTTTTGCACAGCTTTGCTGTAAATCTTCGTCTTGATAAAGAACTCTGTATGCAAATATAACATTTTTATCGCAGGATCGGAAATCATTTGATTCTGCGTCTCGGTCGGTTCATTCGTG
>JAMPGH010000001.1:793071-838386 GCA_023664045.1 Alistipes senegalensis | reverse complement strand
ATAATCTTTAGTTATCGGTTGTTGAGTTTCGTTTTTCAAAGGTAGTCAGAAATACAATATTTCACAAATAAAAAGTTTGAAGCTATATTCTGAGATGGCGAAATATTACTACATATGCGTCTGTCGGCAGGTATCGTGATTGCGGTGCAACGCCACAACGAATAGGGAGTACCCGCCGACGATATCGATCGATATCGACTCGTCCGTCGGCATAACAAGGTTTGAAAAGAAATGAGTAAAATTCCCTCCGGGATTTCAGATCTCCCGGTTGCAGCGATATTCCGAGCACATCGACCGGAAATGCTCCGGAATTGTCATTTCGCCGTTGATAATATTCAACTTACTTCGCAACAGGTTCCGGCAATTATAATACGTCTTCTCCTTATGTCCCAGCACCATGCAGGCGGCCGATTTCGAGACCCCCATACAGATCATGCAATATAAGGCAAGTTCCTGATCGGTAATGAGCGGATATTTATCGGAGATGAATCCGATGATGCCGGGAAGGCGCATCTCCATCAAGTCCTGAAACATCAGGAAGATTTCATCGGTCCCTTTTTTCGTCTGTCCGGACTTATTTTTCGTAAGCAACGCCTCGATCTTCGCGTGGAAGGCCTCCTTGTCGTCCTTGAAGCTGGAAGCGATGTCGAGCAACTGTTTCAAGAATGCGATACGCCGGCCCAATACCGCTTCGTCTATGCCCGACTCCCGCCGTCTGCCGCCCTGATGGATCGTCTGCAGAGCTTCGTACTCTTTTTTGAGCTGCGACATAGCATCCGCATACTCTGCGATTTCTTGTCTCTGTTGTAAAATTTTCCGTTGACGTCTGCTTATCAAGGAGAAAGCCCCGAACAAGATCGCCACCAGAACGGCCATAGCGACGAGAATCTGATAAAAGCCGATCTTTTTCAGATAGCGATTCTGCAGGAGCAGCTGTTCGCTGCGATATTTTTCCTTCAGTTCGGGAATCCCGAAATTTTTCTCTCCGAAATAGAGCGAATCGCAAATACGGAGTGCCTGCTCGCAGCAATCGTGCGCCTGCCTGTAATTCCCCTGCGATTTCCATATTTTGCTTTGCAGGTAGAGAATCTCCATCCGCCCGCGCGGAGACTCCTCCTCGATCCGATCGCGCCCCTTATTCAAATAAAAAAGCGCGGAATCGACCTGCCCCTGCTCCAGATGCAAGATGCAGAAACAGGGATAATACGAGTCCGGAATCCGCCCGTCCGCATATTGCTCCACGGCCCTTCGCAGGATAGGCAGCGCCTCCTCGTAGTCTCGGTCCCGGGAGATGATCAGGTTAGCCCGGACCCAAGAGAAATACAAGAGTTTGGATTGGTCCTGCAATTCGAGTGCAAGGGGTTCGGCGAGGTCCAGATAGTGTTCCATCCGATCATAATCCTTGAAGATCGAAAAGATTCCGATAACTCCTGCATAGTTCATCAAAGTGTTTCTTTTATGACCGATACGTTCGAAACGGGCCGCGGCTTCGAGGTACTTCTCTTTGGCGAGCATGTGGAAATTCTGGGAAGAATACATGCCGGCCAGCGCGTTGGCGATCAAGCCTTTCAAATACTCGTTCCGCGTCTTCTCGACGTATTGTTCCGCCTGATTGTAAAAAACGATCGCAGAATCGGGCTTACGGGCGTTTTCGTACACTCGGCCTCTGTAATAGAAAGCGAGCGCTTTTTCGTTCCGGCTGCCCCGGCTCCCATAATAATCCGTGGCGACGCAGGCCAAAGAATCCACGTCGACATCGATATAATTCTTATCCAGCGCCTGCGAATAGAGCAACGCGAATTTCGCCCGGGCTTTCCGGCTTCGCAAGGAGCTGCGGGAAATGGATTCGAGCGACGATCTGGCACTGTCGGGACGATCGGACATCCGACGCTCCGCCTCGTCGAGCAACCGGACGGAATCTGCGGCGTCGCGACAACCGGCCGCCAGAATCAGGCAGAGGCACAAGCAACCGAATTTCTTCATCATGCGGGAATTTAGTCTGGTAAAGATACGACAAGTCGAGCGCTGAAACAAGCGACCGTCCCCTTTATGTCGAGGTATCCGGGTCCGGGGCGACGACCGAAAACGGGGAAGACGGGAAATCGTTGTTCCGATTGCCGTTCGGAAGACGGCGGGCAAAAAAAATGATTTGTCCTTTTCCGAAAAAATGCTTAACTTTGAAAAGGATGCGAACGGAAACGATGAAGAGAACGATGCCGGGGCGGATCGTCCGGTTTTATGCGGAGGGGTTTCGCAGCATGACCGTGGGCCGGACGCTGTGGACCATCATTCTGATCAAGCTGTTCCTTATTTTCGCCGTACTCAAACTTTTCTTCTTTCCCGATCTGTTGGCCGGAAAAAACGAGGAACAACGAGCCGCATGCGTACTGGAAGAACTGGTAATATATGAAAGATGAAAACCGAAAGGTTCGCAATCTTGGTTTCCCTTTTCGCTCGGAGCTTTCGACTTTTAATATTTCACCACTCACCTGAATAAAATGGTTTCGGATTATCTGCAGACAGTAGACTGGTCGCGGGCGCAGTTCGCCATGACGGCCATCTACCACTGGCTTTTCGTGCCGCTGACGCTCGGCTTGAGCGTGCTGGTCGCCGTCATGGAGACCCTCTATTATCGCACCGGCGATGAATTCTGGCGCCGGACGACGAAATTCTGGATGCGTCTGTTCGGCATCAACTTCGCCATCGGCGTGGCCACGGGCATCATCCTCGAATTCGAGTTCGGCACCAACTGGTCCAACTATTCCCATTTCGTGGGCGACATTTTCGGGGCGCCGCTGGCCGTCGAGGGGATCATGGCTTTCTTTATGGAGAGCACGTTCATCGCCGTGATGTTTTTCGGATGGAACAAGGTGAGCCGCGGATTCCACCTCGCTTCGACGTGGCTGACGGCCATCGGCGCCAATCTCTCGGCGCTGTGGATTCTGGTCGCCAACGCATGGATGCAGTATCCCGTAGGCTGCACGTTCAATCTGGAGACCGTCCGCAACGAGATGACCTCGTTCTGGGACGTCGCGCTTTCACCCGTGGCCACCAACAAGTTCTTTCACACGGTAACCTCGTCGTTTACCTTAGCGGCGCTCTTCGTCGTAGGGGTGAGCGCATGGTATCTGCTGCGTCGGCGCGAGGAGAAGATGGCCCGCAAGAGCATTGCCATCGCCTCGGCTTTCGGCTTCGTCTTCGCGGTAATCACCGCGGCGACGGGCGATCGGTCGGGTGCCGTCGTCGCGCGGGTGCAGCCCATGAAGCTGGCGGCGATGGAAGCGCTCTACGAAGGCGAGGAAGGTGCGCCGCTCACGGTCGTCGGACTGGTGCAACCGAACGGCCGTCCCGTCAACGGAGAACTGGTCCGCTACAAGATCGACATTCCCAAGATGCTGTCGCTGATGAGCTTCCGCGACATGAATGCTTATGTGCCTGGCATCCGCGATCTGCTCTACGGCAATGAGGAGCACGGCATCATGCCGACCGCCGAAAAGATGGAACGCGGACGCGCGGTCATCGAAGAGCTGGGCCGTTATCGGGCCGCAAAGGAAGCCGGCGATCGCGAGACGATGACCGAAATCGAACGCAAGTTCGATCCTGCGACTCCCGAGGGCGAAGAGTTCCTGCGCGAATACTTCGCTTATTTCGGCTACGGCTACCTCGAAACGCCCGAACAGACGGTACCCCATGTGCCGCTGCTTTTCTATTCGTTCCGCGTGATGGTCGGAGCCGGCACTCTCTTCATTCTGCTGCTGGCCGTCGTTTGGTGGTTCAACCGCCGCGACCGGCTGGCGGAGAAACGTTGGCTCCTATGGATCTGCGTGTGGATGATTCCGGTCGCCTACATCGCCTCGCAGGCAGGCTGGGCATTGGCCGAAGTCGGGCGCCAGCCGTGGGCCATTCAGAACCTGATGCCCGTGGGCGTGGCGGCTTCGAAGATCCCGAGCGGCTCGGTGAGCGTTACGTTCTTCCTCTTTCTGGCGCTCTTCACCGCGCTTCTGGCGACCGAGGTGAGCATCATGCTGCGGCAGATCAAGGCAGGTCCCGAGGCCTCCGAAGATTCCGGTCCCGAAAAACTCTAAGACTTATGGATACGCTGACTTTCTTACAGAATTACTGGTGGTTTCTGATCGCCCTGCTGGGGGCGCTGCTGGTTTTCCTGCTCTTCGTGCAGGGAGGACAGGCATTGCTGTACGTACTCGGCCGCAGCGACGAGGAACGCAATCTGGTCATCAACGCAATGGGCCGCAAGTGGGAATTTACCTTCACCACGCTCGTAACGTTCGGTGGGGCGTTCTTCGCGTCGTTCCCGTTCTTCTATTCCACCTCGTTCGGCGGAGCGTTCTACGTATGGATGGCTATCCTGCTCTGCTTCGTACTGCAGGCCGTAGCTTATGAATATCGCCGCAAACCCGCGAACCTGTTGGGCGAAAAGACGTTCAACGCCTTTCTGCTCATCAACGGCATCTTGGGTCCGCTGCTTTTGGGTACGGCCGTCTCGACCCTCTTTACGGGAGCGCCCTTTACGGTCGACCGGCTCAATCTGGCCCATGCGGCCGCAAACGGCAGCGTCGTGATTTCGCAGTGGGCGACGCCGTGGCACGGTCTCGATGCGCTGGCCAACGGCTGGAACCTCGTATTGGGCATTGCCGTAACGCTGCTGGCGATGATGCTGGCGTGCCAGTATTTCATGAACAGCGTCGACGATGAACTCTTCGTCGAGCGGGCCCGCAAACGGATGCTGCTCTTCGCCGTCGGATTCGTGGTCTGCTTCGTGGCATGGCTGGTACGGCTGCTCTTCGCTACGGGTTATGCGGCCGACCCGACCACGGGGACGATCGCGGCGGAACCCTACAAGTATCTGCACAACCTGCTGGAGATGCCCTATGTAACGGTCGTGCTGCTGCTCGGAGTCGTATCGGTGCTGTGGAGCATATGGCTGGGCTGGTGCGGAAACCGCCGGGCGATCTGGCCGGGCGGCATCGGTACGGTGCTGGCCGTACTGGCGCTGCTGCTTTGCGCGGGTTGGAACAATACGGCTTACTATCCCTCGCTGGCCGACATGCAATCCTCGCTGACGATTCGCAACTCGTCGTCGAGCCTCTTCACGCTGCGGGCGATGGCCTATGTATCGTTGTTGATACCTTTCGTGGCGGCCTATATCTGGTATGCTTGGCGGGCGATCAACCGCCGTCCTCTGACAAAGGAGGAGCTGAAGGAAGGAGGACACCAATATTGAATTAAAAATGAAAAATTATTCATTTTTCACTATTTATCGAAAAGAGGCGGAACCTTGAAAGGTCCCGCCTCTTTGCTTATCTCTCTCCGGTCGAGGATTACTCCTCTTTCTGTCCGAAAGGATACTGGTTCTGATGCACGTCGTCGAAACGCATGCCCTTTTCGTAGGTCCGCATGGCACGGCGCGACATGCCCATCGACGAAAAGCCGCCGTCATGGAAGAGGTTCTGCATGGTAACCTTGCGCGTGAAGTCGGAAAAGAGCGTCAGCACATAGTCGGCGCAGTCTTCGGCCGTGGCGTTGCCCAGCGGCGACATGCTTTCGGCGAACGACATCAGATCGCCCAGCCCCAACACGCCGCTGCCGGCCGTGGTCTGCGTCGGCGACTGCGATACGGTATTGATGCGCACATGCTTCTCGCGGCCGTAGATGTAGCCGAAGCTGCGGGCGATCGACTCCAGCAGGGCTTTCGCATCGGCCATGTCGTTGTAGCCGTAGAGGGTGCGCTGCGCAGCGATGTAGCTGAGAGCCACGATCGAGCCCCACTCGTTGATAGCGTCCTTCTTGCGCGCTACCTGAATGGCCTTGTGGAACGAGATCGCCGAAATGTCGAGCGTCTTGGAGAGGTAGTCGTAATCGAGATCGTCGTAGGTGCGGCCTTTGCGGACGTTGGGCGACATGCCGATCGAGTGGAGCATGAAGTCGAAACGGCCTCCGAAGTGCTCCATCGTCTTGTCGATGAGCGTTTCCAGATCTTCGACGCTGGTGGCGTCGGCCGGGATGACCACGGTATTGCACTTTTTGGCCAGCTCGCCGATAGTGCCCATGCGGATCGAAACGGCAGTATTGGTGAGTACGATTTCGGCGCCCTCTTCGACGGCCCGTTCTGCGACCTTCCATGCGATGGAGTGTTCGTTGAGCGCTCCGAAAATCAGACCTTTCTTTCCTTTGAGTAGTTGTGATGCCATAGTTTTTCCGTTTTGAATCGGGGACAAAAGTAACAAATTTTTCGCAATTCCGGCCATTCTCCGTTCGGAACCTCCCGCAAAAGCCTCGGTCCGGCCTCGGAATGCCGCCCGGAAGATATGCGGCACGCGAATTGCCGGAGAGGACGGAAACCATGTAAAAAACTCGTTATGAAAAATGTCAACGTATTGATCGAACGATCGAAACAGACCGTGCGTTATTGGTGGCTGATGCTTCTGATCGGCATCGCGCTGGTTGTGCTCGGCATTCTCGTATTCGCCTATCCTGCTCAGAGTTACACGAGCATGGCGGTGATCTTCGGCTGGGTGATTCTGGCTTCCGGCATACTGGAGGTGGTGATCTCGGCGACGAACGACCATTTTATCACGGGACGCGGCTGGATGCTGGCCGGCGGTGTCATCCAGATCATTCTGGGTCTGATTCTGATCTTCAATGTGGCGTTGTCGGCCGCGATTCTGCCGGTCGTGCTGGGATTTTGGCTGCTGTTCCGCGCGTTCAGCACCATCGGTCTGGGCGGCGACATGCGGGCGCTGGAAGTCTCCGGCTCGGGTTGGACGATCGCCTGCGGCGTGCTGTTGCTGCTGTGTGCGCTCTGGGTGTTGTTCCGGCCGTTGGTATTCGGCACGGCGGTCGTGGTCGCATGGGTCGGCGTCGGATTGCTTTTCGGCGGTGCGGCGGCCCTGTCGCTGGCCTTCCAACTGAAAGATTCGCATCGCTGTCTGACGAAGGGCGGCTGTTGACGGCCGCGGCTAAAACGCAGGCGGGAGAGGTGTTCCTCTCCCGCTTTTTTACGGTCCGACGTGTCGTCCCGAAACGAAAGGAACCGGTCATCCGGTTCCTTTCTCCATCAAAAATTAACCCTGAAAAAGGCAATCGCGATCTCCTCCCGAAACAGGCTGCCGCTCTCCGTTCGGCAACCGGGAATCATCGGATCGCACTTTAGAAATCATCTCCGGGTCGAAGCACGTCCGAAAGATAGTGGTGCAGAAAATAGAGATCCGCATCGCCCTGAATCACCTCTTTCATCATCAGTTCGTCGTCCTCGGAAATGGCACTGTCGGAGATTTCGGTTTTGTCAAGATCCTCCATAGGCGTTCCTTGTTTATGTTGTTATCCGAATAACGCAGCGAACTGCGCGAATATTGTGCAGAACTCAGCACAATATCATGTTTTTTTCTTTTATCATCCGCCGCATGTTGATCAGGGCGTAACGCATGCGTCCCAACGCCGTGTTGATGCTGACCCCCGTTTGTTCGGCGATTTCCTTGAAACTCAGTCCCGAGAAGTAGCGCATCATGACGACTTCGCGCTGTTCGGCGGGCAGCATCTCCACCAGCGCCCGAATTTCCCGACAGGTCTGGTCGGCGACCAGATCGTCCTCGATGGTCTTCTCCGCGAGCCGGAGGGTGCCGAAAACATCGTAACCCGAGTCGGCCTCGTTGACAGCTTTCTCCTGTCGCCGCGCCCGAAAGTAGTCGATCACCTGATTGTGGGCGATGCGCAGAATCCACGAGAGGAACTTCCCGTTGTCGGTATAGCGGCCTTCGTCGATGACGCGCACGGCTTTGATGAATGTCTCCTGAAAAATATCTTCGGCCGCGTCGCGGTCCTTGACCATCATGCGGATGTAATCGCGCACACGCCGGCTGTGGCGTTCGATGAGTTGCGAAATGGCGTTCCGGTCCCCCGAAAGATAGCGGTCGAGCAATGCCCGGTCGTTTGACTGCACGTTCATACTCTTCTCCTTAATTGGTTACAAAGAGTAGAATTCCGTTCCGATAGGCAATCCGTTTTAGAGGTGAAAAATGTCGTTGAAAAGCAGCGCCGGAGGCTTCGGATACCCTATCCGGAGCACTTCTGCGTTGGCAAGATAAACACTTTTTCCGAGAAAACCAAATCGCTTCTACTCCGTTCGAATCCGTCCGGACTCCTTTTCCCGCTCGCCTGAGGAGCAAATAACATGCCGAGAATGCGTCGGCAGCGGAATTTTCATCGGCGATACCGATCGTCGGAGCGGCGGTGAAACGACCCGATCGGCGGATGAACCGGAAAATCGTTGGGGAGGGGCTTGCCGCAGTCCCCGTTCCTTGAAAAAAAGAGTTCCGGCCCGATGGCCGGAACTCTTCGACTTTTTCTGTCCGCGCCGGGCGCGGATACAGCGGGATCAGGCTTTGGGATTGGCACCCCATTCGTTGGTTTCGGCCTGGCTGTCCTGACACCAAAGGTAGATCAGGTAGATAGCGCCCAGCACGGGAACCAAGCAGATCAGGTACCACCAGCCGCTCTTGCCCATGTCGTGCAGACGGCGAACGCCGACGCTCAGGGAGGGAACCAGCACGGCGAGGCCGTAGATCGACGAGAGCAGCCCGAAGTGGATCAGGCTGCCGATGATGCCCAAAACGACGGCGATCACCCAGTTGATCAGCATGAACATCCAGAACTCCTTGCGACGAGCACGGCTCTTGAAGTCCGCATAATGTTCCTTGATGACTGTCAAATACCAATTCATAACAGAACCTTTTGAGTTAATAATTTGTTGAGTGCCTACTCTGTTACTGGATTTTCGGCTACTTCCGTATGTTGTTTCCGCTCCGCCGTCTCGGCATCGCATCAATAGCTTCGGGCGAAAAGCACGCGGCGATGCGAAGGCTTTCCGGAGAATACGCAGGCGCCCTCTTCGTCCTCGGCATCGACCGGAATGCAGCGGATCGTCGCTTTGGTAGCCTCCTTGATGGCGACCTCGGTTTCGACCGTGCCGTCCCAGTGCGCCGAGATGAAGCCGCCCTTCTCGTCGAGAACACGCTTGAACTCTTCCCACGTATCGACACGCGTAATCATCGAATTGCGGAAATCGAGCGCCTTGCGGAAGATGTTTTCCTGAATAGCCGTCATCAGACCCTCGATGCGTTCTGCGAGCCCCTCCTGCGGGAGCGTCTCCTTTTCGAGCGTATCGCGGCGGACGAGTTCTACGGTGCCGTTCTCCATGTCGCGGCCGCCCATGGCCAAGCGCACGGGCACGCCCTTGAGTTCGTATTCCGCGAACTTGAAGCCGGGACGCACGTTGTCGCGGTCGTCGATCTTCACGCTGATGCCTTTGGCTCGCAGCTCGGCGGCGATCTTCTCGAAGCGGGCCACGATCTCGGACAACTGCTCGGCGGTTTTGTAGATCGGCACCATGACTACCTGAATCGGCGCCAGCTTCGGCGGCAGCACGAGCCCGTTGTTATCCGAGTGAGCCATAATCAGAGCGCCCATCAGGCGGGTCGATACGCCCCACGACGTGGCCCATACGTATTCGAGCTTGCCCTCCTTGTTGACATACTGCACGTCGAACGCTTTGGCGAAGTTCTGTCCCAGAAAGTGCGACGTGCCGCTCTGCAGCGCCTTGCCGTCCTGCATCAGCGCTTCGATAGTGAGCGTATCTTCGGCACCGGCGAAGCGCTCGTTGGGCGACTTGTGTCCCACGACTACCGGAACGGCCATCCACTCCTGAGCGAAACGCTCGTAGACATGGATCATCTTCGTAGCCTCCTCGATCGCCTCCTCGCGCGTAGCATGGGCCGTGTGGCCCTCCTGCCAGAGGAATTCGGCCGTGCGGAGAAAGAGCCGCGTGCGCATCTCCCAGCGTACGACGTTGGCCCATTGATTGCAGAGAATCGGCAGGTCGCGGTACGACTGGATCCAATTCTTATAAGTATTCCAGATGATGGTCTCCGAGGTGGGGCGCACGATCAGCTCCTCTTCGAGCTTGGCATCGGGATCGACGACGACACCCTTGCCTTCGGGATCGTTCTTGAGCCGATAGTGCGTTACGACGGCGCACTCTTTGGCGAAACCTTCGACATGATGGGCCTCTTTGGAGAAGAACGATTTGGGAATGAACAACGGGAAATAAGCGTTCTGGTGTCCCGTCTCCTTGAACATCTTGTCCAGTGCATCGTGCATCTTCTCCCAGATGGCGTAGCCGTAGGGTTTGATTACCATGCAGCCGCGCACGGCCGAGTTCTCGGCCAGTCCCGCCTTGACTACCAAATCGTTGTACCACTGCGAATAGTTGTCGTCCGATTTGGTCAGGTCTTTGAGTTCCTTTGCCATAGCTCTATTTTTTCCGTATTTGCGATTTCGTGCCGCAAAAATAGAAAATATAATCCATAATTCAGAGCCCGGCGCAGAAAAAGTGGCGATTCTCCGAATTACGCACGGCCCGGAGCCCCGAAAAGATTATTCCGCCAGCAACCGCCGGCGCCACGCCTCGGGCACGGGTTCGCTGAGCTGCGTCGCGAAGTTGAAAACGACCATGACGGAGCGGCTTTCCGAGCGCACTTCGTCGCCGACGAGAAGCCGCTGCAGGAGGGTGATGCTCTTGTTGCCGACTTTCTCGCAGAGGGTCGTTACGCGAACTTCGTCGTAGAAACGGATCTGTCCCATGTAGGAGGTCGAGGTCGACGCGGTAAGGATACGCAGGTCGCCCAACAGCACTTCGGCGCCCAGCACCTTTTCGTAATAGTCCACCTTGCCGATGTCGAAATAGTTCTGTTGCGCGACGTTGTTGACATGCTGGAACGCATCGACGTCCGCAAAACGTTTCTGAATAGGCGTTATGAGCGGGCGGGCCATCAGTCGCGGATGATTTTCACCTCGCCGCCTTCGCCGAACGCGATGATCGACGACGCCTTGCGGGTAGGTTTGCCTTCGAAACGGGGATTGACTACGAAGTCTGCGCCCTCGACGATCTCCCGGGCTACGTCCTGCAGCCCTGCGGGCGTCTCCTCGCCCGAGATATTGGCCGACGTGGAGACCAGCGGCCGGCCCAGCGCACGGAGCAGCCGGAGGCAGAAAGCATGGTCGGGAACCCGCACGCCGAGCGTACCCTCGTCGGGGATGAGATTTTCGGCGACCCCCACGGCTCCGGGCAGAATCAGAGTCAGCGGCTTGGTCGCCAGCTCCATCACTTCGAATGCGATGCCGGGAGCACGGTCGACATAACGCACGACCATGTCCGCCGAGGCGCAGAGTACCAGCATCGATTTTTTGTTCTCGCTCTGCTTGAGCCGGTAGATTTTCGCCACGGCTTCGGGATTCGTGGCATCGCACCCCAGTCCCCAGACCGTGTCCGTCGGGTAGAGGATGATGCCGCCCCGGCGCAGGACTTCGACGGCCTGCGCGACCTCCTCCTGCATGGCGTTTTGTTGCTGCATGGTTATTTCAACGGTAAGATTTCGATCCAGTAGTCGTCCGGATCGGCGATGAAGTAGAGCCCCATTTCGTGGTTCTCGTAGCAGATGCACCCCATTTCGCGGTGGCAGGCGCGTACGGCATCGTAGTCGCCGGCGACCCGCATGCAGAGGTGGCTTTCGTTTTCGCCCAGTTCATAGGCCCCCGCATGCTCCCGGAGCCACGTCAGTTCGAGCCGGAACCCGGTTTCGCCGTCGCCGAGATAGACCAGCACGAAACTTCCGTCGGCAGCCTCCTTGCGACCGATCTCTTTCAGTCCCAGTGCCTTGTCGTAGAACGCCAGACTTCGGTCCAGATCGGCGACGTTGATATTGAAGTGGTCGAAGCGGCTTTTGATCTCCATAATTTACGCCTCCGCTCTTCGAAGTTATTTCATCACGACTTCGGTGCTTCCGATCATCCGGCCTTCGCAGTAGAGCTGAATGCCGTAGGTGCCGGCCGTAAATCCGGAGCTGTTGAAGAAGATGCCTACTTCGAGATCCTGATTCTGGTAGTCGACTTCCCGCATGGCCGAGTAAGGCAGACGGCCGCCTTCGAATTCGAATGTCGGCGTCGCATCGGTCGTCAGGACATATCCGTCGGGCGAAGTGATGCGGACATAGACGGCTTTTTCACCCGGAGAAGCCAGATCGTTGGCCGAAAGGATGAAGTCGACGCGCAGACGCGACGCGTTCTTGATGCGCGACACCGGCTTGCTCTTGTCGTTGAGAGCCGCCATGCGGATGTCGCGGGCCCGGATCACCGATCCGACGCGGACTTTATTGTCCAGCTCGGCGGCCTTCTCTTCGGCCATGTCGGCCCGTAACTGGGCCGAAGAGATCTCCTTGCGATAGGAGACGTTCTCCTGAATGAGCTTCTTGTTGAGCGTATTGAGCGAGTCGATCTGCTTGATATATCCGTACATCACGCTGCGCAGCGTACCGACCTCCTTCTCATACTGCTTGATCTTGGCGAGGCTCCACGAGCGTTCTTTCTTGAGCCGGTCCATCAGCGAATCGGCGCGCTCGCGCTCGAAATTGAGGTTGGCCGAAATGGTGTCGTTGGTGATTTGCAGGTTGTCGAAGTCGGTCATCAGCTGCCCGAGGTCGCTCTGGAGCGAGTCGCGGTCGATCTGCAGCAACCGGTAGTCGAGCTGCTGCTGCCGGTGGATGCTGAAATAAAGCGCGGACAGGGCCACCAGAATCACCGAAAGGATGATGATGACGATGCGGTAACCGCGGATCGATTTGTCGGCTTCGGGTTCCGAAGTCCGATAGTCTTCCTCCTCGAAATCCGAGGGATCGTATTCCATTCTGTTCTCGTTCATGATCGCTTGTATTGAATACTGTTTTTCTTGAATTTCTAATGTCGAATCCTTTTTCGCGGCAGCACCTCCGATCGCCGGCCCGTTCATGGATTGCCGATGTCGTGTCGCACCTGCTCTTCCGCCCCGCAAATCGGGGGCCGATTCCGGAATTTCCGCACGGAGACGTGCTTGCCCGCAAAAGTTTATCCTTGCAAAAATAAGCAAAAAACCGGATATTCCGTACGATCGGGGTTGGGATTTGCGTTTTTTTGTCCTATCTTTGTCCTCGGATGCGGATATGGTGTAATTGGTAGCCACGTCAGACTTAGGATCTGATGCCTTACGGCGTGGGGGTTCGAGTCCCTTTATCCGCACTGTTTCTGCGCAGGCGACCGAAATTTTCGGTCGCTTTGTTTTTCAACCCGGAAGTTCTTGCAAATGAAACTTGCGAACCTCCGGGCTGAAAAACCGCCTGTCGGCGACCTGCGCATATGCGATAAATGAAAATGGGCCGGGGGTTGCCGAATCGATCGTGTATTATTTTCAATGGTGATTCGGCGAAGGCTCCGCCTTTCGAGTCCCTTTATCCGCACTGTTTCTGCGCAGGCGACCGAAATTTTCGGTCGCTTTTTTATTTGGAAACTCCTTGTTTTATTGTCGTCATATTTCCGTATCCGCATTTCCGAGCTGCGAATGCCTGCGGACGGGGAAGAGCTGTGCCCCTTTCGGGAGGCGATTTCCGTCTTTTTTGGCAATGCTTTTGCACGCTGCGGAATATAAAACGGTCTTTTTCGGAATAGGCTCCGGCCCGGAATCCGCGACGGCCCGTTAGGAATCAACAAAAAGACAAGCGTATGTTTTACCATTCCAAAGAACTCCAGTTCAAAGCCCGGGTTTCGAAGCCCGATCCCCGGTTCGCTCGACTGCTGCTCGAACAGTTCGGCGGCGGCAACGGCGAATTGAAAGCTGCCATGCAGTACTTCGTACAGGCGTTCGCCTGCCACAATCCTTATCCCGACAAATATGACCTGCTGATGGACATCGCCACCGAAGAGTTGGGCCATCTGGAGATCGTCGGTGCGACGATCCAAATGCTGCTCGCGGGCGTCAACGGCAACCTCAAGGACGCAGCCGAGCAGAATGAGGTTTTCGGCGACAACGGCTTTTCGAAAAACGACTTCATCCATGCGGCTTTTTCGATCAATCCTCAGTTCGGGGTGCTCACGGGCGGCGGTCCCCGCCTCACCGACAGCAACGGCGTACCCTGGCAAGGCTCCTACGTCAATGCCAACAGCGACCTGACGGTCGATCTGCGATCGAACATCGCCGCCGAATCGCGCGCCAAAATCGTTTACGAGTACCTCATGCAGTTCACCGACGACAAGGATGTGTTGGCCACGCTCAACTTCCTGCTCACGCGCGAAGTGGCGCATTTCCAGCAGTTCGAGGCGGCGCTCGACACCATCCGTCCCAACTTCCCGCCGGGCGTACTCCAGAGCGATCCCCGTTACAGCAATCTCTACTCCAACCATTCGATGGGCGACGATGCGCGGGGCCCGTGGAACGAAGGCCGCAGCACGGGTCTCGACGAGGAGTGGATCTATGTCGAAGATCCCTGCCGTCAGGTGCAGGAAACCGACGGACTTACCCGACTCGAACCTCAGGGCACGTCGCGGACCGAAGCCTCCGTGCGCAGCGATGACCGCAAACTGAGCAAGGAGCGCAGTCGCGAAATTCGCCGTGCCACGCCCGAAAACGACATGGAGTGGTGCACTTATTCCTCTGCCGACAACAAGAAAAAAGGGCCGGCAGCTCGTTCCCGACGTCAACCGGTCGAGCAGGAGTAACTTGTCGCAAAGCGGCACGACCTGCTTAGCGGACCGACCGGACACAAGCGATCCGAGCAGAGGATCATGCCGACCTCGAAAAAGCGATCCGATTATCGGGTCGCTTTTTTCAATCCCGCCTAAACTATATAATTCGACTTCATCGAAGAGACTTCGCCTCAACAAAATCCGAACAAGTTTCGTTTTGTATTCGGCTTATTCCTATCTTTGCCTCCGGTTAGTCAAGTCAGGCAACATGAGAAACGAAAACCCGAAATCGCCCGCTCCGTGGATCTCGGCCATTCCGCTGGCCGTACTTACGCTGTTGCTCTATGTCGTCATCCGCTGCTTCGGCGGCGGAGCCATCGACGGCGGCAGCCAGATCGCCCTGCTCTCGGCCGCCTCGGTCTGCGTCATGCTCTCGATCGGAATCTACCGCTGCCGGTGGGCCGTGCTGGAGGAGGCCATCGTCGACAACATCCGCGCCTCGGCCTCGGCGATCATCATCCTGCTGCTCATCGGTGCGATCGCCGGATCGTGGATGGTCAGCGGCGTGGTTCCCACGATGATCTATTATGGACTGAAGATCCTCCACCCGTCGTTCTTTCTGGTCGCCACCTGCCTGATCTGCGCCGGCGTATCGCTGATGACCGGCAGCTCGTGGACGACGATCGCCACCATCGGCGTCGCCCTGATGGGCATCGGCGAGGCGATGGGATTTCCCGAAGGGTGGATCGCCGGAGCGATCATTTCGGGCGCCTACTTCGGCGACAAACTCTCGCTGCTCTCCGACACCACGGTGCTCGCGTCTTCGACCGTCGGCGTCGAAGTCTTCGTCCACATCCGCTACATGCTCTACACGACCGTGCCGTCGATGGCCATCGCGCTGGTCGTCTTCACCGTCGCCGGCCTTTCGCTCGACCACCAGCCCGGAACGCACGTAGCGCTCTATGCCGAGGCGCTGCGATCGTCGTTCCGCATCACCCCGTGGCTGCTGCTGGTGCCGCTCGCCACCGGCGTGCTGATCGCCCGCAAGCTCCCGGCACTGGTAACCCTCTTCGCAGCCGCGGTTTTCGCCTGCGCGGCGATGCTCGTGGCACAACCTGCTCTGGTAGCCGAAGTCGCCGGAGTCGAAGAACCCGACTTTCTGGCCGGGTTCAAGGGCGTACTGATGACCTGCTTCGGACCTACGGCCCTCGATACGGGCAATCCGCAGCTCAACGAACTGGTCTCCACGCGCGGCATGGCCGGCATGCTCAACACCGTGTGGCTGATCCTCTGCGCCATGTGCTTCGGCGGCGTGATGACCGGCAGCGGCATGCTCCGCTCGCTTACGGGCATCTTCCTGCGCATCGTACGCCGCACCTTCTCGGCCGTGGCCTCGACCGTCGGAGCCGGCATCTTCTTCAACCTTTGCACCGCCGACCAATACATCTCGATCATCCTCTCGGGACGCCTGTTCCGCGATCTCTATGCCCGACGGGGACTCGAAGCGCGGTTGCTGAGCCGTTCGGTCGAAGATTCGGCCACGGTCTGCTCGGTACTCATTCCGTGGAACTCGTGCGGCATGACGCAGGCTACCGTACTGGGCGTCTCGACCTTCGTCTACATGCCCTACTGCATCTTCAATCTGGTCAGCCCGCTGATGTCGCTCCTCGTAGCGGCCGCGGGGTGGCATATCCGCAAGAAATCATGAATACCGAACTGGTGATTTTCGATCTCGACGGCACGCTGCTCGACACGATCGGCGATCTGGCCGTCGCCTGCAACGCGGCACTGGCGCTGCGCGGACTCCCCCAACACTCCTACGAGGAATATTGCGGATTCGTGGGCAACGGCATCATGCGCTTGGTGGAACGGGCACTGCCCGAGCCGTTGCGCACACCCGAAAACGCGGCTCTCATGCGGGCCGATTTCGTACGCTACTATACGGAGCATATCGACGCCCATACGCGCGCGTACGAGGGGATTCCGGAACTGCTGGCCGAGCTCGTGCGTCGGGGCGTACGGGTAGCCGTGGCCTCCAACAAGTTTCAGACCGGAACCGAAAAACTCGTGCGGCTTTTCTTCCCGGACATTCCGTTCGATCCGATATTCGGGCAACGCGACGGAGTGCCTCTCAAGCCCGACCCGGCGGTCGTCGAAGAGATCATCCGGCGAACGGGCGTCGCACGCGAAAAGATTCTCTACGTCGGCGATTCGGGCATCGACATCGAAACCGCCCGGGCGGCCGGCGTACGCTCGGCGGGCGTTTCGTGGGGATTCCGCAGCCGCAGCGAACTGGAGCAGGCCCGAGCCGACAGGATCGTCGACCGGGCCGAAGAACTTCTTGCGCTGCTCTAACAATAACATTCCACGTCGCCGGCGGTGATCTTCTCCTCGCTGAGGATAATCAGCCGCTCGATCGCATTGCGCAACTCGCGGATATTCCCGGTCCAGGGGCGTTTCTGCAAGGCGGTCAACGCTTCGGAATCGACTTGCTTGGGCGGCAGGCCGTATTCCGCCGAAATCGTGCGGACGAAGTGATCGACCAGCGAGGGAATGTCCTCCGTGCGATCGCGGAGCGCCGGCACCTGCACGACCACCACCCCGATGCGATGGTAAAGGTCCTCGCGGAAATTGCCCCGGCCGATCTCCTCGCGCAGGTTCTTGTTCGTCGCCGCGATGACCCGCACATCGACATCGATATCCTTGTCGCTGCCCACGCGGCTGATCTTGCTCTCCTGCAACGCGCGCAGCACTTTGGCCTGCGCCGCCAACGACATGTCGCCGATCTCGTCCATGAAGAGCGTTCCCCCGTCGGCCTGCTCGAACTTGCCTTTGCGCTGCTTGATGGCCGACGTGAAGGCACCCCGCTCGTGGCCGAACAACTCGCTCTCGATCAGTTCGGAAGGAATGGCCGCGCAATTCACTTCGACGAAAGGAGCCGCCGCGCGCCGGCTTTTGGCATGCAGCCAGCGGGCCACCAGCTCCTTGCCGGTGCCGTTCTCGCCCGTAATCAATACGCGGGCTTCGCACGGCGCCACTTTCTCGATGAGCTGTCTCACCTGCCCGATGCGGGGCGAGGTACCGATGATCTCCTCGACATGCAGCGCATGCGCACGACGCGCACGACGCGCGGGAGCGGGGGCCGCGCTCTCGGGAGCCGGATCATCGAGCGTCGTGCGGATCGACTTCAGAAGCCGGTTCATGTCGACCGGCTTGGTCAGGTAGTCGCGGGCGCCGCTGCGCACCGCCTCGACGGCCGAGTCGATCGATGCTTCGGACGACAACACGATGAACGGCACGTCGGTATCGGGAAGATGGCACCCCGTATCGGAAAGGATGACGTCGAACGGAATCCGCCGGCACAACTCCGAAGCCGCCGTCTCGTCTTCGGCCGCCTCGGTCGAAAATCCCTCGTATTCGAGCCGCTCGCGCAGCGTGTTTCGCATACTTTTTGATCGGTCCAGAATTAAAACCTTCGCCATAACTTGTTTTTTCTGAAATTTTACCTACTTTTGCCGATGCCGGATCCGGTCCCGCAAGGGACATCTCCGGCGCGGACACCTCCGCCAAGACGGCATTCGCAGAAGCGACGGACCGCATCGCTCGGCCCCGCTTCCGACCCAAAGTTAGGGCTTTCCGCCGCGTAAAACCAATTCCGGGCGGATTCCGGCCCGCAGAAAAAAAGCCGGAAAAAGATTCCGAATCGCACTACGACGAAAGCCCGGCCGGACACTCCGCCGGACCGGGAGAAACAGCGGCCGCGGCCGCAACGACGACCATGAAAAAAAACTACAATTACACACGACGCAAATTGTATCTGCCCGAATACGGGCGCCATATTCAGGAGATGATCGACTCGCTCTCGCTGATCGAAGACCGCAACGAACGCAACCGGCAGGCAAGGGCCGTCATCGCCGTGATGGGCAACCTCTTCCCGCTGCTGCGCGACACGGCGGACTACACCCACAAGCTCTGGGACCACATGTTCATCATGTCTGATTTCCAGCTGGATGTGGACTCTCCCTACCCGCAGCCGTCGCGACAGGAACTCACCGCAGCGCCCCGCCGCATGCCCTACACGCAGAGCCGCCTCACCCACAAACATTACGGCAAATACGTAGGACAGATGCTGCGCAGGCTGGCCGACGAAACGAATCCGCAGGTCGTGGCGCATACGGTCGACAACCTGGCCCGCTACATGCGCACCAAGAGTTACGAATACAATCAGGAACACCCCAACAACGAAGTGATCATAAAGGACATCAAACAGATGTCCGGAGGTGTCGTCCAAGTCGACGAAACGGCCCTGAATAATCTCCGAAGCGACTACAAACAGCACTTTTCGGCACGTCCCCAAAAAGGGGGCCAGCAACGCCAACAACAGCGCGCCCAGCGCAATCGCGGCCAGCAGCACGGAAACCGCAATTTCCAGAAAAACGGCGGCGCCCACCGCAATTCCCAAAAATAAAGTTGTTTTCTGTCGCGGATTTCCGTATATTTGAATTTCGGATCATGCGAAAACCCATCCATATGAAAAGAGTTACGCTCTGCGCGCTCCTCGGCGCAGCTTTTCTTCTGAGCGGCTGCCGCTCCTCGAAAGCGACCGTTTCGGGCCGCCTCGCCGGCAACGAAGCCGGCAACGTCTATTTAGAGCAGGTTTCGCCGCTGGCCTCCGTCCTCATCGACTCCGCCGTACTGGACAAAGAGGGCGGCTATCGGTTCCGGCTCACCGACGTGGCACCCACGCCTACGCTCTATAACCTTATATATAACGGCCAGCGGATTCCGCTGCTGATCGGCGGCGGCGATCGCATCGCGGTGGATGCCGTGGGCAGCGTCGTGCGGAACTATACGGTCGGAGGCTCCGAAGAGTCGGAGCTGCTGCGCCGTTTCTATCAGGCATACGTCGCCGGAGCACAGAAACTCGACGAGATCGCGTCGCAGTTCGCCCGAACCGGCCTTACGGAAGAAGAGCGCAAGGCGCTGGGCAAGGAGTACACAGCCGAATACTTCCGCATCCGCCGCGAGCAGCTGCGATTCATCATCGAGAACAAGTCGTCGCTGGCCGCCGTCTATGCGCTCTACCAGCGGCTGCCGGGCGATGCCTACCTCTTCAACGGCGACAGCGACGTGGTCTACTTCCGCACGGTGGCCGAGGCCATCGAGAAGCGCTACCCCGAGTCGCCCTACCTGCAACCGCTCTTAGGCGAGATCGCCCGCATGGACGCCCGCATCAGCCTCACGTCGCAGGTCTCCGAAACGGGATATCCCGATCTGGAGCTCAGCGACATCTACGGCAAGAAGATCCGCCTGTCGTCGCTCATGGGCAAGGTCGTCCTGCTGGACTTCTGGTCGGCCGAAGCGGGCAACAGCAACACGCTCAACGCCGAGCTGAAAGAGATCTACCGCAAATACGCGGACTCTCCTACCTCGTTCGAAGTCTATCAAGTGGCGCTCGATACGTCGAAAGCACTCTGGATCACCACCGTGCAGGAGCAGCAGCTGCCGTGGATTTCGGTCAGCGACCTGCGCGGACGCACCTCGCCGGCCGTAGGCATGTACAACATCCGCAAACTCCCCGCCAACTTCCTGATCGACAAGGAGGGGTCGATCGTGGCCAAAGACATCTACGGCAAGAGCCTCGAACAGAAACTCGATGTCCTGACGAAGTAGAAGCCCCATGCCCGTTTACTTCGCATCCGACGTCCATCTCGGCGGCGGCGATGCGGCGACAGCCCGCCTCGTCGAACGCCGATTCGCGGCGTGGCTCGACGCCGCGGCGCAGGATGCCGATGCGATCTATCTGGTCGGCGACATCTTCGATTTCTGGTTCGAATACCGCCGGGTAGTACCCGCGGGATTCGTAAGAGTACTGGGCAAGCTGGCCGAACTGACCGACCGGGGCATCCGGGTGATTTTCTTTCCGGGCAACCACGACATGTGGACCGGCGATTACTTCACGCGCGAATGCGGCATCGAAATCGCTGCGGCACCCCGCGTCGAAACGATCGGCGGCCGGCGCATCTTCATCGCCCACGGCGACAACATGCAGATCGACGGACAACCGATGCTCAAACTCCTCAACCGCATTTTCCGCTCGCGGATCCTGCGACGGCTCTTTTCATGGGGTCTGCATCCCGATCTGGCCATGCGTTTCGGCCGCTGGTGGAGCGGCCGCTCGCGAAAGTCGCACCGCACAGAAGGTGCACCCGACGCATCGATGACCGAGCCGCTGATCGAATACGCCCGCAACTATGCCGCCGCGCATCCCGACCCGCCCATCGACCACTTTCTTTTCGGGCACATGCACTTCGCCCGCGACTACCGGGAGGCAGGGTTGCACACCGTCCATCTGGGCTGCTGGGAGGAGAACCCGACCTATGCCGTCCTCGACGAGGCGGGCGAACTGACTCTCAAAAAATTCGTGTCATGAAACAGTATCTCGATCTGCTGCGCCGCATCCGATCCGAAGGCGTCGTGCGGGGCGACCGCACGGGCACGGGCACGAAAAGCGTCTTCGGCCACCAGATGCGCTTCGACCTCGCGAAGGGATTTCCGCTACTGACCACCAAAAAAGTCTTCCTCAAGGGAGTGATCCACGAGTTGCTGTGGTTCCTGCAAGGCGACACCAACATCGCCTACTTGGTCGAAAACGGCGTGCATATCTGGGACAACGACGCCTACCGCTACTACGGCGAACTGTGCGCCGCCCGCGGCCTGCAGCCGCTGGAGCGGGAAACGTTTCTGGCTTCGGCCGGCAATGCCTCCCCGATCGAGGGATACCGCTACGGCGACCTGAATCACGTGTACGGCTACCAATGGCGTTCGTGGCCGCGCCCCGACGGCGGAACGATCGACCAGATCGCGCAGGCCGCGGAGCTGATCCGCCGCAATCCCGAATCGCGCCGGATCATCGTATCGGCATGGAACGTCGCCGAGGTGGAGGATATGGCGCTGCCGCCCTGCCATGTGCTGTTCCAATTCTACGTCGCCGACGGAAAACTCTCGTGCCAGCTCTACCAGCGAAGCGCCGACACGTTCCTCGGCGTACCGTTCAACATCGCCTCCTACGCCCTGCTCACGATGATGATGGCGCAGGTATGCGGCTTGCAGCCCGGCGAGTTCATCCACACTTTGGGCGACACGCACCTCTATCTCGACCACCTGGAGCAGGCTGCAGAGCAACTCGCACGCACGCCGCGCCCTCTGCCCCGCATGCGGCTCAATCCCGACGTGAAGTCGATCTTCGACTTCCGGTACGGCGACTTCACCCTCGAAAGCTACGATCCGTGGCCCGCGATCAAAGCCCCCATGTCGTTCTAAAACCAGCAACCGATGATCTCGATCATAGTAGCCGTAGCCGAAAACGGCGTGATAGGCGACAAGAATGCGCTGCTGTGGCATATCCGCGAAGATCTGCAGCACTTCAAGGCGCTGACGACGGGCCACCCCGTCGTCATGGGCCGCAAAACCTGCGAATCGCTCGGGCGGCCGCTGCCCAACCGCCGCAACATCGTGATCTCGCGTCAGAAGCGCGAGATCGCCGGCTGCGAGGTGGTCCACTCGCTCGACGAGGCGCTGGCCCTCTTCGGAGCCGACGAAGAGATCTTCGTCATCGGCGGGGCTCAGATTTACGCCGAAGCGCTTCCCCGCGCCGACCGGTTCTACCTCACGCGCGTGGAACGCCCCTACGAGGGCGACACCCGCTTCCCGGAGTGGGATCCCGACGCTTGGCGGCTCGTCTCGTCCGAATCGTTCCCCTGCGGCGCCGACTATCCTTACCCGTTCACGTTCGAGACTTACGAGCGGCCGTAAAGCCGAAATTACGCATTTATACCACCTCGCGGCCCGCGGGGAATCCGTACCTTTGCCCGAGCAAAGGTTTTTCGCATTTATGGGCAAATACTTCGACATGCTGATGGAGGACGTGCGGTTCCGCGAGGGGCTCAACTCCTGCATGAACTGCGGCGTCTGCACGGGCGTATGTCCCGCCGCGGAGTTCTACAACTACGATCCGCGGCAAATCGTCTCGATCGTCCAGACGCGCGACGAGGAGGCGATCGAACGGCTGCTGAAGAGCGATACGATCTGGTACTGCGGCGAGTGCATGTCCTGCCGTCCCCGCTGCCCGCGCGGCAACACGCCGGGTTATGTGATTCAGGCCCTGCGCACGCTGTCGCAGAAGCTGGGATTCTTCGCCGAGAGCGAAAAAGGACGCCAGCAACTGGCCCTCAAGCGCATCATCGGCGACAACATCCTGCGCACGGGCTACTGCATCGTGCCGCGGCTGGTCAAACCCGAGCTGCATCCCGAGCAGGGCACCGTGTGGAAGTGGATCTTCGACCACGACAAGGAGATCTTCGCGCAATTCACCCCGGTCTACATGCGCCACGGCGCCGGAGCACTGCGCCGTCTGGACGAAGAGTCGCTCGATGAAATCAGCCGCATTTTCGAGGTGAGCGGCGGCAAGGAGATGTTCGATGCCATCGAGAAGCACTCCGACCGCAAGGCCCGCGAATTGGGCTACGCCGAAGGCGCGACCCAAGAGTATATGATGGACGTCTTCACGAACAACAGCAACGAGCATTACTGACCTTATGATACGACGCAACAGCTGGAAAGAGTACCAGAAACAGATCGCCGACGACCGCTATTATTACGCGCGCAGCTGCATCCGCCAGAACTTCTTCCCCGGCAGCGAAAAAGCCTTCATCGACATTCTGCGGAATGACTTGGGGCGCGACCTGCTGGACGACCCCAAGCACTCGTCGTGCACGGGCATCGGCTACCATTCCGACATCGTGCCGCTGGAGACGATCATGACCGTCGTGGCACGGCAGTTCGCCCTGATGACCGAAGCGGGCTACGAACACTTCGTCGCTTCGTGCATCACCTCGTTCGGCGTCTACACCGAGATTCTGGCCACGTGGGAGGAGTTCCCCGAGCTGGAGGAAAAGACCCGCGAGAACCTTCGGAAAGCCACGGGCCGCGAGTTCCGCAAGCCGACGAGTCTGGCCCACACCTCCGACGTGATGTTCCACTTCCGCGAAGAGATCGCCCGAAAGGCGAAACACAAGCTGGTGAACACCCTCACGGGCGAACCCCTGCATGTGGTGGAACACATCGGCTGCCACTACGCCAAGATCTTCCCCAAATCGGGCATCGGCGGTTCGGAATTCCCCTACGTGCTGGCCGGCATGATCGAGTCGTGGGGCGGCGAGTGCGTCGACTACCCCGAGCGTCGCCACTGCTGCGGCTTCGGATTCCGCAACTACTTGGTGCAGGCCAACCGCGGCTACTCGATCGCCAACTCGCACAAGAAGCTGGAGAGCATGGCTCCCTACAAACCCGACTTCATCGTCGCCAACTGCCCGGGCTGCGCCATGTTCCTCGACAAGTGGCAGTACGCCATCGCCGAGATGGAGGGCACGACCTACGGCGAGAACGGCCACGGCATTCCGGTGCTGACCTACGAAGAGATGGCCGGGCTGGTCTTGGGCTACGATCCGTGGGCCTTAGGCATGCAGATGCACCAAGTCGACGTCGAACCCCTCTTGGACAAGATGGGCATCGAGTACGACCCGGCGGCCAAATATCTGGGACGCAACGGCAAATACATCGGCAAGCCCGATTCGGCCGTAGTCAACGGATGTCCTCCGGCGACCCTCTACGGCATACGCGAATAAAAGAAGATCCCGATTTATGAAAAAGGCAATCATCATAGGCGGCGGTGCGGCCGGCATGCAGACGGCCCTGTGTCTGGCCGACAAGGGCTTCGAGCCGCTGATCCTCGAAAAAGAGGCGGAACCGGGCGGCAAGCTGCGGGGCTGGCATGCGCTTTTCCCCTCGTTCACGCCCGCCGAAGAGGTGCTGTCCGAACTGCGACGCCGCCTCCGCGAACGCAATATCGAAGTCCGTACGCACGCGGAAGCGAAAAACATCTCGCCGACGGGCGTAACGCTCGCCGACGGACAGCGGATCGACTGCGATGCCGTAGTCGTCGCCTCGGGCTTCACGCTCTTCGACGCCGCGATCAAGGAGGAATACGGATACGGGCTCTACGACAACGTCTTCACCTCGGCCGACATCGAACGCATGCTCAACGAAGGCCGCGTGGCCCGGGCCGACGGTTCGGCACCCAAGCGCATCGCCTTCCTCCACTGCGTCGGTTCGCGCGACGAAAAGGTGTGCCAGCAACATTGCTCGCGCGTCTGCTGCGTAACGGGCGTCAAGCAGGCGATGGAGATGAAGCGTCTCTTCCCCGAGGCCGACGTTTTCAACTTCTACATGGACATCCGCATGTTCGGACCCGGATACGAAGAGATGTACCGCGAGGCGCAGCAGAAATACAACGTCCACTTCGTCCGCGGCCGCATCTCCGAAGCGGCACCCACGATCGACGGCCGCATCCAGATCAAGGCCGAAGATACGCTCACGGGACGCCCCTTACGCATGAGCGTCGACATGCTGATCCTGCTCGTCGGCATGCGCGCCAACGACGACAATGCCGCGCTGGCCGCCGGCGCCGGACTGCTTCGCACCCCGAGCGGCTTCATGGCTCCGCACGACCATTTCTTGGGCAACGTCCGCAGCAACGTCGACGGCATCTTCTACGCCGGAACGATCACCGCGCCCAAGAACGTGGGCGAAACGCTCAACGAAGCCTCCGCCGCGGCCGATGCCGTGGAGGAGTATCTGAAACGATAGAGAACATGGCGACGATCAATTTCGGTTACGGCATATCCCGACCTCGGAGCATCGACATCGATCGCAACAATCTGCTCCGCAGCGACGAAATCCTGCGCGAAATGCCCGAATTGCAGAGCTGCATCGGATGCGGCAGCTGTACGGCCGTCTGCACGGCCGGCAACCTCACGGAGTTCAACTTCCGCAAGGTGCACACCCTCGTGCGGCGCGGCGAGTATCAGGGAGCCTACGAGGAGATGGACAAGTGCATGCTGTGCGGCAAATGCCGGCTCGTCTGCCCCCGCGGCATCAACACGCGCGCCGTGGTGCTGCTCATCAAACGTAAACTGGGAGACTTCCGGCCATGACTTTCTACGCACCTTTCTGTCTGCCGTTCATCATCGGCGCCGCATTCATGTTCGCCGTCGTGGCGGGCAAGTGGCTCTGCTGGCTCTGGCATCTGCCCCGGGCCGACAAGCTGCGCATTCTGCGCGGGTTGCCCACACGGGCCACGTTCGGGGCGATCGGCGAGGTGGTGAGCGAATCGCTCCTGCACCGCCGCATCTTCCGCATCGACCCGCTGTTGGGCTACATGCACATGTCGCTGGCATTCGGATGGTTTCTGCTGATCGCCACGGGCTGGATCGAAACCGTGGCTCATCTGGGATTCCGCTACGTACCGTTGCAGGGACATGTCTTTTTCAAATACTTCGCGACGGGGCTTGCGCACAAGCCATTCTTCGACTTCACGATGGACCTGCTGCTGCTGTTCGTCCTCTCGGGCGTAACGCTGGCATGGGGCAAACGCTTCTATTCCAAAGCGATGGGCATGCGCCGCACGACCAAACACGTCTGGGGCGACCGGCTCGCCCTGTCGGCCCTGTGGTTCATCTTCCCGGCCCGTCTGCTGGCCGAAAGCGCCACCTGCGGACTCTACGGCGGAGGCGGATTCCTGACCGGCACGATCGGCGCATGGATGCACGATCGGATCGGCGTGTTGGCTCTGGTGAACATCGAAAGCGCCGCCTGGTGGTTCTACTCCTCCTGTCTGGGGATTTTCTTCGCAGCGATGCCCTTCTCGCGCTACATGCACATATTCACGGAAATTCCGTTGATCTTCCTGCGCCGCTACGGAGTGCGGTCGAGCGAAAAAGCATCGTCGTACGACCGCTTCCAGCTCGAAGCCTGCTCGCGCTGCGGCATCTGCATCGACCCCTGCCAGTTGCAAAGCGTACTGGACATACGGAACGTACAGTCGGTCTATTTTCTGCGCGACCGCCGCTACCGCATGCTGCAGCCCGAAGTTGCGGACAACTGCCTGATGTGCGGCCGCTGCGCGGAGAAGTGTCCGGTCGGCATCGACCTCAACACCCTGCGCCTCAACTCGCGCGACAAGCTACGCAACCTGCCCGACAAACGCCGCTACGGCTACCTGAAGGAGATCGACCGCTCGCAAGGCACGGGCCGCACGGGCTACTTCGCCGGGTGCATGACCCTGCTGACGCCCCGTACACTGGCCGCGATGGAACAGATCTTCGCCGCCGCGGGCGAGGAAGTATGGTGGGCCGACCGCGAAGGAGGCGTCTGCTGCGGCCGGCCGCTCAAGCTCTCCGGCGAGACCGACGCCGCCCGCAAGATGATGCGCTACAACACGGAGTTGTTCCGCAAGCACGGCATTTCGACACTGGTTACCTCGTGCCCGATCTGCCTCAAGGTCTTCCGCGAAGAGTACGAACTGGAGGGCATCGAGGTGCTGCACCACTCGGAATACATGCTGCGACTGCTGCAAAGCGGACGACTGACGGCGCGGCACGGCGACACGCGATTCGCCTACCACGACCCCTGCGAACTGGGACGCGGCAGCGGCATCTACGACCAGCCGCGCGCCGTGATCGAGGCGATCGGCACGCTGCTGGAGCCGGCCCGAACGCGCGAAAACGCTCCCTGTTGCGGTTCTTCGGTCGCCAATACGGCCATTTCCGACGGACAACAGCTCGCCATAGCCCGTTCGGTAGCCTCGGAACTGGAAGCCACGGGAGCCGAAACGATCGTTACCGCCTGCCCTCTCTGCAAAAAGGCGATCGGCCGAGGTGCGACGACGGAAGTGCGCGATCTTGCGGAAATCGTGGCTGCGAATATCCGGCAGTAATCCGATGCAAAATATTTTCGGAACTTAACTTCCTGCATGGCAGCCGCATGCACCGCGATGCGGCTCCTGCTCCGAAAATTTATTTTGGAAAGCTCGTTTTTTGTATTACCTTTGCAGCACCGGAGCGATAGATATCATTCTGACGATATATCGCGGGATAGAGCAGTTGGCAGCTCGTCGGGCTCATAACCCGGAGGTCGGAGGTTCGAGTCCTCCTCCCGCTACCAAAGAGACCGAACAATATTCGGTCTCTTATTTTTTATCCGGAAAAAATAACATGTTCCCGACAGACGAACCGGAGACCTCGTATGAGGTCTCCGGTCTTACTTCGTATTCATTCGCACCGGCCCCCCTACACCCGCTCGGACTCAGGAAGCGTGAGCCCCCGTTCTGCCGCGAGCCGGAGCATCAGGGCGTAGGCGGCCTCGTATTCGTTGGGGATTTCGCCGTCGAGAATGGCGTTCTTGATTACCTCCTTGATCTCGCCGATCATGCGGCAGGGACCTATGTCATAGGTTTTCATGATGATCTCGCCCGTGATCGGCGGCTGGAAGTTGCGAATGCGGTCGCGCTCTTCGAGATCCTTCATCTTGCGCCGCACCAGTTCGAAATTGGCCATATAGCGCTTCACTTTGGCGTCGATGCCCGACGTGATGTCGGCCTCGCAGAGCGTCATCAGCGCTTCGATGTCGTCGCCCGCCTCGAAAAGCAGACGCCGCACGGCCGAATCGGTTACCAGATCTTCCGAAAGGATGATCGGCCGCAAGTGCAGGAAGACCATTTTCTGCACGAACTTCATATGCTCGTTGAGCGGCAGTTTCAGCTGACGGAAGATCCCCGGCACCATCTTCGAGCCCGCGACTTCGTGGCCGTGGAAAGTCCACCCCACGCGCGGATCGTAGGCTTTGGTCTGAGGTTTGGCGATATCGTGCAGCACGGCCGCCCAGCGCAGCCACAGATCGTCCGAGCGACGGGCCACGTTGTCCAGCACCTTGAGCGTATGGACGAAGTTGTCCTTGTGGGCATGCTTGCCCCGATGCTCCACACCCTTAAGGCGGTGCATCTCCGGGAATATCAGTTCCAGCAATCCTGTGAGCTCCAGCAGCTCGAAACCCATCGAGGGAACCGGCGAAAGGACGATCTTGTTGAGCTCCGTCGCGATGCGTTCGCGCGAAACGATCCGGATGCGGCGGGCATTGCGGCGGATGGCATCGAAAGTCTCCTCCTCGATCGAGAAGCCCAGCTGCGCGGCGAAACGCACGGCCCGCATCATGCGCAGCGGATCGTCCGAGAAAGTTACGTCGGGATCGCACGGCGTGCGGATGACGCAGGCGTCCAGATCGTCGAGTCCGCCGAACGGATCGACCAGCTCGCCGAACGTCGGGCCGTTGAGCGACCAAGCCAGCGCGTTGATCGTGAAGTCGCGGCGCCGCTGGTCGTCTTCGAGGGTGCCCGCCTCGACCTGCGGCTTGCGCGAATCATGGGTATAGGACTCCCGCCGGGCCCCCACGAACTCGACCTCCACGCCGCCGGCGCGGAGCATCGCCGTGCCGAAAGTCTTGAATATCGAAACCTTCGTGTGCAGTTCGCGGCCCAGCGCTTCGGCCAGTGCGATGCCGCTGCCCACCACCACCACGTCGATATCGGTCGAGGGACGGCGCAGGTAGTGATCGCGGACGTAGCCCCCCACCACGAACGCCTGCACGCCTTCGGCATCGGCCAGACGCGAAATACGACGGAATATGGGATTCGACAGCGGCACGCGGTTATTCTGCGGATTTGAGTTGGCGACGATAGAGCTGCACGGTATTTTCCAGTCCATAGTAGAGTGCGTCGCTGATGAGGGCATGACCGATCGACACCTCGTCGGTCCACGGAATGCGGCTCACGAAATAATGCAGATTCTCCAGCGACAGATCGTGTCCTGCGTTGAGCCCCAATCCTTGCCGGCGCGCCTCCTCGGCGGCCGCGACATAGGGCGCGATCGCCCGCGCCGGATCGGCCGGATATTCGCGGGCGTAGGCCTCGGTATAGAGCTCCACCCGATCGGCGCCGCAGGCCTTCGCCCCCGCTACCATCCGGGGATCGGGATCGACGAAGAGCGACACCCGGATTCCCTTTTCGCGGAAACGGGCCGTAACCTCCGTCAGGAAATCGCGGTGCGCCGCCGTGTCCCAACCGGCATTCGAGGTAATGGCATCGGGCGCATCGGGCACGAGTGTTACCTGCGCCGGCAGGACCTCCAGCACCAGATCGACGAAATCGGGAATCGGATTGCCCTCGATGTTGAGTTCGGTGGCGAGTCGTTTCCTCAACGCGCGCACGTCGTCGTAACGGATATGCCGCGCATCGGGACGGGGATGCACCGTGATTCCGTCGGCCCCGAACCCTTCGATCCGGGAAGCCGCCAGCACGACGTCGGGGAGATCGCCCCCGCGCGAGTTGCGAATCACAGCGATCTTATTGATATTTACACTCAACTTTGTCATAAAATTCGCTATATTTGCATTTGCGAAGCCGCGCTCCGAACCGGACTGCGGACCGCTTCCGCCCGCGTCGGAAAGCCTCCGACACGCTGCCGGCATCCGCCGGAAAAGGCCGTCGCGGCGTGGTAAAGTTACTTACTTTTTTTGAAACTCCGCCGATGAGAATCATACTTTTTTCCCGCAGCCGGCTCGCCCGCAGCGCCGAAGAACTCCGCCAGCTCTTCGACACGCTCGACACGTTCGGCTTCGACTACCTCCTCAACGAGGAGTTCGCCGCAACGATCCGATCCGCGATCGGACTGAATATTCCGGCCGACAAGCTCTACGGCGAGCGGATCGGACCGCAACCCGAAGGCACGACGATGGTCTGCTACGGAGGCGACGGCACGCTGCTCGAAGGGATTCACCGACTGGACAGCGCGCCGCTTCCCGTAGTGGGAATCAACGCCGGACATCTGGGTTTTCTGACCGGCGCGCCGAGCGAAGGGCTCGAACGGATCTTCGGACAGATCGTCCGCGGAGAGCTCTCCGTGCAGCCCCGCTCGATGATAGAAGTCCGCGGCGACTTCGGCGACGAAGCGCACGGCGGGCTGGCGCTCAACGAATTTACCGTCCAGCGACACGGTGCCGACATGCTTTCGGTCGAGACCTATGTCGACGGACAGATGGTCGCCACCTACCACGGAGACGGCGTGATCGTCTCCACGCCGACCGGCTCCACGGCCTATTCGCTCAGCGCCGGCGGTCCCGTCGTAGCTCCGGCCTGCGCCTGCCTGGTCATCTCGCCCCTCGCACCCCACAACCTCACCATGCGGCCCGTAGTGGTTCCCGACTCCAGCCGCATCGACCTGCGCGTGCACGAACGACGCTCCGACTCGTTCGTTACGCTCGACAACCGCAGCTACCCCGTAGGACCCGACGCCGCATTCACGATCCGTCGGGCCGAGCAGAAGATTTTTCTGGCCATGCCGCACAATATATCGTTCTACGACACGTTACGGAATAAGATGATGTGGGGAGTGGACTTACGGGAAGCGAAAGGCGAACCTTGCGAATGACCTCCGAGGTGATTCCGGGCGAACGGGAGTAGCGGATGAAGCGAACCCGGCCGATGCCGGACTCGTCCGAGCCCGAAACGACGAACGGAATAAAATCGCCGCTCCTTTACTTTTCGCATTTCACTTTGGAATAAACCGGTAATTTCCCTATATTTGCACCCTATTATGAGCGAGCAGAGACGCATACCGCAGCACGTGGCCATCATCATGGACGGCAACGGACGCTGGGCCGAGCAGCGCGGCAAGGAGCGATACGAAGGCCATGCGGCGGGTATCGAGCCGATCCGGGCGTCGGCGCGCGCCGCCATCCGGCACGGAGTGGGGTATCTGACGCTCTACGCCTTTTCGACCGAAAACTGGGGTCGTCCCGCCGAGGAGGTCGACGCCCTGATGGAGCTGTTCTGCCAGTGCGTGATCCACGAAACGCCCGACATGCAGCGACAAGGCATCCGCATCCGGACGATCGGCGATCGCAGCCGCTTTTCCGAGAAAGTACGCGCCCACCTTGCACAAGCCGAGGAGCTGACGGCCGCAGGCGACAAGCTGACGCTGATTCTGGCGCTCAACTACTCGTCGCGCGATGAAATCACGCGAGCCGTACGGAAGATCGCGGAAAACGTCGCCACCGGCAAACTTGCGCCTCAGGCCATCGACGAGAAGATCGTCGCCGACGCACTCGACACGGCCGCGTACCCCGATCCCGATCTGGTGATCCGCACCAGCGGCGAATGCCGGTTGAGCAACTTCCTGCTCTGGCAGGCATCCTATGCCGAACTTTGGTTTCCGCAGGTGCTGTGGCCCGACTTCACGGAAGAAGAGTTCGACCGCGCGATGGAGGAGTACGAGCGCCGCGACCGCAGATTCGGACTGGTCCGATAAATGAAATTGAAGATTAGAATTCTGACAGATGAATAAATTCGGTAAGGTATTTCCGGCGATCGCGCTCTTAACGCTGAGCTGCCCGGATACATCCGCACAGGAACCTTCGACCGCCGATTCGGCCGCCCGCCAAACGGCGGTCGCCTTTCCCGAAGACGCCCCCATGCTGCAAACCGACGGTACGCCGCGGCTCTACTATATCCGCAACATCGACGTCCACGGTGTCAAATACCTCAACCCTGAAATTCTCAAGTCGTCGGCCGGCCTGATCGCCGGCGATTCGATCTACCTGCCCAGCGACTTCATCTCCAACGCCATTTCGCGTCTGTGGAGCCAGCGCTCCTTCTCCGATGTGAAGATCGGCGCCGAAATCGAGGGCGACAGCCTCGACCTGCAGGTCTTCCTCAAAGAACGGCCCCGCGTGCTGAATTGGGATTTCGAAGGCATCTCCAAAGGCAAGAAGAAAGACCTCTTGGAAAAACTCAAGCTCCGCCGCGGCAGCGAACTCTCCGACTACGTCATCGACAAAAATATCAAACTCATCAAGGCCTACTGGGCCGAAAAAGGATTCCGCAACGCCGAAGTCGACGTACGCATCGAGAACGATTCGATCCGGCCGCAAGCCGTCAAGGTTACGTTCCTGATCGACCGCAAGGACAAGGTCAAGATCGGCAAGATCAACTTCTCTGGCAACGAGCAGTTCACCGACAAGCGGCTGCGCCGCACATTCAAGAAAACCCACCAGAAATCGATCAACTTTCTGCGCAGCACCAAGCTCAACGAGAGCGATTTCGAAGACGACAAAGAGCTGCTGATCGACTTCTACAACGCCCGCGGTTATCGCAACGCCACCATCGTGCGCGACTCGATCTACCCCATCGACGAAAAGCGGCTGGGCATCGACATCGAACTTTCCGAAGGCAACAAATACTACATCCGCAACGTCTCGTGGGTCGGCAATTCCGTCTACGAAACCGAGGAGCTGCAGCGCATGTTCGGCGTCAAGACGGGCGACACCTACGACAAGAAGACCATGCACAAGCGGCTCGGCATCCAGAAAGAGGTCGATCTGGAAGCCATGTCCGTCTCGTCGCTCTACCAGAACAACGGATACCTCATGTCGCAGGTCGAGCCGGCCGAGACCGTCGTCGGGCCCGACTCGATCGACATCGAAGTCAAAGTCTTCGAAGGCAAGCAGTTCACCATCAACAAGGTGGACATCACGGGCAACCAACGCGTCAACGACGAGGTGATCCGTCGCGAGCTGACCACCTACCCGGGCGAGCTGTACGACCGTTCGCTGCTGATGCGCACGCTCCGGATGTTAGGATCGATGGGCCACTTCAATGCCGAGAACATCCAGCCCGATATCCGCCCCGTGAGCAACGAACTCGTCGACATCAACTGGGCCCTCGAAGAGCAAGCCTCGGACCAGTTCAACATCGCCGGCGGCTGGGGCTCGGGAACGTTCGTGGGATCGATCGGCATCACGCTCAACAACCTTTCGATCCGCAACTTCTTCAAAAAAGGAGCATGGCGCCCCTATCCGATGGGGCAGAACCAGCGGCTCCAGATCTCGGCGCAGACCAACGGCACCTATTACAAAGCCGTATCGCTGGGCTTCACCGACCCGTGGCTGGGCGGACGCAAACCCAACTCGTTCACCTTCTCGGCCCACTTCTCGGAACAGAACGACGCCTACTTCATCACCTCGAAAGCGACCCGCTATTTCCGCACCTACGGCGTCGCTGCCGGTCTGGGCAAACGTCTGACATGGCCCGATCCCTACTTCACGTTCTACGCCGAAGCGAGCTACGAACGTTATTCGCTTAAAAACTGGCGGACTTTCGTCATGACCAACGGCGCCTCCAACCTCTTGTCGCTCAAGCTCGTATTCGCCCGCAATTCGGTAGACCAGCCGATCTATCCGCGCCGCGGTTCGGAGTTCAGCGCTTCGGTGCAGGCCACGCTTCCCTATTCGCTCTGGGACGGCCGCGACTACAGCGACCAGTCGATGAGCGAGCAGGATCGCTACCGTTGGATCGAGTTCCACAAATGGCAGTTCAAGGCGCAGTGGTTCCAGGCGCTGACCCGCAACTCGAACCTCGTGCTGATGCTGCGTGCCGAGATGGGTTATTTGGGCAGCTACAACAAAAACAAAGTCTCGCCCTTCGAACGATTCGAAGTCGGCGGCGACGGCATGACGGGTTACAACATGTACGGTATCGACATCATCTCGATGCGCGGTTATGAAGACGGCGCCCTCGATCCCGGCAACAACTATTCGTGCGGCTACAACAAGTACACCGCCGAGCTGCGCTACCCGGTCATCCTCAAACCCTCGTCGCAAATCTACGTGCTGGGATTCCTCGAAGGAGGAAACGCCTTCGACTCATGGCGCGACTTCTCGCCTTTCAAGATCAAACGCTCGGCCGGTTTCGGCGTGCGTCTCTACCTGCCCGTGGTCGGCATGCTCGGCATCGACTGGGGTTACGGATTCGATCCTCCGGCGAACAGCACCAAGAAGAGCGGCAGCCAGTTCCACTTCGTCATGGGTCAGCAATTCTGATAAAAGACGCCGCGACGATAAATGCGGCCGTGGCAATAAATTTGAAAGAAAAGAGTTATATTTGAAAGCAGTATAACACTCAAAGTTCGGAAATCATGAAACGACTGATCTTTCTTGCGGCATTCGTGCTGACGGCAACCCTCGCCGCGGCTCAGAATTGCGTGATCGTCAACAGCGAAAAGGTATTCAAATCCGTCGATGCCTACAACACGGCCATCGCCGAACTCGACCGGCTCGCCGAACAATACCAACAGCAGGTCGACGCCCGATTCGAGGAGGTCGAAACCTACTACAACACCTACATGGCCCAGAAAGCCTCCCTCTCGGCTTCCGCACGCCAGTCGCGCGAAAACGCCATTCTGGCCCTCGAACAGGAGGCGACCGAGTATCAGGAGAGCATCTTCGGACAGAACGGCACCCTGATGAAAAAACGCATCGAACTGATCGAACCGATCCAGAAGCGGGTATTCGCCGCGATCGAAGCCTACGCCCGAACGATCGGCGCGGCGGCGGTGATCGATTCGTCGAACAACCCCACCCTGCTCTACACGGCGCCCGCCGCCGACCATACCCAGCAGGTGATCGCTACGCTGAAGAAATGACATCGAAAAATGACATCGAAAAATAACATCAAAACTCAACTATGAAAAAGGCTATCAAACTGACCCTCGCGGTTGTTCTCACGCTGAGCGCCTCGTCGCTCTTCGCCCAGAAATTCGGACGTATCAACTCGCAGGAGATCCTGCTGGCGATGCCCGAGACCAAAGAGATGGAGACCAACATGCAGGCCTACGGCAAGGACCTGCAGGACAATCTGGAGACCATCACCGTAGAATTCAACCAGAAGTATCTCGACTTCCAGAAGAATTTCGACACCTACTCGGACGCAGTGCGTCAGCTCAAACAGAAAGAGCTGCAGGAGCTGCAGAGCCGTCGCGAAGAATTCGAGCAGATCGCACAGCAGGAGTATCAGAAAAAACAGCAGGAGCTGCTGACGCCGATCATCGACAAGGCCAAGAACGCCATCGACAAGGTGGCCAAAGAGAACGGCTATCTGGCCGTCTTCGAGACCGGTTCGCTGGCCGCCTACGATGCCGCCGCGCTGACCGACCTTGCACCGCAGGTTCGTCAGGAGCTGGGCATCACCGACACTCCGGCAGCCGAATAATCCGCCCGGAATCCCGAAAAAAGAGCGCGCCGTTTCTTACGGCGTGCTCTTTTTTTCACTCTCTTCGAACCTCCGGCGAGTGCAAAGCTCGGATCGAAACCCCTCGACAACGAGCATGCGAATGCCGCAAAGCGGCACGAGCGGCAGCCACCGCATCGCAAATCGCGAAAAAGCGGCAACATTTTCCGCGAATTCCCGTTTATTGTTCTATAGTTCCTATTCCGCGACTTTTCGGACCATAATATCCCGAAATTACTATTTTTGTCGGCAAAACACGAGACTATGAACCTCAGGCAACAAGAAACCGCATCTCCCATCACCAACTTCTCGCTCAGCGAACTGATCGGCATGTCGGGCAACGGCAACCGTCCGGCCCGCGAATTCATCATAGCTCACAGCGATGCCTCGCATCTGAAAGATTTCCAGTTCCCCTGCCGCATCGACGCCTTCATCATCGGCATCGGCTCCGCCGGCCGGACCGAGGTGTCGATCAATCTGAACGAATACCGGCTGCAACGCAACACCCTCTTTCTGATCGGACCGCAAAGCATCGTGCAAACGGCTCCCGGCGGAACGCTCGAAGGCGACGTCATCATCGTATCGAGCCGCTTCCTGCAACGGATCAACATCGATTCGAAACAGCTGATGCCGCTCATGCTGCAACTCGGCACCCATCCCAGCATCGAGATAACCGACGAAGAGAGCCGGCAACTCCGCGCTTTCATCGCCCTGATGGAAACCGAAAGCCGAACCGACGCCGCTCCTTTCTCGGAACAGGTCGTCAGCGAACTTTTTCTGGCACTCCTCTACAAGATGGGCAACACGCTCCAACGCTACCTCACGGCGCATCCCGAGGTCGACGAACGCATCCACAGCCGGGCCGAGACCTACTTCCGACGCTTTCTGCAGGTACTCAGCGAACACTACAAGGAGGAGCGCAGCGTCGGATTCTACGCCCGGCAACTCTGCATCACGCCCAAATACCTCACCACGCTCGTCAAGCGCATCAGCAGCAAGTCGGTTTCGGAGTGGATCGAAATCTATGTGGTTCTCGAAGCCAAGATGCTGCTCAAATACTCGGGCCTGAGCATTCAGGAGATCGCCTATACGCTCAACTTCCCCAATCAGTCGTTTTTCGGCAGTTACTTCAAACGCCACACGGGCATGTCGCCCTCGCAGTACAAGGCCTCCGACGGCACGAACGACGAAGGGGGGGGGTATTTTTCGGATGTTTCCGATAATGGGAACGCGGTGAAACGAGAGACGAACGGGGATTCGGAAAAATCCTGTTCCCCAATCGGATGATCCGCCTCAGAACGGGTAGCCCACGCCGAAGTTGAGCGCCGTATTCTTCCACTTGAAATTGTGGATCCACCGCTGCCCCGCAGGATTGTTGGGATTGTGCAGCTGGATACCCCAGTCGAGACGCAACACGGCGAATTTGATATCCAGACGCAAACCCACGCCCGTATCGAACCCCAGCTGCCGATAGAAATTCCGGAAGTGGAAAACGGCATCGGCCGTATCGCCGTCGGAGGAGGATTCGGACTTGTTCCTCAGATTCCAGATATTGCCCGCATCGAGAAACGCGGCGCCGTGGACGATTCCCCAGATCGGGAAGCGGAATTCAAGGTTCGCCTCCAGCTTCATGTCGCCCAACTGCGTCGGATATTGGAGATCGGTGATGAGCACCGAGCCGGGGCCCAGCGTACGGGGAGTCCAGCCACGCATGCTGTTGCTGCCGCCGGCATAGAACAGACGGTCGAACGGCACGACCTCCGAGTTGCCGTAGGCGAGCGCCGCACCGCCGTACAGGCGCCATGCCAACGCCGACTTCTCGCCCAGCATGATCTTGCGGCTCAAGCTCAGATCCGCACGGAAATACTGGGCATAGCGCAGTCCGAAGATCGTATAATAGTCCGTACCGGCTTTCGGAGAAGAAAAGAGATGCTCCAGCCCGTCGACCAGATTGCCCGCCGTCTCGGCATTGAACCGGATCACCGTGGCATTGCCGCCGAAGTGCTTGAGCTGGTTGTTGTAGCCGTAGCTGAACGAAAGTCCCGAAATGAACTGCGATTCGTAGCTGTAGATCAGATAGTCGTTGTGGGTATTCTCCAGAAACGTATCGTCCAGATAACTTACGTCCACCACGTTGATGTCGATCGGCCGCAACGAGAACGACGAGTAACGCGAATTGGTCCACAGATAGGAGAACCCGGCGCTCGAAAGCGTACGCCGGTAATAGGGCCGGTCCTGAAAGTTGATCGAAAGTTCGACTTTGGTCTTGGGCTGATTGACCGAGCGGTAGCGCCGCGTCCGCCACGGCACCAGAAAACGCGGGAACGTAAGACCGGCCGTGGCTCCGAACTCCGTGGCCCGCTTCTTCTTCGCGTCGCGGGCTTTCATGAACTCGTAGCCGGCCGTAAAGGAGACGTCGAACGATTCGGCTCCCCGGAAAATATTGCGGTTCTGATAGCCCAAAGTCGCTTTCAACCCGTAGAAACTCGACGTCGTACTGCCCTCCAATTCGGCCTTGAAGCTCTGCTTGAGCATCGGTGTGCAGAGAATATTGCAGGTCAGGTAGCCCTCTTTCGTATAATCCACCCGGGTCGAATCGGCCGCAGCCCCGATGTAGGAGACGTAGTTGGTAACGTCCACCGTCTGCGGCTGCTCGACGAAGGCGATGCGGGCGCTGCGGAAATAGCCCATCGCCATCAGGTCGGTATAGGTGCGATCGACCTGCGCCGAATTATAGACGTAGTTGGGATAGAGCGGCACGGCCTGCCGCAGGATCGAAGGCCGCAGGTTGGGCCGCTTCTCGTAGATGATGTTCAGACCGCGGTAATAGAGGGTGTCGAGCCGCGAAAAGAGGGTCGAATCGCTGCGGACGGCGATCGGGTCGTAATCGGGAAAAATATTGATCCGCTCGATACGGTAGACCGCGTTGTTGTCCCGGACGGCCTGCCCGCGTTCATCGTAACCCGACAGATGCTGCTTGACGACGATGCGCACCCCGACCCGATGGTCGCGCGAGAGCGTATCGGCCACGAACTCGATGTTGTTGACCGTAAAATTATAATATCCCCGCTCCTTGAGGTAGGCCGTGATGCGTTCGCGCTCGCTGTCGAGCATCGTCATGTCGAAGATCCGGCCCGGCCGCACCAGCGTATTGGCCGTATCGGGAGCCAGAATCTGTTCGAGAAACTTGTCGCGGAATTCATAGGATACCGTGTCGATCAGATAGGGCGCCCCCTGCCGCACCCGATAGGTAACTTTCGCCCGCCGCCGGCGCGACAACGTATCGACCTCGAACGACGCCCGCGACGAAAAGAACCCTTTGGTATCCATGTAGATCTTCAGATTCTCCGTACTCTTGCGCGTGAGATTCATATCCAGCACCACCGGTTCCTCGCCGATCCTGCGTTTCCACTCGTTCCATTTGTTGCTCTTCGCCGGATCGGCCTGCTCGTAGAGCCATACGTAGAAATTGGTCCCCAAAAAACGTTTGTTGGGACTCTGACGCACATACTTCTCCAGATCGGCCGCTGCGATCCGCTCCTTGCGGGGTACCGACCGGTCATCCTCCACGGTTACCTTCTGCAGAAAATATTCGCCCTCGGGAATATGGCGCGTAACGCTGCAGGCCGAGCAAATCAGGCTCAGCACCGCAACGACCGATATGCGACGCGCCCCGTGCACCGGCGTCAGTCGTTGAAAAATCCCTGTTCTTTCAACAAGGCGAAATAGGTCTGCGATATGGCCAGATTGTCGCGGCGGACATAGCGGCGTTCGGTGAAGATCTTCGCCAGATTCTCCAGTCCGTTCTCTTCCAGAAGCCGCTTCGTCAGCTCCGATTCTTCGCGCTCGGCCCACAGTTCGTCGATCTCGGCAGCGGTGTAATCGGTATACTTCTCGTAATGCACCACGGCTTCGAGCGGCAGCCGGTCGGTCAGTTCCGGCGTCTCGTCGGGATAGCCCACCGCCACGGTCGTCAGGGGAATCACCCCTTTGGGAAGTTTCAGAATCCGAACGATGTCGGCCGCCGTATAGACGGTCGTTCCCAGATAACAGATGCCCAATCCGTGGATTTCGGCCTGCACGCAGAAGTTCTGCGCCGCCAGCAACGCATCGGTCGAAGCATTCAAGAACCACGCGAAATTGTCGTAGGCCGGATCGGCGCCGCGCTGCTCGCACCACATCGTAAAACGATGCACGTCGGCGCAAACCGTTATCAGGCAAGGCGCCTCGGCAAGCATCGGCTGGTTGAAATGGCAGGGAGCCAGCTGCTCGCGCAGGGCCTTGTCGCGCGTTACGACAAGCGAATAAAGCTGCATGTTGCCGCACGTCGAAGCCCGCGTCGCGGCTTCGAGGCATTCGCGCAACACCTCTTCGGGAATGGGCGTCGGACGGAACCGGCGTATCGATCGATGCTTGAAAAGCATGTTTTTCATAGGTATCTTCTGCTTTTGAAACGGTTCTGCAAAAACGGTACAAACAATCGCCCGGACCGGCCGGGCGAGGATATATGTTTTGCAAAAGTAGTAAAACTTTTAGAAGTTTTATTATTTTTGCCTCAAGATAACCCTCCGCATACCAAGACGGCAGAACGATGCGCATACCTTTCTTCAAATACGAAGGCGCCGGCAACGATTTCATCCTCGTAGACGACCGCCGGGAGTGCTTCCGCCCCCACCCGCAGCAGATCGCCCGACTGTGCGACCGCCACTTCGGCATCGGGGCCGACGGGCTGATGACGCTCTCCCGAAGCACCGGCGCCGACTGCTCGATGCGCTACTACAATGCCGACGGTTCCGAGGGCGAGATGTGCGGCAACGGCGCCCGCTGCTTCGCCCTCTTCGCCGAGCATCTGGGAATCGGAGGCCGCGAAAAGACATTCGATGCCGCCGACGGCCGGCACAAGGCGCTCATCCTCCGAGCCGAAAATTCTGCCGGCGACGTCGAACTCGGCATGACCGACGTACAGGAAATCGTCTGCGGCGACGGCTGGTGGTTCCTCAATACGGGGGTCCCCCACTACGTAGAGTTCGTCGACGATCCGGCGGCGGTCGACGTCATAGGGCGCGGCCGAACGATCCGCCGCGACACGACCCGCTTCCCGCAAGGCACGAACGTCAATTTCGTACAGATCGCAGGCCCCGGCCAGCTGCGCATTCGGACCTACGAGCGAGGTGTGGAGAACGAGACACTCGCCTGCGGCACCGGAGCGACCGCCGCAGCCATCGTCGCCAACTTCGCCCGCCAACACGATGTCGAGGCGTTCCGGGTTTTCGTTCCCGGCGGAGAACTTCGCGTACGCTTCGAGCGCACGGCCGACCGGCATTACACCGGCATCCGCCTCACAGGACCTGCACGCCGCGTTTTCGAGGGTTCGTTCGACACCGATAATTTCCGATAAGCTATGACCGAAAAATTCATCATGGCCGGATCTACGGCCCTGCACATCTGCGACTCCGAACAAGGCGAACATTGCATCGTGCTGCTGCACGGCTATCTGGAATCGCTGCTGGTGTGGGAAGAGTTCGTGCCGCTGCTCTACAAACAAGCACGCGTGGTAACGCTCGATCTGCCCGGACACGGCATCTCCGAAGTGAAAGGCGCCGTGCACACGATGGATTTTCTGGCCGACACGGTAGCCGACGCGCTTCGCACGCTCGGCATCCGCCGTTGCACGATCGTCGGACATTCGATGGGCGGCTACGTGGCGCTGGCGCTGCTCGAACGCCATCCCGACTTGCTCGACGCCATCGTCCTGCTGAGTTCGACACCCAATGCCGATACGCCCGAGAAAGCCGAAAACCGCCGCCGCGAAATAGCCCTCGTACAGTCCGGCAAGAAAGACACGCTGGCCCGGGTAGCTCCCGCCGCGGGTTTCGCCCCCGAGAACCGCAAGCGGATGCAGGATGCGATCGACGATCTGACCGAGCAGGTATTCATTACCGAAGAGGAGGGAATCGTCGCACTGCTGAACGGCATGATCGCCCGCAAGGACCAGAACGAACTGCTTCGGCGTTCGCCCGTGCCGCAACTTTTCATCCTCGGGCAGCACGACGGATATATCCCCGCCGAGGTCGCCGACAAGATGATCGCCGACCATCCGCAGGCCCGAGTCGTCCGGCTCGAACATTCGGGGCACATGGGCTTTCTGGAAGAACCCCAAGCCGTCGCCGAAGCCTTGCTGCAATTCGCAGCCGAAAATTCCGAAAAGACTCCGATCTGAGCATTCGCCGCCCGAACGGCAAAAAAAATCGCAATCGAATATTTTTTCTTTTCGGATGCTCGACCCCGCCCGAGCATCCTACGAAGCCGACTTTTTATGTTATAATTATAACACAAAAAGATTTTTTAATTATTCTTTTGGTCTAAAATTTGCGGGGGGGGGAATTTTTGTATCTTTGCACTATCCGGGCGAACGCTGGACGCTCGGAGCTGGGATGATGACGCAACTCACACCCTTCGGGGCGCTGTCCGGATTTCGATCCGGACAGTGTTTTTTCATACCCTCCGGAATCGACCGATGCCGATCCGCATACGGGCGCTCTTCCTCGAAAAACCGCTGCCTGCCTCCGCAGCCGCAATGCTCTATACCCGTCGAGAGAGCCGTCCGACAGCCGATTCGCGATATTTGCGGGAGAACTCGATCCGGATTCCGCCGACCTCCACGGACTGTGCCGAGACCTCCGTCGCATGATCGGCATTGACGATATATGCGCGATGAACCCGAACGAAGCGATCATCCAACTGCTGCTCCCACTGGGATATGCGAGTCCGCGTACGATACACGGCACCGTCGACCGCATGGAGCAAGACCTCGCTGTCGTTCGACTCGACATAGACGATCGCTGCGAATTTCAGCATTACCCTGCGTCGCTCGGAAACGAACGCAATGCTATCGGGACGCGGCAGTCGCTGCCGAAGCCATCGCGACAGCAATTCGCCGGGAAGAACGAATGCCGCAAGCAGGATCGACAGAAAGACCGGATTGGAAAACAACGTCGGGAAATCTTCGTAAAATTCGCCAGCGACTCGCGTATAACGATAAGCCAGCAGCATCGACATCCACTCTACGACAACGGCACCCATCGCCACGCACACCACGGCCACGGCCCGGCGACATGACGCAGCCAACGCTCGCGGCAGGAAAAACTGCGCACATAACATGCCGGGCAACATCGACGAAGCGATGAATAGCGCCCGCCCGAAATCGTAATCGAAACTGACCAGCAACAAGGCCAGCAGTACCACCGCCCCGATCCAATAACCGCAGATAACCCAATATCTCATCGATCTACAAAGTCTTTATTTCCCGATAAAAGCAGCCTGCAGATGCTGGACGCAGCGCACGGGAAAGCCGAACGATCGGTTGGTATTGTTCAACGGGTTCACGCCGCTGGTTTGAAAAAGAATACGCCCGGCGTTGCTATTACCCGCGTCGTTCGGTGCCGACGACCACGAACTGCCCTCCGCGCCGACACCGCCCAGAGCTCCCGACGTGTTGCTGCGGTAGCCCGAAGCAAGCGCTGAAAGCAATCGCTGGAATGAATGACGGAAAGAGCTGCTTTCCGGCAGACTGGGATGTAAAACCCGCCCTACGGTGAGAGGACAGATCGGGTTCGACAGAAAGGACCTGCTCTATTTCCCCTTAAATCCCCGCTCTTAGCGGGGCGGACGGGGACAGATGAGGACGAACAGAGGTGCTCGGCTCTATCTCCCTCTAAAACCCGGCTCTTAGCGGGGCGGGGGATTGCGGAATCTGCGGCCGCGCTGGCGGAAACCGTGGCTCCCGACATTCCGGGCCTGAAGCTGCTTTTCGCCGGCAAAGATATGAATAAGCCGAGAGCAAAAAACTAATTCATTCGATTTTTTTGCCGAAGCGCAGTATTTTCAGTAGAGCCGAAGATATGAAAACCGGCCTGCTATATCCGAGGTTTGAGAGCGATCCGCAACAAAAGCGAGACGCCATAGACCAGCGCCCCGTACATTGGAGCGATCATGCCGACTCTCAGCCCGCCGCAAAATAACGTAAACGAGACACCGATTCCGCTGCTTTGTACAAGATCGCTGACAGAATAGATCCCTATCATCAGGTAAAAGAATCCGATCAGTCGGGCCAGTTTTCCGAGCTCCTCCACCCAGTTGGGCGCTTTCCAAGCGGCAAACAGCATGGCGACCAGGCAGAGCGTGATAAGCGTCATACAGAAACACCCGCCCTCCATGTAGAGATGGGCCAGCGTGCGGGGTTCGCGCCGGAACGAATCGGATTTTACGACCCATTCGTTCGTCTCCCGATCGAGGATCGCTACTTCATGGGGATTCAGCTTCGGACTTTTTCCCGTTTCGTTCGGAACCCGGCGAACGGTTTCCTGCGTTTCGGGCACGGCAACTCGTTGCGGTGCCGGAACGATGTGGACGGTTTCCTGCGCAAAAAGGAGCGGGCAAATCAACATGGCGACAGCGGCAAAAAGAGATAAACGTTTCATGGCGATTAAGTTTAAATGAATATCGGCCGACCTTCATCGGAGAGGCCCGATCGGTTTCTGCAAAGATAACCGAAAATAGAGCAGAGTTGCAAGGTCGAATCCTGCGCTCGAAGGGTCGAATCCGCTCCTAATGCGGAACACCTCGGCAAGATTCGAATAAATTTGGCATTGCCCTCGGCTTATTCGTATCTTTGCATCGTTCGAACTATGCCTGCAATGAATTCGAAAGCCAAAGGCTACCTGCTGGGCGCCATCGCGGCGGCCTCCTACGGCACGAACCCGCTTTTCGCTCTGCCGCTCTACGACGCCGGCATGGATCCCGATTCGGTCCTGCTGTTCCGTTACCTGTTCGCCCTTCCGATTCTGGGTGCGATGTTATGGACCCGAGGACGAAGTTTCAAAATACGGCACGACGAAATAATACCACTCATCATCATGGGACTGCTGGTCGCCATTTCGTCGCTGACGCTCTTTCTGAGCTACAACTACATGGATGCCGGCATCGCATCGACCTTGCTCTTCATCTATCCCATTCTTGTGGCGCTGATCATGACCGTCGGGTTCAAAGAAAAATGCACCCTGCTGACCGGACTATGTATCCTGCTGGCTATAGTCGGTATCGGTCTGTTATACAAGACCGGAGACGGAAGCACCCTAAGCCTGACGGGCACGCTGCTGGTTTTTGTATCGGCACTTTTCTATGCCATCTACATTGTCGGTGTCCGGCAAACGAAACTCAAGGAGATCCCGACACTCGCCATCACTTTCTATATGCTGCTTTGCGGGTTGGCACTTTTCCTCTTCCGCGTCGACTTCGGACGAACGCTTATTCTGCCGAACCAATGGTATCTGTGGGGCAATCTTGTCGCTCTGGCAATTTTCCCCACAGCAATCTCGTTCCTCTGTACGACGAGCGCCATTCAATACATCGGCTCGACACCCACGGCAATTCTCGGAGCTCTGGAACCGGTAACCGCCATATTTTTCGGAGTTCTGATTTTCGGAGAAATTCTCACGCTCCGAATCGGTTGCGGAATCGTGCTGATCATTTCCGCCGTAACGCTGATGATCGCGGGCGGAAACATCGGAGTCTATCTGACGTATTTCCGCAAACTCTTCCCACGACTTCCCCGCACGCGCCGCCACAAACGGTAGTCGGGAACGAGATCCTTTTAAAAAAGCATCACGCACCGCCTCGGCATTTACCCCGATATCTTCATCGTCTCGACTCTTCGGATTCTCCCGATCTCCACAACTCCT
>JAMPGH010000001.1:693467-792971 GCA_023664045.1 Alistipes senegalensis | reverse complement strand
AGCCTGCCGCTAGCGTTCATCCTGAGCCAGGATCAAACTCTCCATTGTATAAAATAATGTATTGTTAGAGTCCTGACTACTTCTATTCCTCGTTCAAGGAAATTGACAGATAAATACTACATTTCTTTTCTCTCAAAATATAACCAGTAATTCAAAGAACCTTGTTGAAAAAACTCCGCATTTTGCAATGCGAAAGGACTGCAAAGATAAGTCATCTTTTTCAATCCTGCAAATATTTTTTCAAGAACCTTGCATTTTTCGATTTTCCACCGTTCACCGGAGATCTCGAGCTCCTTTATTGTAAACTTTCGATCTTCGATAAGAACCGTGTTTTTCTCAAACGCGGATGCAAAGGTAGCGACATTTTTCGAACCTGCAAATATTTTCGCATCTTTTTTATCGTAAAAGTTAAAAAAGTCTCCGAATGGTCCTCCGAAAAGGCTGACACCTTATTATATAAAGGGCAGCATATCCGAACCACTACCTCCGAGACCGATATTTTCGGAGTCTGGTTTGGGTCGCCGCCGCAACAATCCTCGACAATGCTCAAATAAATTTAGCATTGCCCTCGGCTTATTCGGACATTGGCTCTGCCCAAGATACTCCGCCTCGACAATGCTCAAATAAATTTGGCATTGCTCTCGGCTTATTCGTATCTTTGAATAAAAAAGCAGCTCCGACCCGGAATGGCAAGAGTCAAGGCTCCTGCCAGCGAGGTTCGCAGATTCAGCAATCCGCTGACAACCCGAATTCGAGAAACGGAATGACCGCCGCCGAACAACCGACTCCGAATTACGGCACTGTCAGCTATCCCAGTCCAGTCTACTGCAAGGTCGTTCCAGCGAAAAACCTCTCTGCAGCATTCATCCCAGCGATTGCTGTTCACACCTGCTTCGGGCTACCGCAACAACACGACGGGAGCCCTGAATGTCGTCGGCACGTACGGCTACTCATGGTCGTCATCGCCTGCAGCGGCGGGCAATGCCAATGGCGGCTTCATGAACTTCAACGCCGACGGTGTGAACCCGCTCAATAGCGGAAACCGAGCCAACGCGCGCCCCGTGCGCTGCGTCCAGCATCTGCGAGCTGCTCTTATGAGTCGAAAGGTCGAAAGCGAAAGGCTGCTGTCCTCCGCTTTTCACTTTCGGTCTTTCGACTTGTATTTTTTCATCCGAAAAACTGTCGCCGACTACTTTGCTCGATTCGGCTTGCACTTTGCGGGTAACAAAGGCCCTTCTAAATAGACCGCGCCTCGGCGAAATGCAAACTTCGTTTGCTTTTGCTCTCGGCTTGCACTATCTTTGTTCCGAAAAACACGAAACCATGAATCTCAAGAAAGTATCCTTGCTCGTCATCCTGCTGCTTCTCGCGGATCAGGCGCTCAAAATATGGGTCAAGACCCACATGGCTCTCGACGAAGCGATCATCGTCTTCCCCGACTGGTTCCAACTTCGCTTCATCGAGAACAACGGCGCCGCATTCGGCATGCACATCGCTTCGGGCGGAGGTTTCGACTGGGGAAAACTCCTGCTCGGAATCTTCCGCATCGCCTTGTCGGGAGGCGTAGCATGGCTGATCGTCCACCTGATCCGTCATCGCAAGGAGACTCCCCGAGGCGTCATCGTCGGCCTTGCGCTCATCTTCGCCGGTGCCGTAGGCAATATCCTCGACAGCGCGATCTACGGATTGATCTTCTCGGAATCGACCCCCTACTCCATCGCCGAGTTCGGCGGCCGCTACGCCGGCTTCATGATGGGCAAGGTCGTAGACATGTTCTATTTCCCGCTCTTCCAATGGAACGGCGTACCGCGATTCCTCCGCTTTCTGGTCGACAGCAACAACTATTTCTTCGGCGCGATCTTCAACCTTGCCGATGCCTACATCTCCGTCGCGGTAGTTTATCTGTTGTTATTCCAGTATAAATTCCTGAACAAATAATTTTTTCGTCCTTTTTATTTGTTTTTCACAAAAAAAGCCTCTATCTTTGCAAACCGAAAACCTAATGCCCAGGTGGCGGAATAGGTAGACGCGCACGTTTCAGGTGCGTGTGCCGCAAGGCGTGCAGGTTCGATTCCTGTCCTGGGCACTGAAACCTCGTCGAACGCAAGTTCGGCGGGGTTTGTTTTTTATCTGCAAGCCCTGTCGTCTTTCCGAAACCCGAAACGGCCGGTACTCGAAATCCCGGTCTCCGGACCTGAACGAAACGCTCCGGGCACCGACCTCCACATCTGACCCTCCCTCACAGACAACAAAAAAGACGGCCCCCTTTCGGGGACCGTCCAAGAAATCGATCGGCACGGCGCAAACCGCACCCGGAAACTACATCTTCTTGCCGACGTTGGTTTTCTTGGCCACCTTCGGAGCAGTCGTTTTTGCGGCCGCAGCCTTCGGTGCTTTGGGCGCAGCGGCTTTCTTAGGTGCAGCAGCCTTTTTGGGCGCTGCGGCCTTCGTTTCGGCGCCTTCTACGACGGTAGCCTCCTCGACGGCATCGGTCGTCTTCTTGGCACGCGAACGACGCGTCTTGGGCTTCGCTTCGGCAACAGCGGTCGAAGCCGTACCGAACGTATAAGCCTCGTTGAAGTCGACGAACTCGATGATGCACATATCGGCGGCATCGCCCAATCGGAATCCGGTCTTCAGAATGCGGGTATAACCGCCGGGGCGGTTGGCGATCTTCGGCGCGATAGTCCGGAACAGCTCCGTAACGGCCTCCTTCTGCTTGAGGTACGAGAAGACGACGCGGCGCGAATGGGTCGTGTCTTCCTTCGACTTGGTTACCAGAGGCTCGATGAACTGACGCACGGCCTTCGCTTTGGCAACGGTGGTCTCGATGCGCTTATGCAGGATAAGCGACGACGCCATGTTCGAGAGCATCGCTTTGCGATGTCCCGCCTGACGGCCGAGGTGGTTGAAATTCTTATTGTGTCTCATAATTAGTCTTTGTCAAGTTTGTAGATAGATACGTCCATACCGAACTTCAGGTTCAGGGAAGCCAGCAATTCGTCGAGCTCCGTGAGCGACTTCTTGCCGAAATTGCGGAACTTCAGCAGGTCGTTGCGGTTGAGCTTCACCAGATCGCCCACCGTATCGACGTCGGCAGCCTTCAGGCAGTTCAGCGCACGCACGCTGAGATCCTGATCGGAGAGCTTGGTCTTCAGCAGCTGACGCATGTGGAGCACATCCTCGTCGAACTCTTCGGCACCGTTGTTGTCCTCCATGTTGACGGTGATCTTCTCGTCGGAGAAGAGCATGAAGTGCTGAATGAGAATCTTGGCAGCTTCCTTGAGAGCCTCTTTGGGGTGAATCGACCCGTCGGTAGTAATTTCCAAATTCAACTTTTCGTAGTCCGTCTTCTGCTCGACGCGGTAGTTTTCGATGGCGTACTTCACGTTCTTGATGGGCGTGAAGATCGAGTCGATCGGAAGCACCCCGATTTCGCTCTCGGCCGGGGCATTCTCCTCGGCGGGAACGTAACCGCGACCTTTGCCGATCGTCAGCGTCATCTGCATCTTCGTACCGGGAGCGAGGTGGCAGATCACCAGATCGGGATTCAGCACCTTGAAGAACGACAGATAATTCGAAATGTATCCGGCAGTCAGCTCCGTTACACCCGCAACGTTAATGGAGACCTTTTCGGCATCCTGATTGTCGACTGTGCGGATAAAACGAACCTGCTTCAGATTGAGGATGATATTCAACATATCCTCCATCACACCGGGGATAGCGGCAAACTCGTGATCGACACCGGCTACCTTGACCGTCGTGATCGCGTAGCCCTCCAGCGAGGAGAGCAGAATCCGACGCAAAGCGTTACCGACAGTCATGCCGAATCCGGGCTCCAGCGGCCGGAACTCGAACTTTCCGAACGACGAAGTGGACTCAAGCATAATAACCTTCTCAGGTTTCTGGAATGCTAATATTGCCATAACTAATGAAAGTGGATTTTTGATTACTACTTCGAGTACAACTCGACGATAAGCTGCTCCTTGATGTTCTCCGGAATCTCCTCGCGTTCGGGTTTCTGGAGGAACTTGCCGCTCATCGAAGCGTTGTCCCACTCCAGCCAGGCGTAACGGCTGCGGGCCCCGCCGGCCAGCGAAGCGGCAATCACTTCCAGACTCTTCGACTTTTCGCGAACCGACACGATGTCGCCGGCACGCAGCGAGTACGAAGGAATGTTGACGACATTGCCGTTGACGCAGATGTGGCGGTGCGAGACGAGCTGACGGGCTGCGGCGCGCGTCGGAGCGATGCCGAGGCGGTAAACCACGTTATCCAGACGGCACTCGAGCAACTTGAGCAGGTTCTCGCCCGTGATGCCTCCCATGCGGGCCGCCTGCTCGTAAGTACGTGCGAACTGCTTCTCCAAGAGGCCGTAGGTATACTTGGCCTTCTGCTTCTCGCTCAACTGCGTACCGTACTCCGATACTTTTTTGCGCTTGCGCGCCAGACCGTGCTGTCCGGGAGGATAGTTGCGCTTTTCGAGCACCTTATCCGCACCGTAAATAGCTTCGCCGAACTTTCTGGCGATCTTCGATTTTGGTCCAATATATTTTCCCATGATCTTTTACCTGTTAAATAACTGTAAGATAATGTCCTGACTGTCTCGCGGATTATACGCGGCGACGGTTGGGAGCACGGCAACCGTTGTGCGGCAGCGGCGTAACGTCGATGATCTCCATCACCTCGATGCCGGCACCGTGGATCGTACGCACGGCCGACTCGCGACCGGCACCCGGACCCTTGACGTATACCTTGATCTTGCGCAGGCCCATGTCGTAAGCGACTTTGGCGCAATCGGCGGCCGAGGTCTGAGCGGCATAGGGAGTATTCTTCTTCGAACCACGGAAACCCATCTTACCGGCCGAAGACCAGCTGATTACATCACCGTTCTCGTTGGTGATGGTGATGATTACGTTGTTAAAAGTGGAGTGAACGTAGGCATTGCCCACGGCACCGACCTTAACAACCTTTTTCTTGACTGTACCAGTTTTCTTTGCCATAATTCTCTAAAGATTACTTTGTTGCCTTTTTCTTGTTAGCGACGGTCTTCTTGCGTCCCTTGCGGGTACGGGCGTTGTTCTTGGTCGACTGACCGCGAACGGGAAGACCCAGACGATGGCGGATGCCGCGGTAGCAACCGATATCCATCAGGCGCTTGATGTTGAGCTGAACCATCGAGCGGCATTCGCCCTCGACCTTGATGCCCATGTCGGCAATCGTCGAACGGATGGCGCCTATCTGGTCGTCCGTCCAATCCTGTACCTTGATGTCGTAGCCGATACCGGCTGCGTCGAGAATTTTGCGGGCCGTCGAGCGACCGATACCGTAGATGTAGGTCAGGCCGATCTCGCCGCGCTTGTTTTTGGGTAAATCTACACCAACTATACGTGCCATAAAACTTCTTTTTCTACTTTAACTTGATTGTTGAAATACTACCCCTGGCGCATCTTGAACTTGGGATTCTTCTTGCAGATCACGTAAAGTTTGCCCTTACGCTTCACGATCTTGCAATCCTCGCTGCGCTTCTTGATGGATGCTTTTACCTTCATAGTTTTAAAGCGATCTGATTATTTGTACCTGAAAGAGATACGTCCTTTCGACAAGTCGTAGGGCGTCATCTCCACTTTTACCTTATCCCCGGGAAGGATCTTGATGTAGTGCATGCGCATCTTTCCCGAGATGTGGGCCGTCAACACATGGCCGTTGTCCAGTTCTACGCGAAACATCGCGTTGGACAGGGCCTCGATGATCGTGCCGTCGCGTTCGATAGCAGCTTGTTTTGCCATTGAGTCTTAGTTGTTTAAAGCCTGTTCGATGATACTGAAATCCGTCAGCACGTCGGGTCCGTTTTTCCGTACGGCCACCGCGAATTCGTAGTGGGCCGCGGGTTTGCGGTCCCGGGTGCGGACCGTCCAGCCGTCGCGCTCGAAAACCACCGCTTTGGTACCCATGTTGATCATGGGTTCGATGCAGATCACCATGCCTTCCTTGAGGAGCGGACCTCTGCCGCGAGCGCCGTAATTGGGGACTCCGGGATCTTCGTGCATCTTGCGACCCAAACCGTGTCCTTCCAATTCGCGCACGACGCCGTAGCCGTAGCTTTCGGCGTGCTCCTGTACGGCCGCTGACACGTCGCCTACGCGATTGCCGGCCTTTGCCTGCGCGGTACCTTTATAAAGAGCCTCTTTGGTAACTTCCATCAGCCGCCGTACTTCCTCGGCAACCTCTCCCACGGCGAACGTATACGCCGAATCACCAACAAACCCCTTCATAAACGTACCGCAGTCTACCGAAACGATGTCGCCCTCCTTGAGGACGCACTCTGCGGACGGGATACCGTGAACTACCTGTTCGTTAACCGAAATGCACAACGAAGCGGGAAATCCCTGATATCCGAGGAAAGCGGGAACTGCTCCGTGCGCGCGGATGAACTCCTCGGCAATACGATCCAACTCCAACGTCGTAACGCCCGGACGGATGTGGCGACCCACTTCGGCCAGCGTTCGCGAAACCAGCAAGTTGTTCTCACGGAGCAGTTCGATCTCCTCGTCTGTCTTCAGATAAATCATTCTTCGCTAAGAATCTCTTCGGAAAAATCCTAATGACGGCCCTGAATACGACCGGTCTTCATCAGACCGTCATAGTGGCGCATCAGCAGGTAGCTTTCTATCTGTTTGAGAGTGTCGAGCACCACGCCGACCATAATCAGCAGCGACGTACCGCCGTAGAAATAGGCGAACGACTGCTGAATGCCCAGAAACCGCATGGCCAGCGCCGGCAGAATCGCCACGATAGCCAAGAAGAACGAGCCCGGAAGGGTGATGCGCGTCATGATGGTGTCGATGTAGCTCACGGTCTGCTTGCCCGGTTTCACTCCCGGGATGAAGCCGCCGTTGCGTTTCATGTCATCGGCCATCATTTGAGGGTTGATGATAATCGCCGTGTAGAAGTAGGTGAAAGCGATTACCAGCACTGCAAGCGTAAAGTTGTACCAGAAACCGGTCATCGAGCTGAAAGCAGCCGCGAAAGCCGTTCCCGAGAACAACGCCGGAATAAACATCAGAGCCTGCGCGAAGATGATGGGCATCACATTCGCGGCATTCATCTTCAGGGGGATGTACTGGCGTACTCCTCCGTACTGCTTATTGCCGACAATACGTTTTGCATACTGCACAGGCACCTTGCGGACAGCCTGCACCAGAGCGATCGTCGCCATGAAGACAAGGAACAGCAGGACCAGCTCGAGAATCAGCATGATGGCGCTACCGGAAGCCGTCTGGAAGCGCGCGTTGACCTCGGCCAACAACGCGTGGGGCAGACGTGCCACGATACCGATCATGATAATCAGCGAGATGCCGTTTCCGATACCCTTGTCGGTGATCTTCTCGCCCAGCCACATGATGAACATGGTGCCGGCGATGAGGATCGTCGTCGCATAGGCAACGAAGAGGAACTTACTGCCGTAGACGAAGGCCCCGGGAACCTGATGATAGAGGTTGGCGATGTAAGCCGGACCCTGAATCAACAGCACGCCGATCGTAAGAAAGCGCGTCCACTGGTTCATCTTGCGGCGGCCGCTCTCACCCTCCTTCTGCATTTTCTGGAAATACGGGATCATCATGCCCATCAACTGGATGACGATCGAGGCGGTGATATACGGCATGACTCCGAGCGCGAAAATCGCGGCATTGCCGAACGCGCCGCCGGAGAAGACGTCCAACAGGCCCAGAAGCCCGTTGCCCTCCAGCTGGCTGGCATATGCCGACCCCTCGCCCAGAGCGTTGGGGTCGATGCCCGGAATCACAATGAAACTGCCCAAGCGGTAGACCAGCAGCAGCCCGATCGTGTACAAGACACGTTTGCGCAACTCCTCGATCTTATAGATATTCTTGAGCGTTTCTACCAATTTCTTGTTGGTCGCCAGAAAGGCGATGACCACCAGAAAGACGATACCAACAACGAGATACTGATTCATAATCGTGGGATTCTAAGATTCCTTACAGTTTTTCGACGCTGCCGCCGGCGGCCGAGATAGCCTCCGCAGCGCTCTTCGAGAAAGCATGGGCTTTAACCGTCAGAGCTTTGGTCAGCTGACCGTTGCCCAGAATCTTCACCTTGTCTTTCGACGAAATGAATCCGGCGTTGACGAGCGTCTCGACCGTGATCTCCGTGAGGGATTTCTTGCCGGCCAGCTCCTCGAGCGTCGAGAGGTTGATGGCCTTGAATTCGACGCGCTTCAGGTTCGTGAAGCCGAACTTCGGCAGACGACGCTGGAGCGGCATCTGACCGCCCTCGAATCCCAGTTTGCGCGAGTAGCCCGAACGCGACTGCGCACCCTTGTTACCACGGGTCGAGTAACCGCCGTGGCCCGAACCTGCACCGCGGCCGACACGTTTGTCGTGGTGCGTAGAACCCTTTGCGGGTTTGAGATTATTGAGTTCCATCGTAAAATGTACTTCTTGAAATTAAACTTATGCTACCGTCTCGACCTTGACCAGATGCTTCACACGCTCCAGCATACCCTTGATGATAGCCGAATCTTCGTGCTCGACGCTTGCGTTAATCTTCTTGAGACCCAGCGCGTCGAGGTTCTTGCACTGACGCTCCGTAGCGCCGATGCGGCTCTTGATCTGCGTGATTTTCAACTTTGCCATTTCTCCGAAAAATTAACCGTTAAACACCTGATCCATCGAGATGCCGCGCAGCCGGGCCACGCTGTAGGCGTCGCGCAGTTCACAGAGCGCACCGATGGTCGCTTTCACCAAGTTGTGGGGGTTCGAGGAACCCTTGCTCTTGGCAAGCACGTTCTTGATACCCAGCGACTCCAGCACGGCACGCATGGCACCGCCGGCGATGATGCCCGTACCGGGAGCGGCCGGACGAATCATCACGAGCGAACCGCCGTAGCGGAACTCCTGCTTGTGGGGAATCGTACCTTTGATGACGGGGATCTTGACCAGATTCTTCTTGGCATCCTCCACGCCTTTGGCGATGGCGGCCTGCACTTCGGAAGCCTTGCCCAAACCGTAACCTACGACACCGTCTTCGTTGCCTACGACCACGATGGCCGAGAAGCTGAAGGTACGGCCGCCTTTGGTTACCTTCGTAACACGCTGAATGCTTACGAGCCGGTCTTTGAGTTCGAGATCGCTCGTGCGTACTTTCTTTATGTTGGTATTTGCCATAACGCTTTAGAATTTAAGACCGCCTTCGCGAGCTGCTTCGGCCAGCTGTTTTACTCTTCCGTGATAAAGGTAGCCGTTGCGGTCGAACGCTACGGTGGTGATGCCTTTGGCTACGGCGCGTTCTGCAGCCAGCTTGCCTACCAGAGCGGCCACTTCGCACTTGGTCTTGCCGGCGACGGCGCCTGCGACCTCCTTGTCCAGCGAGGATGCCGTCGCAAGGGTTACGCCTGCCAGATCATCAATAAACTGCACGTAGATCTGCTTGTTGCTACGGAATACAGTCATACGAGGTTGCTCGGGCGTTCCGCTCACGATCTTGCGGATACGCATCTTGATCCTCTCTCTTCTTTCTATCTTGTTCAATGACATAACTTCAGACTTTTACTATTTAGCACCTGCCGATTTGCCGGCCTTGCGACGCAGCTGTTCGCCTACGAACTTGATACCCTTGCCCTTGTACGGCTCCGGCTTGCGCAGCGAGCGCAGCTTGGCAGCCACCTGACCGACCAGTTGCTTGTCGATCGACTTGAGCGTAACGATGGGATTGCCCTTTTTCTCCGTTACGGCGGTCGCCGTTACTTCTTTGGGCAGCATGAAGTGCGTATCGTGCGAATAGCCGAGGCTCATTTCGAGAATCTGGCCCTTGACTTCGGCCTTGAAGCCTACGCCGACCAGCTCCTGCTGGATCTCGTAGCCTTTCGATACGCCGATCACCATGTTGTTGATCAGCGCACGGTAAAGACCGTGCAGCGAGCGATGACGCGGCTGGTTGGTCGGGCGCGACACCAGCACGGCGGGAATCTCCTTCTCCGTGTGGACATCCTTGTGCGTGCCGACCTCTACCTTGATGTCCGAGTCCACTTTCTGACTCAGCGTCCCGAGTGGCCCTTTCACGCTTACCGTATTGTCGGCCGAAACCTCTACGGTTACGCCGGCGGGCAGGTTTACAGGTAATTTACCAATTCTTGACATTGTTCCGTTGTTTAGTGATTTCGATTAGTAGATGTAGCACAGCACCTCGCCGCCGACATTCTCCTTGCGGGCTTTGGCGTCGGTCATGATGCCTTTCGAGGTCGAAAGGATCGCGATGCCCAGACCGTTCAGCACGCGGGGCATCTCCGATACGGAGGCATAGCGGCGCAGACCGGGGCGGCTCACGCGCTTGAGGTTCTTGATGGCGTTCGACTTCGTCGCAGCGTCCCACTTCAGCGCGATCTTGATGGTCGGATGACCCTTCTCGTCGGTGTCGAACTTGTAAGCAAGGATGTAACCCTGCTCGTAGAGGATCTTCGTGATTTCCTGCTTAATTTTGGAGCCAGGAGCTTCAACCACTTTGTGGTTGGCTTTCACTGCGTTTCTAATTCTGGTCAGAAAGTCCGCAATAGGATCAGTCATAACGAATAGAAGTTAAAATTAAATGTTTTGGTTTGTTGTTTGTTATCTCTGCGGATTCCGATTTCCATCCGAATCCGGCTTCGATCTTTTTCTCTGTCTCGGATCGTCCGATTTCTCGCACGCTCCTCGCTTCTTCGGCCGGTCCTGCCTTTTCGGCTTCGGGACCTCCGGTTCCCGGCCCTTCTTTCCATCCGCCCCGCCGCTTTCGGCCGGGCGCATCACGGGCACAAGCGCGCAAATATACGGATTATTTCCCGAAAAACCAACTTATTGGCTTTTTTATCCTTCACAAATCGGCTTTCCGAAAAACGGAGCATGTCAGCACACGAATCGTCGCCAACATGTTTTCCGTACCGAATTTCCCTTCACCGCCGCAGTCCGCACCCCGATCCCGTCGAGCTCCAAACTCTCGGCCCGCAGCCCGGTCGCCTCGGTTCCCGACTTTCACCGGGCCTCTCGCTCCGGCAAACGGAGTCGCGGAGTTTTCGACTTCCGTCTTCTCCCCCACTCCTCTTTCCGGCCCTCGGCTGCACAAGAAATCCGTCATAAATCCCGAACTCTTCAAGAAGTTCCGCCGCCGGGAAGTTACCGCTTGCGGCGGCACTTTCCCCGACTTTGCAACTTCTCTACACGGGTTCGGCACCCGTATCGGCCGTCGTTCCTTCGGCTCTCCGGAGAAAACGGAGAGGAATCTCCTCCCCTTCTCTCGGCGGCCACAGGCTATGCACCTTCCGGATGCAACGACCTTCGTATCAAAGAATCAAGAATGAAAAACCGTTCGACTTTTCATCCTCGATCCTTCTGTGTCTCTCATTCGACCGCAGGGCTCTCGAAAGACGACCCGGTTCTTCACAGTCTCACCCGACTTCTCCCGGCCCCTCCTTCTCGCCCCCTCCGGCGAACGCGGTCTTACCAGCTCGCTTTCGTAACGCCCGGAATCAGACCCTTCGAGGCCATCTCACGGAACTGAATACGGCTGATGCCGAACAGGCGGATGTAACCTTTGGGACGACCCGTGATCTTGCAGCGGTTGTGCTGGCGAATGGGATTCGAGTTGCGGGGCAGTTTCGACAGGGCGATCCAAGCCTCCTCGTGGTCCATTTCGCCGGCTTTCACCTTGGCTGCAATCTCTTCGCGTTTATGAGCATAGCGGTTGGCGAGCTTCTGACGCTTCACCTCGCGCGCTTTCATCGATTCTTTTGCCATGGCTTAGTTGTTCTTTTTAGCGTTTTTGAAAGGCAGGCCGAATTCGCGGAGCAGCGCGTAAGCCTCCTCGTCGGTCTTGGCCGTGGTAACGAACGTGATCTCCATGCCGAAAATCTTGGTGATCTTGTCGATGTCGATCTCTGGGAAGATGATCTGCTCGGTGATACCGAGGGTGTAGTTGCCCTGACCGTCGAACTTCTCGTTGATACCCTTGAAGTCGCGGATGCGGGGCAGCGCCACGGCGATCAGACGCTCCAGAAACTCGTACATCTTGGCATCGCGCAGCGTTACGCGCACGCCGATGGGCATGCCCTTGCGGAGCTTGAAATTGGAGATATCCTTGCGCGAACGCGTCTGCACGGCTTTCTGACCCGTGATCTGCGTCAGCTCGGCCTCGGCCACATCGATCAGTTTCTTGTCGGCGACAGCCTGACCCATGCCCTGATTGATGACGATCTTCGTAAGTTTCGGGCACTGCATGATGCTGGAGTAGCCGAACTCCTTCATAAGGGCAGGCATGATCTGCTCCTTATACTGTGTCTTGAGTGTAGGTACGTATGCCATTATTTGATCTCCTCCCCTGACTTTTTAGCGTAACGAACTAATTTACCTTTGTCATCGAGTTTGCGACCGATGCGGGTCGGTTTTCCGCTCTTGGGGTCGATGACCTGCAGATTGGAGATATGGATCGGAGCCTCCTGCTCGACGATACCTCCCTGAGGATTCTTCGCGTTGGGCTTGGTGGCCTTCTTGCAAAGGTTCACGCCCTCGACGATGGCACGCTGCTTCTCGACGTCGACCTTCAGGACTTTGCCCTGCTGGCCCTTGTTGTCGCCGGCATTCACGTAAACCGTGTCCCCTTTCTTAATATGTAATTTGACTGACATATCCGAAATCGTTTTTATGATTACAATACTTCGGGTGCGAGGGAGATAATCTTCATATACTGGTCGCGCAGCTCGCGAGCTACGGGGCCGAATATACGAGTACCGCGCATTTCACCCTGGTTGTTAAGCAGCACCACGGCGTTGTCGTCGAAACGAATGTACGAACCGTTGGCACGTCTGATCTCTTTGGTCGTACGTACGACGACCGCCTTCGAAACGGCGCCCTTCTTGACATCGCCCGAGGGAGAAGCGCTCTTCACGGCGACGACGATCTTGTCGCCGATCGAGGCGTAGCGACGCTTCGTGCCGCCGAGCACCCGGATGCAAAGCACCTCCTTCGCACCGCTGTTGTCAGCTACTACGAGTCTACTTTCCTGCTGTATCATAATTACTTGGCTCTTTCAATGATTTGTACTAATCTCCAACGCTTCGTCTTGCTCAGGGGGCGGGTCTCCATGATACGCACGGTATCGCCCTCCTTGCAGGTCTCGTCGAGCGACTCGGCGACGAACTTCGTCGTTTTGTTGACGAACTTGCCGTAGATGGGATGCTTCACCTTGCGCGCTACCGCAACCACAATGGTCTTCTCCATCTTGTTGCTGACAACCACCCCGATACGCTCTTTTCTAAGATTTCTTTCCATAGTCGTTACTTATTTGGCGTTTTTTTGACGCAGGATCGTCAGCATGCGAGCTATGTCTCTGCGGTTCTTCTTAATGATCGACGGGTTCTCGACGGGGGACACCGCGTGCTGCACCTTCAGCTTCGCGAGCTGAGCCTTTTCGGTCTCGATGCGCTCCTGAAGGTCCTTGATCGAAATATCCTTGATTTCTGCACTTTTCATCTTCATGCTCCCTTAAATGGTGGTTTCGACGTAGTCGCGTCGTACAATGAATTTGGTCGTGATGGGCAGTTTCTGCGCACCCAGACGGAGCGCTTCCTGCGCCACTGCCAAAGGCACTCCCTCGGCTTCGAAGAGGATGCGGCCCGGCGTTACGGGCGCCACGAAACCTTCGGGATTACCCTTACCTTTACCCATACGTACCTCGGCGGGTTTCTTGGTGATGGGTTTGTCGGGGAAGATGCGGATCCAGAGCTGTCCCTCGCGCTTCATGTAACGGGTGATGGCCTGACGGGCCGCCTCTATCTGACGACCCGTGATCCAGGTCGATTCGAGTGCCTTGATTGCGAACGATCCGTATGCAAGCTGGTTGCCTCTCTGAGCCAAACCTTTCATACGGCCTTTCTGCATTCTTCTAAATTTGGTCTTTTTCGGCTGTAACATGTTAGTTTTGCTTTAAAAGGTCCTACTTACTACTGATTGTTGTTGCGACGCTCGCCGCGACGTCCTCCACGACGGTCTCCGCCCCGGCGATCGCCGCCGCGTCCGCCCCGACGGTCGCCGCGGTCGCCCGATGCGGCCTGAGCCGAAGCTCCGGCGATTTCGAAGATGTCGCGTTTGCCGTATACCGTACCCTGACAGATCCATACCTTGACACCCAGAATACCGACTTTGGTCAGCGCCTCGGTCAGGCAGTAGTCGATGTCGGCACGGAAGGTGTGCAACGGAATGCGACCCTCCTTGATGGTCTCCGTACGGGCCATTTCGGCGCCGCCCACACGGCCGGCGACCTGAATCTTGATGCCCTCGGCACCCATGCGCATGGTCGAAGCCACGGCGGTCTTCACGGCGCGGCGGAACGAAACGCGGCCCTCCAGCTGACGGGCGATGTTCTGACCTACGATCACTGCGTCTACTTCGGGACGCTTCACTTCGAAGATGTTGATCTGAATCTCCTTGCCGGTGAGTTTCTTGAGCTCTTCCTTGAGCTTGTCGACTTCCTGACCGCCCTTGCCGATGATGATACCGGGACGGGCCGTGGAGATGGTTACCGTAACGAGTTTCAGCGTACGCTCGATGATGATCTTCGAGATGCTTGCTTTCGCCAGACGGACATTCAGATATTTGCGGATCTTGGCATCCTCGACGAGTTTGTCGGAGAAGTCCTTGCCGCCGAACCAGTTGGAATCCCAACCGCGGATGATACCGAGACGATTTGCTATCGGATTAACTTTCTGTCCCATCTGCTTACTTGTTTTCTTCGGTTACCACTTTGTCCACTACGATCGTTACATGGTTCGAACGCTTGCGAATACGATGCGCACGACCCTGAGGCGCGGGCTGAATGCGCTTCAGCATGCGGCCGCAGTCCACGAACACCTCCTTGACGCAGAGTTTCACGTCTTCCAGACGTTCGCCCTCGTTCTTGGCCTCCCAGTTGGCGATCGCCGACTTGAGGAGTTTCTCCATGCGGATCGACGCTTCCTTCTTCGAATAGCGAAGGATGCCCAGTGCTTGGTTGATCTCCACACCGCGGATGATGTCGGCTACGAGGCGCATCTTGCGGGGAGAGGTCGGGCAGTCGCGCATGATGGCGATCGCCTTCTGTTTTTTCTCAGCCTGCAGTTTCTTGGCTGTCATTGCTTTTCTTGCACCCATTGTCTACTATTTTTTCTTGTTGCCGGCATGACCGCGGAAGTTGCGCGTGGGAGCGAATTCTCCGAGCTTGTGGCCTACCATGTTTTCAGTTACGTATACCGGAATGAACTTGTTTCCGTTGTGCACGGCGACGGTCTGACCCACGAAATCGGGCGAGATCATGCTGGCACGCGACCACGTCTTCACGACGGCCTTCTTGTTACCCTCGGCCAGTGCGACGATTTTCGCTTCGAGTTTGGGATCGATGAACGGTCCTTTCTTCAATGAACGACTCATTATGTACTCTTATTTAATTATTTTTTCTTCTTGGAAATAATAAACTTCGAGGTCGTCTTCTTCGGGTTGCGAGTCTTGTAACCCTTAGCCAACAGACCCTTGCGCGAACGGGGATGACCGCCCGAGGCGCGACCTTCACCACCACCCATCGGGTGATCCACGGGGTTCATGACGACACCGCGGTTGTGAGGACGGCGACCGAGCCAGCGTTCGCGACCTGCCTTGCCGGAGCTTTCGAGGTTGTGATCGACATTCGAGACCACACCCACCGTAGCGCGGCAAGTTACGAGTACCATGCGAGTCTCACCCGAAGGCAGCTTGATGATGGCATATTTGCCCTCGCGTGCCAGCAGCTGAGCATACGAGCCAGCGGAGCGCGCCATAGCGGCACCCTGACCCGGATAGAGTTCGATATTGTGGACGACCGTACCGAGGGGAATCTCGCTCAGGAAGAGCGTGTTGCCCACTTCGGGAGCGACGCCTGCGCCGCTCATCACGGTCTGACCCACCTGAAGGCCGTTGGGAGCGATGATATAGCTCTTCACTCCGTCGGCATACACCAGAAGGGCGATGCGTGCAGTACGATTGGGGTCGTACTCGATCGATTTTACAGTAGCGGCGATGCCGTCCTTCGAGCGCTTGAAGTCGACGTTGCGGTACATCTGCTTATGACCGCCGCCGATGTAGCGGACCGTCATCTTACCCGCGTTGTTGCGACCGCCCGAGCTCTTCTTGGGGCTGAGCAGCGACTTCTCCGGCGTCGACTTGGTGATCTCGTCGAACGTGCCGATAATCTTATGTCTCGTACCTGCGGTAACAGGCTTAAATTTTCTTACTGCCATCTTCGTTAGATATTACTGTAAAAATCGATCTTGTCTCCGTCTTTCAAGGTAACGATCGCTTTCTTGAAGTTGTTGGCGCGACCCTCCAGAAGCCCGGCTTTGGTATAGCGGCTCTTGAGTTTACCCATGTAATTGACGGTGTTCACATCCGTTACGACGACGTTGTACATCTGTTCTACGGCATTGCGAATCTGCAGTTTGTTAGCCCGCACGTCAACGATAAAACCGTAGCGATTCAACTTTTCGCCCTGAATCGTCATTTTCTCGGTCAGAACCGGCTTAATAATAATTTCCATTGTCTTGCGTTTTTTAAGCTAACAAAGTGTTGAGTACGTTCTCAGCGCCCTCTACCAGTACGACGGCCGACGCGTTCATCACGTCGTAGGTGCAGACGTTCTGCGCCAGCACGGGCTGTACGTTGGGGATGTTGCGGCACGAGAGCTGCACGTTGGCGTTGCCTTCGGGCAGAACCAGCAATACTTTCTTGTCCGATACTTTGAGTGCGTCGGCGATGGCGACCATCGTTTTGGTCTTCGGAGCATCCAGCTTCACGGCTTCCAGCACGCAGATGGCATTCGCCTGAGCCTTGTAGGTCAGAGCGCTGCGGCGTGCGAGCTTCTTGAGCTTCTTGTTGAGCTTGAAGCTGTAGTCGCGGGGCACGGGACCGAAGATGCGGCCGCCGCCCGGGAAGAGGGGCGACTTGATGCTGCCCGCACGCGCACCGCCCGTACCTTTCTGACGCTTGAGCTTGCGGGTCGAACCGGCAACCTCGTTGCGCTGCTTGGCCTTGTGCGTACCCTGACGCTGATCGGCCAGATACTGCTTCACGTCGAGATAAATAGCGTGGTCATTAGCCTCCACGCCGAAAACGGCGTCCGAAAGGGTTACCTTACGACCCGTTTCCTTTCCTTGTGTGTTCAAAACAGCTAATTCCATGACTACTTCTCTATTGTTAAATAAGCACCTTTGGCTCCCGGAATCGAACCCTTCACGAGGATGAGGTTGCTCTCGGGAATCACTTTCAATACACGCAGGTTCAGAACCTTGACCTGCTCACCGCCCATCTGGCCGGGCAGACGTTTGCCCTTGAAGACGCGCGAAGGATAGGACGATGCGCCCAGCGAACCGGGTTTGCGCTGACGGTTGTGCTGACCGTGGGTCTGACCGCCGACGCCGCCGAAGCCATGACGCTTCACAACGCCCTGAAAGCCCTTGCCTTTGGAGATCCCGGTTACATCCACCCAGTCCTCCTCCGAGAAGAGGTCCACGGTGAGCGTGTCGCCCAGATTCACTTCGGGCATGCCCTTGAACTCCGCGAGTTTGCGTTTCGGGGTCGTGCCGGCTTTCTTGAAGTGTCCTAACAAACTGCTGCTGGTGTGCTTTTCACTTTTCTCGTCATAGGCAATCTGCACCGCTTCGTAGGAGTCCTTCTCCACGGTTTTGATTTGCGTAACAACACAGGGACCAGCCTCGATGACAGTGCATGGTATGTTCTTACCCTCGGCACTGTAAACGGAAGTCATTCCGATTTTCTTTCCAATAAGTCCTGACATTTGTTGTCAAATTGTTTGTTATAAATAAAGTGATGTTTCTCGATACCTTTGAGGGGCCGTTCGTGTCCGGGCCGGCGACGCCGCTCGCGCAGCGCCCCGGCTTTCGGCACGAAGCGCGGCCCGCGAAATCAGACCTTGATCTCTACTTCGACACCCGAGGGAAGCTCCAGTTTCATCAGCGCGTCGATGGTCTTGGGCGTCGACGAGTAGATGTCCAGAATGCGTTTGAAAGTGCAGAGCTGGAACTGCTCGCGGGCTTTCTTGTTGACGAAAGTCGAGCGGTTCACCGTAAAAATCTGCTTGTGGGTGGGCAGGGGCACAGGACCGCTGACGACGGCGCCCGTGCTCTTGACGGTCTTCACAATCTTCTCGGCCGACTTGTCCACGAGATTGTGGTCGAATGACTTCAGTTTGATTCTAATTTTCTGGCTCATATCTTTCTTATTCTATATCCTTACGTTTACCACTCGCTTTCTCGATGATCTCCTTGGCCAGGTTGGCGGGAACTTCCTCGAAGTGCGAGAACTCCATCGACGAGGTGGCGCGGCCCGACGAGATCGTACGCAGTACGGTTACGTAGCCGAACATCTCCGACAGGGGCACTTTGGCCTTGACCACGCGGGCGGTGCCTTTCGACTCCATGCCGGTGATCTGACCGCGGCGCTTGTTCAGGTCGCCGATGATGTCGCCCATGTTCTCCTCGGGGGTTACGACCTCCACCGACATGATCGGCTCCATGATGACCGAGCCGGCTTTGGGAGCTGCGGCACGATAACCGTTGCGGGCGGCGATCTCGAACGAGAGCTGGTCGGAGTCGACGGGGTGGAACGAACCGTCCTTCAGGGTTACCTTCATCGAGTCCATCTGGTAACCGGCCAGCGCACCGTTGGCCATCGCCGACTCGAAACCTTTCTGAACCGAGGGGATGAACTCCTTCGGGATGTTGCCGCCCTTGACTTCGTCGACGAACGTAAGGCCCATCTTGCCCTCTTCGGCAGGACCGATTTCGAAGATGATGTCGGCGAACTTACCGCGGCCGCCGGTCTGCTTCTTGAAGACTTCGCGGTGCTGCACGGTAGTCGTAAGAGCCTCCTTGTAGTTGACCTGCGGAGCGCCCTGATTGATCTCCACGCCGAATTCGCGGCGCAGACGGTCGACGATGATGTCGAGGTGCAGCTCGCCCATACCGCTGATGACGGTCTGACCCGAATCCTCGTCGGTATGTACCGTGAAAGTGGGGTCCTCTTCGGCCAGCTTCGCCAGTGCGATGCCCAGCTTGTCGAGGTCCTTCTGCGTCTTGGGCTCCACGGCCAGACCGATCACCGGCTCGGGGAAGGTCATCTGCTCCAGCACGATAGGTGCATTCTCGGCGCAGAGCGTATCGCCCGTGCGGATCTCCTTGAAACCTACGGCAGCGCAGATATCGCCGGCACCGACGGTCTCCAACGGATTCTGCTTGTTGGCGTGCATCTGGTAGATGCGGCTGATGCGCTCGCGCTTGCCGCTGCGAGCGTTGAGCACGTAGGATCCGGCGTCGAGCTTGCCCGAGTATACGCGGACGAAAGCCAGACGGCCCACGAAGGGGTCGGTCGCGATCTTGAACGCCAGACCGCAGAACGGATCCTCCTCTGTAGCCTTGCGCTCCTCCTCCTTCTCCGTCTTGGGATTCGTACCCGTAACGGCAGGCACATCCAGCGGCGAGGGCAGGAAAGCGATCACATAGTCGAGCAGCTTCTGCACGCCCTTGTTGTGGAACGACGAACCGCAGAGCATCGGCACGATCTGCATGGAGATCGTCGCGGTGCGGATCGCTGCGAGCAACTCGTCGGGAGTGATCGAATCGGGATCCTCGAAGAACTTCTCCATGAGCGCCTCGTCCGTCGAAGCCACCTCCTCAATGAGCTTCGCACGCCATTCGGCGGCCTCGGCCTTCATCGAATCGGGAATCTCCTTCAGCTCGAAGTTGTCGCGGACGGTCTTGTCGTCGAAGTAGTAGATCGCATTATTATATATAAGGTCTACCAGTCCTTCGAATTTGTCTTCGGCGCCGATCGGCAGCACGACGGGCAGAGCCGTCGCACCGAAGTGCTCCTTGATCTGCGCGCAGACGGCGAGGAAATCGGCGCCCGTGCGGTCCATCTTGTTGACGTAACCGATACGGGGCACGTTGTATTTGTCGGCCTGACGCCATACGGTCTCCGACTGGGGCTCGACACCGCCTACGGCGCAGAACGTGGCGATCGCACCGTCCAGCACGCGCAGCGAACGCTCCACCTCGACGGTGAAGTCGACGTGTCCCGGGGTGTCGATCAGGTTGATCTGATACTGTTTGTCCTTGTAGTGCCAGAATGCGGTGGTAGCCGCCGAGGTGATCGTGATGCCGCGCTCCTGCTCCTGAACCATCCAGTCCATCGTCGCGCCGCCCTCGTGCACCTCGCCGATCTTGTGGGTTTTACCCGTGTAAAAAAGGATACGCTCCGACGTCGTGGTCTTACCGGCATCGATGTGGGCCATGATGCCGATGTTACGAGTGTAATGTAAATCTCTGGTTGCCATCTTCGGGTCTCCTTTTTAGAATCTGAAATGTGCGAATGCCTTGTTGGCCTCGGCCATGCGGTGCATCTCCTCCTTGCGTTTGAAGGCGGCGCCCTGCTGGTTGTAAGCATCCACTATCTCGGCGGAAAGCTTCTCTGCCATCGTCTTGCCGGCGCGCTTGCGGGAAAAGAGGACAAGGTTTTTCATGGAAATAGAAATCTTGCGCTCCGGACGAACCTCCATAGGAACCTGGAACGTCGCGCCACCGATACGCTTCGATTTCACTTCGACTTGGGGCGTGATGTTCTCCAGAGCCTGTTTCCAGATTTCCAACGGAGATTTATCAGCATCCTTCATCTTCTTGCCTACGAGCTCCAGTGCATCGTAAAAAATGGTGTAGGCAATACTCTTCTTACCATCCAGCATGAGGTTGTTCACGAAACGGGTTACTGCCACGTCGCCGAACTTCGGATCCGGAAGTAGAATTCGCTTTTTTGGCTTAGCTTTTCTCATTGCTATTTTCTGTTGTTGTGTTTCCTTGTGTCGTTTCCGCCGTCAATCGGGCGGGAACTTCTCGAATAGGTTGTTTCCTCTGACGATTACTTGCTTGCGGGTTTGGGTCGCTTGGCACCGTACTTCGAACGACGCTGGCGACGACCGTCCACGCCGGCCGAGTCGAGCGCGCCGCGCACGAGGTGGTAACGAACGCCGGGGAGGTCCTTCACACGACCGCCGCGAACCAGCACGATGGAGTGCTCCTGCAGGTTGTGGCCCTCGCCGGGGATGTAGGCATTGACCTCCTTGCCGTTGGTCAGACGAACACGCGCCACCTTGCGCATAGCCGAGTTAGGCTTCTTCGGGGTCGTGGTGTACACACGGGTACACACGCCGCGGCGCTGGGGACACGCGGCCAATGCGGGAGACTTCGACTTGTCCTCCAGCGCAGTACGGCCGTTTCTCACTAACTGTTGAATAGTTGGCATTTCTTAAACTGTCCTTTAAGTTGTTAAAAATTCTATCTCCATTGTCCAAAATGGATTGCAAAGGTACGTATTTTTTTTGAAATACAATATATAGGGACCTCTTTTTACTCCCGATTTTCCGGAATCCGGCATATTTTGCAATTCTTTTTATTTATCGTTTTGAAAATAAAATAACTTTGAATTATGAATAAATCTGCATGTCGCTATCAAACAGTTCATTATCATCCGGAACCGGTCGCCGCCTTTGCTTTTACGATCCATCTGCGTTATCTTTGTTTCCATGAAAACATTCCGACATCTTATCCTGCTTTTTCTGCCCGCTTTCGCGGCGGCGCAGAACTCATCGCCGCAATATCTCGACACCGCCGACTACGCCGCCGACCCGGCCGCCCACGTATTCGAGGGTAAAATCCATGTCTACTGCACCCGCGACTGGCCCTCACCCGTTACCGATCGCAGCGACGGCAACCACTACGACATGCGCGAGTACAGCCATTTCCGCGTCGATCCCCGCAGCGGCGAAGTCGTGCGCACCGACTCCATCCTCGTTTTGGAGCAGGTGCCGTGGGCTTCGCGCCAGCTTTGGGCCTGCGACGTCGCATACAAGAACCGCCGCTACTACCTCTACTTTCCCGCTAAGGATCGCGAAGGCACGTTCCGCATCGGCGTGGCCGTCTCCGATCGTCCGGAGGGTCCCTTCGCAGCCGATCCCCATCCCATCTCCGGCACTTACAGCATCGATCCCGCCGTCTTCGAGGACGACGGCAAGTTCTACCTCTACTTCGGCGGACTGCAGGGCGGACAGCTGCAGCGCTACGACAGCAACCGCCCGCTCGAAAAAGAGCGCCTGCCCGAATCCGGCGAACCGGCTCTCTCCGCCCGCGTCGCCCGCCTCTCGGACGACATGCACGCACTGGCCGAGAAGAGCCGTCCGGTCCTTCTCCTCGACACAGACGGGAAGCCCCTGAGAGCCGACGACCCGCACCGTTTTTTCGAGGCGGCATGGATGCACAAGCACGACGGCACCTACTACTTCTCCTACTCCACCGGCTCGGGCCACGAGATTTGCTACGCCACGGGCGACAACCCCTACGGACCCTTCACCTACCGGGGCGTCCTCCTCACGCCTGTCGTCGGGTGGACGACCCACCAGTCGATCTGCTTCTTCGACGGCCGGTGGTACCTCTTCTTCCACGACTCCGTCCCCTCGGGCGGCGTCTCGTCGCTCCGCTCCGCCAAATTTTGCGAGCTCGTCCACGAGGCCGACGGCTCGATCCGCACCGTTCCGGGCAAATCCGGCAAGGAAGAATCGAAAAATTAGGAGCCTGTTCCTCCCACCCTATTTTTAATTTTTCATTGCGGGAATACCTCATATTCCCGAACTTTTTCCGTATCTTCGCAAGAAATTTCCGCTGAAAACGACAGACATCTATGGAATACGATTTCAGACAGATCGAAGCCAAATGGCAGGAGCGCTGGAAAGCGCGCGGCACCTACCGCGTCGAAACCGACCCCGCACGACCCAAGTTCTACGTTCTCGACATGTTTCCCTACCCCTCGGGGGCCGGGTTGCATGTCGGACATCCGCTGGGCTACATCGCCTCGGACATCTTCGCCCGTTACAAGCGGCTCAAGGGGTTCAACGTCCTGCATCCGATGGGTTACGACGCGTTCGGTCTTCCCGCCGAGCAATACGCCATCCAGACGGGCCAGCATCCGGCCGTAACCACCGAGCGCAACATCGCCCGTTATCGCGAGCAGTTGAACAAGATCGGCTTCTCGTTCGACTGGGATCGCGAGGTCCGCACCTGCGACCCGGCCTATTATAAGTGGACGCAGTGGGCGTTCCTCGAGATGTTCTCCCACTACTACGACCGCCGGCAGAACAAAGCGCGGCCCATTGCGGAACTGATCGCCGCATTCGAGAAGAACGGCTCCGAAAATATCGATGCGGCCTGCACCGTCGAAATGCACTTCACGGCCGGCGAGTGGAAAGCCATGAGCGAAGCCGAAAAGGAGCGGGTGCTCCAGAACTACCGTCTCGCCTACCGCGCCGACACGATGGTCAACTGGTGTCCCAAGCTGGGCACCGTGCTGGCCAACGACGAGGTGCGCGACGGCCTGTCGGTGCGCGGCGGCTACCCCGTGGAGCAGAAGCGCATGAAGCAGTGGTCGCTGCGCATTACGGCCTATGCCCAGCGCATGCTCGACGGCCTCGACCGGCTCGCATGGAGCGATTCGCTCAAGGAGATCCAGCGCAACTGGATCGGACGCTCGGTCGGCGCACAGGTATTCTTCGACATCGAGGGCTCGGAGCGGAAGCTCGAAATCTTCACCACGCGCCCCGACACCATCTTCGGCGTAACGTTCATGGTCATCGCCCCCGAACACGAGTGGGTCGGCGAACTCACCACGCCCGAATGCCGCGCCGCCGTCGAGGAGTACATCGCTCAGGCCAAGAAACGCTCCGAGCGCGAGCGCATCGCCGAAACCCGGCGCGTGAGCGGCGTAGCGACCGGCTCGTTCGCCGTCAACCCTTTCACCGGCAAGGCCATTCCGATCTACATCTCCGATTACGTGCTCTCCGGCTACGGCACCGGCGCCATCATGGCCGTTCCGGCGCACGACTCACGCGACTACGCCTTCGCCCGCCATTTCGGACTGGACATCGTCCCCGTCGTCGAGGGCGGCGACCTCGAAAAGGAGTCCTACGACGCGAAGGAGGGCCGCATGATCAACTCCGGCTTCCTCGACGGCAAGGAGGTCAAGGAGGCCATCTCCCTGATGTTCGACGAAGTTGAGCGCCGCGGTCTGGGCAAACGCATCGTCAACTACCGCCTGCGCGACGCCATTTTCTCGCGCCAGCGCTACTGGGGCGAGCCGTTCCCGATCTACTACAAGGACGACACGGCCCATCCCCTCGCGGCCGACCGGCTGCCGCTGGAGCTTCCGCCCATCGAGAACTTCGGCCCCACGGCCGAGGGCGAGCCGCCGCTGGCCCGCGTCGAGGGGTGGTGCACGCCCGAGGGTTACCCCTACGAACTCTCGACCATGCCCGGTTTCGCCGGTTCGTCGGCTTACTACCTGCGTTACATGGACCCGCACAACGACCAGGCGCTCGTCGGCCGCGAGGCCAACGAATACTGGCGGTCGGTCGACCTCTACGTCGGCGGCATCGAGCACGCCACAGGCCACCTGATGTACTCGCGTTTCTGGAATATGTTCCTCTACGATCTGGGCTACGTCTGCGAAGAGGAGCCGTTCCGCAAGCTCGTCAATCAGGGCATGATTCAGGGCCGCTCGAACTTCGTCTACCGCGTCGTCGGCACCGACAAGTTCGTTTCGTACGGGCTCAAGGACCAGTACGAAACGCAGGAGATCCACGTCGACGTCAACCTCGTGAAGAACGACATCCTCGACACCGAGGCGTTCCGCCGCTGGATGCCCGACTTCGCCAACGCCGAGTTCATTCTCGAGGACGGAAAGTACGTCTGCGGCTGGGCCGTCGAGAAGATGTCGAAGTCGATGTACAACGTCGTCAACCCCGACTACATCGTCGACAACTACGGCGCCGACACGCTGCGCATGTACGAAATGTTCCTCGGGCCGCTGGAGCAGTCCAAACCGTGGGACACCAACGGCATCGACGGCGTACACAAGTTCCTGCGCCGCTTCTGGCGCTTGTTCTTCGACCGCGACGGCAAGCTGCTGCTCACCGACGAGCCCGCCTCCGAAAAGGAGCTGCGCACGCTGCACAAGACCATCAAAAAGGTTTCGGAGGACATCGAGAACTTCTCGTTCAACACCTCCGTCGCCGCCTTCATGATCTGCCTCAACGAGCTGGGCGACTGTTCGAAACGCTCTATTCTCGAACCTCTCGCCGTGCTGCTTGCGCCCTTCGCGCCGCACATCGCCGAGGAGTTGTGGGAAGTACTCGGACACACGGAGTCGATCTGCGATGCCGCCTATCCGGTTTTCGACGAAAAATACCTCGCGCTGAGCACTTTCGAATACCCCGTCTCGATCAACGGCAAACTCCGCTTCAAGAAAGAATACCCCGTTGCCGCGTCGCCGGCCGACATTCAGGCCGACGTCGCCGCACTCCCCGAAGCGCAGAAATGGCTCGACGGCAAAGCCCCCAAAAAGGTGATCGTCGTGCCGGGCAAAATCATCAATATCGTCATCTGATTATGAAACAATTGCTCTTTCTGCTGCTCCTCATGACCGGTCCGCTCGCCGCCCGCACCCCCGAATGCGGGGAGTTCCTGGCCCTGAAAATCTGGGACAACGCCACGGCACCCCACTCCAACGGGCTCGCGGCACCCGAGACCGCACCGGCCCCCGGCCGCATCGGCAACGTCTCGGAAGCGGAACTCTACCTCTTCCCGGCCGAGCCGACGAAGAACACCGGACTGGCCGTCGTGATCTGCCCCGGCGGCGGGTACGAACGGCTGGCGATGAACCACGAGGGCTACGACGTCGCCCGATGGCTGGCCGCCAACGGCATCACGGCCGCCGTCGTCAAATACCGCATGCCTGTCGGGCATCCCGAAGTACCGTTGGAGGATGCCGAACAGGCCCTCCGCATCATGTGCGGACTCGAAGCCGGAGCAACAGGCTACACCGCCGACAAGGTCGGCATCATGGGCTTCTCGGCCGGCGGACACCTCGCGGCGATGGTCTCCACGATGGCCGCAACCAAACCGGCGTTCGCCGTACTCTTCTATCCGGTCATTACGGCCGAGAAAGGACTGGCGCACGAGGGTTCGTTCGACAACCTGCTGGGCCGGGACCGCGATGCCGAACTCGGGGCACGCTATTCGCTCGAAAACCGCGTAACGGCCCAAACGCCGCCTACGCTGCTCTTCCTCTCGGACGACGACGGGGCAGTTCCGCCGGTCAACGCCGCACGCTACTACATTGCGCTCAAAGAACACGGCGTCGAGGCGTCGATGCACATCTACCCTTCGGGCGAGCATGGCTGGGGCATCCGCGAAGGCTTCCCCTACCGGGAGTGCTGGCAGACCGCCCTGCTCGACTGGCTCAGCGAACGATAATCAACACCTAAACCATATCGCCATGTTTTCAGCGAACACCTATGCCGCACGCCGCGCCACGCTGCGTACGAAGATCGGCGGGGGTCTGATCCTGCTGCCGGGCAACATGCAGTCGCCCAACAACTATCCCAATAACGCCTACTATTATCGTCAGGATTCGACGTTCCTCTACTACTTCGGACTGAACATCCCCTCGCTGGCGGGTCTGATCGACGCCGACACGGGCGAAGAGATGCTTTTCGGCGACGACTTCACCGTCGAGGATATCATCTGGATGGGTCCGCAGCCCACGCTGCGCGAACTCGGCGCACAAGTCGGCATCGCCGACACGTTCCCGATGTCCGAGCTGGAAAAGCGGCTGCGCACGGCCCTCGCGCTGGGTCGGCGAATCCACTACCTGCCGCCCTATCGGGGCGAAACGAAGCTGCAGCTTTCAGAGCTTCTGGGCATCGCGCCCGCCATGCTGCATACCCGCAAGTCGGTCGATCTGATGCTGGCCGTCGCGGAGATGCGCGAGGTCAAGAGCGCCGAGGAGATCGAGGAGCTGGAACGCGCTTTCCATATCGGATACAAAATGCACACGCTGGCCATGAAGATGTGCCGTCCGGGCATCGTCGAGCGCGAAATCGCCGGCGCCATCGAGGGCATCAGCAAATCGTTCGGCTCGGGCGTCTCGTTTCCGTCGATCGTTTCGCAGCACGGCGAAACGCTCCACAACGTCTGCGCCGACGGCGTACTGAAGGAGGGACGCCTGCTGCTGGTCGACGCCGGCGGCGAGAGCGTCGACAACTACTGCTCCGACCATACGCGCACCTACCCCGTCAGCGGGAAGTTCACCTCCAAGCAGCGGGAGATCTACGAAATCGTCCTCGCCGCACACGACCGCGTGGCCGAGATCGTCAAGCCCGACATGATGTATTCCGACGTCCACACCGCCGCCTACCTCACGTTGGCCGAGGGTCTGATCGGCGCAGGACTGGTCAAGGGTTCGGCCGCCGACGCCGTCGCTTCGGGCGCCATGACGCTCTTCATGCCCCACGGACTGGGCCACGGCATCGGCATGGACGTCCACGACTGCGAAGCCTTCGGCGAACGCTCGTTCGACTTCTCGGAGATCGCCGGCCGGGCCGCCGCCTCGGGTACCTGCATCTACCGCGCCGCATGGCGGCTGCGCACCGGCACGGTCATGTCCGACGAGCCGGGCATCTACTTCATTCCCGCGCTGATCGACAAATGCCGCGCCGAGGGGCTCTACAAGGGCATCATCGACTATCGGGCGCTCGATGCCTACCGCGACTTCGGCGGCATCCGCATCGAGGACGACCTGCTCGTTACCCGCAGCGGCTGCCGCCTGATCGGCGACCGCAAAATCCCCATCACCGTCGACGAGCTCGAAGCCGTCGTCGGGAAATAAGCCGGCTTCGACGTAGGCCGCATCGGACAAGAATCGCTTCTTCGGAGGCGATTTTTTTGTTTTTGTCGTTTTTTTCCGTATATTCACACTCGGCAAACCGCAAAACCTTAAAACTATCGCCATATGAAAAACTATGCAGCCAAAGAGATCAAGAACATCGTTCTGATCGGCGCTCCGGGTACGGGCAAAACCACCCTGGCCGAAGCGATGGCCTTCGAAGGAAAGGTCATCGACCGCCGCGGCTCGATCGAAACGAACAACACCCTCTCGGACAACACCGACATCGAACACGAATACAAACGTTCGATCTACTCCACGATCCTCTTCACGGAGTTCATGGACCGCAAGCTCAACATCATCGACTGCCCGGGATCGGACGACTTCTGCGGCAACCTCTTCTCGGCATTCAAGGTCGGCGACGTGGGCGTCTTTCTCTACAGCGCCGTCAACGGCTGGGAGGTAGGCAGCGAGATTCAGGCCCGCTATGCGCGCATCCTCAAAAAGCCCGTCATCGGCGTCATCAACCAGCTCGACCACGACAAGGCCAACTTCGAGGCGGCCGTCGAGTCGATCCGCGCAGCTTCGCGCGTGAAGCCCGTGCTGGTGCAGTACCCCGTCAATCAGGGTCCCGGCTTCGACGCTTTCATCGACGTGCTGATGATGAAGATGTACCGCTTCAAGGATACGGACGGACACCGCGAAGAACTCGACATCCCGGCCGAGGAGCTGGAAAAGGCGCAGGCCCTCAACAAGGAGCTCGTAGAAATGGCTGCCGAGCACGACGAAGCCCTCATGGAGCTCTACTTCGACAAGGGCACCCTCACGCAGGACGACATCCGTTCAGGGCTCAAGATCGGCGTTTCGCGCCGCGAGGTGATGCCGATCTTCTGCACCAGCGGCAAGCGCGACATCGGCACCAAGCGCCTCATGGAGTTCATCATCAACGTCGCGCCGGGACCGCTCAAGGCACCTGCGTTCCTCTCCGCCGAGGGCGAGGAGATCATGGCCGACGCCGAAGCGCCGACCGTGGCGTTCGTCTTCAAGAGCCAGATCGAGCAGCACATCGGCGAAATCACCTACTTCCGCGTCGTCCGCGGCAAGATCACGGAGGGCACCGAGCTGGTGAACACCCGCACGGGCAACAAGGAGAAGCTCTCGCAGCTCTTCGCCGTGGCCGGCAAAAACCGCATCAAGGTAACGGAGCTCTCGGCCGGCGACATCGGTTGCACGGTCAAGCTCAAAGGCACGCGCACGAACGACACGCTCGCCGCCGCGGCAGCTCCGATTTCGGTCGAGCCCATTCTCTTCCCCGAGCCGCGCTACCGCGCCGCTCTCAAGTGCAAGGATCAGGGCGACGAGGAGAAGTTGGGCAAGATTCTGAACGACGCGAAATTCGAGGATCCGACGATTCTGGTCGACTACTCCAAAGAACTCAAGCAGACCATCATTCAGGGACAGGGCGAACACCACCTCAACATCCTGCGCTCGCGCATCCTCGCGGAAAACAAACTCGACTACGAGTACATCGCCCCGAAGATTCCCTACCGCGAGACCATCACCAAAGTGGCGCAGGCCGACTACCGCCACAAAAAACAGTCGGGCGGTGCCGGACAGTTCGGCGAGGTCCACATGATCGTCGAACCCTACTACGAAGGCATGCCCGAACCCAAGAACTACAAGGTTCCGGGCAAGGGCGACATGGTCGTCAACGTCAAGACCAAAGAGGAGTACGACCTGCCGTGGGGCGGCAAGCTGCAGTTCTACTCGGCGATCGTGGGCGGCGCCATCGATGCGCGCTTCATGCCGGCCATTCTCAAGGGTATCATGGAGAAGATGGACGAGGGCCCGCTGACCGGCTCCTACGCCCGCGACATCCGCGTGGTGGTCTACGACGGTAAGATGCACCCCGTCGATTCGAACGAGATCTCGTTCAAGCTGGCGGCCCGCAACGCCTTCAAGGAGGCGTTCCGCAACGCCGGACCCAAAATCATGGAGCCGATCTACAGCGTCGAAGTACTGGTGCCGAGCGACTACATGGGCGCCGTGATGAGCGACCTGCAGAACCGCCGCGCCATGATCGCCGGCATGGAGTCCGACAAGGGATTCGATCGCCTCACGGCGACCGTGCCGCTGGCCGAACTCTACCGCTACTCCACCGCGCTCTCGTCGCTCACCTCCGGGTCGGCAACCTATACCATGAAGTTCTCTTCGTACGAGCAGGTGCCCGCCGACGTGCAGGAGAAGCTGCTCAAAGCCTATACCGACACCGACGAAGAGTAATCCCCCGTCGGCTTCGACTTCCGCCCCGGAGCGCCCGCAAAGGTACTCCGGGGCGTTTCGTCATCCGCCTATATTAAGTTAACGTTAACAATGGCCGGCCGCCGCGGCCATACGGAAAATTCGAGTAACTTTGTTGTCGCGTTGCTTAAACCTACAACATGAGCGAAATCTATACCGTCATCGTCGGCATTCTGGCTATCCTCGCCGTATCCGGTCTTTTCGTCGGCGTTACCAACGACGCAGTGAACTTCCTCAATTCGGCCCTCGGCTCCAAAGCCGCCTCCATGCGCACCATCCTGCTGGTCGCCTCGATCGGCATCGTCATCGGCGTGGTTACGTCGAGCGGCATGATGGAGGTCGCCCGCAGCGGCATGTTCAATCCCGGGCTCTTCACCTTCCACGAGGTCATGATGCTCTATCTGGGCGTCATGTTCGCCAACGTCATCCTGCTGGGGCTCTACAATTCGTGGGGACTTCCCACTTCGACCACCGTGTCGCTGATCTTCTGTCTGTTGGGTTCGGCCGTCGCCGTCTCGGTCTACAAGATCGCCGCCGACCCGGCCCTCGGCATCTCGGCACTGGGCGACTACATCAACTCGTCGCGGGCGATGGGCGTCGTCTCGGCGATCCTGCTCTCGGTCGTCATCGCCTTCTCGTGCGGCTCGGTGCTGATGTACGTCTCGCGACTGATCTTCTCGTTCCGCTATACGACCCTCTTCCGGCGCTACGGCGCTTTCTGGTGCGGCATTTCGCTTACGGCGGTCGTCTACTTCGCCGTCTTCAAGGGCCTCCGGTCGCTGCTCGCGGAGTATGCGTTCGTACAGCTGGTCGACCGCCACTTGTGGCTCGCGCTGACGATCTGCTGGGTCGTCTGCTCGCTGCTGCTCTTCTTCATCCAGCGCTTCAAGATCAACATCCTGCGCATCACCATTCTCTCGGGCGTCTTCGCGCTGTCGCTCGCGTTCGCCGGCAACGACTTGGTGAACTTCATCGGCGTGCCGGTCGCCGGCTTCGACGCCTACTCTTTCGCCCGCGCTACCGGCGATACGCAGATGCTCATGGCTCCGCTGGCCGAGAACGTGCCGGCCAACATGTCGATCCTCTTGGTAGCGGGCGCCGTCATGATCGTGGCCCTCTGGGCGTCGAAAGAGGCCGTGCTGCGCGTTACCAAAACCGAACTCTCGCTCTCGGCGCAGGGCGACGACGGACAGGAGCAGTACGCCTCGTCGGTATTCTCGCGCACGCTCGTCCGCATCGCCTTGAATATCAACAACGGCCTCGAACGCGTAGTTCCCGAAAAAGTCCGCGCGGCCGTAGGCCGGCGCTTCGAATACGAGGACGTCGAGCATAGCGGCGCACCCTACGACATGATCCGCGCCACGGTCAACCTCACGACTTCGGCCCTGCTGATCTCGCTCGCCACGTCGCTCAAGCTGCCCCTCTCCACCACCTACGTCTGCTTCATGGTGGCGATGGGTTCCTCGCTCGCCGACCGGGCTTGGGGTCGCGAAAGCGCCGTCTACCGCATCTCGGGCGTCATGACCGTGATCGCCGGGTGGTTCGTTACCGCGCTGGGCGGTTTCCTGATTTCGTTCTTCGTCGGACTCGTACTCATCTACGGCGGAACCGCTACCTTCATCATCGTTACGATACTCTGCGGCTGGATCCTCTTCCGCAGCCGCTTCTCCAAGAAAGCCCGCGCTACGGATCACGCCGAAGAGAAAAGCGAGACCAACAGCGACATCATCGCGGCGTTGCGCGACGAGGTGGGCCGCACGATGGAGTGCGCCACGAAGATCTACGATCGCACGCTGATCGCCGTGCTGAAAGAGAACCGCAAGGTGCTGCGCGACATGGTCAAGGAGTCCAACGACCTCTTCTATCAGTCGCGCGACCGCAAATACGCCCTGCTGCCGACCCTCAAGCGGCTGCAGAGCGGCGACGTCAACACGGCGCACTACTACGTGCAGGTGGTCGACTACCTCAACGAGATGACCAAAGCGCTGGTCCACATCACGCGCCCGGCATTCGAGCACATCGACAACAATCACGAGGGCCTCTCCGTCGAGCAGACCCGCGACCTGATGGCCATCAACGACGACGTGGAGGCCATCTACCGCCGCATCAACCTGATGTTGCGCGACGGCGACTTCACCGACATCGAACTGGTATTGTCGCTCCGCGACCAGTTGTTCGAGTCGATCGCCGAAGCCATCAAGTCGGAGCTCACGCGCATCAACGAGGCCAAGTCCAACACCAAAGCCTCCATGCTCTATCTGACGATCCTCACCGAGACCAAGAACATGGTGCTGCAGTCGCGCAACCTGCTGAAGTCGCAGCAATATTTCCTCAAGCACCGCATCGAAAAGAAGTGGATCAAATAAGGTAAAAAGTGGACATCGCACAAGCCAAGCGGCGGGAGAACATCGCCGAGTACATTCTCTATCTGTGGCAGGTCGAAGACCTGCTGCGGGCCTTGCAGTTCAGTCCCGAGGCGATCTACTCGCAGCTGATCGCCCCGCGCAGCGAATTGAGCGAGGAGCAGAAGCCGACCTTTCTGATGTGGTATCTCGACATCGCAGGGCTTCTGCGGCAGGAGGGCAAGGTGGAAAAGGGACATCTGGAGCATACGCTGCACCTGATTCAGGATCTGCACGACCTGCATCTGCAGCTTCTGAAGCTCCCCGCCGGCGCACACTACCGCACCACTTTCGCGCGGCTCGAAAGCGAGCTGCCACGGCTGCGGGCCGTCATGGGCAATCCCGGGATGAGCGATACGGAGCTCTGCTTCCGAGCGCTCTACGCCACAATGCTCTACCGCATCAAGGGGCAGGGCGACCGGCCGGCCGTCGCCGACACGATCGATCTCATCTCGCCCGCGATCGGCGAGCTTGCCGCCATGTACGGCAAGGTCGAACGCGGCGAAATCGACCTCTACAAGGACAAGGAATAACCCCGCTCTTCGGTGAGCGCAATCGAACCGGCATCGCGGAGAGCCGAACTACGGAGCCGAGCGCTGCATGCGGCACGCCCCTTACCCCCCCCCTCTCACCTCTCATCCGAGGGCATAAAAAAGCCGGCTTTCGCAAGCCGGCCCGCAACTCAACCTTTTCGGGGATAATTAAGCGTACTTGAACGTCGATTCGTCGGATACGGTCAGCTTCTTGCGACCTTTCGCACGACGTGCCGCCAGCACCTTGCGACCGTTCGCCGTAGCCATACGAGCGCGGAAACCGTGCTTGTTGATTCTCTTCCGGCGCGAGGGCTGATAAGTTCTCTTCATTGCCATAGCTATCTAATTTTTATCGTTTCGGACATTTTTACGGATTGCAAAAGTACAATAAAAATGCGATTCGCAAAAATTTTTTCGCGAAAATATTTCAAATGGCTCCGAAAAAGGCCCGAATCCCCGCTGCTTCAACTCGACCGGAACGGCTTCCGGCGCCGGAGGAACCAATCCGGAGGCTTCGCAGCCGCAGATTTCCGCAGCCGGCCGCACGAATTTCCGGCCGGTTTTTAGGACAATCCGCCGAGATGCGTTATTTTTGCAACTCCGACACCGAACCATGAAAGAAGATCTATTCGAACTGCTGAACGACGGCCACTGGCTCCACGCCGGGGCGAACGACCTGCCGGAGGTAACGGCACTGCTGCAGCGATGCGCGGATACCTGCCATGAAATCAACGCGCTGCAGCCTTCGATGGTCCAGCGGCGGACCGAGCTTTTCCGCGGTCTCTTGGGTTCGGTCGGAGAGAGGTTCGTCATCCACAGCCCGTTCCGCTGCGACTTCGGATTCAACATCCATCTCGGCGAAAACTTCGTGGGCAACTTCAACCTCTCGATTCTCGACGAGGCGAAGGTTATCGTCGGCAACAACGTGATGATCGGACCGAACTGCTCTCTCGTTACGATCGTCCACGCGCTTCTTCCCGACCAGCGCAACGAGGGCATCATGCGGGCGCAACCGATCACCATCGGCAACGACGTCTGGATCGCCGCCAATGTCGTCATTCTTCCAGGCGTCGAAATCGGGGACGGAGCCGTCATCGGTGCCGGCAGCGTGGTCGTCCGATCCATTCCCGCCGGCATGCTGGCCGTCGGCAATCCCTGCCGCCCGCTGCGTCCCATTACCGCCGCCGACCGGGTCGTCCCGTTGTTTTAACCCCTCGAATAAGGTCCACCGGTCGGACGCCGTAATTTTGCCGCGACCGCACAGGGAGCGGCACTTCTCCCTCCCCGAGGGAGGGTCGGGGTGGGGTCGGAACCTGAATACGCCGCCACAGGCGGCGAGCCGCGACCTTCCAAAGCGGAGCCTGCCCCGAGGCAGAATTTCGGTGGGAAGCGATATATGGTGCTTAAATTTGTTTTTGCTCTCGGCTGTCTCGCTCTTTGGCTGACGCCGAAGATACTCTGCCTCGGCAAACACAAATAAATTTGTTTTTGCTCTCGGCTTGTCGTATCTTTGTGTGGCTCCGGCGGCCGGAGCCGAACTACGAACACACCACGAACGATATGGCAGTTTTCAAAGTCGAAGGCGGACATCGCCTGAGCGGAAGCATCACGCCTCAGGGCGCCAAGAACGAGGCGCTGCAAATCATCTGCGCCACCCTGCTCACTCCCGAGCGTGTCATCGTGCGCAACATACCCCAGATCCTCGACGTCATGCAGCTCATCGAGCTGCTGCGGCGCATGGGCGTCGAGGTCGAACGACTCTCCGACGATGCCTATGCTTTCCGAGCCCGCGAAATCGATTTCGACTACCTCAAGAGCGACGACTACCGCCAGCGCTGCACGCGGCTGCGCGGCTCGGTAATGCTCATCGGACCCATGCTCGCCCGCTTCGGCGTGGGTTACATCCCCAAACCGGGCGGCGACAAGATCGGACGGCGACGCCTCGACACCCACTTCCTCGGATTCCAGAAGTTGGGCGCCCAATTCGATTTCGACATCGCCGACGAGTTCTTCATGGTCGAGGGCCGCGAACTGAGGGGCACCTACATGTTGCTGGACGAGGCTTCGGTAACCGGTACGGCCAACATCGTCATGGCCGCCGTGCTCGCCCGAGGAACCACCACGATCTACAACGCCGCCTGCGAACCCTACCTGCAGCAGCTGTGCAAGATGCTCAACCGCATGGGTGCCCGCATCTCGGGCATCGCCTCCAACCTTCTGACCATCGAGGGCGTCGAAGCGCTGGGCGGTACGGAGCATACCTTGCTTCCCGACATGATCGAGGTCGGCAGCTTCATCGGCATGGCTGCCATGAACCGCTCGGAGCTGACGATCAAGAACGTGTCGTACGAAAATCTGGGTATCATCCCGGCGCAGTTCGCCCGCATGGGCATCCGCTTCGAGCAGCGGGGCGACGACATCTACATCCCCCAGCAGGACCACTACAGCATCGATACGTTCCTCGACGGTTCGATCATGACCATCGCCGACGCTCCGTGGCCGGGCCTGACGCCCGACCTGCTGTCGATCTTTCTGGTGGTGGCCACGCAGGCCAAAGGAGCTGTGCTCATCCACCAGAAGATGTTCGAAAGCCGCCTCTTCTTCGTCGACAAACTTATCGACATGGGCGCGCAGATCATCCTCTGCGACCCGCACCGCGCCACGGTCATCGGACACGACCACCGCATCCGGCTGCGGGCCACGCGCATGACCTCGCCCGACATCCGTGCCGGCGTGGCTCTGCTCATCGCCGCCATGTCGGCCGAGGGGGTCTCCACGATCCAGAACATCGACCAGATCGACCGCGGATACAAGGAGATCGACAAGCGGCTGAACGCTCTCGGCGCCCGAATCACCCGCATCGAGGAGTAAACTCTTAACTTTCACCTTTTTCGAAATGTTTCTGGAAAACGCCAGCCGCAAGGGCTGGATCGAAGTGGTCTGCGGCTCCATGTTCTCGGGCAAGACCGAGGAGCTGATCCGCCGGCTCAAACGGGCGCAGTTCGCCCACCTGCGGGTCGAGATCTTCAAACCCCGCATCGACGTCCGCTATTCCGAGGAGGAGGTCGTCTCGCACGACTCCAACGCCATCCGCTCCACGCCCGTCGACTCGCCGCAGAATATCCTGCTCATGTCGGCCGGGGTCGACGTCGTGGGCATCGACGAAGCACAGTTCTTCGACGAAAGCATCGTCGACGTCTGCCGCACGCTGGCCGACAACGGCGTGCGGGTCATCGTCGCCGGACTCGACATGGATTACACCGGCAAGCCTTTCGGCCCCATGCCGGCGCTCATGGCCACGGCCGAGTACGTTACCAAAGTCCACGCCATCTGCGTCCGCTGCGGCAATCTGGCCCACCACTCCCACCGTCTCACCAGCGACGAAAAACAGGTCATGCTCGGGGCGCAGGACACCTACGAACCCATCTGCCGCCACTGCTTCAAGGAGCTGGTGCGATCCCGACACGAGTAATCACCCGCCGGCGAATGAATCGAAACTATTTCCAATAACAAGTTATACCAAACTATGAAACACCGTTTTACATCTTTACTGGCAGTTCTATTCTGCCTGCTCGCCGCAACGCCCGCTTCGGCGCAGTTCAATCTCAAAAAGGCGATCGGCAGCGCCGCGAAAGCGACGCAGGCCGCCACGCTCACCGACGCCCAGATGGCCGCCTACGTCAAGGAGTACATCGACTGGATGGATGAGCACAACCCCGTCTGCGCAGAAGACGATCCCTACACGATCCGGCTCCGGCAACTCACCGACGGGCTCACCGATGCCGACGGCATCGCTCTGAACTTCAAGGTTTACCATGTCGTCGACGTCAACGCATTCGCCTGCGCCGACGGCAGCATCCGCGTCTTCTCCTCGCTGATGGACATCATGACCGACGACGAACTCTTGGGCGTCATCGGCCACGAAGTGGGACACATCGCCCACCGCGACTCCAAAAAAGGATTCCGCACGGCGCTGCTGACTTCGGCGCTCCGCGACGGCGTCTCGTCGAGCGGCGGCAAGGCCGCGCAGCTGACCGATTCGCAGTTGGGCGATCTGGGCGAAGCGCTCGCCAACGCCACCTACTCGCAGAAGCAGGAGCGCGATGCCGACGACTACGGCTACGAATTCCTCAAAAACAGCGGCAAAAACCCGTGGGCGATGGCCTACTCGTTCCGACGGTTGAAAGCGATGCAGGAGGAAGCCGGCGTCGAGAAAAGCAGCAAACTCAACCAGCTCTTCTCGACCCACCCCGACCTCGATGCCCGCATCGAGCGCATGGAGGAACGGGCCACGACCGAAGGTATCGAAGAACCCGTGCAGGAGACGACCTGCGAGGAATAGACCCGCCCATCCGGAACAGAATGAAAAAGGCATCCCTGCTCGGGATGCCTTTTTATTTTATGGGCGCTTCTTACTTCGCAGTACGCAAAGCCTCAATGAACTCAGGCCAGCGTGCCCACAGATTCTCGGTCCGCAACCACAGCTCGCGCGCCTGCGCGCCCACCGAAGGCCGCTCGCTCTCAATGTCGTGCAGATAAGCCGCATCGGCCACATGCTCCGCCGCCATAAATTCAGCAAAATAAGGCGCGAACCGGGACTTGAACAGCATCAGCTCCTCCTCCGGAAGCCGGCCGGTGCGACGATAAGCGGACCACAACAGAAGCAACACCCGTACGGCGCTCTTCTCCGGAACATCGTCGATCACCTCGTCGAAAAGCTCCGTTTCGTCGGTCGCCACATAGTCGAACGCCAGCAACTCGCTGGCCTCCAAATGATCTTCGGGGTCCAGTTCGAGCAACAATTCAAGCAGCGCCGCCGACATCTCGAAATCGTCGATCAGAAAGTGGTCGATCGCCGAAGCGTGGAGCACTTCGAGTGCCGCCCGCGAATTGGGATGATTCCATTCGAAGATCGTCTCCTCGTCGTCGGGAAGCAGTTCGGCCAGTCGCTGAAAGGCCTGATAGCGAATCTCGCACGCCTCCCGGACCTCGCCCGAAGCCTGCAGCGCGCGGCTGTGCGCCAATACGGCGACGAAATCGTATGCGCCCCCGCCGATCAGTTCGAACGTTTGGTCGGGCGTAGGATTAAGAAAGGCTTTTTGCATAGCAACGGATTTTACGACTACGCCGCGACGTTACCGCGCCGCCCGGCAATAGGCGACCGATCGCTTCTCCATACCGAGAAACCGATCCGAAACGAAGGTAGGTCATGAAGACGGACGGCCGTTCCCAATAGCGGTCATAGATAAAATAAACCGCGACAAGAAGCGTCAGGCACGACGAGAAAGTAATCATCTGCGATTGTTTTAATGCGAATATAGCGAGATTTTCGGGAAAATTGTTGCGAGAAATATTTTTTTTTCGGATATTTGCATCCCGAATGAAGACCTCTCGGGTCTTCGCAGGCCGAAATAGCTCAGCGGTAGAGCACTTCACTCGTAATGAAGGGGTCCCGAGTTCAAATCTCGGTTTCGGCTCGAAAATGCGAAAGCGCCACAGGCGCAGGAACGAATGAAAAACGCCTCAAGGCTACTTGAGAGCGTTTTTTCATTTCGGGCCATGTATCGCGCAGCGATTTTCGCAGTCTCGACAGCGCCCCTGCGGCGAGCAGCAGAGATAAAACGAGCAAAGCGAAGTTAAATCTCGGTTTCGGCTCGAAGAGGGGCGGGCAGAGAACTTCCCCGATCGAATAAAAAGCCGCTTGCAAGAAATCTTGCAAGCGGCTTTTTATTTTGGAGCACCGAGCGGAACATTGATTTTCGAACGTATCCCCACGGCGGAAACAAGGGCGTAGCGAACCTAAATCTCTGAAACGACACCGAATCGATAAATGCAGATCTGGGTATAGGTTTCACCGGGACGCAAGACGGACGACGGAAATGCAGGCTTGTTGGGCGCGTCGGGAAAGTTTTGCGTTTCGAGCGCCACGGCACCCCGGTATCCGATCTTGCGGCCGAACTTGCCGCAGGAAGAGTCCCCGAAGAAATTCCCGCTATAGAACTGCAATCCGGGCTGGTCGGTGAGAATTTCCATCATGCGGCCGCTCCCTGGATCGTATAACGAAGCCACGAGCCGCACCTCACCCGTCGTATCGCAGAGCGCCCAGTTGTGATCGTAGCCATGTCCGTAACGAAGTTGTTCGTCGTCGGCATCGATGCGGGCCCCGATCGGGGTCGGCGTACGAAAATCGAAAGGCGTGCCCTCGACCGGAGCCAAAGCACCCGTAGGAATCAACACGCTGTCGACGGGCGTCGTGGCATCCGCCGCGATCCACAGCTCGTGGTCGAGAACGGAGCCGCTGCCCTCGCCCCCGAGGTTGAAGAGCGAGTGGTTCGAGAGGTTGACGACCGTAGGCCGGTCGGTCGTTGCGGCATACTCGATTTTCAGGGCGTTGTCGTCGGTAACGGTATAGGTAACGCACACAGTCAGCTCGCCCGGATAACCCTCCTCGCCGTCGGGCGAGACGTAACGCATCGCGACATGGCGGTCGTCGGCCTCCGCAACGCTCCAAACCCGGCTGTCGAGACCTTTCACGCCCCCGTGCAGCGAATTGCCGTTGTCGTTCTGCAGCAGCCGGTATTCCGTGCCGTCGAGCGTGAACCGTCCGCCACCGATGCGGTTGGCGAAACGCCCCACGACGGGACCCGAAAAACGAGCTTCGGGATCATCGAGATAGCGGGCGATCGATTCGCAACCGACGACGACATCGGCGCATGCGCCGTTACGATCGGGAACGAAGATCGAAACCACGCGGGCCCCGAAATTGGTAACCTGCACGTCGAGACCGCGGCCGTTGGAGAGGGTGTAAAGCGCGACGGGCACACCGTCGATTTCGGTGTCGAACGCCGCGGCATCGAGCAAGTCGCCGCGGTTCGAGGAGGTGCTGCAGGCGGCGAACAACAAGACGCCGACAGAAAAGACACAATGACGAATATTCATACTTCATGCGAATTTTTATAGGTTCCAGCCCGTCCGGGCGAGGAACCATGCGATTTCTTCTTCATCGAGCCCCTGCCGCTTCAGCACGGCAGGCAGATCGGCGTAGGCCTTGCGGAAGTCGCCGACCGACTGCGCGATCCGTTCGGGGGCATACTCCACGGCCTCGGAGAGCGAACCCATCGGACCGAACTCGTCGGTATAGGTATAGCGCCACGACTGCTCCCAGGGCTTTTGCGCCACGCGGTACTTGAACTCTTCCATCGTGCGGGCCATGCGGCGTGCCGCTGCCGGCACGCCGTTGAAATCGACTGTCTCCCGACCGTATTCGATACGTACGACTTTCTCCGCCGCGCAATCCGTTTCAGGAATCCCGACCAGAAGCGCGAACTCCCCGCCGAGGTACGTCCAGTCGGCTTCCGCACCGTCGACCGTTACCGATACGGGAGCGGTCGAAGCCAGTACTTTCACGGCGAAACGACGCTCCGCGGGCATATCCCGGTAGCGACCCTCGCGCTTGCCGACGGTAATGGTCAGGACATTGTCCTCGCGTTCGGATTTCAGAGACGTAACAGCATATTCGGCAGCATAGCGTTTGTCATCGCCGTGGTCCTCGTACATCGAGAAAGCGCCGCTGCCGCCGGGGAAGATCGTCAGCACGACCGGCTCATCGTTCGCATTCAGATTCTTCACGGCATCCGTATAGGTAGGCAGAACAGCCCCGGCCCGAACATAAACCGGATATTCATCCAGCGCGAAAGAACGCTCGACCGTGCGGCCTCCGGCGAGCAGTTCGCCCGTCCGCCACTCGTACCACTCGCCCTCGGGAAGCCATACTTTCAGGGCAGCATAGCCCTCCTTGTCCGGTGCCGTGATCGGAGCTACGAGCAGATCGTCGCCGAACATATACTGGTTGCGGAACGCGTAGGCCTCCTCGGCCTCGGGATAGTCGTAGTACATCGGGCGGCAGAGCGGAAGTCCCTCGTCGTAGGCCTTGCGGGCCATCGTATAGACATAGGGTGCAAGCGCATAACGCTGCCGGACAATGTCATGCAGAATCGCGGCATGCTCGGGAGCGAAGTTCCAGGGCTCTTTTTTCAGTCCGGCATTCTTCGAGGAATGGGTACGCATGACAGGGCTCAGAGCGCCGAACTGCATCCAACGGATATAGAGCTCGGGGTCGATGCGGTCGGCATGGTGATGCCCGCCGATGTCGTGGCTCCAGTAACCGTAAAGGACGTTCGAAGCCGTGGAGTTGAAATAGGGCTGGAAGTCGAGCGATTTCCACGAGATCGAAGCGTCGCCCGAGAAGCCGATCTGGTAACGGTGGTTGCCCAGTCCGCCCCAACGATGATAGAGCATCGGACGTACGTCGCGGCGCTTCTCCATGTCGGAGAAGAAGACGTAGTTGAGCCACCACGTATTGCTCAGCCCCTCGACCGCGGGATCCGTGGGGTGCTGCTGCCAGTCGAGCCACCAGAAATCCACGCCGTCGCGCTCCATCGGAGTAAGGATATGGCGGAACATGCTCCCGATGAACTTCTTGTCCGACGACACCCACGGCACGGTCTGTTTCGACGCCGGGTCGATGCCCATGTCGCGGGCTACTTCGGCATAGCGGTCCTCGCCGCATTTCACCCCGTCGGCCGGGTGGAGGTTGAAGGTCGAGCGGATGCCCTCCGCATCGAGCCACCGGAGGAACTTCGCCGGCTCGGGAAAGAGCGTGCGGTTCCAGCTCCAGCCCGTCCAGCCTCCGCGGTCGCCGTCGGTATAGTGCCAGTCCATGTCGATGACCAGCACGTCGAGCGGAATGTCGTAGGTCCGGAATTTCTCCACCAGCTGGCGCAGCTCCCCGTCCGAATAGGCCCAGTAACGGCTCCACCAGTAACCGAATGCGTAGCGCGGCGGCAAAGGTATCTTACCGGCGAAGAGCGTGAAATCCTTCAGGGCCGCCTTGTAGTCGTGGCCATAGGCAAGGAAATACCAGTCCTGAGAGCCGTTGTCGGGCCGCTCCTCGACCCACTCCCACTCGGGGTCGCCGTCGAAGAGGAAATTGCGCGAATCGTCGATCAGAGTCCAGCCGTCGGTGGCCAGCAATCCATCCTCAAGAGGCATCTTCGGACGCCGCTCGTCGTAGACATAGGTGTCGCCGTCGTAGCCGTCCAACGTGCGGTAGGTGCCCTTGAGATTTCCCGTCTGCCGCATGCCGGGCTTCCACGCAAAAGGCACGGACGCACCCTTCGGCGAGCGGATCGAGAGGTTCGCGGCGGAGAAAGCCCCGGAACCCTTCTTATAACGGAGGATCATCTTCGGGGTCGCGATCTCGATCCATGCTCCCCGCTTCACGCGATACTCCGCAGCGGGATACTCGCGCTCCACGGCGACGAACGATTTCGCATCCGTGAATTTGCCGTCGGGAGCGTACTCCAGCCGCACGGCGCCGTCAGCGATGACCGTGAAGCGAACCTGCGAATCCGCATAGGCAACGTTCTTCTGCAACGTCTGCGCCTGCATGGTCTGCAGGCAGAACAGCGAGAGCAGCAAAAAAAGATTCTTCATGATGTTAAGGTTTAACGTGAAGTTTTCGTATAGTCTTTCCGTTCGGGCCCTACGCCCTTTACGGTTACGCGCTTCCAGTGTTTCGGCAGCGCCGAGGGGAGTTGTTTCACCCCCTTGTCGGTGATTTCGAGCCCGCAGAAACCGTTGATGACGGTTTGCAGCATGCCCCCGGCACCCGTGGCGAAATAGCAATTGTCGGCGCCGGCATATTCGGCCATGACGCCGAACGGCGCCAGCCGGTTGGGCCGATAGCTGCGCGAAAAGAGTTCGTAGGCCTTCTCGCCGTCGCCCAGACGTGCATGCTGCAAGGCCAGTATGGCATAGGACATGGCCGGGCCGGCATCGATGCGCGGCTCGTAGTAGGTCAGGTCGCGGCGAATATCTTCCGCCCGGGAGACGATTCCCAGCGGATAGGCCAGCAGATTGGCATCGGCCTGCTTGACGATGCGGCCGTCGTAACCCGCGTATTCCTGCGTCGTGCCGTCGGGGAAGCGCGGAATGCGCAGCCCGCCGGCAATCTCGGTCCACGCAGCCGGAGCCTTTTCGCCGCACAGAGCCGCGGCTTTCGATGCCACCTGCAAGACCCGGATGACGGCACCGTTGGTGAAGGCATTGTCGTCGACTCCTTCGGCATATTCGTCGGCGCAGACCACATTGCGCACGGAGTAGGAACCGTCCTCGTTGCGTTCCGCCCGGCTCGTCCAGAAATCGGCGATTTCGCGCAGCAGCGGCCAGCCTTCCCTGCGCAGCCAGTTGCGGTCGCCGCTCATGCAATAGCAGTTCCATGCCGCAATACCGATGTCGGCCGTAATATGGTGTTCGAAAGGCCCTGTAAGCGCCCACGTAGGGCACGACTCCTCGCCCGCATCGTCGCTTTCCCAGGGGAACATCGCCCCACGGTAGCCGTAAGCCAGAGCCTTGCGCCGGGCAGCCGGCAGCCGGTCGATACGGTAGTTTATCATCGACTCGGCGATGTCCCGATTCAGAAACAGCATCGGCGGATACATCCACAGCTCGGTATCCCAGAAGATATGGCCGTTGTAGCCTTGCGACGAGAGGCCGAACGGCGGGATGCTGAGGCGGCTTCCCTCGCGGGCGAACGAGTAGAGGTGGTAGAGCGCCAGACGTACGGCCTGCTGGGCTTCGTCGTCGCCCTCGATTTCGATGTCGCCCTGCCAAAGCTCCTGCCACAAGGACCGATGGCGGGCCGTGAGCCGATCGACGCCCTCCCTGACAGCATAGATCACCTCGCGATCCGATTCGTTCCAGGGGTCGATGAAATCGCGGTCGGTGCAGACGGCCCCCACGAGGTCGAATGCGAACCGTTCGCCCTTGCCGAGCACGATGCCGAGGCGGTTGCTGTCGGCCGAACACGCCTGTTCGGCATGCGCTGCATCGAAGAGCAAGGCGGCCGACGCCGACACGACGGCACCGCGATGCTGCGCCGACGCCCAGGTGCGACGGTAACGAATGCGGGTGCCGTCGACGGTCAGTTCATGCGCCGAAGATTGCGCGCCGGCATATTCGCCGGGGACCCGGGTCGTATTGCCGACCGAAAGACGGATATTATCCAACGCCTCGACCTCCACGCGCACGAGCCCGGCATAGGGCATGCTGCGAAGCGCCCGGATGTCGTAGCGGATGCGGGCCTTGCCGCCGGCGACGAACTCCGTACGGAGCACCGCCTCGCGCATGTCGAGCCGCTGCGACCACTCCGACAGAGGCATGGCGGCGACATCGCAACCGTCGATGCCGACATGCAGGACGAAAGGATCGAGCCCCGGCAGCAGGCGGCTGATGCCGTGTTCGGCATCGGCATCGAAAACATGGTTGAGCATCACGTGGCGAATCGAAAAGGGTTCGCGCCACGGCAGGATGCCGATGCCGCCGTTGCCCAGCGTAACCCCGTGATAAGGGTCGGCATACGACGTCGCAACGACCTGCCAGCCTGCGTCGGGTTCGGCGGCTCGGAGCGGCGACAAGAGCGAGATCGCAACGCCGACGATCGAGAGCCTGAGTAGAATGGAAGTTTTCATCGGATCAGGATTTGCAAGAATGAATGATTACGGCCGGAGGCCTCTTTTTTCGACGAACTCCATCGGAGAGATGCCGAACTGTTTTTTGAAGCAGGTGGAGAAGTAGGTCGCCGAACGAAAACCGACGATCAGCGCGATATCGGCGATCGAGAACTTCTCCTCGCCCAGCAGCTCCGCCGCCCGCTTGAGCCGCCGGATGCGCAGGTATTCGTTGGGATTCTTGCCGATGATGGCCTTGAGCTTGCGGAACAGGTTCGAGTTGCTCATGCACATCTCGTCGGCCATGCCGTCGACCGAGAGGTCGGCATGGCCCATGTTGCGCAGAATGAAATCGTCCAGCTTGCGCATGAACTCCTGATCGGCTTTCGAGTAGGCCAGCGTTTCGGAGCGGACGAACGGCGATTCGAGGAAATGCCGGCGCACCCGCTCCCGGTTCGAGAGCAGCGCAGAGATGCTCGCCCGCAGGTATTCGGGCGAGAAAGGTTTCTCGACATAGGCGTCGGCTCCCGTATCCAGTCCCTCGACTTTGGAAACGATGTCGATTTTCGCCGTGAGCAGCAACACGGGGATGTGGCTGAACCGCAGATCGGACTTGACCCGGCGGCACAATTCGAGTCCGTCCATCTCGGGCATCATCACGTCGCTCACGATCAGATCGAAGCTGCCGTTCCGGAGCATAGCCAGCGCCGCGGCGCCATGCTCGGCAGTCGAAACATCGTAGAATCCGGCGAGCTGCCTCGATACGAAGCCGAGCATGCCGGGATCGTCCTCGACGACAAGCAGTGCGGCCCGTCCGCCGTTCCCGCCCGCCGGTTGCCGTCCTCCGTCGGACGAAGGCTCCGGCAAGGTCTGCGACACGGCAAGAAACTCCTCCGTGCGGCGGACGATCGGCACGGTGAGGATGAAACGGTTGATCTCCGTCGAACGATCCATTTCGAGCGTACCGCCGTGGAGCTCCGCGAGCGAACGCGCCAACGTCAGACCGATGCCCGTACCGGTCATCACGTGCCGGCCGTCGCGATACTGGACGAACGGACGGAAAATAGCCTCCCGCTGGTCTTGAGGCACCACCTGTCCGTCGTTGGTCATCACGATCCGGAAGCGGCGGGGATCCGATTCGGCCGTCAGTTCGAGCCGGATGCGGGATTCGGCATATTTCAAGGCGTTGGAGAGCAGGTTGCTGACGATCTTGGTGAGGGCTTCGCAATCCACCGATGCCCGCACCTCCTCCTCGGGAAACGAAGCCGAGAGCTCCAGCTTCCGCTGCCGGGCCATCGTTCCGAACCGGTCGTAAACGGCCCGGACCGTCTCCCGGATGTCGCACTCTACCGGGCGGAGCTTGAAGCCTCCCTTTTCGGCCTTGCGGAAATCGAGCAGCTGGTCGATCAGCGTCATCAGCCGGTCGGTGTTCTGCTCCATCGTGCGGATATCCTCGCGCAGCTCCTCGTCGGAGGTGTCGCGCTCCTTGCGGGCGACATTCTCCAGCGGACCCCGGATCAACGAAAGGGGCGTGCGGATCTCGTGGGCGATGTTGGTGAAGAAATCGAACTTCGCCACGTAGAGTTCCCGCTCCTTCCGCCGCTCGATCTTCTCGATCCGTTCCTCGCGCTTGCGGGTCGAACGGCGGACGACGATCGTGTAGACGAGCCCGACCGCGGCGATGGCGAACAACACATAGCAGATCTGCGCGACGGGCGAGAGGTAGAACGGCGGCCGGATGCGGATGTCGAGCGTCCGCAGGGAGCCGTTGGGTTCGCCGTTGCTGCGAAGTCCCTCGATGACGAGCCGATAGGAACGATACGGCAGATTGGAATAGGAGATCGTATGGCCGCGCAACGCATGCCAGTGGCTGTCGAACCCTTCGAGCCGATAGCGCATGCGCGCCTCGTGGGGCGACTGGTAGTCGATCGCCGCGACGCGCAGCGAAAAGGAGTTTTCGTCGGGCGCCAGATCGAGCCGGTCGAGCAGCGAAATGCTCTTCGTGAGCGGAGAGTCGCCCTCGCCCACCCCGATGCTCCGGTTATAGAGCATGAAGTCGGTCGGCACGATCGGAAACATGGCGTCGTCGGGTTTCATCTCCCGCGGATCGAACGAAATGAACCCGATGCTGCAGCCGGCATAGATGCGCCCGTCCCGGGTCTTGCAGCTCGACGAATAGTTGAACTGGTTGCTCAGCAGCCCGTCGTCGGTCGTAAAGACGAAATAGTTCCGGCTCTCCGGGTCGAAACGCACCAGTCCCTTGTTCGATGTGATCCAGAAGAGTCCGGCGTCGTCCTCTTCGATACGATACAACGTATCGAAAGGCAAATCGCTCTTGTAACGGACGAAATCGCCGCGCTCGGGAAGATAGCGGCAGAGCCCGCCGCCCTCGGTGGTGAACCAGAGCTGCGAACGGCTGTCCTCGAAAACGCTCAGCACCTTGTCGGCAGCCAGCGAAGCGGGGTTCTGCTCGTCGTAGACGAAGTGCTGCCACGTCGCATTCAGGGCATCGTATCGATAAAGTCCGTCGGAATAGGTCGCCGCCCAAAGATTGCCTGCGGAGTCCTCCCGCAGATGGTGTATGTGGCTCCGAACGGCCGTATCGACCACGAAGCGGTCGCCCGTGCGGTCGTAACGCTTCAGCCCGGAGGTCGTGCCGATCCACAGATCGCCGGCGGCCGTCTTGCAGATGGTGTAGATCTCCTTGCCGGCGCTCGGATAGCTCTTCTCGGCGAGCGTGCGGCGATGGATGCGGATCAGCGTCCGGCTCTGCTCGTACGTGCCGACCCAAACGTAGTCGCCGTCGCAGCAAAGACCGTGGATGTTGCTCGACAGCAGTTCGTCGTCCCACACGGGTTCGATCTCGTCGCTCACGGCACGATAACGGAAAAGGCTCTTGGATTCGGTGCCGATCCAGAGGTCGCCGTCCTCGTCGGCGACGATCTCCCGCACGTGCCACCCCAGATTCCGGCCGAGGGGATTCGAGTAATAACGCCGCACGGGAGCGGAGGCCCCGGCCCGCGAATAGGCGACGCCGGCAAAATAGGTACCGGCCCACATGCCGCCCTGACGGTCCTTGCACAGACAGTAGATCGAATTGTCCCGCAGCGCATAGGGGCTTTTGTTATCGGCGTAGAAAAAGGCCGTCTCCTGCAGGTGGCCGTCGAGGATTTCGAGACACGACTCCGTAGCCACCCAGATCTCGTCGCTGCGCACGGCCAGCAGGTCGCGGACGTAGTCGTTGCTGTGCGGCAGGACGATCTTGCGGAAACGCCGGGTCGCCAGATTGACCTCGAAAAGCCCCCGCGACGAGCAGACGTAGATGCGGTTGCGGGTCCCCGGCACGATCTTCTTGACGAAGCGGTCGCAGAACGCTTCGGTGCCGCCGTCGGCGAAAAGCGGGACGATGCTCCCCAGTCCGTCGTCGGAGAGGTAGATGTTTCCGTCGTCGAGTACGAGGCAGGCGGTGTTCTGCGCCGTGAAACAGAGGTTCCGGGTCGTATAGAGCCGGGTGCCGGAGCGTTCGCCGCGGATATGCGTCAGAGCCCGAGAACGGGAATCGTATCGGAAGAAGCCCCGGGATCCGGCCGGAATCCAGACCGTGCTGTCGGGAGCCATGACGATCTGCGGGATGTTGCCCTTGATGACGCAGCCGTCGTCGGCCGGCTGCAGGAAGCGCTCGGCCCGCTCGGTCTCGGGATCGTAGATGCACACGCCGGCATCGGTGCCGATCCAGATCTTCCCCTCGGCATCTTCGCACAACGCCGTGATGTAGTTGTTGCCGGGAATGGCATCGACCGCGGCGACGGTCCGTATTTCCTGACCGTCGTAACGGTTCAGGCCGTCCTTCGTGCCGAACCACATGAAGCCCGTCCGATCCTGCATGATCGCCAGCACGGTATTGTGTGCCAGTCCGTCGTCGACGTTCAGCGGACGGAAAGCATACTGCCGCTCTTTGGCGGAACCCCCAAAAGGCAACAGCACGGCAAGGAAAAAAAGGAGACGCGGCAACATGGACTTTTTTTGCTAAGATACGGCTTTTTATCGCAACCCCGGCGTCCCCCACTGCGAAATTTCGCGATCCAGCCACGCCGCACGCTGCCGGTAAACCGATTCGAGCCGGTCGACGGCCTCGTCGAACGAAAGTCGGAGATCGCCGTTTTCATTGCCGGCATGGATCTCGGGCCAGCGCCGGTTGTCGCGCGCGACGGCGGCGGCGATCGACCGCCGCTCCCGGTCGATGAACTCCGGAACGCTCTGCAGGAAGGGATACCACTCCGCCCAGCGCTCCACGACATCGGCACGGAACGTGGCGTCGCAGGTCAGCAGCACATTCCACCAGTTTCTCTCGGCCCACGGCATCCAGCTCAGCGACGAGCTTTCGACCCCGAAGTTGATCCACCCCGTGCGGCGATGGTCGGCGAGCGTTTCGAAATCGAAGTCCCAGATCGGCCCGGCGACGAGTTTTCCGGCGCCGTCCTTGTGGAAGTAGACGCTTTTGGGATGCAGCATCTCATGGTTGGCCATCAGCTCGAAGATGATCCAGAAGTCGATCATCGACGTCCGGTCCAGATAATCGAACGGATCCTCGCCCTGCACACCGGTGTGCAGGGCCTGCACGGCTTCGTCGGCCCGGTCGAGATAGTCTTTCAGGGCGGCGAGGCGCGCTTCGGAAAGATCCTCCGGATCGGGCGACTTGACGTTGACGGGGATGTCCGACGCCGAAGTCCGGAAGCGGACCTCCTCGTCGAAATAGGTGTCGAACTCAAGCAGAAAACCGTCGGTCTCGCTCACGTTCACGCGCTCGGCGTCGACCTTGATCTGCTCGGTCAGCAGATAGCATCCCTGATATTCGCCGTTGAGGTAGAGTTCGGCGAACTCGTTGCGTACGGTATAGTCCAGCCGGGAATGCTGCCCCAGATGATAGGCGATGCGATTGCGCAGGTGCGTGCGGTCCATGTAGTCGGCGATCAGGCACCAGCGTTTGTGCTTGGGCATGCCCAGCACCTCCTGTTTCTTGGCGAACTTCAGCGCATAGGGTTTCTTCTCCCATCCCCACGTGGAGTTGCCGCGGCCGCGGATCGAGAGCGCCATTTCGGCCAGATCCTCGAAGCGGTTGCCGCCGTCGATGCGGATCGTAGCGGCGATCCAGTTCTCTTTGTCGACCACGGGAGCCTCGGAGACGATAGATACCACCGGCGTATAGGCCGCGGCCGCGACGGTCAGCTCCCCGCTCCGCAACGTGCCCTCCCCGTAGTGGGCCTGCAGACAGCGCCGGAATTTCCGCTCCGAACCCTTGTAGGTAATGCGCATGCCGTAGGTTCCGGCCGCAGGATCGCTTTCGCCCGTGGGATAAAAGGTGAAATCGTCCGCCGCAGCGCCGGTTTCGACATCGATCAGCCGGAATGCAGTCGCAGCGACGGTCGCTTCGGCAGGCTCGACCCGGAGAGTTACGACGGCCGTGCCCTCCTCCGAAAGCCGGGTTTCTGCCTCAGCGAAGGCGATGCGTTCGGGAGCGACCGGGCACTCCGGCTCCGCAGGAACGGTCGGAGGCGGATCGGAGATACCTTCCGAGCAGGCCGCAAGCAGCATCAGGGCTGCCGAACCGAGATACAGAAACGGATTTTTCATTTTTTTCGAATATCGGAGCGTTTTTCGACAACCGGAGATTCGGACTCGCGCGAGGGATGTCCCGTACCGACGCGGGGCCAGCCCTCGTCGTCCCACTCCACGCGGTCGAGCATCGTCTGACGCCCTTTGTCCGGATCGTGCGAGTCGTAAGCGTGATAGAACATCCACGTCCCGCCTCCGTCGTCCTCGATGATGTTGGAGTTGTGGCCCGTGCCGGCGAAGCGGTCGTCGCCTGCGATGAGCACCTCGTAGCGGTTGTCGAGCATGCGGCCTCCCCGCTTGTCGACATAGGGACCGAAAAGATTCTCGGAGCGTCCCACGACGGTGCGGTAGGTGCTCGACATGCCGCCGGTCCAGTCGCCCACCGAGGCGAAGAGGTAGTAGTAGTCGCCGCGTTTGCAGATGCACGAACCTTCGTAGGCGTCGCCCGCGACCTGCACGAGCGTCGAAGGTTTCACGGCGATGTTCAGCTCGTCGTCGATGTCGAGTTCGGCAGCGTAGATGCCGCGGAAGCTGCCCCAGAAGAGGTAGGGCTTGCCGTCGTCCTCGACGTAAAACTGGTCGATGGAGTGCGCCGTGCCGTAATAGGGCGGATAGTCGGGATCGCTGGTGAGGATCTGTCCGCGGAATGCGAAAGGCCCGGCCGGCGAATCGGCGACGGCATAGGCCACGGCATGGCCGTCGTAGGTACCCACATCGCCCCACCACATCGAAAAGAAGAGCACGTACTTCCCCCGGATGATGCGGATTTCCGGCGCCCACAGTGCCGCCTTGCCGTAGTCGTAACGCAACTCGGCGGGCCGCGTCTCCTCGGTGAAGACCGAGCCGACGCGCTGCCACGAGATCAGATCGTCGGAGTGCCAGACGGCGATCAGATCGGCCGTGTCGTAGAGCCAGAACGTCCCGTCCTTGTCGCGCAGCACGGTCGGGTCGGGTCCGTCCTGCCCGATAACGGGATTCCGGAAAAGATCGTCCGATCCCTTTCCGGTTTTTCGGTTCGAGGTGCCGCAGCAAATCAGCAGGCCGGCCAGAAGCAGCGAGGCCGCAAGAGCGCATTTTTTCATTTTTGTTCGTCGGATTGAGAGTTCGTAATCGGGGAAACGAGCCGCCCCGGGGATCCCCCGGAGCGGCATCGGATCACTTGCGGAAGAATCCCAGAGTCGTAGCCACCGGACGGTTGCCGCCGCTAAGATCGTTGAGGTGTGCGCCGCAAACGACCATCGCGGTAGAGCCGCCGCCGTCGAGTTTGAGCGCATCGACGCAGCCGAGGGACTTGAGGATCGCCGAAACCTCGCGATGCGTGGCGCCCAGGCTGAGCCCCTCGACACGGCCGTCGCAGACGAACAGCACGACCTTGCCGTCGGCCGTATGGCCCACGACGGTCTGGTCGGCCAGATAGGAGGCCGAGGCCAGTCCGTCGCCCCACATCTCGTAGTTGGTCAGCTGGTAGCCTTTCTCCGTCGTCGCAGCGTCGATCATGCACTCGCCGTTCTTCAGCAGCACGGGGCCCGCACTGACGGCATAGCGCGGCGACCACTCCGACATCGGAACCGGAAGATCCTCGTCGACCGCATCGTAGGGAGCCTCGCCGCAAACCGCAGGAAGCGGCTGGTCGTAATAATAAGTACGGTCGCCGGAGGTGCCGGCCCAGCGGATCGCCGGGTGTCCCGAAGCATCCACGCCGAACGTGCCGCGCGTTACATGGTACCACCAGTCGTAGGCGGCATCCTCGGGATTCCACGAACCCCGCTGGTCGTCGATGCGGCCCTGCAGCAGTTCGTCGATGACGGCGATGCCGTCGATCGTGCCGTAATTGGCCGTCGTCATGTCGAAGTAACCGCCGTTGACCAGCACGTAGCAATCTTCGCCGGCCTGCGCATCGACGGTGCCGTAGCCCGACTCGGGAATCTGCACGCGCAGCTCGATCTCCTCGCCCGAGCAGTCGGCGATGGCGTACCAAGCCTGAAACTTGCGTCCGTTGAGATCGGAGAGGGTTTTGTAAATCTCGATTCCGTCGGGCAGTCCGGCGATCTGCTGGCGCTCCCACTCCAGAGCGAGCGGTGCGAGCGGCTCGCCGTCGAGGGCCGCCGAAGTCTCCTCACCGTAGTAGACCTTCGAGTCGGCCACCACGAACGAACGGAAACGGTAGGTTTTGCCGTACTCCAGCCGGGAGTTGGGGATCACCTGCGTAAGGGCCGCGCCGCCTTCGGGTTTCTGCGGTCCGTACTGGAAATCGTCTTCGATGGTCGGCTCTCCCTGCGTATTCCAGCAGACGCCGTAGCGATAGCCCTTGTCGACGACATCGGCGGCGATGCGGTAGCTCACGGCGACGCAGGCGGGATATCCCACCGCATCGGCCGCCAGAGCAGTATAGGGATTGGGCAGCGGTGCGACGTAGGCGTCGTTGCCGTCCGAGCAGGCTCCCGACAGCACGAAGCCGCACAAGGAGAGCGTATAAACTATTTTTCGTATCATATCTGTATGCGTTTTTCGGTTCGCCGCAGGCGCGGCCGGCCCGAGGCCGGCTCCGCCGCTCGGAAACCGGATTTCGGGATCAGTTGCCCCACATTCTGAACTCGGTGATGGTGATGTTGTTGCCGTAGGTGTCCTCCCAGCCGTTCCACCAAGTCCGGTCGTTGCACACCGTCTGCACCCGATCGTTCCACGGCTCCCGGTTGAAGTCGCCCTCGAAAGGACCGGAGTTGGTCTTGTAGTTGGCGCTGTCGCCCGCTTTGGAGTAGGCGCAGATGCGGATAGCGTTCGCCTTTCGGCCGTTCAGCTCGATGGCCGGCGAGAACCAGCCCTGCCCGCTGTAGGCCTGACACCACACATGGGCCGCTTCCTCCCACGTCAGCGCATCGTACACGGCCCGGTCGGCCGTCAGATCGCCCGTGGGAGCCGGCACGGCGTCGGAGGTGATGAAGACCTTCATCTCGCGGGGCGCCGTCGCCTCGTTCCAATGCCATTCGTTGTCGCCGTTGGCCCACAGGGCGAAGCGAATCGCATGCGAAGGCTGGTAGGAAGCGATATTGATCTGGAAGTACTGACCGTAGGTCTTGTCGCAATATCCGGGATTCCACTTGGTCTGCCAGGCGCCGCCCCAGCGGTTGCCGTCGTAGAGCACGGAGAGCGTACCCTCGCCCGCTTCGCAAGGCTCCCACAAGGTCTTGTCGGACAAGCCGATTTCATCCTGAAAGAGCACGTATTGCTCCCCGTCGACGGGGAAAAGGTCGGTCGTGGCGACGATGGGGCAAAGATAGAGACCCGCGCCGTCGAAACTGCTCGTATTGCGTTTGTAGGTAACGAGCACTTCGTCGGTTCCCGGCTCCATCGTGATTTCGGCCGCCGGATTGCCGTCGGCGTCGAAGAACGCCAGATCGGCGGCGGCAGGCAGCGCCGCATAGTCGGTCGCACGCTTCCGCCAGTTCTGGATGCCGCCGTACGTATCCGGGCCCATGACCTCCTCGATCGCGTTGTAGGCCTCGACGAGCGAGGGGTCGTTCGCAAACTTGCACTTGATCGTCCACGTATTCCGAATGCCCTCGGGCATCTTCAGACGGAACGTTACGCCTCCGCCCCAGCAATCGGTGCAGGGCGTCATGTAGTCGGGATAGGTCAGGTTCCACGAGCCGTCGTCGTGCCGGTTGTCCCACCACCACGGTCTGAAGGGATGCGGCTCCGCGCCGGAGACGAGTTCGAACCGGAGCACGGGCTGCGTAACGTCCATCACATAGAGCAATTCGCCCTTCGCCTCGGACGTCGCGACGTTGTCCGAAGCGATCCGCAGCGCCAGACAGGCCTGCTTCCGCTGCGCCTCGGCCAACGTACGGATCGCAGAGATCTGCTCGCCCGAGAAGCCGACGCTGAGCGGCAGCTCCGTCTCGCCGGCGGGGATCAGGATATCGCTCGCCGAGAGCGTGTAGTGTGCTGCCGGAATGACCATGTAGTCGGGATTCACCGCCGCAAGTTCCTCCTCGGTCATCGGCACGAGCCGCGAGGCGATCGGCTGCTCCAAGTCGCTCTCGCCGCGCACGACCGCGAAATCGAAGTTCACATCCTGTTTGGCGTCGTAGAGTTTCTTCTGCTGCTCGCCTGCCTCGGCGAAGCCGATCTGCGGCAACATGACGTCGAGGCGCCGCACGATGACGCTCTTGCCGTCGAACACCAGCGCGTTGTCGGATTCGAGTTCCAGCGCCAGACAATAACTCTTGGGGGCTTCGAGCGCCGCATTCATCTCGCGGATTTTCGTGATCTGGGCGGCGGCGAACGAGACGCGGATCGTCTGCGAATCCTTGCCTGCCGGCATTTCGATACCGCCGTCGAGCGCATAGCAGTCGGCCGGCAGCAGCACGTAGTCGGCGCCGTACGAAGCCAGCTCCTCCTCGGTCATCGGCACGGCCCGCGCATCGATCCGTTTCGAGGGGTCGCTGCCGCCGCGCAATACCGTAAATTCCCGGACCTGATCCAGTCCCGTATCGTAGATCCGCATCTGCCCGTTCGTGTCGTCCTGCACGTTGACCACGGAGTGATAGCGATCGGGCACCAGCGTCTGGAGGTCGTATTCCGAATCGTCGCACGCCGCACCCGCCAGCGCGAATACCGCGGCGCATAATCCTATCTTGATCGTATATTTCATATCGGTTGTGTCGTTTGAAAGATTAGTATCCGGGAGCCTGCACCATCTGCGAGTTCTTGTAGATGTCGTCGCCGTCGACGGGCAGCAGATAGAGGCGGTTTTCCCACGTGTAGTCGCCGTCGACCTTGACCCGGCGGTTGAACTCCTCGATCGAGGGATTCATGATCTTGCCGACGAACGAATCGAGACCTTCGCGGACGCCGGACGCCAGATATTTGCCGGCGACCACCCAGCGGCGCAGGTCGTAGAAACGGTGTCCCTCCATGAAGAGCTCGTTGCGGCGCTCGGCCCGCACCCACTCGCGGATGTTCATCTCGCCCGTGCAGTCGGCCGCCGAGAGCTCGGCGATGCCGGCACGACGGCGGATCATGTTCACGTTGTCCAGCGCATTCTGCAGCTCCGACTCGTCGCCGTGCATGCAGAGTTCGGCGCTGCACTCCGCCAGATTCAGGTAGAGTTCGGCCATGCGGATCACCGACCAGAGGAAGTTGGGGATGTCGTTCGAATTGCCCGTCCACTCCATGCGCGGCGCGATCCACTTGTTGCAAAGATAGCCCGTCTGGCAGAGGTTGTTGCCGGCCGAAGTGTTGTAGCCCGAGAGCTCCGAGCTGCGCAGATTCAGGCGCAGCGGCTGACCGTTGACCAGACGCGGACCGATGTCGCAGCCGTCGAAGTTGATCCATGCGTAGAAGCGGGGTTCGCGGCCGACGTTGAGGTTGATGATCTCGGGACGCGCCTCGTCGCCCTTCGAGATGCCGGCCGATGCGAGCCACTCGCTTTCGGGCGTGAAATCGGGGTCGTTCTTGGGCAGCTTGCCGTTCTTGGTGTAGAACGCCTCCACGGCGTTGAGCGTAGGACACACGCCGCAGTAGCCTTCCTGCCAGCCGCCGCCGTTGCGCTGGATGATGCGTCGCGGAAGCGCCGAGATGACATTTTCGCGCGTAGCTTGGGCGTCGTTTCCGAGGTCCTTGTCGTTGGCCGTGAAGATGTTTTCGTGATTGCCGTCCGTTTCGTTCGATGCGTTGACATAGCGCATCAGCATCACGCGGTAGGCGAACTCGCGACCCTCCTCGGTCTCGACGTCCACCCCGGGAATCCAGCATCCGGTCTGCTGCGCCTCGGGAAGGAGGTTGTTCTTGGCCATCGTCTTGGCATCCTCGATGTCGAGCAGACGGCGGCCGTTGCGTCCGGCGATCTCGATCGCCTCCTCGCACGCTTTCTTGGCGCGCTTCCACTTCTCGATATCGAACGTATGGCTCACCAGCTCCAGCCCGTAACCCGGCGTTTCGAACGAAGTGTTCTTCCAGTTGGGATAGGGGAACTCGCCGTTCCAGAGCGGCGAAGCGGCGTAGAGTAGCACGCGGGCCTTCAGTGCGGCGCAGACCGTCTTGTTGGCGCGGCCGTAGGTCTCGTTGGTTTCGTAGCCCTCGGGAAGCCCTTCGGCCGCCGAATCGAGCAGGTCGCAGATGTAGTCGACGCAGTAGTCGAAGTGCGAACGCCCCGGGAATGCCGACATGGGCGTATCGGTGCTGACGTATTCGTTGACGATGGGCACGGGACCGTACCAGAAGAGCAGCTTGAAGTAGTTGAACGCCTTGATGAAGTCGGCGTGCGCCCGGTAGAGGGCCTTGTCCTGCTCGGTGAGGAACGACGGATTCTGCCGTTCGAGCTCGCGCAGGAAGAGATGCACGTGGCCGATCGTGCCGTAGAGCTCGCGCCAGCGCTGCCGCTGGTTGGTCGTCGGGCTGACGGTTCCGTTGGCGATGTTGCCGAAATAGCTGCCCACCCACGCTTTGGGTACGACGAACTCGTCGGCGGCCGTCTCTTCGTTGCGGCGGTTGCCGGGAGCGGTCGTTCCGACCGTCTTGTAACAGGAGTAGATCCAGCCCTCGACGTGCGCCTTGTCCTTCATGGCGTCCTCGAAGGTCGCCTGCTTGGCCGGCGCCACGTTCAGGTAGTCGCAGGCCGAGAGCGTCATCAGCGAAGCGGCTGCCGCCAATATGAATTTGTATGTCGATTTCATAATGTCTGTCATGTTTTGCGATTTCTTAGAACTTCAGCTGCAAACCCAACGTGAAGGTCCGCTGCAGGGGATAGGTGTTCCAGTTGAGCTCGGGATCCCACAGATCGAAGGGGCTCCACACGGCCAGGTTGTCGCCGTTGACATAGACGCGGCCGTACTTGAAATTGTAGCCCACCTCGAGGGTCTTGAAGCGGATGAAGCGGCCGTTGCGCAGCCAGTAGGAGCTGTAGACCGAGTTGTTGGCCACGTCGGCGTGGCTGATGCCCAGACGCGGATACTTGGCATGGGGATCGGGATTGTCCGCCGACCAGCGATTGTCGGCGATGAACTGCAGGAGGTTGTTGTTCTTCTCGCCGAACGGAGTGATGACGGTCTGATCCCCGCCGTTGTGGTGCAGCATGATCGTGCGGTTGCCCGAGCCGTTGAAGAAGAGCCCGAGGTCCCAGTTGCGCCAGCGCAGATTCAGACCCACGCCGTACTGGATGCGCGGCGAAACGCCGTACTCCGAGATGAGCGTCATGTCGTCGGAATTGATTACGCCGTCGCCGTTCAGGTCGCGGTACTTGATGTCGCCCACGCGCGGATTGCTGCCCAGCAGCTGCGTGGGGCTGTTGGCGATCTCCTCCTCGCTGGTGAAAAGCCCCTCGGCGATGTAGCCGTCCCAGCGGTAGCCGTCCATCGGCAGGCCGCGCTTGTACTGCCACGGGTAGGTGTAGCCGGGTTCGTCGCGCTCGACGAACTTGTTCTGCGTATAGGTGAAGTTGGCGCGCATGTCGATCGACCAGTCGCGGTTGAAGTCCTTGTGCCAGTTGACACTCAGCTCGTAACCCCGGTTCTCGGCCTTGCCGACCTGTCCCCACGGCACGGCGTTGAAGTAACCGAAGATTTCGGGCCAGTTGGCGCGCGACATCATGATGCGGTCGCGTTTGTCGTGGAAGTAGTCGAACGTGATATTCACCTGATGGAAGAGCGAGAGGTCGACGCCGACGTCGAACTTCTTCACGCGCTCCCAGTGGATGTTGCTGCTGGCATAGCCGTTGACGGCCGGACCGGCGAAGGAGAACGAATTGTCGACCGACGGCCCCGTGGCGTACCATCCGCCGCCGTTGATGACCACCTGATCGAAGTAGACGAAGTGGCGCGTGCCGTTGGCGTCGTCGAAGCCGTCGCTGCCGACCAGACCGTATGAAGCACGGAGTTTCAGATAGTCGACATACTCCTTGAGGGGCTCCCAGAAACGCTCGTTGCTCGGCACCCAGCCCACCGATACGGCGGGGAAGAACTCGAAGCGGCTCCCTTCGGGCAGACGCTCCGTGCCGTTGTAGCCGAAGTTGAATTCGGCGAAGTAGCGCATGTCGTAATCGTAGGTTACGCGTCCCGAGAGACCCTGATTGCGTTGCAGACGCTCTTTGGCCGCATTCTGCAGACTGCGGCCCGGGCGGTACTCGCGCATCATGTACATCAGCAGCGCGCTCAGGTTGTGCCGGGCGAACGAGCGGTTGTACATCAGGCGGGCATCGAAATAGAAAGTCTGGTCGGAGTTGGGGTCGTCGCCGTTGTCCCAGCGTTCCCACACGTATTCGTCGCCGAGCGTGCCGACGGTCTGCGTCTCGAACCAGTGGGGATTGGCAGCCGACCAGCTGTCGGGCACCAGCGTATAGTAGGTCGGATTGAGCCCCTGCACATAGACCTTGTTGGCATAGCTCTTCCAGTTGACCAGTCCTGCTACGGAGAGGCCTTTGGTGATGAAATCGAGTTTCTGGTCGAGTTTCAGCGAGACGTTGATCGTGCTGTAGTTGTATTGGGCCTGATCGTCGAGCATGCTCGCATAGGGGTTGTTGTAGAGCTCGTTGCCCTTGAACGAAGCGTTACCGAAACGGATATGCTCGTCGCCCGGCATGGAGGGATAGACGGCCGGGAACTGCACGGGGTTGGCGTAGAGCATGTACTCGAACAGCTTCGAAGCCCCCTCGGCCGGACCGCGGCTCGAACCCATCTGTGCGTTGAGATGCAGGTCCAGCACGGTGGACGAAGTGAGCTTGTAGGAGATGTTGTTCTGGAAATTGTAGCTGAAGTTGCGGATGTTGTTGTCGAAATAGTAGTCTCGCGGCGCGTCGACGATACCCGAATCATGATTGAATTGGAGACTCATGTAGTAGGTCGCCCGGTTGCCGCCGCCCTGAATGTTGATGTTGGCGCGCTGGTTCATGTTGAAGTTGCGGAACAGCATCTTGCGCCAGTCGACATCGGGATATATATAAGGTGCGGCATGGCTGCGCGTCATCTCGATCTGCTCGGTCGTGTATTTTTCGGCCTCGGCGCCGCGGGCCAGCATGCCCTCGTTGTAGAGCTCCATCCATGTCGCGCCGTCGACGAACCGCGGGAATTTCATCGGCTGCACGAACGAATTTTCGAGCGTTACGCCGATCTTGGCGCGCGTGTTCTCCTGACCTTTCTTCGTGGTAACGAGCATCACGCCGTTGGCGCCGCGCACGCCGTAGATCGCCGTGGCGGAGGCATCCTTGAGAATGGTGAAGCTCTCGATGGTCTCGGCCGGAATGCGGTTCAGGTCGCCCGACGAAATTTCGACGTCGTCCAACAGGATGAGCGGCGTGGAGCGGCCGCCGAACGTCCCCACGCCGCGGATGTAGAAGTCGGTGGTCGCGCCCGGTTCGCCCGACGTGGTCATCGAAACCACGCCCGCCAGCTTGCCGGCCAGACCCGAGGTCAGCGACGAGGAGGGGAACTTCAGCTCCTCGCCCGCCACCGAAGCGATGGCGCCCGTGATGGAGATCTTCTTCTGCGCGCCGGCGCCGACCACCACCACCTCTTCGAGCAGGTTGTCGGACTCCAGCTTCACGAGGATCTCCGTAGCGCTGCCGAGATCGAGCGTGCGGGTCTTGTAGCCGATGAAGGAGACGTCGAGCGAGGCCCGGCGTCCGACCTGCAGCGAGAAGCGGCCGTCGGCTCCCGTCGCCGTGCCCTGCGTGGTGCCTTTCACGATGACGTTGGCCCCGACGATCGGTTCGTTGGTCGAGGCGTCGATCACACGGCCCGCGATGATGTGTTGTTCGTCCGTCGGCCGGTCGGCCGCAGACGCTTCCCTTTCCCTTGCGCTATCGGCGGCCGATGCAGTGGCCGGCAGGCAGCACGATCCGCATATCAGGGATGCAAATAGTAGATGTTTAAGATTCATAAAGTGAAGTTTGGTTGGTTAGTCTTTTTCGGACCGATGGACTTTCATCGTTCGCATCGCCGGTTCGGTAGAGTTCGGATTTTTCATAGGCTCGGAATGATTTGAACAGGGTTTCGTCTTTTTCGCAAAATTACGTACATTCGAAACTCCGCAGATTAAAGAATCTTGCGGATTGATTAAGGAATCATGCAAAATAAAACCCGGCATCGCACCCTCGAGAGCCGCATCGGCCGCACGCCGCGACTGCGGACGGAACGTATTTCCCGCCGATTTTCCGCATCGGAGCACCCCGCCGCTCCGCCGGAAAGAACACTTTGCAAGATTTCTTTACATGTTTGCACTCTTTTTTAAGGTTCCGGTCGAATATTCCTCGTAATTTTGTTTGCAAATCAAACTACCGATCCATGATGAAACGACTTTTATTCACATTGGTCCTGACGGGGTGTTCTTTCGCCCTTTCGGCACAGCGCATCACTCCCGAAGCGAAAGAGCGCGCCGCTTCGCTGGTCTCGCGGATGACTTTAGAAGAGAAACTATCCTACATCGGGGGCTACGACGCTTTCTGCATCCGCGCGATTCCGCGGCTGGGCATTCCCGAAATCCGCATGGCCGACGGACCGCAGTGCGTACGCAACGACACGCGCAGCACGCTCTACCCCTGCGGCATCGCACTGGCCGCCGCGTGGGATCGTTCGCTGGCCCGCGCCTACGGACGCTCGCTGGGGCGCGACGCGCGCGCCCGCGGCGTGCATATCATGTTGGGCCCCGGCGTGAACATCTACCGCTCGCCCCTCTGCGGCCGCAACTTCGAGTACTACGGCGAAGATCCCTATCTGGCCTCGGAGACGGCCGAAGCCTATATCGAAGGCATGCAGGCCGAGGGCGTCATGGCGACGATCAAGCACTTCTGCGGCAACAATCAGGAGTGGGACCGCCACCACGTCTCGTCCGACATCGACGAGCGGACGCTGCATGAAATCTACCTCCCGACGTTCCGCAAGGCGGTCGAAAAGGCCGGTGTCGGCGCCGTCATGTCGAGCTACAACCTCGTCAACGGCCAGCACATGACCGAGAACCGCGACCTTGCCGTCGGCGTGTTGCGCGAAAAGTGGGGTTTCGAGGGCATCTTCATGTCGGACTGGGACGCCACCTACTCGGTCGTCGGCCCCGTGAACAACGGCCTCGATCTCGAGATGCCGGGAGCCCGCTACACCAACCCCGAGAACCTGCGCCAAGCGCTGGCCACGGGCATTATCGAGGAGCGGACCATTGACGAAAAGTGCCGGCACATCCTGCAGGCGCTCATCGCTTTCGGCTTTCTGGACCGCGAGCAGCAGGATACCTCGATTCCGGAGCGCAATCCCGAATCAGACGCCACGGCACTGGAGGTGGCCCGCCGTTCGATGGTGCTGCTCAAGAACGACGGATTGCTGCCTTTCGGCCGCAAAATCCGCAAGGTGGCGGTGCTGGGTCCCAACGCCGCGAAGCTCCCGATGGGCGGCGGCTCGGGCGAAGGCTCGCCGTTCGAATACGTCTCGATCGCGCAGGGGCTGCAGGCCGAAAAAGGCTTCCGGACGACGTGTCTCGTACCTGCAGGCACGACCGATCTGGCTGCGACCGGACTCTTCTTCGCACCGGACGGCCAACCCGGGTTGCGGGGCGCGTTCTTCGCCAACCGGACGCTGGAGGGCGCTCCCGTCGTAACGACGTCCGACCGTGCGATCGATTTCTACTGGGCGGGATCCCCCGCCGAGGGTGTTCCCGAAGATCATTTCTCGGCCTGCTGGACAGGCACCTTCCGGCCGAAGAAGTCGCAACGGGCGATCTTCACCGTAAGCGGCGACGACGGCTACCGGCTCTTCGTCGACGGAGAGGAGGTTGCGGAACACTGGTCCGACCATAGTCTCTCCACTCAGTCGGCGACGCTCGACGTCGAAGCGGGCCGCAGCTACGACATCCGGCTGGAATTCTACGACAACGTACGCACGGCGGAGATCCGGCTGCAATATGCGAGCTGCATCCCGGCCGAGCAGGAACGGGCCCTCGCCGCGGCGGACGCCGTAGTCTACTGCGCCGGCTTCGACAAGACCTCGGAGGGCGAGAACTTCGACCGGCCGTTCTCGCTGCCCGACGAGCAAATCGAAGAGATCGCCGCCGCAGCGGCTCGGAACCCCCGCCTGATCGTCGTCGTCAACGCCGGCGGCGGCTTCGACTGCACGCAGATCGCCGACAAGGCGCAGGCCGTGCTGCTGGCGTGGTATCCCGGACAGGAGGGCGGCACGGCCGTGGCCGACATCCTCACGGGCCGCACCAATCCGAGCGGCCGCCTGCCCATCTCGATCGAGCGCCGCCCGGAGGAGAATCCCGTCTATGACAACTACCGCGAGAACGTCTTCCGATTCCAGCAGAGCCCCCTGTCGCGCGTCTGCTACAACGAGGGCGTCTTCGTCGGTTACCGCGGCTACGACCGCACGGGCACCGAGCCGATGTATCCGTTCGGCTACGGACTGAGCTACACGACGTTCTCCTACGACAACCTGCGCATAGAACCCGCCGGCGAGAGCTGGAAGGTCTCGTTCGACGTAACGAACACCGGCAAGCGCACCGGCACGGAGACGGCGCAGCTCTACGTGAGCGACTGCGAAGCGAGCGTCGCCCGCCCCGAAAAGGAGCTCAAGGGTTATGAACGCATCACGCTGGCGCCCGGCCGGACGAAGCGGGTGGAGATCCTCCTCGACCGCGACGCTTTCGCCTACTACGACATCGTCCGCCACGACTTCACGGTCGAACCGGGCGAGTTCATCGTCTCGGTGGGCTCTTCGTCGCGCGACCTGAAACTTTCGCAAACCATCATCCTCGACTGACATGAAAAAACTGTTGATCCTCACAGCCCTCTTTTCGGCGCTGACAGCCTCGGCCCAGTGGCGACCCGCCGGCGACCGCATCCGGACCCGCTGGAGCGAAACCCTCGACCCGCAAAACGTCCTGCCCGAATATCCGCGGCCCCAGCTGGTCCGCAAGGAGTGGCTCAACCTCAACGGCCTGTGGAACTACGCCATCCTCCCGCTGGGCGGGCAGCCCGCGACGTGGGACGGCGAGATTCTGGTGCCTTTCGCCGCCGAATCGTCGCTCTCGGGCGTAGGCCGCACCGTGGGCGAAAAGCAGGAGCTGTGGTACGAACGCAGCTTCGCCCTGCCCGCCAAGTGGAGCGGCAAGCGCGTGCTGCTGCACTTCGGAGCCGTCGACTGGCGGGCCGACGTCTGGGTGAACGGCGTGAACGTCGGTCGCCACGAAGGCGGCTACACGCCCTTCGAGTTCGACATCACGGAGGCGCTGCGCAAGGGCGGCAACACGCTGCGCGTGCGGGTATGGGACCCCACGGACGCCGGCCATCAGCCGCGCGGCAAGCAGGTCGCCGCTCCCGAAGGGATCTGGTATACGCCCGTTACGGGAATCTGGCAGACGGTATGGCTCGAAGCCGTGCCGCAGCAATATATCCGCAACGTCGTCGCGACACCCGATCTCGACCGCAAAACTTTCCGCCTCGCAGCCGAAGTCTGCGACGCCCGGCCCGGCGACCGCATCGAAGCGACGCTTCGCGACAGCGGCACCGTCGTAACGACAGCCGCGGCGCTGTGCAGTGCGGAAATCGAACTCCACGTTGCCGAACCGAAGCTGTGGAGCCCCTCGTCGCCGTACCTCTACGATCTGGAGATCGCACTGGTTCGCGACGGCAAGGTCGTCGATCGCGTAACGAGCTACGCGGCCATGCGCAAATTCTCCACGGCGAAAGACGCTGCAGGCATCGTCCGCCTCTGCCTGAACGACCGGTCGCTCTTCCAGTTCGGACCGCTGGATCAGGGCTGGTGGCCCGACGGGCTCTACACCGCGCCGACGGACGAAGCCCTTCGCTACGACATCGAAAAAACCAAAGAGTGGGGTTTCAACATGATCCGCAAACACATCAAGGTCGAACCGGCCCGCTGGTACTGGCATTGCGACCGGCTGGGCATGATCGTTTGGCAGGATATGCCCAGCGGCGATCAGGCCGACCGCAAACCCCAGTGGCAGGACAAGAACTACTTCACGGGCGAGGAGAAACAGCGCTCCGCAGCCTCGGAAGCCTGCTACCGCAAGGAGTGGCGCGAGATCGTCGACTGCCTGCGCACGTTCCCCTCGATCGGCGTCTGGGTGCCTTTCAACGAAGCGTGGGGACAGTTCAAGACCGTCGAAATCGCCGAGTGGACGAAGATGTACGATCCGACGCGCTTGGTCGACCCCGCCAGCGGCGGCAACCACTATCTCACGGGCGATTTGCTCGACCTGCACAATTATCCCGATCCTTTTTTGTATCTTTACGATGCCGGACGCGCCACCGTGCTGGGCGAATACGGCGGCATCGGGCTGGTCGTCGGCGGCCACCTGTGGGAACCCGACCGCAACTGGGGATACATCAGCTTCTCGTCGCCCGAGGAGGTAACCCGGGAATACGAGAAATACGCCGACAAGCTCTACGACCTGATCGGCCGCGGCTTCTCGGCGGCGGTATATACCCAGACCACGGACGTGGAGATCGAGGTGAACGGCCTGATGACCTACGACCGCAAGGTCATGAAACTCGACGAAGAACGTCTTCGCCGCATCAACCGACGAATCTGCAATGCCCTGAACGAATAGAACCGACATGAAACGACTGCTGCTATCTGCCCTCGCCTGCGCCTGCCTCCTGAGCGCACGGGCACAAACTACCTACACGCTCTCCTCGCCCGACGGCCGTCTCCGCACTACGATCGCAGCGGGCGAAACCCTGACCTACGACATCGTCCTCGACGGCCGCACGCTGATGCAGGCCTCGCCCATCGCGCTGACGCTCGCCGACGGCCACACATGGGGTCCCTCGGCCCGGGTGCTGCGCACTTCGCGCACGAGCGTCGACACCGCCGTTCCCTCGCCGCTGTACCGTTCGGCGGAGGTCCGCGACCACTACAACGCCCTGACGCTGAAGATGCGCGGCGACTGGTCGGTGGAGTTCCGCGCCTACGACGACGGCATCGCCTACCGCTTCGCCACGACCTCGAAAAAGCCTTTCGACATCGCGGCCGAGCAGGCGGAATACCGCTTCCCCGACGACTTCGCGGCCACGCTGCCCTACGTAGCGGTCGGCCACGACGGCGACTTCGAATCGCAGTTCCGCAACTCGTTCGAGAACACCTACACGACGGTCCCGCTTTCGAAGCTGAATCCTCGGCGTCTAGCATTCCTGCCTCTGGTCGTGGACGCAGGCGAGGGGGCGAAGCTCTGTATCACGGAGAGCGACCTCGACGACTATCCGGGGCTCTACCTCTGCAACAACGACGGCGGCACCTCGCTGAAGGGCCGCTTCGCCCCCTACCCTGCACGTACGGTGCAGGGCGGCCACAACAACCTGCAGATGATCGTCGAGGAGCGCGAGCCCTACATCGCCCGAGTCGCCGGACCGCGGACCTTCCCGTGGCGCATCGCCGTCGTGGGCACCGACACCGAGATCGCCGCCAGCGACCTGAGCTACCTGCTGGCCGCACCCTCGAAGATCGACGACACCTCGTGGATCCGCCCGGGCAAAGTGGCATGGGAGTGGTGGAACGACTGGAACATCGCGGGCGTCGACTTTCGTGCCGGCGTCAACACCGAGACCTATAAATACTACATCGACTTCGCCGCCCAGAACGGCATCGAATACGTCATTCTCGACGAGGGATGGGCCGTCAACGGGCAGGCCGACCTGATGCAGGTGGTCCCGGAAATCGACTTGCCCGAGATCGTGGACTACGGCCGCGAGCGCAGCGTCGGCATCATCCTCTGGGCCGGCTACTGGGCTTTCGACCGCGACATGGAAGCGGTCTGCAAGCACTATTCCGACATGGGAATCAAGGGCTTCAAGGTCGACTTCATGGACCGCGACGACCAGCAGATGACCCGCTTCAACCATCGGGCCGCCGCGACCGCCGCCAAATACCGGCTGATCCTCGATCTGCACGGCACTCACAAACCCGCCGGCCTGAACCGCACGTGGCCCAACGTCCTGAACTTCGAAGGCGTACACGGCTTGGAACAGATGAAATGGAGCCATGAATCGGTCGACCAGATGCGCTACGACGCCACGATCCCCTTCATCCGTCAGGTCGCCGGACCGATGGACTACACGCAGGGAGCCATGCGCAACGCCTCGCGCGGCAACTACCGCCCCATCAATTCGGAACCCATGAGTCAGGGCACCCGCTGCCACCAGCTGGCCCTCTACGTGGTGCTCGATTCGCCGCTCGACATGCTTTGCGATTCGCCGACCGCCTACCTGCAGGAGCCCGAATGCACGGAGTTCATCACCGCGATCCCCACCGTGTGGGACGAAACGCGCATCCTCTCCGGCCGTCTGGGCGAATACATCCTCATGGCCCGACGCAAAGGTTCGACGTGGTACGTGGGCGGCATCACGGACTGGACGCCCCGCGATCTGGAAGCCGACCTTTCGTTCCTCGGCGGAATCTCCGACGCCGAACTCTATCGCGACGGCGCGAATGCCGACCGCAAGGCCTCGGACTACAAACGCGAAACGCTCCGCATCGACCCCGCACGCCCCTTACGCATACACCTCGCTCCCGGCGGCGGCTTCGTTCTGAAAATCCAACCATCCGACCGATGAAACGAATAGTGCTCTCCGCGGCGACCCTGCTCGCCCTCCTGTCGGCGCATGCCGAAATCCGCATGCCGAAATTTTTCGGCGACCACATGGTTCTGCAGCGCGAACGTCCGATCCGCGTATGGGGCGAGGCGGCGAAGAACGAAACGGTAACGATCCGCTTCCACGAAGCGGAAGTCGCCGTCCGGGCCGACCGCACGGGACGCTGGCGGGCGGAACTTCCGGCCCTGCCCGCCGGCGGGCCCTATGAAATGACCGTCGAGGGCCGCGACAACGCACTGCACTTCACCGACATTCTGGTCGGCGACGTCTGGCTCTGCAGCGGCCAGTCCAACATGGAACTGCGGCTCGACTCCTCGGCGGAATGCGAAGCGGCGATCGCCGACGCGGCGAATCCCCGAATCCGCCTGCTTTCGGTGGGCGACAAAATCGCCTTCGAAGCAGCGAACGACATCGAAAGCGGCTCGTGGGTAGAGTGCATCCCCGAGACTGCGCGCGTCTTCTCGGCCGTCGGCTACTATTTCGGCAAATTCATCGAGGCCGAAACGGGCGTGCCCATAGGACTGATCGACAGCTCGTGGGGCGGCACCGACATCGAAACCTGGACGAGCTGGGAGACCATGCGCCGAATGGAGGAGTACGAACAATATGCGGCAAAAAAATCGCCCCGCGAAGCGCTCGGCAAGCTGGAACGGCAGTACGAGGAGTACTCGGCCGCTCTGAAAGACGATCGGGGAGACCGGGAGCGCTGGTACGACCCGGCAGTGCCCGCGCGGCCGAAAGAGTGGAAAACGATGGAGCTGCCGCAAAACTGGGAGAACGTGCTCGGCCCGACCGACGGCCGCATCTGGTTCCGGCGGACGGTGGCGCTGCCGGCATCGGCTGCCGGAAAAGCGGGCGTGCTGCATCTTGCCGCCGTCGACGACACCGACATCACCTACGTGAACGGCCGGCGGATCGGCGAAACGACCGCATGGAACCTCCCGCGATGCTACGAACTTGCGGCCGGCGTGCTGCACGAGGGCGAAAACCTCATCGCCATCCGGGTCGAGGACCCGAGCGGCGGAGGCGGCATCTGGGGAGCGGCGGAAGATCTCTATCTGGAGGTCGACGGCCTGCGTTACGATCTGCGGGGCGAATGGCTCTACCGCCCCTCGGCCACGACGACGATGTTCGGCATCACGGACGACAAGGGCTGCAATCCCAACTGCTTCGCCTCGCTGCTCTACAACGGCATGATCGCCCCGCTCGCAGGCTACGGCATCAAGGGTGCGATCTGGTATCAGGGCGAGAACAACGCCTCCCGGGCGCAGAGCTACCGGCGGCTCTTTCCGGCGATGATCCGCGACTGGCGCCGACAATGGGGATACGAATTTCCTTTCTTCTGGGTGCAGCTGGCGAGCTACATGGCCGTGCGACCCGAACCCGGAGAGAGCGAATGGGCCGAGCTGCGCGAAGCGCAGAACCGGACGCTGGCGCTTCCGGCGACGGGACAGGCCGTCATCACCGACATCGGAGAGGCGGACGACATCCATCCCCGCAACAAGCGCGACGTCGGCTACCGGCTTTCACGAGCCGCACTGAGAGTGGCCTACGGCCGCGGCGACGTAGCGGCGAACGGTCCGGTCTACCGGTCGATGGAGCACGACGGAAATCGTCTCGTCCTGACGTTCGAGACCACGGGATCCCTGCGTCCGGCCGACGGCAACCGATACGGCTACCTGCGAGGATTCGCCGTTGCGGGCGCCGACCGCAAGTTCGTCTGGGCCCGGGCCTGCGTCCTCGACGACGAGCGCATCGCGGTTTTCAGCGACGACGTCCCGTGCCCCGTCGCCGTACGCTACGGATGGGAAGACAACCCCTGCGACGACGACCTGACCGACAGTTCGGGGCTGCCGGCCTCTCCTTTCCGTACCGACGACTGGCCGGGAATCACCCGATAGACGCACGTCCCGACACGAAAAACGCCACGCATTTCATGCGAGGCGTTTTTCGTTGGCATATTTCCGATCAGGCGAACGGTTCGGTCGGCGCGGCCATATTCGAAGAAACGTCCGACCGCAACTGCAAGACGGGTCCCGTCATCGCCGCTACTTCCGTTCGCCGTATTTCCGTACGAAGAGTTCTCTGTTCCGCTCTCCCCATTCGAGCATCGAATCGATAATCGGAATCAGCGTCATGCCCAACGGCGTAATGACGTATTCCGAGCGGGGCGGCAGTTCCGGATAGATGGTCTTCGCCGCCAAACCGTCCTCCACCAGCTCCTTCAGCTGAATGTCGAGCACGCGCGGGGCCGCTTCGGGCAAAGCCCTGTGCAGCTCGCTGGGCCGCATGGCGCGGTGGCGGAGTTCGTCGAGAATACACGATTTCCACTTCGAGTCGATCAGGCTCATCGTAAGCCGCAGAGGACAACTCAGATCGACAGGGATCTTGCGTTCGTACATGATTGCCGTTTTTTACGCGGCAAAGATACGCATAATAGCCCGAACGGAAGGTATACCGAATAATTTTTCTGTATATGAATATTTTTTCGGTACTTGCATCTGCGCGTACTACCCCGTAACTTTGCACTCGTAAAATCAAAATTCAAATACCATGAGAGATTCGATCCGGGAATACGAAGCCGTACAGGAAGCGGCCATGAAATTCGTCAGAAGCGTAGCCGAGGGCGACAGCAGCCATGCCCGCCGACTCTTCACCGACGATGCGGTGCTGTTCGGGTTCCTCAACGGGGAGTTGGAGCACGGAAGCATCGAACAGTTCTACAAGAATGTCGACCGCGTGGGCGGCGGCGACGATTTCAAGGCCCGCGTGGATGTGATCGCCGTCGAAGAGACGCTGGCCGTCGTCCGGGTCCTCGAGGAGGGCTGGGGCGGCAGCATCGATTTCACCGACTACCTGCTGCTGTTGAAGATCGACGGCGAGTGGAAGTGCGTGGCCAAAGCCTACAACCAGAACTCCGATACGATCGAAAAGTAGACGGAACTCCGGCTTCCGCCACTCTTCAGGAGCGCATCTTCCGATGCGCTCTTTTCATACCCGTTGCAGGCTCGGCGCACGATCCTGCGAAATCGGAAACAGGAAAACGCCCTTCCGTAAACTCGTGTTCCGGAAAAGTTGCTTACCTTTGTCCCGGAAACGAGCCATTCACGAAAAAAATCGACCCATGATCGCATTGCGTCGCATCACCGACACCGATTCGCAGGCGTATCGGTTCATGGAGAACCTGCTCGCGGCCGCCTTTCCGCCGGAGGAATACCGCGAGCCCGCCGAGTGGCGGAAGCTGACCGCCGCCAGCGAAATCTTCCGCAACAACCTGATTTGCCACGACGAGATGCCCGTAGGCCTCTTGTCTTATTGGATTTTCGACCGTTTCCATTACGTAGAGCATTTCGCCGTATCGCCGGAATTCCGCAATGACGGATACGGCGCACGCGCCCTGAAACGGCTGCTATGCGACTTGCAGAGACCCGTCGTGCTGGAGGTGGAAGCTCCCGACGACGATCTCTCCCGACGTCGCATCGGCTTCTACCAACGGCAAGGATTCGTCCTCTGGGAGAGGGAGTACCGCCAACCGCCTTATCGCCCCCACGGCGACTGGTTGCCGATGCACCTGATGGTTTACGGCAACCTCGATGAATCCGAATTCTGCGAGATAAGAGACACCATTTATAAAAACGTGTACGGTTTGTAAATCCGGAACATTCGTTCCCGACTGCGGCTGCACTCCGACGGAAAGCCGGAGCTATTCATTTTCTTGGCCGTTGGTACATCAAGGTATGTAATCGTCAAACTCAATATCATTCAAAAGGGTTTCCGTTCGGCGCAGTGCTGGACACCCAGCGAAAAGCATTCAGAAACAGCAGATTTTGCACTCCGTCCGTGAACGCATAGTTGATGTGCGTCATGCAGTGCGGGTCGGGGATGTCGTCCGTCCACGAAGAGACGTATGCCACCACGACTTTCGAGACCGGCGATACGGTTTGCGCCCGGCCGAGAAAAACGAACAGAAAAGACAGCAGCACCCAATGAACCGGTCTCTTCATACGCATCTATTTTTCTTGAAAAAGCGACCCCGCGATACCCCATTCGAGTCCGCGCAGTTCGGCCAGTCCTTTCAGCCGGCCCAAGCAGGAGTAGCCCGGATTCGTCCGCTTTTTCAGGTCGTCGCACATCTGGTGGCCGTGATCCGGCCGCATCGGAATCGAACGCTTGTACTGCTGCTGGATTTCCAGAAAGGCTTTCATCACCTCGTACATCGGCACGTCGCCCTCCAAGTGGTTCGCTTCGTAGAAGTTCCCCTCCTCATCGCGCTGCGTCGAGCGCAGGTGGACGAAGTAGACCCGTTCGCCGCATCGGCGCATCATGCCCGGCAGGTCGTTCTGCGCAGATACACCCAGCGAACCCGTGCAGAGACACAGCCCGTTCGACGGATTCGGCACCGCCTCGACCAGCCGCTGAAAATCGGCTTCGGTCGACAGAATGCGCGGCAGACCCAGAATCGGATAGGGCGGGTCGTCGGGATGAATCGCCAGCACGGCCCCCGTCTCGTCGGCTACGGGCGCGATTTCGCGCAGGAAGGCGATCAGGTTGTCGCGCAGGATTTCGGGCGTGATGCCTTTGTAACGGTCGAGTTCGCGTTGGAACTGTTCCAGCGTGAAACTCTCCTCCGAGCCCGGAAGCCCAGCGATCATGTTGCGCGTAATGCGTTCGATTTCGGCAGCGTCCATCCGTTCGTAACGGGCTTTCGCGCGGGCGATCTCTTCGGCCGCGTACTCTTTTTCGGCGCCGGGCCGTTTCAGAATGAAGAGGTCGAACGCCAAGAATGCGGCGCGTTCGAACCGCAGAGCCCGCGAGCCGTCGGGCAGTTCGTAAGCGAGGTCGGTGCGCGTCCAGTCGAGCACGGGCATGAAGTTGTAGGTGATGATTTTCACCCCGCAGGCCGCCAGATTGCGAATCGACTGCTTGTAGTTGTCGATATACTTTTGAAAATCGCCCGTGCGGGTCTTGATGTGTTCGTGCACGGGGACGCTCTCGACCACCGACCACACCATACCGGCGTCGGCGACCAGCTGTTGACGTTTGCGGATCTCCTCGACCGGCCACACCTCGCCGTTGGGGATATGGTGCAGGGCCGTTACGATATCGGTGGCGCCAGCCTGACGGATATCCGCCAACGACACCGGATCATTCGGTCCGTACCAGCGGAAAGATTGTTTGCAGAGATACATGTTCGGAGCAGATTAGATGGAAAATGCGTCGAAACCGCCGTCGACCACGGCCAGCGCACCCGTTACGAACGACGAAGCGTCGCTAATGAGGTAGTGGATCGTACCCAGCAGCTCCTCCGGCTCGGCGAACCGGCCCGCCGGCGTATGGGCGATGATCGTCCGGGCCCGGTCGGTATACGAACCGTCGGGGTTGGTCAGCAAAGCCCGGTTCTGGTTGGTGAGCAGGAAACCCGGCACGATGGCGTTCACACGCATTTCGGGCGAGAACTTGGTCGCCAGCTCCGCCGCCATGTACTTCGTGTAGTTGCCGATCGCCGCCTTCGCCGCGCCGTAGCCTACCACCCGCGTCAGGGGGCGCAAGGCCGACTCGGAACAGAAGTTCACGATGACGCCTTTCTTGCGGGCCGTCATCGCTTCGCCGAAGACCGTCGTCGGCAGCACCGTGCCGAACAGATTGAGGTCGACGACCTTTTTGAACGCATCGATCTCCAGATCGAGGAACGACTTGTCGGGAGCGATCGTCGCGCCGCCCATGTTGCCGCCCGCGGCGTTCAACAATACGTCGATGCAGCCATACTTGGCCAGAATGTCGGCCTTGTTCTGTTCAAGAACCTCGCGGTTCAGCACGTCGGTCATCAGAAACATCGCTTCGCCGCCGTCGGCTTCGATTTCGGAGACGAGCGTTTCCCCAGCGGCTGCGTCGCGGTCGAGAATGACGACCCGCGTTCCCTGCCCGGCGAGGTAGAGGCTGATCGAACGCCCCAGAATCCCGGCGCCGCCCGTGATGACGACGACCTTGCCCTCGATGTCGAACAAATTTTTCATAATACTATTTTTATTTGTCATAATAGAACGATATGCGTGTCCGAATATCCGTTGCCGAAGCCGCGACGATCGCTTCGAAACGACCGGGCTCGGCAACCCAAGCATGTTGAGCATCATCGAAAAACGTCAGCATCGACCGGTCGATGGCGAAAGTTACCGTCTTGGTTTCTCCGGGCTCCAAATGCACTTTGGCAAATCCTTTCAACTCTTTTTCGGGCCGAACAAGAGTCGATTCGACGTCGCGGATGTAAAGCTGCACCACTTCGTCGCCCGCACGGTCGCCCGTGTTCGTAACCGGAACCGACAGAGTCAGTTTACCGTCGCCGGAAAACCGGTTGCGGTCGAGGGCCGCTTTGCCATAACGGAACGTCGTATAGCTCAAACCATGTCCGAACGGGAACAAAGGAACGATTTTTTTCCGGTCGAACCAACGATAACCGACGAAAAGATCGTCGGCATAAGTCTCTTCATAGATTCCGTCGTCCCGCTTGGTGCCGGGATACTGTCCGGTGGCAACGGCACCGACATCCTCCAGCCGGACCGGGAACGTAAACGGCAGACGACCGGACGGATTCGTATCGCCCGTAAGCACCGCAGCCAGTGCCGTACCGCTTTCCGAACCCGCATACCACGCCTGCACGACGGATTTTACGCGGCCGATCCACGGCATCGCCACGGCATTGCCCGAGATGTTGACCACCACCAGACGAGGATTGGCCGCAGCCAGCGCTTCGATAACCCGGTTTTGACCGTAGGGCAAATCCAGTTCCGTACGGTCGCTGTCTTCGCAATCCTGATGTTTGCTCTTGTTCAGTCCGCCTACGAAAATCACGTAGTCGGCTTTTTTCGCTTCGGCGACCGCTTCGGCGATCAATTCGTCGGGCGTGCGGAGATCTTCCAGATTCTGACCCGATCGCACGCCGTTGTACGAACCGTCCGTATCGCCCACATAGCCGCGAGCATAAGCCACCTCGACCCCCTGCAACCGGCGGCGCAGCCCTTCGAGCGGCGAAATTTCGTACCGGGTTTTGAGCGATGAGCTGCCGCCTCCGACCGACATCATCTTGACGGCGTTCTCACCCACGACCAGCACCCGACGCAATTCGCCCGCAGGCAACGGCAACAGACCGCCCTCGTTTTTGAGCAGCACCATGCCCGCTTCGGCGATGCGGCGGGCCGCATCGAAATGTTCTTCGGAGCAGAGCGAACCGTAGGGCCGCGACGGATCGAGTTCCGTACGATAGATGAGGCGCAGAATGCGACGTACCTTGTCGTCGAGCTCCGCCGTGCCTACCTTGCCCTCCGCAATCAGACGGGCATACGGAGCCGCCAAATAATAATCGTCGTAGGCATTGCTCGAACCCGAAGAGAGTCCGTTGGTCCATGTGCCGAACTCCATATCCAACCCGTTGCGAATAGCCTCTTCGGTATCGTGCACGCCGCCCCAGTCGGAGACGACCACGCCATCGAATCCCCATTCGCCCTTCAGGATATCGACCAGCAGCCGTTTGTTGTGGCAGCCGTGCTGACCGCGATAGAGGTTGTACGAGCCCATAATCGCCCACGTGCGACCCTTTTCGACCGCCGCGCGGAACGCCGGAAGATAGATTTCGTACAAAGCGCGGTCGCTGACCTCGACATCGGTCGTATGACGGTGGAGTTCATGGTTGTTGAGCGCATAGTGCTTGACGCAGGCGGCCACGCCGTTCTCCTGCACGCCCCGCACATAGGGAACCACCATTTCGGAGGCGAGGAAAGGATCCTCGCCCATGTACTCGAAGTTGCGTCCGTTCAGCGGCGACTGATAGATATTGACGCCCGGACCCAGCAGCACCGACTTCTTGCGGTAACGGGCTTCCTCGCCGATGGCACGGCCGTAGCGTTCGGCCATCGACGGGTCCCACGTCGCCGCAAGACAGGTCAAAGCCGGAAAATTGACACACGAGTCGTTCGACCAACCGGCCTGTTCCCACTCGTCCCACAACACTTCGGGACGAATACCGTGCGGGCCGTCGGTCATCCATACTTCGGGAATGCCCAGACGCGGCACGCCCGGCGACGAAAATTTCGACTGCGCATGAATCATCGCGATTTTCTCGGCGGTCGTCATGCGGCGCAACGCATCTTCGATGCGCTCCTCGACCGGTTTTTGCGGGTCGAGATAAACGGGACGATGTTGTGCCTGCACGGAGAGCAGCGCAAACAGCCCGAAACCGAAAACAAAGAATCCTTTCACGAGTTTTTAGTCTATATGAAGTTCGATGGAACGGATATAACCCTTTTGAGGGCGGCAATTTTCGGCCTTGCAGCATTCGATGAAATCGAGCATCGCCTGCCGTGCGGCCGCTTGATCGGAACGGGCGTCGCGGATTTCGCGATAGGTCGTGCGCGGTGCTTCGGAGAACGCCACCACGGCATCCCATCCTTCGGGACGATCGAATCCCATCATGCACGAACCGTCGATTTTCTTGTAGGGCCAGAAAGTCCAGCCGATGTTGTTTTCGCGCATGACTTTGCAGAAAGCCGCCTGCCACTCGTCGGTATTGTGGCCTATTTCGCCCATGTACATCGGGCGGCCCGAACGATCGCGGAATGCGATGATCGCACCGATGGCTTCGGCGGTGGGCGCACTGCCGTACCGGTGGCAGGTGAACATCAGCTGCGGGTCGTAGTCCGTATCGGTCAGCGGCTCGAAATTGCCGTTCCATTGCGCACCGCCCGCCAAGATGATGTGATGCGGGTCTGCCTCGCGGATGGCCGCCGTCGCCCGTTTGTGCAGCGATTCGAGTTTCGCATTCAGCTCCGCCATGTTCGCGAAGTAAGGCGCGACGGGTTCGTTGATGAGTTCGTAGCCCAAGATGACCGGTTCGTTCTTGTAGCGGGCGGCGATTTTACGCCAGATGTCGCAGAAGAGCCGTTGGCTGGCTTCGCTCTCGAAGAGCCACGGATAGCCGTAACTGTCGTCGATGTTGTCGCCCGTCTGGCCGCCCGGAGCGTCGTGCATGTCCAGAATCAGGTAGAGCCGGTTGTCGCGGCACCAGTTCACCACGCTGTCGATGCGGGCGAAGCCGTCCTGTCCGGCGGTCAGACCCATGTAATCCTCGTCGGTAAAAAGTTTGTAGTGGAACGGCAGGCGGACGGTATTGGCACCCGTCGAAGCGATGAACTCGATATCGCGGCGGGTGATGTAATTGTCCTTGAAAAGCCGCCAGAATTCGTCCGTGAAATCGGGGCCGACCAGTTCGCGGAACATGCGGTCGATCATCCCAGGCGAATTGGTCTTCGAGAAGCCGAACATGTAGCCTTCGGGATTGAGCCAGTTGCCCAGATTAGTGCCCCGGATGAGCAGTTTTTCGCCGTCGGGCGTAACGAGGTCGGTTCCTTCGACCCGCACGAAAGCGGCAGCGTCGGGCTGCCGTTCCGAATGGCAGGATGCCGCGAGAAGCAGCCCGCCGAATAGCAGAATGGATGTCAGTCGGTTTTTCATAGTATCAGTCGGTTGAAATGAATGCCGGTTTCAAATCTTTGCCTTCGCATCGGGCCGAAACCACGGCCCGAATGCCGTCGTGCAGGCGGATGACCGCACGGCCGTTGGCCGCCTGAATACGGAGCGAACCGGTTGCCGTTCCCCGATTGCGCGACAATGCACGAAGATCGGTCGCGCCGAAACGGATGAAATCGGACGACTCGAAACAGCGGTTGCCGTCGCGGTCGCACAAGACGGCTTCCGCGAAGCGTTCGCCGCCCTCGCCGACGATTCGCAACTCCAGCTGCGCCGGTTCTCCGCCCAGACGGGTGGTATATTGCTGCACGATAGCATCGCGCACGACGGTTTTTCCGCTTCGGGCGACTGCCTCGATGCGATTCCCGCCCTCCGACAGAACGACCTGCCAGTGCAGGCCGGCAGCCGGGAAATCCTGACTGTCGCGTCGCCGGACGCCTGCCGAACGACCGTTCACGAAGAGTTCCGCCTCCTCGCAGTTGGAATAGACGAGCACCTCTTTCGATTCGCCGGCAGCACCCCAACGCACCGGCTGCGAATGACCGTAGATGTGTACCATCGGTCGCCGGCTCCAATAGGACTGGAAGACGTAGTAGCTCTCTTTCGGCGTACCGTCGCGCTGGACGACCCCTTTCTGATTGACGTACGGAATCGGATTGTCGGGACGCAGCGGGGTCGAGAAATCCTTGAACGTCCAGAACGCCGCACCGGTCAGCCACGGCATCCGTTCCTGCTCTTTCAGGTGCCAGTCGAACAGCCGCACGGCGTAGGTTTCGCTCCAGTCGCCGTTGCGGTCGCCCGCTTCGATATCGAGCGCCGCCGCCGATTCGGCATGTCGCCCGGCATGGCTGTCGGCCCCCCATTCGGCATGGAAAAACCGAGGCACGCTCCGGAAGCCGTCCCGTTCCATGCGGGCGTAATCGGTATAACGGCGGCCGTACCAACCCGCCCAGATCGAAGGCGAATAGACGTCGACGACCTCCTTGCAGAAGTCGCAACGCCGGATGCAGGTCAGGCGCGTCGGGTCCGACCGATGCGCCTGCGCATGCAATTCGGCCATGAACATGCGGATGCTGTCGCGATCGAACTCCTCGAAGTCGCCCGGCCAGTCGTTCTCGTTGCCCAGTCCCCACAGAATCACCGACGGATGATGGCGGTGCTGCGCAATCATGTTGCCGAGCATCCGGCGGGCCTGCCCGCGATACCGCTCGCCACCCAACCCTCCGCGACACCAGGGGATCTCCTCCCAGACGAGCAGTCCCATCGTGTCGCAGGCATCGAGCACGGCATCCGATTGCTGGTAATGGCCCAGCCGGATGAAATTGGCGCCCATCGCCTTGATCTGTTGCATTTCGGCAACGATTTGTTCGTCGGTCATCGCCGCGCCCGCACCCGCATGGTCTTCGTGGCGATGGGTGCCGCGCAACAACAATCGGTCGCCGTTCAAGTAGAAGGGTCCGTATTCTTCAAAGCGGAAGGAACGGAATCCGAAGCGCCGTTCGATGCGGTGCGTACCACCGTCGGTCGACAACTCGGCCGTGCAGGTATAGCAGACAGGACGGTCGGGGCTCCACAACGCAGGGCGGGGAACGACGAATCGCACGGAACCGCCCGAACATCTCTGCGAAGCGATGACCCGCCCCGACGCATCGGCGATGCGGACGACCGGCGAACCGGATCCGCCGGCAACCGCCACCGACACTTCGACCCTACCCGTTTTCCCTTTTTCATCCGTGTCGGCCTCGATGCGGAGGTCGGCGAGGTGCACCGCCGGCAGATAGACCAACGCGACCGGCCGGTAGAGCCCGCCGTAAAGATTGAAATCGGACATGTCCGACGGAATCATTTCACGGTCGCGTCCGTTGTCGCACCGCACGGCGACGGGAATCCGCCCGCCGAAACGCTCGCGGCACGCCGGATTGCGCCGGAATGCGTCGACCGCTTCGGTGATATCGGCCTGCCATGCGTCGTAGCCGCCCGTATGCGTCGCGACGAGCGTCGTGTAGACATAGACTTCGGTTTTCTGCCCCGCACCGGCGAACCGGAGCAACGTACGGCCGTCGGCATAGGGATTGGCGACATCGAGTGCCGTACGATACCAACCTGCGCCCTGATAGTAGTTGACGTCGGGATCGACCGCATCTTCGGCGTTGAAGCAGTGCGGCAGAGCGACCGGCGTCCATAGGGGGACGCTTTCGGGCTTGCCGGGCAGCGCAGGCCGGAAAACTTCCCACACATGGCCCAGATCGCCGCGCAAAAACTCCCACCCGTCCGTCAACGGTTCGGCGGCCGCCGCTCGTTGGCCACAAAAAAGGAGCGCCAAAAGCGGCAGAAACCGATTCATCCGTCGTTTCATGAAGCGATTCATAGCGCAGTCGACCGGCAATCGAGCGCGGACTTGCGGGCCAACGCCTCCAAATAATAGTAATCCGCATAGTTCAGCGGCACATCGATCTCCGAACCGCCCGGCAGATGCCCCACCGAATGCAACAGCAGGAAGCCATAGTGGCTTTTCAGCGGAGCCTGATAACTCCGGTGCAGGCTTTCGACGATCTTGTCGGCCGCCGCACGATAACGCGCGGCCTGCTCGGCTTCGACATAAGTACATAATTCATAGAGCCCCGAAGCAATCAAGGCTGCCGCCGAAACATCGCGCGGAGTAGCGTCCGTCTCTTCGGGCAATTTCATATCCCAATAGAAAATGCCATCGGCCGGCATATTCGGCAGCGAGAGCACGAAATCGGCGATGCGGCAAGCCTGATCGAGATAGCGCGCATCGTGCGTGAAACGATAGCACATCGTGTATCCGTAGAGCCCCCAGCCCTGCCCCCGGCTCCAAAACGAATCGTCGGCATAGCCCTGATGCGTGCACTTGCCGCGCACAGCTCCCGTCGCCGGGTCGTAATCGACGACGTGGAACGACGAAGCATCGTCGCGGAAATGGTTGCGCAAGGTAACGTCGGCATGGCTGACGGCGATGTGCCAATAGGTCGAATCGCCCGTAAGCTGCGTCGCCTTGAAGAGCATTTCGAGGTTCATCATGTTGTCGATGATGACCGGAAACCGCCACTTGTCGCGGTTGTGGTCCCACGAACGGATGCACCCCACCTGCTTATCGAAACGGGTCGCGAGCGACTGCGCCGCGCGGACAACGACGTCGCGGTACGAGCGTTCTCCGGTCTGTTCCCACGCCTTGCCGAAACTGTCGCCGATCATGAATCCGAGATCGTGCGTGCCGCGATGATTTTTCGCCTCCTCGACGGGCCACGTCCACGAAATCGCCTGCTCGCGCCAGTAATCGTCGCGGGTGTAGGCATAGAGTTGCCACAACGAACCGGCGAAAAAGCCCGAACACCAGTCGCGCGGCGCGACCATTGCAAGCGAACCGTCTTCACGGACGGTACGCGGCGTTACGCGGTTCTTGACGGCGTTTTCCGGTTCTTTTTTCGCTTTCGCAGCGCAATCGACGGCAAAACGCAACTGCGCATCGGCGAACGCATAGGCATCGTCCGGCACGTTCGGCACCCCGTAAATCAACCGGAACCGATCGCGCGGGCGGGCGACACGGCATGCGTAGAAACCGCGCAGATAGGCCCCTTCGGGATCGTCGAGATAGTGTGCCGTGCGGTAAAGGTCGCGGCAAAAATTCTGTTGCGCTCCGTCCCAATCGGAAATCTGTTCGTAAGGCCATTCGCTTTGCGGACACCCGGTATAACCGAGTAGGAAATCCATCGCTTTATAAAAACTGCGTCCGTCGTCGGAGACGGAGCGGTCGACCCGCAATCCGAGCCGTTTGCCCATCAACGCCAAGTCGATGAAGTGGGTCAGGTTGTACTGCGAATAGTGGTAGGCCAGCGTTCGGCGCAACTCGTGCGGCTGGCTGCCGTCGGGTTCGATTTGGGCATAGATGCGCCGTTCGGGCAAGGCTTCCAATACTTCGCGCGCCAGCTTCGTATCGCCGGTATAGAGTGCATAGGCGACGATTTGGGCATCGTAGGCGACGCTGTGGTTGTTCCGGGCGTTCGCTTCGGCGATGCCGTTCTCGTGGGTCGTCATCCATCGCGTGAACTCGGAGAACCACTTGCGCAGAGCCTTGCGTTCCTTCGCCGGATAGGATTTCGAGCCTTCGAGCAACTGCACGGCGTCGAGCATCTCGACGAACGAATAACTGTCGATGAGCCCCGAAGCGCGCCCTCTGTCATCGTAGCGGCCGCGCACGATCTGCGCATAATTCAGATTGGGATTCATGCGGCTCTTCGGGTCGAGGAACCAGACGCGCAGGGCCTCGACGGCCTTGAGGGCATAACGCTCGTCGCCGCTGAAATACCATGCCAACGCGAGCGTCGTTACGCGGTCGGCCATCCGGCCGAGCGGAATGCGGTCGAGCGTGTTGATCTCGGGATTCGTCTCGCCGTCGCGCGAGATATAGGGCAGGCCATCGGGCTTCGAGAGGTCGGGCCACGTATAGCGGGCTTGGCTCAAATAGTCGTGTTTGTCGCCGCTCGCAGCCGTGCGCTGCTTCTGCATGACCGAGCAGGGCTCGGATTCGAGCAGGCGGTCGGCTTCGGCCAGCAAAGCACGGTAAGCACCGGCGTAGTAAGGCATGTCGAGCGATTGCCGGGTTTCGGACAAACGGTCGACCGCCCAAATGGACTGACCCCGCAAAAGACCGCAGGGCGTCATGATAACGAAAATCGACAACAGGATTCTTTTCATCGGATGTCGGATTTGCATATCGGTTCGTGTTTTTCAATATTTCAATAGCAACGTCGGATGCGCAAGGCATTCAGGAGGGTACTGCCCGCAAGGGCCCGGAATCGGATTTCGACATGTCCGTCGCGATTCTCCACCGTGTAGCGTCGCACGGCGGCCCGCAGTCCTTCCGGTGCATAGGCTTCTTCGACCGTCCGGTCGTTGATTTCCACGCGGAAGCGGTTTTGTGCGGCCGTCTGCTCCGCGTCGCGGCCAAGCAGGTAAACCGACGATTCGGCCTGCCGGTAAGGATCGGCGAAAAGCAGCTCCACTTCGTAAGTGCCGTTCGGAAGGTCGAAACGATAACCGTCCAAACCGCGCCGCAGCGTCTGAAACAACGGCCCGTCCTCCGTACAGGCAATTTCCGCCTGCGTCGCATCCGCTTCTCCGCCCAGGCAGCCCCAGCCCCCTTCCGTATAGGGACGATCCGGCAGCCATGCCGTACCGCTTCGGTCGGAGGTAAAGCAGCAGTCGCTTCCGACATTGACCGCGATTTCCAATGCGCCCTCCGCCTCGGCCGTCCGTTCGGGTACGCCCGAAAAGTCGATGTACAACGCATCTTCCACCGGCCGGTCCTCGACCGAGGTTCCGACGGCCCGCAGGGATACCCCGCCGGCACGGAAAGGCACGTCATAAATCACGATGCGATTTTCCGGTTGCCGGCGACCTAACGAACGGCCGTCGACAAACAGTTCCACTTCGGGCAGATTGGTGTAGATTTTCACCGGCAGCATCGCTTGTCCGTCGGCATCCACCGTCCATGTACGCCGCAGCCAATCGCGCGATGCGATGCGAAGCACCGGCAAGTCCGTACGCCACACCGCCCGATAGTAGTAATAGACATCTTTCGGCGTGCGGTCGGCATAAACCACTCCCTTGTTATTGATGCGCGGCATCGACTCGTCGCGTTTGGCCGACGAAAAGTCGATGAGATTCCACAAGGCACCTCCGCAAAGATAGGAATTTATTTCAAGTACGGGAAGATAATGTTCCAGATAGCGTTGCTGGTATTCGATGCTGAAGTCGAACGGACGCGGGACAAGCGAATGCAGGCGCCTATCGGAGCCTGCGCCGTATTCGCTGACGATGATCGGGTGGTCGGGATAATCGCGATGCTGTTGCGCCGCAAAGCGGTCGAATCCTTCGAGGTCGCCGCCGTACCAACCGTTGTAGAGGTTCCAGCCCACGACATCGGTGATTTCCGACAAACCGCAGCGGTTGTAGTCGTTGCTTCCGTGAAAGGCCATCACGCTCATGCGTGTCGTGTCTTCCTGTTTCACGACATTCTCCAACCGTTCGGCCAGCATGCGGGTGCGGGTCAGCACGGGCTGCAATTCGGATTCGGTCCGGTAGCGGCGTTGCGCAACCAGCAGAATTTCGTTCATGTAGCCCCACAAAATCACCGACGGGCGGTTGTAATGTTGCCGAATCATTTCGCGCAGGTTTTCTTCCGCCGCATCGGCATAGGCCGGCGAACCGGGCACGATGTCGATGACCGGAATCTCTTCCCAGACCAACATGCCCTGCCTATCGCACTCTTCCAGAAAGGCATCGTCCTGCGGATAGTGCGCCAACCTGACGAAGTTGGCGCCCATCTCCTTGATGAGTGCGAAGTCGCGGCGGTGCATCTCGTCGGTCAAAGCCACGCCGTAGGGCTTCTGGTCTTGATGACGGCAAACGCCGCGCAGCTTGTAAGGTTCGCCGTTCAGAAAAAAACCTTCCTCCGCATCGAACCGGAACCACCGGAACGCCGTGTGCAGAGTCATCCGATCCGATTCCTGCCGATTCCGACGGAGGGTCGCTTCCACCCGATAGCGATTCGGCGTCTCCGGCGTCCACAGAGCCGGATTTTTCAGCACACGGGAGCGATAGGAAAACCCGGTCTGCTCTCCGGCCGCCAGTCGAAGCGGACAGGAGCCCTCGTCCACCAACCGGCCCGCCGGATCGAAAATCCGAACCTCGACCGTCGCACGGCACCGTTCCGCCGCATCGTTCGCCACGAAGCCCCGCAAAGCGACGGTTCCGCGTTCTGCGCTCGCTTCGGGCGTGGAGACATACAGCCCCGGCGATCCTTTGTCCGTCATCGTGAAATGACACTCGGGAACCGTTACGAGCCAAACGTCGCGATAGATGCCGCCGAAAAAGGTGAAGTCGCCCGACAAGGGCGGTACATCGTCATCGGCATTGTCCACACGAACCGCCAGCACATTGTCGCCGGCGAGCCGGAGCAGATCCGTTATGTCGTACACGGCTGCCGTGTAACCTCCGCGGTGAGACCCGGCATCCTTGCCGTTTACATAAAGCTGCGCCGTTTTGCCGGCCGCATCCATCCGAATGTAATATCGCTGCCCTGCCCGAACGGGCACCCGCAAATTGCGACGATACCACCCTTCGCCCCGATAATACTCCTTGACCGTATAAGCGTCGCCATTCCACGTATGCGGAATACGGACGGGCTCCCAATCGCGGTCGTCGCAGTCGACGGCAGCGGCTTCGGGATGCGCTCCGATGCGGAAACGCCAACCGTCATCGAGCGAGCGTACGATGCGCTGCGCCGAAACGGAGCATGTCAGCAACAAAAAGGTCGAAAGAGCGCACACGCGCACCATACGGCGGTTGGAGTACATGCGGAAAGATCGTCGTAAAAAACGAGCGGCCGACAAGGACCGGACGAGTCTCTGCCGGCCGCTCTCCCAATAATCCACTTGAACCACGCTATTCGATGTTGACAGAGACTTTGTAGTTCTGGGTAAAGATGCGCACCTCGTAGTTGTCGGTACGCGACTGCACGGTCGACTCGATGTCCTGATTGGAAAGCTCGACATCCGACGCGGGGTCGAAGGTCTGCACCGCCACCGTGCCGTCGGCACCGTTCAGCGCCTCGATTCGAACGTTCTGCACCCCTTTTTTCGCTTGGGGCCACGTGAGCGTGTAGGCTCCGTCGGCGGCGGGCTGCAGCACCGTGCCGTCGGCCGCGACGACCCGATAATCGACGCCGGGCGTCAGGTCGCTGACCGTCCAGTAGTAAGTTACGACGTCGTAAGGACGGACGAACTCGCACCAGAACTGCATCGGAATATCGACCGTCGCGCCGTGAGCGACCTCGAACACGACTTTGTTATCGTTCTTCCCCCAGTCTTCGAATCCGACATAATAGATGTGATTCATGGCGGGGTCGCCGTTTCCCCAGGCATCGTCGTCGCAAGCGGTCAGCCCGCAGCAGGCGACCAGCGACAGCATATAAAGTATCTTTTTCATGTTTTTCGTTTTTTTGAAATTCTCGATTCGCTTATTCTCTCCAATAGGGGTTTTGTTCGACATGGCCGCCCGAGTGCGAAATTTCGTAGATCGGAATCGGGTATAGGTAGTCGCGTTCGGGGTTGAAACGACGGTTGGCGGCCTCTTCGATGACATAGATATCATCCTCGTCGTAGACTTTCACGCCTTTGTAAAAACCTCCGTTCGTAGTCAGGCGATCCGCGACATCCTCGCGCTGGGTGGTCGTTTCATCTTCTACGAATTTCTGCCCGAGTATGTAGGTCGGCAGGAGGGTTTCGGCCGTTTTCCAACGGATGATGTCGTCGTAGTGGAGATTTTCGTCGATGAACTCGACGAAACGTTCGCGGCGGATCTCTTCGAGCATGTCGAGCCCGTTGGACGAAACGAACGAGTTGGTCAGCAGGACCGGCATCCCGACCCGGTTGCGCAGCGCGTTGACCGTCCGGTCGAGCTGCGCATCGGTAATCGAACCGTTGTACTCGTAGAGGGCTTCGGCATAGGAGATCAGCACTTCGGCGTAGCGGATAATCATCTTGTCGAGAGTTTCCTTGCTGTTGGTGGCATCTTCCGACTTGATGTAGCCTTTCTTGATCTTGTACCCGGTGTGGCTCTCGTAGAAAGGATTGAACGGACCTTTGAAGGCTTCTTCGTCGTACCGGAAGAAAGTCATGCCGAAGCGGGGATCGCGGTTCTCGAAGACGTCGTTGTAGTGCGTTTCGGGCGAAATTTTCAGCGGCGACTTCGCACGGGGCAGACCGTCGGTATAAAGGAACATGTCGATCGTCTGGCGAGGAACGTTCACCGCATTTTCCAACTGGCGGCTGTTGCCGTGGGTGGTCGTTCCGGCACCGTTCGGGCCGTACTCCTTGATGAATACGTTCTCTTTGTTCTGGCGGCCTTCGCCGTCGAAAACGAAGAGCTTCCCAAAATCGGGATAGAGTTCGTGTTTCTGTTCCGCAATCATGGTTTCGGCCGCGTCGACGGCGACTTTCAGATGCGCTTTCCAATCGCCGTTCGGGGTTTGGTGGTACTTCTTGTGAGTGCCTTCGTAAAGCCCCACCCGGACCAGCATGGCCAGTGCCGCCGACCGCGACACATGCTCCCAAGCATCGACATGGTCGATGTCGGGCAGGTGTTCGGCCGCGAATTGCAGATCTTCGTAGCATTGCTGAATCACCGTTTCACGGGGCGTGCGGCCCATTTGAAGAAGCGGATCGCTCGTGTCGTTCACGGCTTTCATAATCATCGGCACGTCGCCGTACTTTTTGACCAGCTCGAAGTAGTGGAACGCCCGGAAGAAGCGCGCTTCGGCCTTGTAGCGGTCGCGTACGGCTTCGGTAACATCGGCTCTTTCGCTCTTTTCGAGAATGTTGTTCGAAATGAAGATGCGCCAATAGGGATCCGTCCAGTCGCCGGAGGTCGACGGAACCGAACGGCTCCCGTCGGAGATGGAGTTGGGACCCGATTTGGCGACCAGTTCATCGGAACGATAGTCGTGGTAGAAACCGCCCAGCGCACCGCCGGTTTGCTGGTAGAACCGGTTGCAGGCACCGCGCAGGTCGGTCTCCGTCCGCCAGTAGTCGGAGTCGGTGAAGGAGGTTTCGGGTTCCAGATCGAGGTTGCACCCCGCGAACGCCATGCAGAGGGCACCGAACACGATGGTATTGAGTATCTTTTTCATGGTTTTTCTTCTATTTTACGGGATTCTTCGTTAAAGCGAGAAGTTAAGACCGATCACCCACGTGCGGAAGAACGGATAGTAGTTGTTGTTCGATGTGTTGCCCACCTCGGGATCGAAGACTTTCAGCATGTTCGACGACTCCCAGACATCCGAACCGGCAACGTAGAGGCGCAGTTTTTCGATGCACGTTTTCTTGATGGGGAACGTATAGCCCAGCTGAATGTTCTTCAGGCGGATGTACGAAGCATCCTGTACCCAGCGGTCGGCAGGCTGGAAGTTGAACTGGTCGTTGGCGTAGTTGTACAGACGCGGCCAGTAGGCATTCGGGTTTTCGGGCGTCCAGTAGTCGCGGTGGATCGTCCAGGGCATGTCCGAAGTCGTGGCGAACGGCGCGATGTCGCCGGCATTGATGAGTACGGTGCGCTTGCCGACGCCCTGAAACATGCAGCTGAAGTCCAAGCCCTTCCACGAGAGATTGATCGTCAGACCGTAAAGATAACGGCCGTTCGACGAACCGAGACAGACGAGGTCGCCCGGATCTTGGGGCGTGCCGCCGCCGGCACCGATCTTGTGGTCGGCCTTGCCCTGTGCAACGTAGCGGACGTCGCCGCCCGAGACCTTCGCGTCGCTGAACGACTCGTAGCCCGGATTGGCCGCTTTGTAATCGAGGTACTCCTCGCGGCTGCTCCAAAAACCGTTGGTCTTGTAACCCCAGATGCTGTTCATCGGGTAACCCTCGACGATGGAGTTCGCACCGGCTTGGATCGTGTTGGCTCCGTCGTAGCGGACCACCTTGTTCTGGCTGTCGCTGATGTTGAAGCTGATGCCGTAGTGGAAATCCTTATAATGGTTTTTATAGGCGATCTCGAACTCCCAGCCCCACGTTTTCAGCGTACCGACGTTCGACGAAGGCACCGAGATGCCGACGATGTGCGGCAATTCGAGGTTGGCCAGCATGTTGTCGTTCTTTTTCCAGTAGTAGTCGGCGGTTACGGTCAGCGTATTGTTGAGAAATCCCAGATCGATACCGATGTTCGTCGTGCTGATGATCTCCCACGTCTTGCCCGTCGAGGCCATCTGGCTCTGGTAGTAGTTATCCTCGCCGTGGTTCTTGTTCGAGCTGATGAGCGGAATATAGTCGTAGAGTCCCAGCACGGCGCCGTTGCCCAGCTGGCCCCACGATGCACGCACTTTCAGGTTCGTAATGGCCGGAACGTCGAACCATTTCTCCTGATTGACGCGCCATGCGGCGGAAAACGACGGGAATACCTCCCACCGGTTGCCCGGAGCCAGCCGCGAACTGCCGTCGTAACGGAAGTTGGCCTCGAAGAGATAACGTTCGTCGTAATTGTAGTTGATGCGGCCGAAGTAGGACATGATCGCCCACGTCTGAATTTCATCGCGAACGCTCGTGTTCGTCGCGTCGCTCGAATCGTAGTAGTTGAACGAGAAGAAATCGTTGGAATTCAGATTCTTGACCGTACCCGAGACTTCGTCCTTGCGATAGCGCTCGTAGGAAATACCGCCCAGAACCGAAAGGGTATGTTTGCCGAATTGCCGGTCGTAAGAGAGCAGCGCCTCGAAATTGTCGTGGTAGTCGTTGTTCTTCGTGCGCGACATCTCGTTCGGATTGTTGGCTTGGAAGCGGATTCCGGTTCCGAGCCGGTCGTACCATACGAGGTGGCGTTTCTTGACCGTCTGCGTGTAGTAGCTCGCCTTGCGGCTGGCGCTCAATTTCAGCTTCAGACCCTCCGTGAAGTAATCCTTGATGACCAGTTCGCCCTTGCCCGTGTAGGCTCCGTAGGTACTTTTGGTTACGCCGCCGTTTTTCATCAGGTCGATGGCGTTGACCTGCAGGTCGCCGTTATAGGGGCTCTCGTTGATATCCTCTTCGGGATTGAGGATGGGCTGACGGCCGCGAACGCGGAACAATCGCCCGAGTATGTTTTTCGAACCGTACGGATTCTGTTTCTTGTCCTGCTCGTCGAAGCTGGCCAACACGTTCAGCGAAATGTGCTTGTTCAGTTCGGAGTTGATTTTCAGACGGACGTTATAGCGGTCGTTCTGATCGGGGCCATATTTCAGCAGACCGTCTTTGGTATAGAATCCGGCCGAGGCGAGATAGTTGAATGATTTCCCCCCCCGGATACGGAAACGGCATGATTCTGCTGCGTAGTGTACTTTTTGACGCCTTCGTCGACCCAGTTGGTCGCCTGGAAGAAGTCCCAGCGGCCGTTGCTGTTGTTCGGACGGTAGTTGAAGTTGGGGTTGCCGACCCACGACGACTGTTCGGGGTTCCATTCCACCTTGCCGCTGGCATTGAAACGACCTTCGTTGATCCATTGCTGCTCCTCCCATGCGGGCAGCCGCTCCGGCATATTGCCCGGCAGGTTGAAACCGTAGTAACCGTTATAGGTTACGCGCGTTTTGCCCTCGCTGCCGCTTTTGGTCGTAACGAGCACGACGCCCGAAGCCGCACGCGCACCGTAAATGGCGCAGGCAGCGGCATCTTTCAATACCGAAACGGACTCGATATCGTTCGGATTCAGCAACGACAGATCGCTTTCCACTCCGTCGACGAGCACGAGCGTCGACGTGCTGTTGGCCGACGAGAAGCCGCGAATGCGGATCCCCGAACTCTCGGCGCCCGGCTCGCCGCCGCTGCGCAGAATCGCCACACCGGGCATTTCGCCCTGCAGGGCCGAGAGTACGTCGGTCGCAGGCTTCGCGGCGATGGCATCGCCGCCGATGGAACTGACGGCACCGCTCAAATTGACTTTTTTCTGCGTACCGTAACCCACCACTACGACCTCGTCCAACTCGGTGTCGGCCGATTTCAATTCGATCGTTCCGACATCCGTGCCGGCCTTGATCTCGACCGTTTCGTATCCGAGATAGAAAAAGGTGAGAGTCGCTCCGCTTTCGGTCCGCAATCCGAAGCGGCCGGCAGCATCCGTCGTAGTGCCGCGGTTCGCGACGGATTCGATCACCGTAACGCCGAGCAGGGGCTCTTTGGTCGCGGCATCGATTACGCATCCCGATACGTCCATCGCGGTTTGAGCGGACACGTCCCAACCGAATGTCGAGAACAGACAACATGCGACCGCAAGCAGCCGCATGATACTCCTTGTGCGAAAATGTTGTTTCATAGTTCGACAGGTTTTGGTTTTGAGTTGTTTTGGTGCATCATTGCAGTACAAAAATATCCGTTCGACCGCTGAAAACGGCGGGAATCGCTACATCATGAATACGTCTATCCGGAAATCGAGCTACGTCAAAAATTACACAACCGATTTTCAATAAGCTGAATTTCAGATAAAACAGATATCGAACCACCTATATAATTAAATAATTTAATAACATATTTGCACACTGGATATATAATAAAAAACGGCAAGTACATATTATAAACCCGATATTTCGATTACCTTTGCGATACTTCCATTCCCGAACTTTCGCACGAACGATATGAAAATCCGATTCCTTCTGTTCTTGTTGGCTTTCGCACTCGCCCGACCTGCTTATGCCGTATGGCACCGGCAGGTATTCAACTACACGCACAGGGACTACGGCGCTGCCACCCAGAACTGGATGATCGAACAACAGGAAAACGGCTGGATTTACGTCGCCAACAACAACGGGCTGCTCGAATACGACGGCGAAAACTGGGCGCTCTACCCGGTTACGGGCCACAAAATCAGGTCGCTGAAAAAGAGCGGGGACGGTCGTATCTACATCGGAGCCATCAACGACCTGGGCTATTTCGAGCCGGACCGGGTAGGCGGGTTGCGCTACACGTCGCTCGCCGGCGAATTGCGCAAAACCGTCCATATCGGGGTCATTCGCAATGTCGTGCTCAATGCCGGACGGGTCTATTTTCAGGACGACCGCTACATCGTCTATCTTGAAAACGGAGAGCTGCATACGCTGGATAGCGGAGGCACCATCGCCACGTCGGCCGTCATCAACCAGCAGTTCATGGCCGTAACCGACGAAGGTCTCTCCGTAGTCGACGACAACGGTTTGCGCCTGCTTCCCGAATCCGGAAAACTGGGGAAACTGAAAGTAGTGAAACTGCTGCCTCACAGAGACCGGATTCTGGTCGTAACCCGATTCAACGGGCTCTATACCTACCATCCGCAAGAAGGGGTATGCCCTTACCGCACGTCGGTGGACGCTTATATTCGGAAGAACGGAGCCATCTGCGCTGCACGGCTCGGCTCGCGCATAGCGATCGGAACCGTGCAGGAGGGGGTGTGCGTACTCGATCTCGAAACCGATCGGTCGCAAATCCTGTCGACCTCCACGGGATTGCAGAACAAGACGGTGCAGGCGATTCTATTCGACCGCGACAGCAATCTGTGGCTGGGACTGGACAGCGGCATCGACTACGTGGCGATTACCTCGCCCATACAGGCGCTTTACGGCAACCGGGCCGACATCGGTTCGGGCTATGCCTCCGCATTTTTCGACGGCAAGCTCTATCTTGGCACCAATCAAGGCATTTATCGGACTTCGATACCCGATAAATCCGGCCGTTCCGGCGAAGTCGACTTCGTGGAAAAGACCAACGGACAGACTTGGCAACTATTTCCCCACGACGGCCAACTCTTCGGAGCGACCGAACGAGGCGTTTTCGTAATCGAACGAAACGGAACGGTGCAGCATGTCGACGGTTTGTGGGGCGTTCGGCAAATCGTCGCGCTGCCGGGACATAAAAACACGTTGATCGCAGGAACTTACGGCGTGGGACGCGGCATCTACCTGCTCCGCCGCGAGAAAGGAAGGGCATGGCAGGCCGTTCATAAAATCGACAGCTGTACGGTGTCCTGCAAAAGCCTGTTGGCCGATCCGCACGATGACCGGGTGGTCTGGATCGCCAACAAAGGGAACGGCATCGTCCGAATGCAACTCTCGGAAGACCTGAAACGGGTCGTCGCACAAAAGAACTACCGCTCCGAGTCGTTGCGAGTTACAAGCGATTTCCACCTGACCGTCATCGACGACACGGTGTGCATCGCGTCGCAATACGGACTTTGGAACTACGACCGTTCGAACGACTGCCTGATTCGGAACCGCAGGCTCGAAGCGGCGACCGCGGAAGCCGGCGGCCGATACAGCTATTTGGACAAAGACACTTATAACAACATCTGGTACTCCGACGGACGGTCGCTGCGGGTATTGCGTTACGACGACCAACGCGACCGTTATTTCAAACGGGCGGGCGAACTCTATCTGAACAAATTGCTGATCGAGCATTTCGAGCACGTATCGACTTTCGACCGCCATGCCGTACTGTGTTCCGAGGGCGGATTCTCCCTGCTCGATTTGGATGCCGCACCTCCGCATACGGGAAATCCGTCGGTAGCGATTCGCCGTATCTGGCTCACCGAACCGAGCGATTCGCTCCTCTACGGTCGCAACTATTCCGCAGACCAGGCGGAGGAACTCGTCGTTCCCTACGGATGCAACTCGCTGCGATTCGAGTACAGCGCGGTGAACTATCTCCGCACGCAACCGACCGGTTATGCGTGCCGGTTGGATACCGAGTACGAAACGGGAAGTTGGAGCGAATATCGCGAAACGAATGTGAAAGAGTTCACCAATCTGCACGAAGGCCGCTACGTATTCCATGTACGGGCTTCGGGTGTCGACGGAGAGGAACCGGCCTCGACATCCATTGCTTTCCGGGTGTTGCCGCCCTGGTACAGAACGTGGTGGAGCTACCTGATCTATCTCGCTCTTTCGGGCGCGGGCATCGGTTATCTGGTTCGTCGAATCGACAGAAGCCGCAAGCGGCTGGTGAAGCAGAAAGAGCTGGAACTGCGGCAGCAGGAAGAAGGTTTCAAAAAAGAGAACCAACTGAAAGAACTCGAAATCGACTCGCTCAAAGAAGAGGTTTTGCGCGCCGAGCTGCGGCACAAATCCGAAGAGTTGGTGAACTCGACGCTGAACATCGTGCGCAAAAACGAGATTCTGCTCAACATCAAAAAAGCCGCGACGAACATTTACCAAACACTCAACGAAGAGAATCCGGTTTCGCTGCGCCGGAAGGTCATCCGTCTTATCGGTCAAATCGACGAGAACATTGCGCACGACAACGATCTGCAACATTTCCAGCATACGTTCGATTCGGTTCACAATGGCTTTTTCGACCGGCTGACTGCCGCATACCCCGAATTGACCAAAAAAGAACTGCTGTTGTGCGCCTATATCAAAATGGATCTGCTTTCCAAAGAGATCGCTCCGTTGATGAGTATTTCCGTACGCGGCGTCGAGGTCAGCCGCTACCGCATCCGCAAGAAAATAGGTTTGGACGAAGGTGCGAATCTGGCCGAATTTCTGCGCAAGTTCGCACAGGAATAGGATGCGCTTCGAGTGGAGCCGATGTTGCAGGATCATCGTCTCGTCAGCTTGGGCGTTTCATTTTCATACTGTTGCTGCGCCAGCTCCCGCTGAATCTTGCGCTCCAACGCCGCAACTTCGGGTTTCAACTGCTTCAGCTCGGCTTCTTTTTCATTCGCAGCCCCTTTTCAGTGCATAAATCGGAGCCTTGCTCTTTTTGTCGACTTCGGTTTTCTTGCAAAAGAAAACAACGGAGAAAGTAGTACGTCTGTACATGGCTGCGAGAGTTTAAAGATTAAACGTATGCAGTACGAGATTATTACGATGCAAAACAATGAAAAACAACGCGATACCGACGAATCATGACCAATTACAAAGTAGAGCGGAAGAGGTCATGAACAAGTCCTGAAAAACCTGCGTCCCGATGCGTCGGGGTGCACCCGCCGAAAACGAAAAAGCCTTACGTATCACTGATACATAAAGCTTTTTGCTCTCCGTTGCCTGATTTCTCCCAGACCCCCTGAGCGGAAAACGGGATTGTGGTAGCAATTCAAAGCAACGATGCGTTAATCGATTGTTGAATAATGTCTTATGCTTTTCGTTGCTTTGTTTTGCAAATGGGCGATTCAGCGGTTTCGAGCATCGGAAAGCAGGAGTTCGGTTAACAAATCGTTAACGGAATTCGGCAGCCGAAGAATCGGGCGACTGGTTCGATTTGTTTTCGCAATGTATTCTTATTCACTGTTTTGCGTAATTCTTCATATTGATTCTGAACTCATAACGACTTAACTTTGCAACCTGTAAAACCGTTATGAGAAGAAGCACATTCAAAATCCTGTTCTATGTAAACAAACAGCGCATGAAAGAGGGGCGCATCCCCGTCTATGCCCGCCTTACGGTGAACGGCAAAAGCACGTTCGTCAACTGCCGCGTAACCCTGCCGCCTACCCTGTGGGATTCCAAAGCCAACAAAGCCGTTGGAAAGAGCCATGAAGCGCAGGATATCAACCATAAGTTGGAGCATATCCGCGCACAGCTCGAACGTCATTACCAACATATTGCCGACCGCGACGCCTACGTTACGGCCGAGCGGGTGAAATCGGCCTACCTCGGCATGGGCGAGGAGTACGAAACATTGCTGGAAGCGTTTGACAAATTCAACCGCGACTTTAAACAGCATGTCGGCGTAGACCGTGCGCAATCCACCTACCGTAAGTACGACAACGTATGCAAGCGACTGGCGGAGTTCCTCGCCGAGAAACTGCGCCGCGAGGATATTCCGCTGAAAGAGCTGACAGAAACCTTCATCACCGATTACGACCTCTACCTGCGCAGCGAAAAGGGTTTGACGCCCTCGTGCGTCTGCATCTACACCAAGCCGTTGAAGATGATCGTCACCAAAGCGCACAACGCCGGAATCATCGCCCGCAATCCGTTCGCCGACTACCACCCGAAGAAGACGACCAAAGAACGTGGTTACCTGATCGAATCCGAATTGCAGGCGTTGATGAACCACAAGTTCACGTTTGACGGATACGGCAAGGTGCTGGATATGTTCGTCTTCTCGTGTTTCACGGGTATGGCCCATGTCAACGTCAAGGGGCTGACGCAGGAGATGATCCAGCGGTCGTTCGACGGCGATCTGTGGATCGTCAAGCGACGGCAGAAAACCGACACGCCGTTCAAAATCAAATTGTGCGGCATCACCGAACGCATCATCGCCCGTTACAAACGCGAGGTCTCAGGAACGAACCTCGTACTTCCGGTTCCCGATATCGCCTACTGCAATCGGGTATTGAAGAAAATAGCGGCGGAGGTCGGCATCGACAAGACGATCACATTCCACATGGCGCGCCACACGTTCGCCACGACCAATGCGCTGGCGCAAGGCATCCGCATCGAGGTGGTCAGCCGGATGCTGGGACACACGAATATCAAGACGACCCAGATTTACGCCAAAGTTACGGACGACATGCTGGCCAAAGGATTCGACGAAATGGCCGACATCTATTCCACCAAATACAGCCTTGCATGATGAAAAGAGAAATCAAGGTGAACGGATTCGTCCAGTCGTCCCCTTGTGCGCCCTATGGGATTTTGGGAGGATCCCTCCGGGCGCACAGGGACTGCGGACTGTCGGTTCTCTTTCAACGCCTGCCCCTGCTGTCGGACACATCATCGATACCGTCGCCCACCAATCGGCCGCTTCGCGCCCGCGCCTTTTTACAAAAAGGCATAGCTTATTAGGGAATTTTCCGAGCCGCATCGCTTCGCAACGCTGAAAATTCCCCAATAAGGCAAAGGAGCTCCGCCCCTCTGCACTCCCTGAAATCAACAACCACTTAAAACCTCTTGACTATGGGTTATGTCGTATTCCATATGCAAAAAGCGCGAGGTACGGACAGCGGAACCTCAGCCCACATCGAACGCAAAATCAAACCGGCCAATGCCGACGAGGGACGCACGCACCTCAATCGGCAACTGGTCGAATATCCCGCCGGCATCCGTACCCGCACGCAGGCGATACAATATCGGCTGGAGACTGCCGGACTTACCCGCAAGATCGGCAAAAACCAAGTGCGGGCGATCCGCATCATACTGTCGGGAAGTCCCGACGAAATGCAACGCATCGTACGTGAGGGACGGTTGGACGAGTGGTGCACCGACAATATGAAATATCTTGCCGAGACATTCGGCAAGGAAAACATCGTATCGGCCGACCTGCATCTGGACGAAAAGTCTCCCCATATCCACGCGACGCTCGTGCCCATCGTAACGACCGAGCGCAAACGCAAGAAACAAGAGAAACGAGTAACCAAACGTTACCGAACGAAATCCGCCTCCCGTCCCCGACTATGCGCCGACGAGGTAATGTCGCGCGTGAAGTTAAAAGAGTATCAAGATACCTATGCCGCAGCGATGGCTAAATACAGCCTGCAACGCGGCATTGAGGGTTCCGAAGCACGACATATCGACATCACGCAGTTTTACCGAGAGGTGAAGGCAATGACCGATACGCTGAAAGCAGACATAACGGAATTGCAAAAACAAAAAGCGACGGTGCAAGAAGATTTGAATCGTGCAAAAAAAGAAGTGCACACAGAGAAACTGAAAAGTGCAGCGGCCACCGCTGCGACCAATATCGCCGAAAGTGTCGGTTCTCTTTTGGGAAGTAATAAGGTCAAGACGTTGGAGAAGGAGAACACCGCCTTGTATCGAAATGTTGCTACCCACAAGGAAATGATTGAAATCCTGCAAACAAAAATTCAGACCTTGCAAGAACAACATCGGATGGAGCTAATAAAGCGAGAAACCCAGAATCGTGAGGAGCGACAAATCGAAGCTGCGAAACATAAAAAGGAGGTGTCGCTACTGAAAGCAGTTCTCTCGAAAGCCGTAAAGTGGTTTCCTTATTTCCGTGAGATGATCCGAATGAAAAGCGTTTGCCGAACGATAGGATTCGATAACGAGCAGACTGCTACTCTCATCAAAGGCAAACCGCTTGAATACAGCGGCGAACTGTACTCCGAAGAGCACAACTGCAAATTTACAGTCGAACGAGTAACGGCACAAATAACCCCTGATCCCACCGACAAACGAAAACTCCAACTAAATATCGACAAAAGACCGTTTGCTCTATGGTGCAGGGAGAAGGCCGAAAAACTTCGACTATTTGTGAAAGAACAAAATAAAAGCAATGGTATTAAATTATAAAACCGATATATTCAGTTTTTCGGAAATGCCGGCGAACTGTCGACGATGGCAAACGCGGACATCTGGATAGATGGAAGAACAAGCCGAACCGGGAGTTCGGGATAAATTGTTTCGCTCCGATTTCGATCGGTTTGCCGCTGACGATTTGTTGTTGAACTTCGATAAGGAAGAGAAATAGTATGTATTTTTATTTGTTTTGCCGGAATATTATTCGTAGTTTTGCGAACAACAAATAAAATAGCATATGGCGAAAAAATCATATACCGCAGAACAAGAACGACTTGCACGATTTGCAAAGGCGATAGGGCATCCGGCGCGAATTGCGATCCTGCACTTCTTGGCCAAGCAGAAGTGCTGTTTCTTCGGCGACATCCACGAAGTGCTGCCGATCTCGAAAGCGACCGTATCGCAGCATTTGAAAGAGTTGAAAGAAGCCGGATTGATTCAGGGAACGATCGAGCCGCCGAAAGTACGCTACTGCATCAATCGCGAAAATTGGGAGGTTGCACGTCTGCTCTTCACCGATTTTTATCGGGATGGCAATCCCGAAAAAGAGAGGTGCTGCGAATAAACCTCTTTTTTACCGCAAATGTTCGTTATTCGACGAAATATAAACAATTAAAAAAACAACTGTATGACTAAAGGATTTTTATTGGGAACGATGTGCCTGGTGCTCTTCGCATGCGGAAACCGCACGACGAACAATGCAAATGACGAAGCAGCACGAAACGAAAAAGATCGCGTGGAGATACTCTATTTCCACGGCAAGCAGCGATGCGCCACTTGCAAGGCGATAGAGGCCAACGCAAAAGAGGCGATCGATGCCCGTTTTGCCGACGAACTGAAAAGGGGGGATGTGGTATTCAGGATCGTCGATATCTCCCGCCCTGAAAACGAGCGGATTGCCGAAAAGTATGAAGTGACATGGTCGTCGCTCATCTTGGTAAAGCATGCCGGAGGCAAGGAGCAGGTGGAGAACCTGACGGAATTCGCATTCGGGAATGCCCGCACGGCGCCCGAAGAGTTTAAGAAAGCGGTGGCGGAAAAGGTAACGGCATTGCTTAAATAGGGTTCGCTTATGGAATGGTTACAGTCGTTATTGGATAACAGCACCGCCCCGGCCCTGACTGCTTTTCTGCTGGGGTTGCTTACCGCCCTTTCGCCTTGCCCCTTGGCGACGAACATTGCGGCCATCGGGTTCATCGGGAAAGACATCGAAGACCGGCGCCGGATTTTCCGGAACGGATTGCTCTATACGCTGGGGCGTGTCATCGCCTATACCGCACTTGCATTGGTACTGATTGCCATTTTGAAAGAGGGGTCGAGTCTGTTCGGCATCCAGCGTTTCATCGGGAAATACGGTGAAATGGTACTTGGCCCGGCGCTGTGCCTCATCGGCTTGTTCATGCTCTTCGGCGACCGGCTGCCGTTACCGTCTTTCGGGTTCAAAGGCAATGGAGAAGGTATGAAAAAACGCGGCGGAACGGGGATGTTGCTTCTGGGTATGTTGTTCGCCATGGCATTCTGCCCCACGAGCGGCGTGTTCTATTTCGGGATGCTGATTCCGATGTCGGCAACGTCCTCGGTTGGTTATCTGCTTCCGGTATTGTTTGCCGTTGCCACCGCATTGCCCGTGCTGGTCGTCGCATGGATATTGGCGTTCAGCGCCCAGCGCATCGGCGTGGTATACGGACGGATGCAGGTTATACAGAAATGGCTCAACCGGATTGTGGGAATCTTGTTTGTGGCAATCGGTGTCTATTATTGCATCATGATGTATTGTTAGTTTTTTATTTGCGGACAATGTTCGTAATACGACGAAATACAAATAATAAAAATAAAGCGAATTATGGAAATCAAAGTTTTGGGAGCCGGATGCTCCAAATGCAAGGCTACGTATGCCGCAATCGAGAAGGTCATCAAGGATAATGGCCTTGACGTTACACTCACGAAAGTGGAGGATATCATGGAATTGCTTAACCTTAATATCATGACCACACCGGCAGTTACGGTGGACGGTGAGGTGCGCATCAAGGGACACGTCCCGTCGGAGAGTGAAATCAAAAAGATGTTGGGAATCTGAAACCGAGTTTGCAGCTCTGCGAGCTGCGCGGACCGCAGCCTCCCCCAGCGGAGACCCGCAACCCGGCGTTGCGAACCGCCGCAGGCTGCGCCCCGAAATACAAAACAATCGAAAAAAATGGAACCTAAAAAAGAGTTGAAAATCCTCTTTTGGATCGTGGCGGTGTTCGCCGCCGTCTTCTTCCTGCCGCTCGGCAGCGAGCGGTTTATGACGGCCGTCGATGCAACCCTCGACCTTGCGAAATGGTATGCGCAGGAACACGTTGTACTGTGCCTGCTGCCTGCCTTCTTCATCGCGGGTGTTATCGCCGTATTCGTCAGTCAGGGGTCGGTGTTGAAATACTTCGGAGCGAATGCGAAGAAGTGGGTGTCCTACTCCGTCGCCGCCATTTCCGGAGGCATATTGGCGGTGTGTTCCTGCACCATCCTGCCGCTGTTCACCAGTATTTACAAGCGCGGAGCCGGACTGGGCCCTGCGGTGGCGTTTCTCTATTCCGGCCCGGCAATCAGTATCTTATCCATCATCCTGACCGCCCGTATTCTCGGTCTTGAAATGGGCGTGGCACGAATGGTCGGGGCGGTAGCCTTTTCTGTTATCATCGGGCTGGCCATGTCGTTCATCTTCCGGAACGAGGAAAAAGCGAAGAAAGAGCAGCAGATGAACATTGTGCCGCCGCCCGAAAAACGACCGATGTGGCAGACGTCGTTGCACTTCTTCACCTTGGTGCTGATCCTCGTCTTCGCCAACTGGGGTGCACCCGCCGCAGGAGACACGGGCGTATGGAGCATGATTTTCACGCACAAATGGTACATCGTGGGGGCGTTCTCCCTGTTGCTGTGCTGGTCACTGGTAAAGGTATTGAAACTGAAAACGCTTTGGGTCGCAGCCGGTGCGGTCACGACGGGATTATCCATTGTCTTGGCCAATCTGTTTGTCACAAATGCCAAACTCGTACCGTTGGTACCGATGATTGTAGCCATCGCCGCACTCTCCGTTATTCTCCTGTTTGACAAGCGGGATGAAGAGAACCGTGAATGGGCACTATCCTCGTGGGGCTTCGCTAAACAGATTATGCCCCTGCTGGCCATCGGTGTGGTGACGGCAGGCTTCCTGCTCGGCTCGACGCACGACGATACGGCCATCGCCGGTGTCATTCCCAACGAATGGATCGAATGGGCGGTAGGCGGAAATTCGCTGCTCTCCAACTTCTTCGCCTCGTTCACAGGGGCTTTCATGTACTTCGCCACGCTCACCGAAGTGCCGATCATTCAGGGATTGCTGGCTTCGGGTATGGGCAAAGGCCCGGCGTTGGCCCTGCTTCTGGCCGGCCCGTCGCTCTCGCTGCCCAACA
>JAMPGH010000001.1:687022-693367 GCA_023664045.1 Alistipes senegalensis | reverse complement strand
GGACAGTATATTATTATTTAATGGAGGAGATTTTGCTGCGTTTTCGTCGGGAAAATATTTCCGTTCCCTATCCGCAGCTGGACGTGCATCTTGCCAAGGAGGAATAGCCTATGCTCTATGATTTGCTGATTGTCGGCGGCGGCGCGGCCGGGCTTACGGCGGCGCTTTACGCGCGCCGGGGCGGCTTAAACACGCTGCTTTTAGAGGGCGGCGCGCCGGGCGGCCAGCCTCCGCCGGGCCGTTTCGACCCAGACGACCTTCTCGTCGAGAAAAGCGAGGGCCCGCTGCCGGGAGACGCCGCACGGAAACGAAACCCGCACGTCGCCCGACGGCCGCACGCGGATCGAGATCCGCCGGGCCCGCGGCGAGGACGCCAACGTAACCGCGCCCAGCCGGGGATGATCGAGCGTCGAAGTCATCGGGTCAGCACCGTGCAGACCGAGAGGTCGGAGATGCGCAACGTGGAGTCGCTGCGATCGAAATTCATGTTTCTGAAGACGATTATGCGCCTCTCGTCGCGGTAGACCGAGAGTGCGTCGCACGCATCCTGCAGTTCCTGCCCGCTCGGCCAGGCGGTCGCGATACCGGCCCGGCGCAGCTGCGCGGCGAGCAGTTCGGCCCGCGAAAGAGACCAGTCGGGGAGCTTCCCGCCGAAATGGAGCGTAAGCGTATCGTTGGAGAAGCGGAACGAACAGTCGTCCGATGCGGGGGTGTTCCAGCGACGCTTCCAAGAGGGATAGAGCATCGTATAACCTGCGGTCCGGTCCAACGGAACGGAACCCGTGAATTCGAGGCGTTCGACGGTCTCGACGATCTCCACCGTATCGGCGGAGGTCCAGCCGTAGACCACGTAGTCGTGGATCGACTCCGGAAGGGCCCGGCGGAGTTCGTCGCGGCTGACGCCGAAGCGGTCGAACACCGCGGTATCGCACCGCCAAACATACTCGGCGGCCTCGTAGAAGCGGCGATAATCGGCCTTGAGCGTCGTGTCGGCGCCGAAGCGGTCGAGGCGCAGCGTGCCGTCGTCGTTCAGGAGATCCAGCCGCTCGGCGACCGCCAGCGCACAACGGAACTGCGACCGCACGGCGATCCGCTCGGGCCGCAGGGCGGGCACGTAGGCCACGAGGGCGAAGATGCCGAAAGCCAGGGCGCAGACCCACCGGTAGCGAGCCGTGCGGGGCGTGAGGAAGAGCAGCACGCAGAGGGTCATGATACCGCCGCAGACCACGAGCCACACGCGCGGCTCGGTGAGCCCGTATTCGCCGATGCGGCGGGCGACGCCGACCCAGAACAGCACCAGAAGGGGCAGCGACACGAAGCTGAAGCGATCGAAGAACCAGTCGTAACGCCTCGTATCCAAGACGAGCTGCAACGCCTTGACGCACAAGGCGACGATCGTGAAACCGAAGACCAGATAAGCCACGCCGCCCTCGGGGAGGGTCCACGTCAGGAGGATCTTGGCGGCATAGAGGTAGAGGATCGCGACATAAATCAGCAGCGCCGGAGAGACGATGTAGTCGAGCAGCACCGCGAGGATGCGGTTGCCGGAGATCCCGGCGTCGCGCCACCGGTCGGCCATCATCAGGAAGAGGCAGGGCGCGACGAACGACTCGCAGAAGATGACGGCGTACATCCAAAGATGCCCGATCCACGCCCCGTGCAGACCGAAAATGTAGGTCGTGGAGAAGAGGATCGCGGCGAAGAGCCCCAGAGCGACGTTGGCGAAGAGCCCGGCCAGCAACGCCGACCGCAGCCAGACGATCGCGTCGCTGACGAACCGCAGGTTGGAAGCGCCCGGCCGGCATAACAACAGCGCCAGCGGAGCCAGCACGCCCAACGACACGGCGTAGGGCATCGACGCGATCCAGTCGCCGAGCCCGCTCCAGAGCGAGAGCGGCACCAGCGGGGTCCAGGCGACCCAGTAGATCCTGCGCCACGGTCCCCGCCCGGCCAGCCGGTCGACGACCAGCGCCCATGCGAAGAAGAGCGGCACGAGGGCGAGCTTGGGCAACAGCGCGGCCTCCTCCACCGTATTGCTGTTCAACTCGTAGCAGACGATGCCGAGCACGGCGGCGTAAGCCGCCAATGCCAGCTCGACGGGATAGGAACGCACGACCTGCGCCAAAGAGCGGCGGAAGATGCGGAGATAGTGTTTGAGATTCACTTTCATGGCCGAACCGATTTTCAATTCTTAATTTTTCATTTTTAATCCCCTATTCGCTGCCTTACGACCTCGAAGAGCATGACGGCGGCGGCGGCCGAGACGTTGAGCGACCCGATATGGCCGATCAGGGGAATGGCCAGCTGCTCGTCGCACATCTTGAGCACCTCGCGCGAGATGCCCGTATCCTCGGCCCCCATGACGAGGACGGTGGGTTTGCGCAGATCGGCGTCGTAGAGCAGCTTGCGGCTCTTTTCCGTCGCGGCGACGACCTGAAAGCCCTCGGCCTGCAGGGCCTTGAGGGTGTTGCGGACGGAACCGACGCGGCAGACGGGGATCGTTGTCAGCGCCCCGGCCGACGAACGGATCGCCTCGGCGTTGACCGGAGCGGAGTTCTTCAGGGGCGCGATCAATCCGTGGGCTCCGGCGCACTCGGCCGAACGGGCGATGGCCCCGAAGTTGCGGACGTCGGTAACCCCGTCGAAAAGGACGATGAGGGGCGTTTCGTCGTCGGGCACGCGCTCCAGAATATCGGTCAGACCGACGTACTCGATGGCGGCGATCTGCGCCACGACGCCCTGATGGTTGCCGCGCACGAGGCGGTCGAGTTTCTCGACGGGGACCTCCTGATAACGCACGCGGTGGCGCATGCAGAGGTCTTTGAGTTCCAGCATCAGCTGCCCTTCGGCACCCTTGCGGATGTAGAGCCGCTCGATCTGCCGGCCCGCTTCGACGGCCTCGGCCACGGGCCGGATGCCGAATATAAGGTTGTTGTTCTCCATTTCCTATATGTTTTTGCTCCCGAACAGATTCTTCGCTGCGCTCAGAATGACATTTTTATTGCGCTCAGAATGACACACAAAAAAGCTGAAACGGCCGTTTCTGTCCTTGTCATTCTGAGGAGCTTAGCGACGAAGAATCTATTTTCAGAACCAGTCTTTCGCCAAATCCTGTCGCTCGGGATTCATCGAAGCGATCAGTCGCTCCTTTTTTACCCGCACCCATCCTTTTATCTCTTTTTCACGGGCGATCGCCGCCCGTACATCGGCATACTCTTCATAGTAAAGAAGCGCATGGCAACGATAACGTCGGGTAAAACCCATTATTTCCCCGTGTTTGTGCTCTCCGACCCGCCTTATCAAGTCATTCGTCATTCCGACATAAAGCACTCTGCCGTTGGAGCTGCCCATCAAATATGTGAAATATCTTTTGGACATACGGATCTTTCAAATTCGTTCAATACAACATTGAAAATCCTCAGATTCTTCGCTGCGCTCAGAATGACAAACAAAAAACGAGGCTTTCATCCGGCGAAAAACACAATCCATATAACAATGACTTTTTTACCCTGTTACTGCTCCTCCACGATTTCCAGCTCGTAGGAGGCTTTCTCCCACTCGTGCATCTGATGGTCGTAGCGGGCCTTGAGTTCGTTGTAGGCCTTGTAATCCTCCTCGTTGTACTCGGTGGCGGCGGCGAAGCGGGCGTCGAAGTCGGCGATGCGGCGCTCGATGTCGGCCAGCTCGGCCTCGATCGCCTCGACGGCCTTGCGGAGCTTGCGCAGGAGCTTCTCCTGCTCCTTCTTCTGTTCGTAGGAGAGTTTTCCGGAAGAGGCCTTTTCGGGCGCGGATTCGGCCTTTCGGGGCGTGTCGCGCCGCTCGATCTCCTGCAGCGACTCGATCTTGCGCTTCTCGAGGAAGTAGTAGATGCCGCCCAGATACTCGCGGACGGCGCCGTCGCGGAATTCGTAGACCTTGTCGACCATGCCGTCGAGGAATTCGCGGTCGTGCGAGACGACGACGACCGTGCCGTCGTACTTCATGATCGCGCTCTTGAGGATGTCCTTCGAGCGCATGTCCATGTGGTTCGTCGGTTCGTCGAGGATGAGGAGGTTGCGCGGTTCGAGCATCATGCGGGCCATCGCCAGCCGCGCCCGCTCGCCGCCCGAGAGGACCTTGACCTTCTTGTCGATCTCCTCGCCGCGGAAGAGGAAGGCCCCGAGAATGTCGCGCAGGCGCGTGCGGATATCGCCCACGGCCACGCGGTCGAGGGTGTCGTAGACGGTGAACTCGCCGTCCATCAGGTCGTCCTGATTCTGGGCGTAGTAACCGATGTTGACGTTGGCGCCCAGACGGATCGACCCCTCCGTCGGGGCGAGCTGCCCGACGAGCATGCGCGCCAGCGTGGTCTTGCCCTCGCCGTTGCGGCCCACCAAAGCGATGCGGTCGCCCTTTTCGATGGTGAAGTCGGCGCCGCTGAAGACGTGCTTCGAACCGAACGACATGCCCGCCTCCCGGATCTCGGCGACGATCTGTCCCGAACGGGGCGCCGGCGGGAACTTGATGTTGAGCGTGGCGAGGTCCTCCTCCTCGATTTCGAGGCGGTCGAGGCGCTCGAGCTGCTTGATGCGCGACTGCACCTGATTGGACTTGGTGGGTTTGTAGCGGAACTTCTCGATGAACTCCTCGGTTTTCTCGATCAGGCGCTGCTGGTTTTCGTAGGCGGCCAGCTGCTGGGCCCGCCGCTCGGCCCGCAGGACGACATATTTGGAGTAGGAGACCTTGTAGTCGGTGATCTTGCCCAACGAGAGTTCGACCGTGCGGTTGGTAACGTTGTCCAGAAAGGCGCGGTCGTGCGAGATCAGCAGCACGGCGCCGTTGTAGTTGCGCAGGTACTCTTCGAGCCACTGGATCGACTCGATGTCGAGGTGGTTGGTGGGCTCGTCCAAGAGGAAGATCGAGGGTCGCCGCAGGAGCAGCTTGGCCAGCTCGATGCGCATGCGCCAGCCGCCCGAGAACTCGCTCGTGGCGCGCCCGAAGTCCTCGCGCCGGAAGCCCAGACCCAGCAACGTCTTCTCGATGTCGGCGTCGCGCGTCTCGCCGCCGAGGATGTGGTAGCGGTCCTGCGCGTCGTTGAGCCGGTGCAGCAGCTGTTCGTAGTCGGCGCTCTCGTAGTCGGTGCGCTCGGCGATCTCGCGCGTGAGGCGCCCGATCTCGGCCTCCAGCCGCAAGACCTCCCCGAAGGCTTTGGCCGTCTCGTCGACGAGCGTGGTGGTGTCGGCCACGCGCATGGTCTGCGGCAGGTAGCCGATCGAACACTCGCCGTTGACCGTTACGGCGCCCGACGTGGGCTGCTGCTCGCCCGTGATGATGCGCAGGAGCGTGGTCTTGCCCGCGCCGTTCTTGCCGACCAGCCCGATGCGGTCCTTCGGGTTGATGAGAAACGAGATGTTGTCGAAAAGGGTCCAGCCGCCGTAGCTGACCGTGAGGTTATCGAGAGAAATCATGGGTTAGTGCGTGGGATTCAGGCGTTCAAGATGTCGCATATCGTTCGTTCGGGATCCGCGGCGCCGAAGATGCTGCTGCCGGCGACCAGCACATCGGCCCCGGCGTCGTAGAGCGGGCGGGCGTTGGCGGCCGAGATGCCGCCGTCGACCTCGATGAGGGTTTCGAGCCCCTGCTCCCGGACCATCGTGCGCAGCTCGGCGATCTTCTGCAATGAAGCGGGTATGAACGACTGCCCGCCGAAACCGGGCTCGACGCTCATGATCAGAACCATGTCGACGAGCGGCAGGAGGTCGCGCAGCACGCCGACGGGCGTGGCGGGCTTCAGGGAGATGCCGACGCGGGCGCCGGCCTTGCGTATCAGGCCGATGCAGCCGGCCGCGTCCTGCGTCGCCTCGCAGTGGAAAGTGATGAAGTCGGCGCCCGCCTCGGCGAACCGCTCGACGTAGCGCTCGGGCTCGACGATCATCAGATGGACGTCGAGGCACTTGTCCGAGACGCGGCGGATCGCCTTCAGCACGGGGAAGCCGAACGAGATGTTGGGGACGAACCGGCCGTCCATGACGTCGATATGGATCCACTCGGCGGCGCTGCGGTCGACCATGCGGGTGTCGCGTTCGAGGTGGCCGAAGTCGGCCGAGAGCATCGAGGGAGCTACGATACGAGGCATAAGCGTAGATTTATGCAAAGGTAAACAAAAATCGCCTCAACTTGCCGGTTCGGTGGAAAATAATCGTTAATTTTGCGGATATGGAGACCTTGTTGACCGTACTGCTGGGAGCGCTGGCCGCGGCGCTCGGAGCCGCCTACGCGGCCAAACGGCGCGAAGCGGCCCGTCTGACGAACGAAAAAGAGGCGGCCCGGGCCGCCTTGCAGGCTCAGACGCAGGCCCGCGCCGAC
>JAMPGH010000001.1:665958-686922 GCA_023664045.1 Alistipes senegalensis | reverse complement strand
TGATAAAAGCCATTTTCTTCGATATCGACGGCACGCTCGTCAGTTTCCGGACCCACAGCGTTCCGCAGTCGGCCCTCGACGCGCTCGAAGCCCTGCGCCGGCGCGGGGCGGAAGAACGCGAAGCGGAGCGGCAGCGCCGCGACAAGGAGGCGGAGACCCTGCGGCTGCAGTTCCGCGACCTGGCGACGCAGATTTTGGGCGAGCAGTCGCAACGCTTCCGGCAGACGAGCCAGGAGTCGATCGACATCCTGCTGAAGCCTTTCCGCGACAACATCGCGGAGTTCCGCAAGCGCGTGGAGGAGATCTACACGACGCAGACCTCGCAGCGCGGCGAACTGAAAAACGAGCTCCAGCGTCTCATGGAACTCAACCGCACGATCTCGGCCGACGCCCAGAACCTGACCGACGCGCTGCGCGGCAACTCGAAGGTGCAGGGCGACTGGGGCGAGATGCTGCTGGAGACGATCCTAAGCAATTCGAATCTTGTTCGGGGAATTCATTACCAAACACAAGATACACAAAAAGATGAAACCGGAGCCAATGTGCGCCCCGACGTAATTCTGAATCTACCTGACCGCAAACAGATCGTCATCGATTCGAAAACCTCGCTCACGGCTTTCGCAGCATATACATCGTGCGAATCGGCAGAAGAAAGCAAACAGTACCTACGCAATCACATAGAATCGGTGCGCAAGCATGTTGCAGAACTTGCATCGAAAAATTATCAGGCGTTGATGAACTGTTCGCCCGACTTCGTTATCATGTTCATCCCCAACGAACCGGCCTTTCTGGCGGCGCTGCAGAACGACCCCTCGATCTGGGCCGACGCTTACAAGAAAAAAGTAATCATTTCATCGCCCACCAATATTTTCGCGCTGCTGAAATTGGTGGACAACCTTTGGCAACGCAACGACCTGGAACGCAATACGCGCGAAATTGCCGACTGCGGCTCGAAAATCTACGATCAACTGGTCGCTTTCACAGACGCATTAACCAATGTGGATCGAGGTTTGAAACAAGCGCAAAAGGCTTACGACGACGCATACAAGCGCTTTACCATTGGCAACTCCAATCTGGTACGTTTGGGCGAAAGAATGGTCGGACTGCACATCAAGATACGCAAAGGGCAGTCGAAACAAGTACTCGACACGGCCGAGCTGGACGACCCGGCAGCTACCGCCACACTCTCTCCCGTAACAAGCAAGGAAAAAGAGGAAGATTCCTGATTCAGGATTCGGATTTCCAGCTGTTGCGCAGCCGGGCGCGGATGGCGGGCGACGCAGCGGCGGCCTGCGTTTCGATGAGGTCGTCCCACGCCTCGGCGACCCACGGGACCTGCGAACGGCACGATTCGAGAATCTCGGCGGCCAGCATATAGAACACGCCGACGGCATCCGCCCGCAGCACGGCATCCGCCGTGCGGTCGGCGAACTGCGCGCCGAAATCGCCGCAGAGCAAGCATATCAACTCGTCGCGGGTCATCCGGCCCTCAAAACAACTTCTTCTTGGAAGTCGTAACGACGAAATCCTTCAAATAGAACGGTTCGAAGTAGGCGACGTCCTCCGTGCGGCCAGCGTCGAAAGCCTGCTGCGCGAGACGTGCCAGCCCGCGGGCCGAGGGTGCGACCTCGACGAAGCGGGCATCGGGCAGCATCTCTGCGCACTTGCGGGCCCCGCTGCCGAAGATGACGAAAGGCCGCTCCCCGGTGCGGAACGCGGCGAAGCTGCCTTCGTCGACGACCTCGGCCGAGACCTCCGAGAGCGCACGGCCCGTGCTGTCGAAGACCCGGGCGTAGACCTCCATGCGCCGGGCGTCGACCATCGGGCACAGCAGCGCCCGGTCCCAGTCGTCGACCGCGAGGATGCCGGCCTCGCGGTCCTCGCGGGCCACCTCCGCGAGGGCGTCGAGCGACCCCACGGCCAGTAGCGGCTTGCCCAGACCGTAGCACAGACCTTTGGCCAGCGAGACGCCGATGCGCAAGCCAGTATAGGAACCGGGCCCCTTGCCGACGGCCACGGCGTCGAGCTCGTCGGGCGCGATGCCCGTCTCGCGCAGAAGCTCGTCGACGAAAAGCGCCGCCTTGCGGGCGTGGTCGCGCCCCTCGTCGCTTTCGCGCAGCGACAACAGTTCGCCGTCGCGGGCGATGCCCACCGAGCAGATGTCGGTGCCGGTTTCGATGCAGAGAATGAGTGCCATAGCTACTTCCTGTAATTTTTCAGCGCCTTGTCCATTTCGCGTTTCGCGTCGTTCTCCTTGAGGTACTCGCGCTTGTCGTAGGACTTGCGGCCGCGGGCCAGCCCGACGACGACTTTCGCCAGCCCCCGCTCGTTGAGAAACAACCGCAGACCCACGATCGTGAGCCCCTTGTCCTGCGCGGCGCGCTGCATCTTGACGATTTCGCGCGCGGTCAGGAGGAGCTTGCGGTCGCGGCGCGGGGAGTGGTTGTTGCAGGTGCCCCAGTCGTACTCGGCGATGTTGACGCCCCGGATCCAGACCTCGCCCCGATCGAAGTAACAGAACGAATCGGTCATCGAGGCCTTGCCGGCGCGGACGGACTTGATCTCGGTGCCGACCAGCACGATGCCGGCCGTCCACTCTTCGATGATCTCGTAGTCGAAGGTGGCGCGCTTGTTTCTTATGTTGATCTTTTTCTGTTCGGACATGTTCGATAAAAACGATATTTTCGACCGCCGATGCGCATTTTATCGAACCGCATGTTCGAAAACGGCACATCATTTGCAATATTCCGTCGCAGAGGGCGGGAATCGGTCAAGGTAACCAATTTCTTTATCTTCGATATGTTTTACACATCTTTCTGTTTATTTTCTGTTTGCACACGGTATGCGCAGCGATGCGTGTACGACCCGATCGCCCGCCCTCTTTTTCCTATAAAATCAGCCGCTGCAACTTTCTGGCCATTGTAACTTTGGCCCGGTTGAGCTTCGAGAGCTGCCGCATGACCTCGGCTTCCTCCTCCTCGGGGAGTTCGGCGCCCTCCAGCTTGGCCTGACACTCCTTGATGAGACCTTCGATGACTTTGGTCTTGTAGAGCGCCACGGCCTTCGGAACCCCCACGGCCAGCATCTCGGCGTCGGACTCGACGTGGACGTCCTTGCGTTTCCACAACTCGCTGGGGACGTAGTTGTCGTCCGAAGTGAGCAGGTCGACCGAGACGTTGCACACCTCGGGGTCGAGGTGGTTCAGGAAGCAGTGCGCGGGGACCTCGACGCCGACGCCCGACTGCTGCCACTGCTCCAGATAGGCGGCGCGGATCTTGTCGTACTGCGGGTTGCGGAACGTGAGGTCGCCGTCGGCCAGCTCGTCGAAGATCACCTCGGCGACGTTGCAGGCCACCATGTTGCGCCCCTCCTTGAAATCGAACGAACAATGCCCGTACTTGAGCAGGTATTTGCACAGCTCGCGCTCCAGCGCCTCGGTACTCGAGCCGGCTTCGACCTGCCGCACGAACTCGACCTCGGGCTGCGGTGCCGGCGTTTCGCGCCGCAGGGCCGTCTGCCGCCGCACGAAGTCGTCGGTCTCGCGATCCCCCGTGGTGGCCAGCCGCTTGCGGGCCACCTCCGAGATGAGGATCGCCTCGTCGATCTCCATGATCCGGGCGCACTCCTGAATGTAGACCGACCGCTGGATCGGGTCGGGAATCTGCGCGACGGACTGCACCATGTCGCCGATCAGAGCCGCCTTTTTGATGGGATCGCCCTGTGCGTCCTGCAACAACAACTTGGCCTTGAAAGCCAGAAAATCCTGCTCGTTGGCGCGGATGTACTCCTGCAGCTCGGCGGCCGTGTGGCTGCGGGCGAACGAGTCGGGGTCCTCGGGTTCGGGAAGCAGCACGACCCGCACGTTCATCCCCTCCTTGAGGATCATGTCGATGCCGCGCAGCGAAGCGTGGATGCCCGCCGAGTCGCCGTCGTAGATGACGGTGATGTTCTTGGTAAAACGATTCAGCAGGCGGATCTGCTCGGTGGTGAGCGACGTGCCGGACGAAGCGACGACGTTCTCGACACCGGCCTGGTGCATGGAGATGACGTCGGTATAACCCTCGACCAGAATGGCGAAGTCCTGCTGTTGGATCGCCTTTTTGGCGAAATAGAGGCCGTAGAGCTCGCGTTTCTTGCTGTAGATTTCGCTCTCGGGCGAATTCTGGTACTTGGCGACCTGCTTGTCGGTACGCAACGTGCGGCCGCCGAACGCCACGATGCGGCCCGAGATGTTGTGCACGGGAAATATCACGCGGTCGCGGAAGCGGTCGTAGAGCGACCCGTCGCTTTCGCGCCTGAGCGAGAGGCCCGTCGAGAGAAGGAACTCCTCCTTGTAGCCGGCGGAGAGTGCGTCGTGCGACATGCGGTCGCCCTTCGCGGGACAGAAGCCGAGGCCGAACTTCTCGATCGTGGCGTCGGTCATGCCGCGCTGCTGCCGGAAGTAGGTCATGCCGACGCTCATGCCCTCGCTCTCGTGGTGGAGGTAGCGGGCGAAGTAGTCGGCGGCCCAGCCGTTGAGCGCGAACATCGACTCGCGGTCGTTGTTGCGGCGCTCCTCCTCGGGCGTGAGCTCCTTCTCCTTGACCTCGATGCCGTAGCGCTTGGCCACCATCTTCAGGGCTTCGGGGTAGGTGATGCTCTCGTGTTCCATCAGGAACGTTACGGCGTTGCCGCCCTTGCCGCAGCCGAAACATTTGTAGACCCCCTTCGAGGGCGAGACGACGAACGACGGGGTCTTCTCGTTATGGAACGGGCAGCAGGCCTGATAGTTCACGCCCTTGCGTTTGAGCGTAACGAAGTCGCCGATGATATCCACGATATCCGCGGCGGCATAGATGCGGTCTACTGTTTCCCGGTCGATCATAGCGTACAAAGGTACGAAGAATTCATAATTCACAATTCACAATTCACAATTTATTTCGGGGATCGGGAGCCTTCGGAAAGAGGAGGCGACGGATTCATTTTTGCAGATGCCGGCGAGAGGCACGGCGATGCAGGAAACCGCGTCGAGAACCGCCGGCGCCCGAAAAATCGCGATTATGAATTGTGAATTGTGAATTATGAATTAAATTTGCGCTATGGACTTCAAACTGGTATCGGAATACGCCCCGACGGGCGATCAGCCGGAGGCGATCGCGCAGTTGCTGGGTGCGATCCGCGAGGGGTCGCAACACAACACCCTGCTGGGCATCACGGGCTCGGGCAAGACCTTCACGGTGGCCAACGTCATCGCGGAGCTGAAGCGTCCGACGCTGGTGCTGAGCCACAACAAGACCCTGGCGGCGCAACTCTACGGCGAATTCAAGAACTTCTTTCCGGAGAACGCCGTGGAATACTTCGTCTCCTACTACGACTACTACCAACCCGAAGCCTATCTACCGGCATCGGACACCTACATAGAAAAAGACCTCTCGATCAACGACGAAATCGAGAAGATGCGCCTGCAGACCGTGGCGACGCTCCTGTCGGGCCGCCGCGACGTGATCGTCGTGTCGAGCGTCTCGTGTCTTTACGGAGCCGGCAACCCGGCCGACTTCCATGCCACGGCGATCCGCCTCGAAGTCGGCCAGAGGATCGACTACAAACGATTTCTTTACAAGCTGGTGGAAGCGCTCTACACCCGCACGGAACGTGAGCTGGAGCCCGCGACGTTCCGTGTCAGCGGCGACACGGTGGACATCATGGCGGCATTCGGCGAATTCGGGAACCAATGCTTCCGCGTGATGTTCTTCGACGACGAAGTGGAAGCCATCTGGGCCATCGATCCTGCCACGGGCCAGCGGATCCGCACCCTCGACTTGCTGACGCTCTACCCTACCAGCCTCTTCGTAACGACCAAAGAACGCATCCATGCCGCGGTGCAAGAGATCTACCTCGACCTCGGCAAGCAGATCGAACGATTCGAAAGCGAAGGCCGCACGATGGAGGCGCAGCGCATCAAGCAACGTGTGGAGTACGACGTGGAGATGATCAAAGAGCTGGGCTACTGTCCCGGCATCGAGAACTACTCCCGCTATTTCGACGGCCGGGCCGCCGGAACGCGCCCTTTCTGTCTGCTGGACTACTTCCCGCAAGACTACCTGATGGTGGTGGACGAGAGCCATGTAACGATTCCCCAGGTACACGCCATGTTCGGCGGCGACCGCGCCCGCAAGGAGAATCTGGTGGAGTACGGATTCCGTCTCCCGGCGGCCAAAGACAACCGCCCGCTGACGTTCGGGGAGTTCGAGCAACTGCAAGGCACGACGATCTATGTGAGCGCAACGCCGGCCGACTGGGAACTGGCGAAAAGCGAAGGAGTGATCGTCGAGCAGCTGATCCGCCCCACGGGGCTGGTCGACCCGCCGCTGGAGGTGCGCGTAACGCTGAACCAGATCGACGACCTGATCGAAGAGATCGACAAGCGGGTGAAGAACGACGACAAGGTGCTGGTAACGACCATCACCAAACGCATGGCCGAAGAGCTCTCCAAATATTTCGACCGCGTAGGCGTCCGCAACCGCTACATCCACTCGGACGTCGACACGCTGGAGCGCATTCAGATACTGGAAGATCTGCGCGCCGGGATGTTCGACGTGCTGGTGGGCGTCAACCTCCTGCGCGAAGGTCTCGACCTGCCCGAAGTGGCCTTAGTGGCGATTCTCGACGCCGACAAGGAGGGATTTCTGCGCAACGTACGCTCGCTGACGCAGATCGCGGGCCGTGCCGCACGCCACTCGCAAGGCAACGTGATCCTCTATGCCGACACCTGCACCGAGTCGATGCGCTACACGATCGAACAAAGCAACCGCCGCCGCGAGATACAAGTTCGCTACAACATGGAACACGGCATCCTGCCCCACCGTGCCCAGCGGAGCGGCACGGGCCCGAGCACGCTGCTGGCGGCCAAGACCCCGGCGCCGGGCAGCGAGGCGGCGATCTACCCGCTGGCCGAAGACCGTCCGATGATGGCGGCCGACGTGGAGATGCCCTACGGCGCGGGCGGAGACCTCGATGCCGACATCGCACGGGCCCGCGAAGAGATGGAACGGGCCGCCAAGTCGCTGGACTTCCTTGCGGCCGCCCGCTTCCGCGACCGCATGTACGAACTGCAGAAGCTCCGCGACGAAAAACGCAAATAATGCGGACGGCGACGCACGAACGGACAGCGGCCCGGATCCTCTCGGATTCGGGCCGCAACGTTTGCGAACGCAGAGGGCAGCGCTACGGACGGGGCTCCCCGAGCGACTGCAGGATGCGGCGCCCGACGGGGCAGAGAGCACAACGGGGCTCCCCGGAAGCGGGTGCGCAAAACTCCGTGGAGAGCTGCAGCAACGCCTGCGTATCGAACGCATCGGCGGGCCGGAGGCCCCGGGCGCGCCACGCGGAGATGAAGCGGTTCTCCTCGGCCTGCAGCGATTCGAGCAACGACAAGGCGTTGTCGCGCAGAGACTCCCGCCCCGTATAACTGCCGTAGGCGAACTGCAGGATCGCCACGAGGTTGATGCCGATGATATGGGCCTTGAAGGTGCCGAGACGCCGGGGCCGCCCGTCGCTGCCGGCACCCGGAAAGGACCGCGAACGCCAATACTCCGGGGCGTCGATGCAGAAGAGCCGCCGCACGTCGGCCTCGCTGCGGCACGCCATCGTCCGGGCCATGACGAACTCGTCCTGCGTGAAGAACGCGGCCGCCTGCGCGAGCCTTAAGAGGGGATGGTTGGCCGGCCGAAGACCCTGCAGGGTCCATTCGTCGGCCTGCATCGGCACGATTTCGTATTTGGCGGCGAGGTGTTCGAACGTACGGCGCAGACCGAACGTATAATCGTCCGGCTCGCAGAGGTCGAGCAGACCGGCGGCCCCGAGCAACAACGCCTCGACGGCCTGCGGCGTCTGCCGCTCGCGCAACACGACCTTGTAAGGTACGAGCCGTGCCAACCGGAGGTAGGTCTCCTGATTGCGCAGGTCGCTCAACGTCCGGAAATAGAGGAGGTAGAAAGTCTGGTTCCAGTTCTCGCCCGCCTCGCGGTAGAGCGCTTCGACCCGGTGCATCTTGCGCTTCAGGCGGTCGAAGACGAGCGCCGTGAAGAGTTCGCGGCGCGCCAGCGGAGCGAGCCCCGCCACGAAGCCGCCGCATCCGCCGTCGCAAGCTCCGGCCTGCAACCGCGCCAATGCGTCCCGGACCTCTTCCGAACCGTCCCGGACCTGCTCCTCCCGCACCTTCGCCGCCGCCATGCTACAACATGTTGAGCTCCAGCAACGCCTCCTCGGACATCATGCTGCGGTCCCAAACGGGATCGAACGTCAGCACGACATTCACGGACTTGACGCCGGGGACCTTGCCCACCTGCACGTTCACGTCCTCGACGAGCATGTCGGCCATCGGGCAGTTGGGCGCCGTGAGCGTCATGCGGATGTCGGCCACCCCCTCGGGCGTATAGTCGATCTCGTAGATGAGGCCCAGATCGTAGATGTTGACCGGAATTTCGGGGTCGTAGATATTCTTGAGCGTGAGGATGATATCCTGCTCGACCTTGAGTATCTCTTCGGGTGTCATGCGTCAGTCGTTTTTCCGTTCGGCGCGGCTTGCGAAAGCGAGCGCATAGAGCCGCATCTGCCTGACCATCGCCGAGAGCCCGTTGGCCCGCGTGGGCGAGAGGTTGGCGCTCAAGCCGATGGCGTCGATGAAATAGAGCTCGGTATCGAGAATCTCCTGCGGCGTGCGGCCGTCCAGCACGCGGATCAGCAACGAGACGATGCCTTTGGTGATGATGGCGTCGCTGTCGGCCGAGAAGCGTACGCGCCCCGCGTCGTCGAGCCGCGCATCGACCCACACGCGCGACTGGCAGCCGTCGATGCGGTACTGCTCGGTACGGTGCTCCGGAGCGATGGCCGGCAGCTGTCCCCCGAGCCCGATCAGGTAGTCGTAGCGGTCGAGCCAGTCGTCGAATACCGAAAACTCCTCGATGATCTCCTCCTGTATTCTGTCCATATTCATTGCGATTATTCGATGATCTCCTCCAGTGTTTCGCCCTCCGAAGCCGCCGGCTCCGAAATCTCTAAAAACCGTGCCGCCGTAGGAGCTACGGAAGTCATGTCGACGTGGCGGCGGATGCGCTGCGGCCCGATGCCGGCGCCGTAGAAGAGCAGCGGAACGTCGGTGTCGTAGCCGTACATCGAACCCGACGAAGAGTGGCAGCGCTCGCGCTCGCCGATCCAACCGGGCATGAGGTTGAAGACCACGTCGCCCGAACGGCGGGGATAGAAGCTGTTCTGCAGCCGCCGGGCGTAGCCGCTGCCGAAGTAGCTGGTACGCATGGCCGTGGCGGCCAGCGCGTGCGACACGCCGCCGAACTGCATGGCGAAGATCGCCACCTCGTTCTGCACGTCGGCGAGGTTCAGGCCGCGTTCGTATATGAGATTGTGGTTGAGCCAGATGCTGTTTTCGTGGCAGTCCGTAACCCAGTCGCCCGCACCGTAGCGGACGTTGAGGAAGCCGTTGACGATCACCTCGAACTGCCGGGCGTTGAAGCGGTCGGCGGCCGGAGCGACGAGATCGTAGGAAGGGCTCGTGCCGTGGTCCGAAGCGAGGATCACCAACACGTCGCGCTCCTCGACCTGTGCGAAGAGGAAAGTGAGGAAATCGGCCAGATCGCGGTCCAGCCGGCAAAACATATCCTCGACCTCGATCGACTCGGGACCGTAGGCCTCGGAGATGCGGCGCGAGGAGTCGAGGCAGATATTCAACAAATCGGGCACGGCATCGCCGCCCAGCCGGCACCGGACGATGAGCTGCTTGGCGAAATCCAGCACCGCCGTATTGCCGGCGGGCGTATAGAGCAGCCGCTCGTAGTCGCCGGCAAGCACCAGACGCCCGGCACCCGCCGTGCCGCCCCCCTTGCGCGAAGGCCCCGAGAGGAAGATGTCCCAGTGGCGCGTATTGCGGTAGCTGTTGCGGTCGTAGAGCGTTCGCCAATCGCCGACGAGGTAGGAGAGGTTGTAATGCTGACGGTTGTCGCGGGCGATCCACTCGGGAAGCTCGGGAGCGTAGTAATAAGAAGTGGTCCAGCCGCCGTGCTGCGGATCGAGCCAGTAGACCTCGCTCGTACGGCCCCCCATGACCACGGCCGACTCGGCCTCGGCGGCGACGGTCGCGCACCGGCTCTCGGGCGACTGGCGCAACAAGGTCTCGCCGAGCGTCGGGGCGATCAGATGGTAGGGTCCCGGACCCTGCCGCCCGTCGGTGAGCCAGACGGTGCGGTTGTCGGTATAATCCTGCCAGCGGGAGCCGATGACGCCGTGGGTCGAAGGCATGGCTCCCGTGGTGAGCGTAGCCAACGAGACGGGCGTGGAAGTCTGCTGGTAGTCGTAGCGGGCGCCGGTATAGCGGGCGCCCCCCTCCATGAGCCGCCGGAAGCCGCCCTCGCCGAAGTGGGCCGCATAGCGGTCGAGGTCCTCGGCGCGCATCGAACCGACGACGATCTGCACGACCAGACGCGGACGCGTATCGCGGGCTTGTAACGGCAAGGCGCAGAGCGCTCCGAGAAGCAGCAGGGCGAGTTTTTTCATCGTTCGTGTATTTCAGCAGTCAAAGGTATGAAATTTACGGATATGTTCGATCTTCGAGGAGCGCTATTTCCTCCGAAAAGTCGATTCCGGCCGTGCGCTCCAACTCGGCCATGCGGTCGAGGGTGCGGCGGCGCAGCGTGAGCCACGCCCCGCTGTCGGGGCGGCGGGGCCGATGGCGGCACCGGGCGACGAGGCTTTCGACGTCGGGCAGGAGCCGCCACGTCCCGGCCGAAAGAACCGCTTCGGCGAAGCGCTCCCAGACGTAGTCGACGGCCTGCGCCGAAGGGTGGACCAGATCGTCGGCATAGAAGCGGTAGTCGCGCAGGTCGTCGGTGAGGATTTCGAAAGCGGGGAAATAATGCGTCTGCGGGAAGCGCTCGACGAGCTCGGCGACGGCGACGCGCAAAGTAGCCTTGCTGAGCGAATTATCCTCCGGTCCGTCGCCGAGGTGGCGCACGGGGCTGACCGTGAAGATCACCTCCCGGCCGGCCAAAGGTCCGTCGAGCAACTCCGACCACTCGGAGACGATCTCCCCGACGGAGAGCCTTTCGCGCGCGAACAACGCCTGCGGCTGCTTATGGCAGTTGGCGACGATGCGGCCCGTCTCCCTCAGGCGGTAGACCCACGCGGTGCCGAACGTGAGGACGACGCACCGGGCGGCGGGCAGATCGGCGCGCAACCGGTCGAGAGCCGTATTGCAACGCCCGAGCACCTGCTCGGGATCGGGATCGGAGAGCAACGTATTGGTATCGTAGTGGAACCACCAGCCGTCGGCGTCCTGCCGAAGCTCGTCGGCCCGGACGGGAGCCGGATCGCCGGCCCGCCGCAGTGCCGCGGCGACCGACGCGGGGTTGAACAAGGGTCCGGTGAAATTACCCTCGGCGCGGAACTTCAGAGCCTGCATGCGCCGCCGCATCTCCTCGGCGAAGCAAGAGCCGAAGAACAACGTGCGGTCGGCGTAACCGAGGTCGACGCCCAATGGAGCGACCCGGATTTCGGTGCGGAATTTCATGAGGCAAAATTACGAATTTTCTTACCTTTGCATCATGATTCTGCGTGCGAACTGCAAAATAAACCTCGGGCTCGACATCCTGCGCCGCCGCGAAGACGGCTATCATGAAGTAGAGACCGTGATGATTCCTGTGCGGGGACTTTACGATGAAGTGGAGGTGCGGCGGCGCAGGGAACCCGGCGTCGGCTTCCGGGCCGAGGGGCTGGCGGTAGACTGCCCTCCGGAAGAGAACCTTTGCATCCGGGCGTTCCGGCTGATGCGGGAACGCTACGGCATCGACGGAGCGGAGATCCGTCTGGACAAGCGGGTGCCCTTCGGAGCGGGGCTGGGCGGCGGATCGTCGGATGCGACGGCCGTGGTGCTGGCGCTCGACGAACTCTTCGACCTGAAGCTGCCCGAAGAAGAACTGACGGCGCGGGCGGCCGAACTGGGAAGCGACACGGCGTTCTTTGTGAAGAACACGCCGCAACTCTGCAAGGGCCGCGGCGAGATCATGGAACCGTTCGACCCTGCGCTGAACGGATTATGGCTGGCGATCCTCAAACCGGCGGAAGGCGTTTCGACCCGCGAAGCCTATGCGGGCGTAGTTCCTCACCGGCCGGCCGAACCCCTGACCGAGCGGCTGCGCCGTCCGCTTGCGGAGTGGCAAGGGCTGGTAACCAACGACTTCGAACCCACGGTATTCGCCGCCCGTCCGGCCATTCGGGCGGCCAAAGAAGCGCTGCTGGCTGCGGGGGCCCGCTATGCCTCGATGTCGGGCAGCGGCTCGGCCGTTTTCGGGATTTTCGACGACCCGGAAAAAGCGGAGCGCCTGCTTCCGCAGACGCCCTACGTATTTCCGATCGAATAATATTGTACCAGCAAAAAGCGGCGGAGTTTCGATGTACGAGACGACTTTTCTCCGGGCAGATTCTTCGTCGGGCCAATGCCCTCCTCAGAATGACATGGTGCGGGACGACGAGCGACTATCCGGAAACGCTCCGACGTCGTGGCGGAAATCGGGAAATCAGATGTGAATTATTTACAAGCCATCTTGTCGATGCGGCGCTGGTGGCGGCCCCCCTCGAACGGAGTGTGCAGGAAGAGGTCGAGCATGGCGACGGCCTCGTCGTTGGAGATGAACCGGGCGGGGAAGACGATGACGTTGGCGTCGTTATGCTGACGGATGAGGGTCGCGACCTCGGGATTCCAACAAAGGCCGGCGCGGATGCCCCGATGCTTGTTGAGCGTCATGGCCATGCCCTCGCCCGAGCCGCAGAGCCCGATGCCCCGCTCCAGCTCGCCGCTTTCGATGGCCGCGGCCAGCGGATGCCCGAAATCGGCGTAGTCGACGCTTTCGGGCGAATGGGTGCCGAAGTCGAGGACTTCGAAGCCCATCGCATCGAGGTAACCCACCAAAAACTCCTTCATTTCGTAGCCTGCATGGTCGCAGGCGATGCCTATTTTGCTCATGGTTCGAAAAATTTGAATCGCGGATCTACTTGGAAGCGCGCTTGCGGTCGACCTCGTGCAGAAGGATCTTCCTCAGGCGCATGGCGTTGGGCGTAACCTCGACGTACTCGTCCTCCTTGATGTATTCGAGCGCCTCCTCGAGGGTGAAGACCCGCGGCGGCACGATGACGGCCTTGTCGTCGGAACCCGAAGCACGCATGTTGGTGAGCTGCTTGGACTTGGTAACGTTGACCGTGATGTCGTTCTGCCGCGTGTGCTCGCCGATGACCTGTCCCTCGTAGACGGGATCCATCGGAGCGATGAAGAAGCGGCCCCGGTCCTGCAACTTGTCGATCGAATAAGCAAAGGCCGTGCCCGTCTCGCCGGAGATGATCGAACCGTTGGTACGCATCTCGATCTCGCCGACCCACGGCTCGAAGCCTTTGAGGCGATGGGTCATGATCGCCTCGCCGGCCGTGGCGGTGAGCATGTTGGAACGCAGACCGATGATGCCGCGCGAAGGAATCGAGAACTCCAGCCGCACGCGGTCGCCGTTGGAGACCATGTTCGTAAGCGAGCCCTTGCGTTTGGTCGCAAGCTCGATGACCGTGCCGGAATACTCCTCGGGGCAATCGACGGTCATCTCCTCGATGGGCTCGCACTTCTTGCCGCCGATCTCCTTGACGATGACGCGGGGCTGGCCCACCTGCAACTCGTAGCCCTCGCGCCGCATGGTCTCGATCAAGACCGAGAGGTGCAGCACGCCGCGCCCGAAGACGTTGAAAGAATCGGCCGACGGACCCGGCGTAACGCGCAGAGCGAGGTTCTTCTCCAACTCGCGGTCGAGGCGCTCCTTGATATGGCGCGAAGTAACGAACTTGCCGTCCTTGCCGAAGAAAGGCGAATTGTTGATCGTGAAGAGCATCGACATGGTAGGCTCGTCGATGTCGATGGGCGGCAGCGGCTCGGGATTTTCGAAGTCGCAGATCGTATCGCCGATCTCGAAGCCCTCGATACCCATCACGGCGCAGATCTCGCCGCACGGCACCTCGTCGACCTTCTTCTTGCCCAGACCCTCGAAGACCATGAGCTCCTTGATGCGGGTCTTCTGCAACGTGATGCCGTCGCGCTTGGCCAACGTAACGTTCTGCCCGGCCCGAAGCGACCCCCGCGTGAGCTTGCCCACGGCGATGCGGCCCGTATAGGCCGAATATTCGAGCGAGGTGATGAGCATCTGCGGCGTACCCTCGACCGTGGCGGGCTCGGGGATTTCGTCGATGATGGTGTCCAACAAAGGCACGATCGAATCGGTGGGCTCGTTCCACCGGTGCGACATCCACCCCTGCTTGGCCGAGCCGTAGACGGTCTTGTAGTCGAGCTGCTCCTCCGTAGCGTCCAACGAGAACATCAGGTCGAAGACCTGCTCGTTGACCACCTCGGGCCGGCAGTTGGGCTTGTCGACCTTGTTGACCACGACGATGGGTTTCTTACCCAGAGCGAGGGCCTTCTGCAAGACGAAACGCGTCTGCGGCATGGTGCCCTCGAAGGCGTCGACCAGCAGCAAGACGCCGTCGCACATGTTCAGCACGCGCTCGACCTCGCCGCCGAAGTCGGCGTGGCCCGGGGTGTCGATGATGTTGATCTTATAGTCCTTGTAGATGACCGAGACGTTCTTGGAGAGGATCGTGATGCCCCGCTCGCGCTCCAGATCGTTGTTATCGAGAATGAGCTCGCCGCTCTGTTTGGCGTTGTCGCGCAGGATGTGGCCCGCCAGAATCATCTTGTCGACGAGCGTGGTCTTGCCGTGGTCGACGTGGGCGATGATGGCGATGTTACGCAGTTTTTGCATAGAAGAGAAATTTACGTCGCAAAGGTAGAAATAATTCACAATTCATAATTCACAATTCACAATAAATCTGCAAGGAATCGGGAGTATTCGTGCGACCGGGCATTTCCGCCTTCACCGAGGTTGCGGATGCGCGGTTTCGCCCGAAATGAGGCCGATTCGGGCGGGCGGCGGCGCCGGCTGTTGGAGATAAGGACGAATTATACTAAATTTGCAGGCCTCGAAAAAAACGATAAGGAGAGATGGAACCTGCGTTCGACATCCGGCAGCGAAGCGGAATCTACATCGGCCCGGTGGGCGACCTGCTGCCCGACCTGCTGCCCTCGGGACGGGTCGTGGCCGTATGCGACGCGACGATCGACCGGCTCTATCGCCCGCTGCTGGAACGATACGAACGGGTGCTGATCGGTGCGGGCGAGAGCATCAAGACCCTGCAGACCGTGGAGACGATCTACCGCCGATTCATCGAACTGGGCGTAGACCGCGGAACGTTCGTGCTGGCCGTAGGAGGCGGCATCGTAACCGACGTGGCGGGATTCGCGGCCTCGACCTACATGCGCGGGCTGGAGTTCGGATTCGTACCCACGACCCTGCTGGGGCAGGTGGACGCCTCGGTGGGCGGCAAGAACGGAGTGAACATCGACGGCTACAAGAACATGGCCGGAACCTTCACCCAACCGCGCTTCGCGATCTGCGACCCGGCGCTGCTGCGCACGCTGCCCGACCGGGAATTCCGCGCCGGGCTGGCCGAAGTAGTGAAGACGGCGATCATCGCCGATGCGGGACTCTTCGCGCGGCTGGAGCAGACCTCCTTCGAGACGCTGCGCCGCAACACGGACCTCCTGTCGGACGCCATATCGGCCGCGGTACGCGTCAAGGCCGACATCGTGGGACGCGACGAACGCGAAACGGGCGAACGCCGCAAGCTCAATCTGGGACATACGCTGGCACACGCGATCGAAAAGTGCACCCCCCAGCTCAATCATGGAGAAGCGGTAGCCGTGGGAATCGCGATGATCGCCGACGTGGCGGCGAGACTGGGGCTGCTGGCCCCGGACGACCGCGACCGGATCGTAGGGCTGCTGCTCGCCTTAGGATTCGAGTTGACGCCTCCGGTGGAGCTGCGCCGCATAGTCAAGGAGATCGGCAAAGACAAGAAAAACGAAGCAGGCCTGCTGCGGATCGTCCTGCCCGTCGGCATCGGCGACTGCGAAGTACGCCCCCTGCCGGTCGAAGAGTTCGCGGCGCTCCTGCTGGCCTGATGCGGGTCTGACGCGGGCGCCTGCTCCCTCCCCACTGCAATCAATCCTCCCCGACACGCCGATGCAACGCCTCGGCGTAGGCTACCCAATCCGTAATGGGCTGCCGGGCGACGCCCGATTCGACGGCGGCGCGGGCCACGGCGGAAGAGACGGCGCACAACAACCGCGGATCGAGCGGCTTGGGAATCAGATAGTCGCGTCCGAACTCCAGCCGTTCGAGCCCGTAGGCGCGCAAGACGCTTTCGGGCACGGGCCGGCGGGCGAGCTCGGCCAAAGCCTCGGCAGCGGCGAGCTTCATGGAATCGTCGATACGCGAAGCCCGCACGTCGAGTGCCCCGCGGAACAAGTAAGGGAAGCCCAGCACGTTGTTGACCTGATTGGGGAAATCGGAGCGTCCGGTGGCGAAGATGATGTCGGGGCGCGAGAGCATGGCCCGGTCGTAGGCGATTTCGGGATCGGGGTTGGCGAGGGCCAAGACGATGGGATTGTCGGCCATCGACCGGATCATGTCGACGGCGAGCACGTCGGCTTTCGAGACCCCGAGGAAGAGATCGGCGCCCTGCAACGCTTCGGAGAGCGAAGCGAGGCGCCGCGAAGTGGCGAACTCCTGTTTCTGCGCGGTGAGATCCTCCCGATAACGAGTTACGACGCCCCGGCTGTCGCAGAGCACGATCTGCCCGCGCGGAATGCCGAGCGTGAGGAACATGCGGGCGCAGGCGACGGCCGCGGCGCCGGCGCCGTTGATTACGATGCGGAGCCGCTCGAGGCGCTTGCCGGCGATGCGCGCCCCGTTGATCGCAGCGGCGGAGACGATGACGGCCGTGCCGTGCTGGTCGTCGTGCATGACGGGGATATTCAGCTCGGCGCGCAGGCGCTCGTCGATCGTAAAACACCCGGGAGCCTTGATGTCCTCCAAATTGATGCCCCCGAACGTGGGAGCCAACGCCCGGACGAGGGCGATGAACCGCTCGGGATCGGCCTCGTCGATCTCGATGTCGAAAGCGTCGATGCCGGCGAAACGCCTGAACAACATGGCCTTGCCCTCCATGACGGGTTTGGCGGCCAGCGGTCCGACGTCGCCCAGACCCAAGACGGCCGAGCCGTCGGAGACGACGGCCACGAGATTGCCCTTGCCGGTATAGCGGTAGACCTCCTCCGGAGAAGCCGCGATGGCGCGGGCCGGAGCCGCGACGCCGGGTGAATAAGCCAACGCGAGATCGCGGGGCGTCCAAGCGGGTTTGGTCGGCCGGATGCCGATTTTGCCGGGGCGAGGGTCGCTGTGGTAACGCAGCGCTTCGGAATCCAAAGTCGAGTTCATTGCGATAACGGATTTACCGCAACGACGAACAAATACCGCGCCCTATTTCCTTATGGCGTCGAGAGGCTTCTTATCGATGCAGTTGGGGAACAAGAACTCGGGCATGCCCAACGCCATGCCGGCATGGATCGAGCCCTCGATGCCGAAGCGGCGGGCCAGCCGGTTCCTCCGGTCGCTGCGCGAAGCGGTGAGGACGAAGCCGGTATAGATCTGGCTGACGCCCAGCGCCTCGGCCATGAGCGACCCGTTCTGGTAGGCCAGCTGGCAATCGATCGCTCCGAAGCGGTTTTTTGCCGGCGTATGGATGAAGATGAGGGCCGTAGCGCCGCGCAAAATCCGATCGCGGCCCCCCTTTTCGTACTCGTCGATGAGCCGCCGGAACGTCAGCCGGTAACGGTCGGCACCCGGCACGAACTTCCGGACCAGAAGCCCCAAGACAGGCATTTCGAGCAACCGCAACATCCGGCGGCAGAAGCCGAGCGTATACTCGACCACGAAGCGCAGATCGTCGGGCGCGGAGAGCACGGTGAAGCCCACCTGCTGGAGATTGCTGGCCGTGGGAGCGCGGTGCGCGGCCTCGAGAATGCGGTCGAGGAACTCCTGCGGCACGGGCTTGCGGCTCAAGGCGCGGTTGGAACGCCGAGCCCTGCAAAGCGACATCAACTGCTCGGGCGAAGGAAGCTGCGCACGGTCGACGGGATGGACCCGCTCGGGCGGGAAGTCGGCATGCCGCACGGCGGCCGTCGGGCAGGCGGCGACGCAATGGCCGCAGACGATGCAATTCTCCGGAGCCACGACCTGCACCTCGGTCCCGGCTTTTTCCTGCCCGAAGACCAGCGACGGGCACACCTTCGCGCAACGCCCGCAACGGATGCAGCGCCCGGTATCGATAGCGATTTCCATATCAAAACAACGTGTCGTCCGCACGAGGCGGAGTGAAACCCAGATGCTTATAAGCCAATTCGGTGGCCTCGCGGCCCCGGGGCGTACGCTTGAGGAAGCCCTCCTTGATGAGGAAAGGCTCATAGACCTCCTCGACGGTACCGGCCTCCTCGCCGACGGCCGTGGCGACGGTATTCAGACCCACGGGGCCGCCGCCGAACTTCTCGATGATCGTACCCAAGATCTTGTTGTCCATGCGGTCGAGACCCCGCGAATCGATGTTGAGCGCCGAGAGGGCGATGCGCGTGATGTCGAGGTCGATATGCCCCTCGCCCTTGACCATCGCGAAGTCGCGGACGCGCCGCAGCAAGGCATTGGCGATACGGGGCGTGCCGCGCGAACGCAAGGCGACCTCGCGGGCGGCCTGGTCGTCGATCGAGACGTCGAGGATGCGGGCCGAACGTCGGACGATGCCGGCCAGTACCGGTGCGTCGTAGTACTCCAGATGGCACTGGATGCCGAAGCGGGCGCGCAGAGGCGAAGTCAGGAGGCCGCTGCGCGTGGTGGCCCCGATCAAGGTGAAAGGAGCCAGCTCGATCTGGATCGACCGGGCCGAAGGTCCCTTGTCCAGAACGATGTCGATCTTATAATCCTCCATCGCGGAGTAGAGGTACTCCTCGACGATGGGGCTCAGGCGGTGGATCTCGTCGATGAAGAGCACGTCGCCCGGAGCGAGGTTGGTCAGCAATCCGGCCAGATCGCCCGGCTTGTCCAAGACGGGACCCGACGTGGTGCGCAGCTGCGACCCCATCTCGTTGGCGATGATGTTGGCCAACGTGGTCTTGCCCAGACCCGGAGGCCCGTGCAGCAAGACGTGGTCGAGCGAATCGCCCCGCATGAGCGCCGCCTTGATGAAGATGCGCAGGTTCTCGACGATCTTCTCCTGTCCGGAGAAGTTTTCGAGCTCCTGCGGCCGGATGCGGTTCTCGAATTCGAGATCGCTTTCGGTATTGCGGACCACGGACATCAGAGCTCCTCGTTCTCGGCCCGGTCGACTTTGACGTAGCGGACGATGGAGCCGTCGTAATAACGCACCCGAAGCCCCTTCGCACCGTCGAGCCGGTCGGCGATCGGATCGACGTTGAACGAGACCAAGCTATTGTAAACGGTACCGCCCTGCGGATCGTCGCCGTCGTCGTGCCGCAGTTCGACGTCGAGGTATCCCTCCTCGGAACCCTCCGAAGCGGCGACGTCGTTGACGATCAGGTAGAACTTATGCTTCGAGAGGTCGAACGCCGCATAACGCACCGTAGCCGTAACCCAGTTGCCGAGCCAGCGTCCGTCGAGGTACTGCGCGGGATCGTCGGCCATCTTCTCCAGTTGGGCCTCGTCGGAGACGACGCGGGCCGACGAGTAGAAGAGGTGCCCGATGGCGTAGATCGCGGCATTGTAGTCGTAGCCCGGAACGGCATTCTCCAACAAGTTGTAAGTGATGATCGCCCGCTGTCCCTCGGTCGCCTTGTAAGCGCCGATGCGGCTCGTATCGCCGGGGAAGATGGTCTTGCCGCCGTCCGTCTCGAAGTAGTACCCGCCGACGGCGATGGTCTGGTGCACGGTAACGAAACTTGCCTTACCGGCCTGATCGACATCGGTGTCGTTGCACGACACAGCGCCGAAAGCGAAGGCCAGAGCCCCCAAAAAGAAACCGAAATTTTTCATACGTTCCATACTATTTAAAAGTTTCCTCATTATAACGTTCCGAAATGCAAAAATACGATGTTCCGGCATTAAAAAAAATCCTGCGCGAAAAAAAATCCGGTCTCCGGAGCCGGCGGCATGCGATCCGAAGCTCCGGAAACGTTACTCCTGCGCGTGGCGGAACGTGAAGTATTTGGCGGCGAAGTAACTGTAAACGGCGGTGATGAACGTGGTGAGGACCTTCGCCGGAGTGGGCCACAAACCGCAGACCTCGACGAAACACTTCATGCCGGCGTAGGTGAGCAAGATCGACCCGCCGACGGAGAGGAAGTACCGGAAAAGCTGCGTCCGTGTGCGCAGGGGCGACTGCCGGAAAGCGACGCGGCGGTTGAGCCAGAAGCCGACGAAGAAAGTGCACGGGAAAGCCAGCGCCAGAGCCGCGATATGGGGCGAGAGGGCGAAGCTCCCCAAATACACGAACCGCCGGGCGACGATGCAGTTGTAGATCAAGGAATAACAGACCGGATCGAAGAGTCCGTAAGTGATTCCTCCGCACGCGACGTAACGGAACGTCTGCCGCGGCACGAGGGCCGCGACGGGCGCGAGGTAGAATCGGTCGATCGTCCGCGCAATCGCTTCGGCGAGGGGCATCAACGGGCGGAATAAATCCAGATATCGGACCAGCGGGCGCGGTTGGCGCGCGCGAAATCGCGGCACGCTTCGATGCGGGAGGAGTCGAAAGGCGACACCATCAACTTGTTGCCGAAGCGGTAGACGACGCACCGCACTGCGGGATCGTCGGCCTGCAGCCGGGCGACGCAGTGAGCCGCATTCTCGGGCATGCCGAAGACGCCGGCGACGACGTAATGGCGTCCCGACACGAGCGACGCGGGACTCTGCACGCTGCCCTGCGGCCGGCTTTCGACGACCGGAACGGGCGTCGGCGCAACGGGTGCCGTAGCGGCGGGGG
>JAMPGH010000001.1:646370-665858 GCA_023664045.1 Alistipes senegalensis | reverse complement strand
GCCTGCCGCCGCACGCTCGACCGTCGCGGCGACGCCGGCACGGGGTGGTCCCGGGCTTGGAAGATCTGTTTCTGGGCCCGGCTGGGCGACGGCGACCGCGCCCACAGGTTGCTGTGCAGTCTCTTGCAGCCCGCCATTACGGAGCACGGACGCCGCGGCGGCACCTTCCCCAACCTCTTCTGTTCGCACCCGCCTTTCCAGATCGACGGCAACTTCGGCGGCGCGGCCGGCATCATGGAGATGTTGTTGCAGAGCCACGATCAGGAGATCGCTCTGCTTCCCGCCTTGCCCGCCGCTTGGCGCCGGGGTTCTTTTCGCGGTCTGAAGGCGCGCGGCAACGTCGAGGTGTCGTGTCGCTGGGACGAGGGACGCCCCGTCGAGGCTGCATTGCGCAGCGCTGTCCGACAAACTCTTTCGCTGCGCTTGCCCGACGGCTCGGTGCGCCGCGTCGTCTGCCCCGCCGGCCGGACCGTCAAGTTGAAATTCTGAATTCCCAGACCATGAAAAAAACGTCGCTTCTGCTTTGCGCCCTCTTGTTCGGGGTTGCCGCCGCTTCTCCCGCCGCCGCTCAGTCTGCCCGGAAACGGGTCTCGATCCTCGGCGACTCCTACTCCACGTTCGAGGGGTATGTCGTGCCTGCCGACAACCTCGTCTACTACCCGTCGCTCGACGTCCGCGAGGTCGGGCTCACTTGGTGGCACCTCCTGCTTTCGATGTGCGATCTGGAGCTCGAGCGCAACTGTTCCTACTCCGGGTCTACGGTCTGCCATACCGGCTACGACGGGGCCGACTACTCCGACCGTTCGTTCATCGCCCGCATGGGCGACCTCGGGGATCCGGACATCATCCTCGTCTTCGGGGGTACGAACGATTCGTGGGCCGGCGTTCCGCTGGGATGCGACCTCTTCGACGGGTGGAGTAGCGAGGAGCTCTATTCGTTCCGCCCCGCTTTCTGCCGGCTCCTCGACTCTCTGCCGCGCCTCTACCCCGGGACTGCGATCTTCTGCATCTCCAATACCGATCTCTCGCCCGCGATCGAGGGGGCCATCTCCGAGATCTGCGCCCGCTACGACGTCCCGAATATCCGCTTGCACGACATCGACAAGCAGTACGGACACCCCACCGCCGCCGGCATGCGGAGCATCGCCGCTCAGCTCCACGATGCCCTCCGCAATTCGCTCGGCCAGAAGTAACTCCCCCGCCGATCCGTCCGCAACAGAATAAGGCGAACCCATCTATATACTTTGATGTACCCAATAAAAAGCGATTCAACGTAATAACGGGAACCATGTTCGAGGGAAGCAACATCCCGCTCGACAAATGGTTCTATGCGATTTATATGTTCCTCTCCCACAAGAAAGGAATAAGCAACGTCCAGCTATCCAAAGACCTCGGAGTAACACAGAAAACCGCATGGTTTATTCTCGGCAGGATAAGACACAACCTGAATGACTGGGAATTGCCGAAATTCGAGGGCATCGTCCAAATCGACGAAACCTATGTAGGCGGCAAGAACAAAGGAAGATTCAAATTCAACCGTGGTCGAAGTATCAAACAGAAAATACCCGTAGTCGGTGTATTGACCGACGACAAGGTTTATACAATCGTGGTACCGGACACCGGTAACCGAACCTTGAAAACCATCGTGTACGGATTGGTCAAGGCCGGTTCCACCGTAGTAACCGACGAATGAGGGGCCTATCGGGGACTATCCCGCGACTATATTCACGAGGTGGTAACCCACCACACACGGAACTATGTAAACGAACGGGGATTCCACACCAATGGAATAGAGGGTTTCTGGTCGCAACTCAAACGAGGATTACGGGGAATCTATCATGTGGTAACACCCAAATACCTGCAAATGTATTGTGATGAATTTGCGTACAGATACAACACCCGAAAGCTGACCGATATACAACGATTCATCGGATTCCTGACCAAACCGACGGAAAGGATAAGACTATCGGAACTTAAATGCGGGTATGTGTAAGCAAAGGATTAGTGTGCTTAGTGATTGAATACGGGATAATCTTTTGCAAATTCAATTGGCAAATAACAGAGTTGAGGCTTACTGAATTAAGTTCAGTAAGCGTTGTTTTCAAGCGGAGACGATTGGTTTTACTTCCTTGCTTCAATGATTCGAGGAATCAAAGCGTAAACTTTGAATAGGATTCGTTGTTCGAAGTCAGGAGGAGTGTTTTTCTTCTTACGGATAAATGTAATCTGTTGGCTGTCAGTGGGAAATTTTGCCAGCTATTATGTCAAAAACAAGAAGTTTGTGGCGGTGCGGAGCGTCATTATCTGCTCCACAGCAGTTCAATGGAGGTGGAGGAGTCGGAGGTAGGCTTTGCTTCTTGACGGAGCAGGAGTTGCAAGGCTTGGGCGTCGAAGGCGAAGGGGGTGGCAAAGGGGTAGTATTGAGATTTTTCCTCCTGAGGCACGGCAAAGAGGAACTGGGGAATTTCCCTGCCGGTGCCGGGGGGAAGGAGTATGAACGGCTCGTTGCAGGTATAGCCCAGCGGGAAGGCAAGTTGCGCCTTGCCGTCTGCCACCACCAGCACGTTCACATAGAGTGTTTGCTCCGTGTGGTTGGTCAACTTGAAGTAGAAGGTTTCCTTGTCGGGGGTGAGTATGCGCATCGCGTCCAGTTGATCGCCCGTAGGTGTGGGTGCCTGCCGTGCGGCGGCTGCCAGCCGGGTATAGAGTGCCTGCAATCGCTCGTCGTCCCCGTTGCTTCGGTAGGATGCCCCGGCTATGGGTTGCTTGTTCCTCAGCTCGTCGCTCATGGTGTTGCGCAGTTGGCTGTTCACCAGTTTGGTGATGCGGTCGGCTTGCTTGCGCGCCTGACTGATGATTTGTGCCACGGTGTGTTTCCCTTCTTTTTCGATATAATACACTTGGTGCGACTCGTTGTCGAGGATGCCCAGAGTGCTTCCCTTGCTCAGCAGGAACTGCGAGTGTAGCGTGAGAGGCTGGCGCCGTCCAGGCGTCTGCCATACGGTGGAAGTCAGAATCTTCACCTCGCCCGAGGTTTTGAATACGAGGTAGCGCGGTGTGGTATTGGCGGTTTGTGTGGGGCACGTGTCGGTTTGTGCGTCGGCGGTAGGTGCTACCGTCATCGTGAGCGTCATTAGCAGGCTCATCATCTGTAGGACGTGTTTCATATCGGTCTGTTGTTAGGGTTGTCTGTGATGGGTTGGTTTCTGGCATCGTCTGCCTGTGCAGTGTGATGGGTGAATCGATATTTGAACTTCTTGAGGAGTTTCTTGCTCATCTGTATTAGGCTTGTCGTTCCTATCCATACGTCCACTGCCACCAACCCGAGCGACACCATCAGGAGCGGACGAGTGAAGTCGATGTCAATCCGATAGCTAGTGAAGAGCTGGCAGCCTGTCCAGGCTATGGCGTAGAGCAGCATGAACTGGAGGATGCGCACGATGAGGGCGCCCACTTCCTTGTGCACCAGCCATGAGTTGAGCGCCACGATGAGCGTGCAGAGTGCGAATGCAATCAGCCAGCCCATCCACACAGGCGATCGGTCGATGTAGGTACCCTGCAGGATGGTGGCGAGGGCGTGGGCGTGTATCAGCACGCCGGGCATACTCTCGCGGATAGAGGTGCGGTACATATCCTGCGGGTCGGCAACGGTGCCTATCAGCACGGTTTTCCCCTCGATGAGGTGGGCGTTCTGCAACACTTCGTCAGCAGACAGTATATTGAAGTCGGTGTTGGGGTAATAGATGGTCTCTTGTGGCAGGAGACGTTCGCAGAGTTGGTTGTAGGCGGTGTGCGAGGTGTGCCGTGCCAGCAGGCTGACGAAGTTGGGGACAGTGCCCTCTGCCCGGGTGTGGAAGAAGGGGCGGAAGTTGCGCACGGTGCCTTGGGTGGTGCTGATTTCCAGATTGACGGCGCCGAAAAAGGAGTCGGGAAACAGGTTGTAGAGGTAGGGCAGGTCTGTGTTGCCGTCGGCAGGGATGATGCACGGCAGCACCAATCCGGGTGTTTTCCTCAGGGCTTGCAGTAGCAGCGAGTCGCCGGGCTGTGGATAGTTGAAGAAAAGGTCTACGCCCACCGCCCGTGGGTTGCAGAAGTTTACCGCCTCGAGGGTAGCTGTGATCTCGTTGCGCGAGAGTCCGTCGATGCTCACCACCACTATCCGGTCTTCCAATGCATGTACATTCCGTCCGTTGGCCACAAACTGGTAGAAGTCGCTCACGATGAAGTCGCCCGCCTTCTCCATAGGTGATAGGAAAGAGACAGACGAGAGGTCGTAAATCATGAAGAACGACAGCCCGAAAGCCATCATTACCATGCCTGCCAGACGGAGGATGTATCGCTTCATAATGGTTGTTACTGTTTTTGTGGCGGGTCGTTTTTTGTTACGTAATCAAGGGTTGCCACAGCTTGTTTGTAGCGGTTATTGTTGTGCATTCCCATCCTCTCGAGCAGGTTCTTCACTTCGGTCAGCATCTTGATTGACATTTTCTTGTTCCCGTTGAAGAAGTGAGCGGTAGCGATGTTCTGTAGGGTTGAGGTGTATGCGGGTGTTTCGGCCAATTCAAATTGTTTCAAGGAATCGAGCACTATATATCCCGTTTCGATGGCCTGCTCAAAGAGTCCCAGACTTGAAAACACATAGATGGCGTGTCCGTACACTTCCAAATAAGGTTCGGATTCTTCATTTGCATTAGCGATGTCGGTAGCTTTATATATGCTTTCTATCGCTTGTTCATACGCTTTGTTCATTGTTTGGATCACTCCATTGAGTGAATAGCATTTACCCATCATCCAGTGGTTGTTCATGTCCAGTTTGCTCAGCAGCGCGTGCGTTTGTTCGTTGGTTTGCAGTGCTTTCTTGATATTTCCGGTCATCATTTGTGCACCTGCCAGTGTTTGCAGTGCGTATGCGTATTCCCAGCATTCGTTTCCGTTTGCTTTATCGATAATTTCTTTGGCTTGTTCTATCTGTTGTACGGTTTCCGCGTTATAGTCGCTCACCTGCAACAGCGCGAGGGCATAGTTGGTGCTTTGCTTGCCGGCGTATATGGCAAGCTGCTGCAGGGTGTTTTGCTTGAAGGTTTCATCCACATTCTTGCCCAGTGAGGCATCTGCCATCAGCTTATATTTCATGATAAGGGCAATTTCCATATTAGAGAAGTTATCTTTACTGTCGAGCATCGTTTGGCTCATCAGACTCGTTTCATAAAAACTGCCTGTGAGAAAGGTAGAGTCGAGGTCTGCCACGTTTTTGTGGATGGCCCATAGAGGGGTCATGGCGAAAAAGGAAAGTAGGATTAGCAAATACTGTTTCATCGTGTATTGTTATATACAGAGCAAAGGTAGGCGAAAATGACGATTGTGCAAAGAAAGGCATCTGTTTTTGAGCGGAATGGCTTTTTTTCTTACTTTTGTGGGTATACGTGTGTCTTTTTATTCATCCCTATCATTATTTATCTGTTATTGTTTATGAAATATTCTTTGTCCGTTGTGCTTGTTTGCTGCCTTTCTTTCTTCTTTGTCCTGCTTCCTGTGCCGCTTTGTGCCCAGCAGGCGGTGCAGGAACAAGTGAACAGTGCTCTGATTCGGGGCACGTACAGCGATGCGCTCAGCGTCTATCGGCACGTGAGCAAAATGCTTTCAAGCAATAAACTGACCGATGTGCAGAAAGCCGAACTGCACGTCTATGCGGGACGGCTGTCGCTGCGCATGAGTCGCTTTGCCCAAGCAGATGATCACTTTCAGAATGCCACAAGGCTGGCGAGTGGGGAGGACTTGTGGGTTCGGCACCTGCATTTGGCAGGAGTGATGGGGCATAATGAAGTGCTTCGCGAAAGGGAAGATTGGGAGAAATGGTTTGCAAATATATTGAATGAGGTGAACGAAATGAAAGACATTGTGGATATATGTAGCAAATATGTTCAAGAAGGACAGGCGAAAGGGCAGGCTTATAATACACATCCTGAGTTTGCTGCTCATGTGAACAGTGTACTGATTATATCCGTATTGATGTGCAAGGACTTGGGAAATATGTACCTTTGGCAACAGGACTATAAGGAAGGTATGGCACACTATGAGGAGGCGCTTTCCACCTATACGAAATATCAGATGAGTTTGGTACCCCATCTGATAGACATCTTGATCAGACGTGGGGAGATACTCTTTGTGACCGGCAGGTATGAGGAAGCGCTTAATAAATATGCCGAATGCAGACAGCTGGTGGAAATCATCTGCGGAAAGGGAAGTTTCTACGAGGCGGTGTTGCAGACCAAGTTAGGAGAGGTGTATGCTGTGCTCGGTGATGCTTTTGAAGCGAATGCCTGTTTGGAGCGGGCTATGGCTATATTTGAAAAGAATGGCGATAAAGAAACCAAGGAATATGCTTACACTTTGTTTCAATGGGGAAAACTGAAATTGGATGACCAACCGCAGATAGCTATTGGATTATTTGAGGAAGCAAGGCGCGTGCAGAATGTTCTTTTTGGAGAGGGACATGTCAGTAAATTTCGCTCGACTATCTTCTTGGTCGAGGCTTTGTCTAAAACAGGTGAACGTGAGCGGGCTGACGAGCTATATCAGACTTTGTTAGATAAAACTGATGGATTCATTTATAATCCTTCCGATCTACTCTTGTTTATTCGTTCGGGTGCTGAATTTTGGATAGAGGAAGAAGGGTATAAGGAAACAGCCGAATTGCTTGATGAAGGAATGGACATTTTGAATGAGAATTTAGTGAAAGACCCTGTTGTTCTTCGTTCGTTTCTGAACCTTGGGGGCTACCTGCACCTGATGGATGAAGACTACATTGCCGCCATCCCCTACTTCGAGCGGCAGATGGAACTGGAGCGGCAGCAGGCACACGACATCTTTGCTTTCCTGCCCGAGGGGAAGCGGACTGCCTACTGGAAGGAAGTGGAGAAGAGCATGGACCGCCTCTTTTTGAGCAACCGCGAGGGTGTGGTAGTGGTGAGCGGCGGGCGTGTGGTGGAAATGCCTGCCCAGAACAGTAGCCGCTCCGCCCGCCTGCTTTATGACGCTTCGCTGCTCAACAAGGGAATCATGCTCGAAGCCTCTGCCAATTTGTTGCGGCTCATCAACCAGTCGGGCAATGACGATTTGCTGCAGCTCTACCAGCAACTGAAGCGGAATAGGCAGGAGCTGGCTGCCACCCGGCAGTTCAAGGTTTCGGAGGAATGGGAGCGAAAGAAGAGTGAGGCCGATGCGCTGGAACAGCAGATTATTGTTGGCTCGCGTGAGATAGGCGACTACATGAACTTTACCGCCGTCACATGGAAGGATGTGAAGGCTGCACTGAAGCCGGGTGAGACGGCTTTAGAGTTCGTGTGCTCGCGCGACAAGGAAATGGAATATTACTCCGCTGAGCTGGTGCGGGCAGACTATGACGAGCCGAAGCACTTTTTTCTGATGGCACTGCCCGTGGAGCACAAGAGCGATTGCCATCCTGCCGGAGAGCTTACTGCACAACTTACGCAGAAAATATGGAAGAAGCTGTTACCCCACTTCACAAAGGGGAAGCGCGTCTACTTCTCGCCTTCGGGCAGACTTTACAACATTCCTGTCGAATATTTGCCGTTCGACGATGAACGGCGCATGGATGACGTGTACCGCATGGTGCGCCTGTCGTCCACCCGAGAGCTGGTGCTCCACCGCTCTGCTAATGGCAACCGGAATGCTGTGCTCTATGGCGGATTAAACTACAATACCGGCGTAGACGATATGGAACTGTATGCTGCTAGTTTTGCTTCGACGCGTGGGATGTCAAAGCGCGGTTTCGTAGCACCCGATGGCACGCAGCGCAATCTGTGGGGATACCTTAGCGGCACGCTGAGAGAGGTGGACGACATTGAGTCTGAACTGGTGCAGAAGTGTTATCAGGTGATGAAATATACCGGAGATACCGGGGTGGAGGAGAGCCTGAAAGCTCTTTCGGGGCAGCCGTTCCGCATCCTCCATCTTGCTACGCATGGCTACTACCTGCCCAAGGAGGGAAAGACGGTCTCCTCCTTTGCCGCTTCGGCACAGGAGAGCCTGAACCGTTCGGGGCTTGTCTTCTCGGGAGCTAACAATGCGTGGCTGAATCCCTCCTCACAGCTTCAGGGACTGGACGATGGGATCCTTACCGCACACGAAATCTCGCTACTCAACTTTGCCGGCACAGATTTGGTCACTCTGTCGGCTTGCCAGACTGGGTTGGGCGATGTAACCAGCGAAGGGGTATTTGGCCTGCAGCGTGCTTTCAAGCTGGCAGGGGTACATACGTTGCTGATGAGCTTGTGGCAAGTGAGCGACGAGGCTACGCAGGCGATGATGAGCGAGTTCTATCGTGGACTAGCTGCAGGGCTGGACAAGCGTTCGGCATTTGCGGCTGCCCAGGCGAAGGTGAGGCGTTCGGTTTTTATGATAGACGGCAAGGCGGTGCCGGGCAGCGATCCGGCGTTGTGGGCTGCTTTTGTGATGATGGACTGATGTGGTTGCAGATGTTACTTTTGTGCTGGGTATGCCGTAAAATTTGTCTTTTATACGAATTGACCTCTGATTTTATCGCATATCGATGTGAATGAAGTATAAGCTACTGTAGCAACCTGATTTTTAAACGAAGTTTTTGAAAATGCACTGCCATACATGCGGTTGTTGGCTTTATTCATGAGAATTTAGCAAGATTACTCGGAAAATTCACGCGAAATCTCTGAAACTATAAATACTTTTGCAGTAGCTTAGACAATAGGCTATAAATAGAAGCGGAATACCGGAAACAAACTGTACCAAATCTTCCCCATTATAAATACATATAATTTATAGCAAAGATTAAATAAAGCACAACGACTTTTTTCCAAAGGTTAAAAGTCGTTGAAGTAATACCTCAAAAATGCGACTCCACATAATTTGTATACCCGATTATATACTTTGATGTACCAGTATTTATTGCCCCTTATTTTCAAATCTGACCGTTGTAGTTCGCGGCCTTTGGCCGCGTATTCAGGTCCGACCCTCCCCTAAATCCCCTCCTCGGAGGGGACTTCGGTCGGAGAGCCGAAGCTATTCATTTTCTTAGCCGTTGGTACATCAAGGTATATAATCGTCTTTGTATATTTTAAACTCATTTAGTTTTCTCTAAATCATTATTACTTCCATTCCACGGGAACATTCAGAAAAACAAAATCGCTAACGGTTAAATAATTAACTCGTTAGCGATTTGCTTTGTACCCGGAGCCGGGGTCGAACCGGCACGACATTGCTGTCATTGGTGTTTGAGACCAACGCGTCTACCGATTCCGCCATCCGGGCCTACCGCATTCGAAGAAGAATCGGGTGTGCAAAGATAGTAAAAAAATGCGACTCCCGATCCGTCGGCCGCAATTATTTTGAAGCGGGCGGAAAATTCCCGTCTCAGGCCGTGGGATGGAAAAATTCGCGGATCTTGCGGGCTTTGGCTTCGCCTACCAGCGCGGCCAGCTCTTCGATGTTGGCCGCCTTGACTTTGGCTACGGTGCGGAAGTGTCGCAGGAGCTCGCGCACGCTCTTTTCGCCGACGCCCGGAATTTGCTCCAGTTCGCTATGTATGAATGCCTTGCTGCGTTTCTGCCGGTGGAACGAAATCGCGAAGCGGTGGACCTCCTCCTGAATGTGCGACAGCAGACGGAAGAGCGGCGAGGTGGGCCGCAGTCCCACCAGCACGGGCGGGTCGCCGCACAGCAGTTCGGAGGTGCGGTGGCGGGCGTCTTTGGCCAGTCCGGCGATCGGAATGTCGAGCCGAAGATACTCCAGCACCTCGCGGATCACGCCCATCTGCCCCTTGCCGCCGTCGGCGATTATCAGGTCGGGCAGTTCGGCCCCTTCGGCCACGAGGCGGCTGTAGCGGCGGTAGACCACTTCGCGCATCGAAGCGTAGTCGTCCGGCCCCTCCACGGTCTTGATGTTGAAGTGGCGGTACTCCTTGCGCGAGGGCTTGCCGTCGCGGAAAACCACGCACGACGCCACAGGGTGGGCGCCCTGCAGGTTGGAGTTGTCGAAGCACTCGATGTGGCGCGGCGGGCGGTCGAGCCGCAGTTCTTTCTGCAGGGCGTTCATCAGACGCTCGGCATGACGCTCGGGGTTCTTGATCTCCAGATTCTTCAGTTGTTCGGCGCGGTAGATGCGGGCGCTCTTCTGCGAGAATTCCAGCAGCGCCAGTTTCTCGCCCCGACGGGGTACGGTGAAGGTTACTCCGTCGAAGAGCAGCGTCGTCGAGGGCAGGAACGGCACGATCGCTTCGCGGGCCACTTCTCCGCCGGCGATGTTTTCGACCATGTGCTGGATCGCCAGCGTCAGCATGTCGCGCTCGTCGGCGCCCACGCCCGTCGTAAGACGCACCGTCGAGACGCCCACGACGGAGCCGTGGCGGATGCGCACGAAGTTGCAGTAGGCCACCTCGTCGTCGGGCAGCAGCGAGAAGACGTCCACGTCCATGATCTTCGCACTGACGATCACCGACTTGCCGGCATAGTGGTCCAGTGCGTCTATCCGTTGTTTGTAGCGTTGCGCCTGCTCGAATCGCAGCTCGGCCGCCGCCCGGGCCATCTCGCCCTCTAAATAGCTGCGCACGGGCCGCAGGTCGCCCTTGAGGATCGAGACCACCAGCCCTATTTGTTCGTCGTACTCCGCCTCCGTCTGCCGGCCCACGCAGGGACCTTTGCAGTTGCCCAAATGGTATTGCAGGCAGACCGTGTATTTGCCCCGCGCAATGGGCTCGGGCGCCAGATTGAGCTTGCACGTGCGCAGCGGCACCACTTCGCGGATGAACTCCAGCACGCTGCGCTGCATCATCACCGAGCCGTAGGGCCCGAAGTATTGCGAGCCGTCGCGCGTGAGTTGGCGCGTCGACTGCACGCGCGGGAAGCGTTCGCGGCGCACGACGATCCACGGGTAGGTCTTGTCGTCCTTCAGGAGGATGTTGTAGCGCGGCTGGAGGGTCTTGATGAGCGAGTTCTCCAAGAGCAGGGCGTCGGTCTCGCTGTCAACGACGATGTGGCGGATCTCGACGATCTGCCTGACCAGCGCCCGCACTTTGGGGCTGTGTTCCTTGCTTTGCACGAAGTAGGACGACACGCGTTTGCGCAGGCTCTTGGCCTTGCCCACGTAGATGATCGTGCCGCGGCGGTCTACGAACTGGTAGACGCCCGGCAGCAGGGGCAGCAGCGCCACCTGTTCCTTCAGATCGGATTTCGTCGGCTCGGTCATGATGCGGTCGTATATATTACAAAGGTAAGCATTCGCGCTTCAAAACGAAGAATCGGGGCCGAAAAATCTGCGGCCCGCCGCATGCCGGGAGGCAGGGCGCATCCCGGTACACCCCGGCACACCCCGGCACACCCCGGCGCACTCCGGCCGCATTCCGGCGCATACCCGCGCACCCCCCCCCGCACCCTGACACACACGCGTACTCCGGCCGCATCCCGGTGCATGCCAGCACACCCCGGCGCATACTCCGCTCCGGAGTACGGATCCGTCGCCGTTTTTGTTTTGACGATTATATGCCTTGATGTACCAACGGCCAAAAAGTGAATCGTTTCGGCTTTCCGACCGAAGTCCCCTCCGAGGAGGGGATTGCGTTCCGCTTCTGCTGTGGCGGTTCGGCAATCCGAGCAAGCTCGATTGCACTCACCTGCTGCCGCAGTCTACGGGAGGGTCGGACCTGAATACGCGGCCTTTGGCCGCGAGCTACAACGGTCGGATTTGAAAATAAGGGTCAAGAAACGTTGGTGCATCAAGGTATATGATCGGGTTTGTTTTATTTGTCCGAATAGGCTATCTTTGCGACAAATACGCTTACGAATCATTCAATTCCACATCCATGCGAAAACTCTTTCTCCTCTGCTCGGTCGTCGTGCTGGCCGGGTCGTGCATCGATCGCGATTACGACCTGAGCGACCTCGACACCGACCGCATCGCCATCGGCGATGAAACTTCGCGCTTCACCGTGCCGCTGGCCCGGATCTCCGTCGCCCTCGACGAGATCCACGACGACAAGGGGTCGCTGAGGCAGATGCTCGCCGAGGCCGACGTGTGGCTGCCGTCGCAGCTGCCCGGCGGCGCGGCGTACGTCGATCTGGTCGCCGTGCGTGCCGACGATGCCTACCTGGCGGCGTTGCTCGATGCGCTGATCGCCCAGATGCACGCCAGCGAGCGCAAGCTCGGCGAGGTCGCCGACCTGATCTGGAGCGATTACCGCGAGGATTTCCGGGAGACGCTCGGACTTCCCGCCACCGTCGGCGAAGCGCAGTTCAAGGAGGTCTTCGCCGCGCAGTTCCGCTCCGGGAGCCTCGGCGGCGCCATCCGCCTGAAGACCGAGGAGTCGGCACGCCGTTATCTGACGGCGCTCGACGTCGAAAGCCTCGAATACCGGCTCGGCAGCCTCGATCTGGGCGACGCCGTAGATATGCTCGCCGACAACCTCGATCCCGCGGGTACGCCCGATCCGGTCAATACGCTCTCGATCGAGGGCGAGGTCTCCAGCACGCTGCCGCTGGTCATGAGCCTCGCACCCGCGTTCCACCCCACGCGGATCGAAATCGCGACTTTCCGCATCGAGGCCGGCGCGACGACGCGGCTCCCCTCGACGCGCATCTACGCCGAGGATCTGCGGTCGCTCTGCGACGCTTCCGACGTCGTGGTCCGCATCCCCGTCTCGCTGCAGCAATATTACCCCGGCATGCAGATCGACGAGCGCACGCCCGTCTCCATCCGGCTGAGCCTCTGCAAAACCGGTTCCCTGAAACTCGATCTCTGATCCGCAACGACCCGTCGAAATGAAGAAAACCTTACTCCTTTGCGCGACGCTTCTGTTTGCGGCCGGCGTCGCAGCCCAGAATCCCACCGCCTATTTCATGGAAGGCAGCACCTTCCGTACGCAGTTCAACCCGGCTCTCGCGCCGCAGCGCGGTTATTTCAACCTCCCCGTGGCCGGAGCCGTCGGCGTCGACATGTCCAACACCGTGGCCCTCGACGACTTCCTCTTCCGGCGCGACGGAAAGCTCGTCTCGCTGCTCGATCCTGCGGTCTCGACCGCCGAGGCGCTCCGCGGCATCCACGACAAAAATGTCGTCGGCGCCCAGTTGCGCATGAACGTGATCGGCTTCGGCAAGTACACCCGCAACCGCAAGAACTTCTGGTCGTTCGGCATCGACCTGCGGGCCGACGCCGAGGTCAGTATTCCGGGTTCGATGGTCCGCTTCGTCAAGCAGGGCGACGCCGGCACCATCCGCAACATGGGGCTCTCGATGAGCAGCTACCTCGACGCCGGATTCTCCTATTCGTTCCCGCTGCTCGGCGACAAGCTCTACGTCGGGGCCAAAGCGCGCTTTCTGGTGGGGCTGGCCCGCGTCGGCATCGATTTCGACCGGATCGACATTACGCTGCAGGAGGATCGCTGGGCCGTGCGGGCCGAGGGAACCCTCGATGCCAACATCCCGGGTTCGGAGGTCGAGTACCGCTACGATGAAAACCGGCTTCCCTATTTCGAGCCGAAGGACCTCGATTTCTCTTTGGGCAAGCTCAAGCCCGCCGGCTACGGATTCGCCGTCGACCTGGGTGCGACCTACGAAATCCTGCCCGACCTGAAGGCGTCGCTGGCGGTGGTCGATCTGGGTTTCATCGCGTGGAACCGCGGTACGTCGGTCCGGGGCTCCAGCACGGTCGAGAGCGAATATACGGGCGTGGCGGTGGAGAACGGCGAGACGATCTCCTCGCCCGACTTCTCGATCGAGGAGCTGACCCGCTTCCGCACGGCCGACGAAAAAAATTCGGCCCGCATGCTCCGCGCCACGATGAACGCCTCGGCGGAGTACTCCATGTGGCGGCACCGCGTGGTCTTCGGTCTGCTCTATCAGGCCCGCTTCCACGACTACAAAACCCTGCACAGCCTCACCGGCTCGGTGAACTTCTCGCCGATCCGCTGGTTCACCCTTTCGGGCAGCTACACGGTGGGCAGCTGCGGCGGTTCGCTGGGCGTGGCCCTGAACCTCTGCCCGGGGTGGATCAACTTCTTCGTGGGCGCCGATTTCCTGACGGCCCGGCTTTCGCCCCAGTACGTTCCCGTCGCGCAGCGTTCGGCCCATGTTACGTTCGGGCTGGGTTTCCCGCTGGGCAAGCGCGGCCTTCGTCTGAAGGAGTACGCCGGAGCGTCCGTGCGGAAGTAGCGGGTCGGAAAACGGGCCCGGCAAGGGCTCCGGGCCGTTTCCGTCCGATTCCTCCGTTCCCGGACCTGCGCTCTGCGGATCCGGGAATTTTGCCGATCCATGCCGGATAAGGTTCGCGGGGATACGGAAAAAGGCGGGTGCCGACCCCCGGAACGGGTCCCGAAATTATCGTTTTCGGACGTACCCATACCAGAATCGGGCACATGTATTGTAATTTCGGAATCTTTGCTTATCTTTGTAACGATGAACCTGACGGAGCCCTTGCGGAAAACCTCCTCAGCGGATCGAAATATAGCGGCGGCCCGAAATCTGTGTGAAGTTGCGTCACTGAATTTTTGAATTCTTCGCGGGCCGTCGCTTTTTTGTCTCCGGACCGTACTGCAGCCTGACTGCGGTGCGGTCCGTTCTTATATTATTAAGGTGCGGACTCTCGCGGCTTTTCGGGACGGGGCGGTCCCGCGGCGTATGGGCGGGACGGTCCGGCTTTTTCGTGGCGGGCGGTGCGGCGGAGGGGATCAGGTCGCAGCCGCGGCGAGCTGCTGCAGCGCCTCCTCCGCCATTCGCCGTCCGATGTCGCAGATCTCGGTCGAACGGTGGAACTCGAAGGCTCCGAAGCGGTCGGAGGGGATCTCGATCAGCAGGTCGGGGGTATGGATCCGGCGCATCAGGGAGGTGATCCGCTGGATCATGATCTCGGAGGAGCAGGAGAGCAGGCTGTAGTAGTTGACCGAACGCCGCAGTCCCGAGAAGGGGGCGCTCGCGTCCACGGCGACGAGCAGGTCGCCGGGCCGGCGCACGACCCGGTCGAGCGGCACGGGGTTGGTCGTGCCTCCGTCGATGAGCAGCATGCCGCCCAGCCGCACGGGCCGGAAGACCGACGGAATGGAGATCGACGAGCGGATGGCGTCGAAGAGGTCCCCGTGGTCGAATACCACCTCGCGACCCGTCAGCAGGTCGGTCGCCACGGCGGCGAACGGAATGGGCAGCCGCTCGATCCGCACCTCGGGGACCATTCGCCGCAGGGCCTTCATCACCCGGTCGCCCTTCACGAGCCCTTCGGAACTGAAAGCCAAGTCGATCATGCTGAATATCTTGTAGCGGTCCATGCGGCAGATCCACTCCTTGAACTGCTCCAGATGTCCCGCAGCGTATATGCCCCCGACCAGCGCGCCCATCGAGGTGCCGGCCACGGAGGCGATTTCGAATCCGGCCTCCTCCAGCGCCTCGATGACCCCGATGTGGGCGGCGCCGCGTGCGCCTCCTCCTCCCAGTACCAACGCGATTCGTTTTCTTTCCATAGCTGTCGATCCTCGGACGGCAACCTCCGGGGATGCCGATCGTCGGTCCGTGCACGCATCGTGCCGAATTCTCGGTGCCATGCCAGCCGGCCGGCTTGCAAATACCTCGTTTTCGGGACAAAATTCCCCGCCGCCGGTATTGTTATTCCGCAAACAATGGCTATCTTTGCGACGAGGGTGCGTACGCCCCGGCGGCGGGTCGCAGCGCGCGGAAGCGGTGCGGACCTTTCCCTGTGCGGTCGGACACATATATATATTAACAATTATAAACCAAATTCATCGTTATGAGCTGTTTTCTCTGCAATTCCTCGCTGGGCAAGAAGCTGGTGATGAGCATTTCGGGCTGCGTGCTGGTGCTCTTCATCCTCTTCCACATGTCCATGAACCTGACGGCGATCTTCTCGCCCGAGGCCTACAACACGATCTGCGAGCTGCTGGGCGCCAACTGGTATGCCCTCGTGGCGACGGCCGGTCTGGCCGCCATCGTGGCCATCCACTTCCTCTATGCGCTGATCCTCACGCTGGACAACTACCGCGCCCGCGGAAAGCAGCGCTACGAAGTTACGGTGCAGGAACCCGGCGTGGCATGGGCTTCGAAGAACATGCTCGTGCTGGGCTTCGTCGTGCTGGGCGGTCTGGTCCTCCACCTCTGCAACTTCTGGGCGAAGATGCAGCTTACGGAGCTGCTGGGGCAGCACGGGACGATGATCGACGGCGTGTCGGTCGCACCCACCGACGGTGCCGCGCTGATCGCCTACACCTTCTCGAAGTGGTACTACGTAGTGCTCTATCTGGTGTGGTTCGCGGCCCTGTGGTTCCACCTCACGCACGGCGTATGGTCGATGTTCCAGACCGTGGGCTGGGCCAACGACACGTGGTATCCCCGCCTGAAGTGCATCGCCAACATCGTGGCGACGATCATCTTCCTGGGATTCGCCGTCGTGGTGGTCCTCTACTATCTGAAGAGCGTGTGCCCCTGCTGCGCAGGCGCCTGCTGATCTCAGGATTCTCCCAACTTACAAGCAATAAATAAACATACGAACATATGGCACTCAAATTAGATGCTAAAATTCCCGCCGGGGAACTCGCACAGAAGTGGAGCAACCACAAGGCGGCGATCAAGGTCGTGAGCCCGGCCAACAAACGCAAGCTGGACATCATCATCGTCGGAACGGGTCTGGGAGGCGCCTCCGCAGCCGCTTCGCTCGGCGAACTGGGCTACAACGTCAAGATCTTCTGCATTCAGGATTCGCCCCGCCGCGCCCACTCGATCGCGGCGCAGGGCGGCATCAACGCGGCGAAGAACTACCAGAACGACAACGACTCGGTATACCGTCTCTTCTACGATACGATCAAGGGCGGCGACTACCGTGCCCGCGAAGCCAACGTCTACCGTCTGGCCGAGGTCTCGAACCTGATCATCGACCAGTGCGTGGCGCAGGGCGTGCCCTTCGCCCGCGAATACGGCGGTCTGCTGGCCAACCGCTCGTTCGGCGGCGCGCAGGTGTCGCGAACCTTCTATGCCCGCGGTCAGACGGGCCAGCAACTCCTTCTGGGCGCCTACGCCGCGCTGAACAAGGAGATCGCCGCCGGCTCGGTGAAGAGCTACCCGCGTCATGAAATGCTCGACATCGTGGTCGAGGAGGGCGAAGCCAAAGGCATCATCGCCCGCAACTTGGTAACGGGCGAGATCGAACGCCACGGAGCCCACGCCGTGGTGATCGCCACGGGCGGCTACGGCAACGTCTTCTTCCTCTCGACCAACGCGATGGCCTCGAACGGCTCGGCCGCATTCCAGTGCTACCGCAAGGGCGCCGGATTCGCCAACCCCTGCTTCACGCAGATCCACCCGACCTGCATCCCCGTACACGGAGACCAGCAGTCGAAGCTGACCCTCATGTCGGAGTCGCTGCGCAACGACGGCCGCATCTGGGTGCCCAAGAAACTGGAGGATGTGCAGGCGATCCGCTCGGGAGCCAAGAAACCCTCGGACATCGCCGAAGAAGACCGCGACTACTACTTGGAGCGCCGCTACCCGGCATTCGGCAACTTGGTGCCGCGCGACGTAGCCTCGCGAGCCGCCAAAGAACGCTGCGACGCCGGCTACGGCGTGAACGAGACGGGTCTGGCCGTATTCCTCGACTTCAAGACGGCGATCGAACGCTTGGGCAAGGAGGTTATCAAGCAGCGCTACGGCAACCTCTTCGACATGTACGAGGAGATCACCGACGTGAGCCCCTACGAGGAGCCGATGCAGATCTTCCCGGCCGTGCACTACACGATGGGCGGCATCTGGGTCGACTACAACCTGATGACCACCATTCCGGGTCTTTACGCCATCGGCGAAGCCAACTTCTCGGACCACGGAGCCAACCGCCTGGGTGCTTCGGCCCTGATGCAGGGACTGGCCGACGGCTACTTCGTGCTGCCCTACACCATCGGCGACTACCTGTCGCACAAGATTCAGGCTCCGAAGGTGAAGACCGACACCCCGGCCTTCGACGAGGCCGAAAAAGCCGTCCGGGAGAAGATCGCCAAACTCTTCTCGATCGAGGGTAAGCAGTCGGTGGACGACATCCACAAGCGGCTGGGACACATCATGTGGGAGAACGTCGGCATGGCCCGCACGAAGGAGTCGCTCGAAAAAGCGATCGTCGAGATTCAGGCCCTGCGCGCGGAGTTCTGGAAAGACCTCAAGCTGGTGGGTGCGGAGACCGAGTTCAACGTAGAGCTCGAAAAAGCGCTGCGGCTGGCCGACTTCTTGGAGCTTGGCGAGCTGATGGCCCGCGACGCCCTGAACCGCGAAGAGTCGTGCGGCGGCCACTTCCGCTCGGAACACCAGACCGAGGAGGGCGAAGCCAAGCGCGACGACGAGAACTTCGTATATGCTGCCGTGTGGGAGTACAAGGGCATGGACCAAGCTCCCGAGCTTACGAAAGAACCCCTCGACTTCGAGTTCGTACACCCGGCGCAGCGCAACTACAAGGACTGATTCCTCCGACGTTCAATATTTTAAAGACGATTTGAAACCATGAATTTCACTTTGAAAATATGGCGTCAGAAGGACGCCAAATCCAAAGGCGCATTCGAGACCTACCGGGTCGAAAACATCTCGGCCGACACCTCGTTCCTCGAGATGCTCGACATTCTGAACAACGACCTCATCCATCAGGGCAAGGAACCCGTGGCATTCGACCACGACTGCCGCGAAGGCATCTGCGGCATGTGCTCGCTCCACATCGACGGCCATGCCCACGGTCCGGGTCAGGCGGCGACGACCTGCCAGATCTACATGCGCAAGTTCAAGGACGGCGCGACGATCACCATCGAGCCGTGGCGCTCGGCGGCGTTCCCCGTCATCAAGGACCTGGTGGTGAACCGCTCGGCCTACGATCAGATTCTGCAAGCCGGCGGCTTTATCTCCGTGCGCACGAACTCGGTGCCCGACGCCAATGCGATTCCGATCGCCAAAGCCGACGCCGACGAATCGATGGACGCGGCGGCCTGCATCGGCTGCGGAGCCTGCGCGGCGACGTGCAAGAACGGCTCGGCGATGCTGTTCGTTGCGGCTCGCGTATCGTCGCTGGCCAAGCTGCCGCAAGGCCGCGTGGAAGGCGCCCGCCGAGCCAAAGCGATGGTGGCGAAGATGGACGAACTCGGTTTCGGCAACTGCACCAACACGGGAGCCTGCCAAGCCGAGTGTCCGAAGTCGATATCCATTGCGCATATTGCGCGCCTGAACCGCGAGTTTCTTTCCGCCAAGTTCGAAGATTGAGCAGCAGGCTCCGGAGCGGGCAGGGGAGCGGCGCGTCTGCGCTTCGCGCAAGGGAGTTTCGACAAACCCCCGGCCCCTTTGAAAAGGGGTGTGCCCCTCTGAACCGGGAGTTCCTGTCGACGAAGTTGGACGACTGACGGGGAACGCGCCGAAAACGAAGACAGCAACCCGAGCCGATGGCTCGGGTTGCTGCGTTACGGAGGGGAGGTATGGACATGCG
>JAMPGH010000001.1:634446-646270 GCA_023664045.1 Alistipes senegalensis | reverse complement strand
CGTTGTCAAGAGGAAAAGGCATCTTTTTTCAAAAAAAAGTTAATTTGCCGCTTTTAGCCGCTCCTCCGCGGATGGCTTCGACAACGGTGCGGAAGATGTGAAAGTTCGAATAATTATTCATTATTAACTATTAATCCTCCTTCGGAGGCTTGACTTTGCTTGTGCTCGGCAAAGCCCGCAAGCGGTCTCTGCTCTCGCTTACTCGCAAAGTTCATTAAAAAAAGCAGCTTGCAGATGCTGGACGCAGCGCACGGTGCGGGCGTTGCCGCGACTGCCATTGTTCAACGGGTTCATGTTGCTCGACGTAGCCCACAAAATTCCGGCGTACATATTGCCCGAAGCGTAGGGAGACGATGAGTTCACATTCACCTCCGTGCCGACACTCGTCAGGGCTCCCGTCGTGTAGTTGCGGTAACCCGAAGCAGGCATGGAGAGCAATCGCTGGAATGGATGCCGCAAAGAGCACGGCAATTAAGAATGAAAAATTAAAAATGAAGAATTGTTCGAGGGTGCGAAACATGGGGCAACTCCGAAAATTATCACTTATAACCCTTAATTGTCGCAGGTTTTCCGGCAGGCTGGGATATACACCGGCCTCTTAGGCCGGGGATTGCTGAATCTGCGGCCGCGCTGACGGAAACCGTGGCTCCCGACATTCCGGGCCGAAGCTGCTCGGTGCAAATATAGCAAATAAGAAAAGAACTTATTTTAATAGTAAGATAAATCGGGCTCCAGAGTGCTCGGAAGCGGGGTGCGAGGCGAAAAAACGCTTTTGGGAAGAAAAATAAATACTTTGTATTGCATAATACCAAAAAGTGCATTATATTTGCAATGTCAAAATAGCGAAACCCGATCGAAGAACCCCGAAACACCGACGGACCATGAAAGAAACGATCTCTGCCAATGTAGGCTCCGTAGCCTTCGTCCTCGACTGCGATGCCTACGAAGCGCTGAAAAATTATCTGGACGATCTTCGCGGCCGCCTGCCGCAGAACGACACCGAGACGCTCGACGACATCGAACGCCACTTCGCCGAGATATTCCGCGAACGCGTCAGCTCCTCCATGCAGGTGGTTACGCTGGAGATGGTGCGCGAGGCGATCGGCCGCATGGGGGCGCCCTCCGATTTCGGAGAACAACGCGACCCCGCCGACCCGCGGACCTCGGGCGCGAAGACCCTGCGCCGCTCGCGCAAAGACCGCTCGATCGCCGGCATCTGCGCCGGCATCGCCGAGTTCTTCGATGCCGATCCGACGCTCGTGAGGCTCCTGACGCTGCTGCTGATGCTTTTCGGAGGTCTCTCGCTCTGGGTCTACATCCTCCTCTGGATCGTCATTCCCGAAGCTCCGGCCCCGGCATTTACCCTAAACGACAAAAACCGATAATACCATGACAAACGACAAAAAAAGACTCTGCCGCACCCGCAACGGCGTCATCGCCGGAGTATGCGGCGGCCTGGCCGAATATTTCGGTCTCGATGCGACGCTGCTGCGCATCGCAACGGCCATCCTGATCCTCTTCGGAGGCCTCTCGCTCTGGGTCTACATCCTCCTCTGGATTCTTGTGCCCAAAGAGCCGAAACAGATAAAAGCATAGATCCCGTATGGCCGAAGACAACGTAAAAGCGCAGATGCGCAAAGGCATTCTGGAGTACTGCATCCTCGCCATTCTTTCGCGCGAGGACTCCTATGCGCCGAAGATCATCGCCGAGCTGAAGCAGGCCGAGATGATCGTCGTCGAAGGAACGCTCTACCCCATTCTGACCCGGCAGAAGAACGCCGGGCTGCTGACCTACCGCTGGGAAGAGTCGCCGCAAGGACCCCCCCGCAAATACTACACCCTGACGGACAAGGGGCGCGACTACCTCTCGACCCTCGATGCCGCATGGGACGAACTGGTGGGGCAGATCCGCACCATCCGTCATGGAAAAACCGAATAACGAACCCTGAAAAAATCTCATCATCATGAAAAAGTTCTTTCTGTTTCTGGCCGGCCTGGGCTTTCTGGCCGCACTGGCAGGTTGCATCGTAGGCGCCAGCGCCAAAGAAGCGACCGATCTCTTCTCCGCACGCAAGTCGCTGCGCGGCAGCGGCAAACTCGAGACCCGCACCGTCGAGGTCGGCAAGTTCGAGGGCGTACAGGTTTCGCGCGCCATTCGGGCCGAGATCCGCCCGGCGCGGGCGGGCGAAGTCGTGGTCGAAGCCGACGACAACCTGCTGGAACTGGTCGTCGTGAAAGTCGAGGACGGCATGCTCAAGATAGGCATCGACAAATCGGTGCAGAACCTTTCCGACCATCATATCAAAGTAACGGTGCCTTACAGCGAACGGATCGGAGCGCTCAAGGCGTCGAGCGCCGCGACGATCGTCTGCGACAAGCCGCTCAAGGCCCGCGAAGCGGAACTGAAGGCCTCGAGCGCCGCCTCCATCGAAGCGACGGTCGAAGCCCGCAGCGTGGAGGTCGCGGCATCGAGCGCCTCCCGCATTCGGGTCGGCATCCGGGCCGACGAGTGCGCGTTCGACCTGTCGAGCTCCGCGCATGTGGCGGCCGACGTCGAAGCCGTCGCCTGCGATATCGAACAGTCGAGCGCCTCGAAACTCGAACTGAAAGGCTCGGCCGACAACTGCACGGCCGACCTCTCGTCGGCCGCGACGCTGGCTGCCGCGCGCTTCGAAGTCAAGAACGCCGACGTGGAGACGTCGAGCGGCTCCTCGGCCCGCGTCCACTGTACCGGAATGCTCCGGGCCGACGCTTCGAGCGGCAGCAGCATCCGCTACACGGGCGACTGCGCGGTGCGCATCGACACGTCCAGCGGCGGCAGCGTACGCAAGAACTAACCCTCAGACCGCTGCGATCATGAACGAAGTGAGAAAATGCAGTCTTTCGGGCGTGGCGTTCACGATGGACGTCGATGCCTACGATACGCTGGCCCGGTATATCGAGACGCTGAAGAAGAGCTATGAAGATTCGGCCGACGGCGAAGAGATCGTGGCCGACATCGAAGCCCGCATCGCCGAGCTGATCCTCTCGGCGCAAGACAACACGCGGGTGGTGGAGCGCCCGCTCATCGAGAACATCATCCGGCAGATGGGCTCGGCCGAAGATATCTCCGACACCGATCCGGCCGCCGGCCGCCGCGGCGGACCCCGCATTCCGCGCCGCCTCTACCGCGATACGGAGAACGCCAAGCTGGGCGGCGTCTGCTCGGGAATAGGCCGCTATTTCGACGTCGATCCCGTGTGGGTGCGGCTGGCCCTGTTCCTGCCGCTGCTGCTCACCTGCTTCCGCTGGGTGTCGCTGCTGTGGTGGATGGGCCCGATGATGGGCAACCTGTTCGGCATCTTCGTCATCTGCTACCTGATCATGTGGTTCGCCGTGCCGGCGGCCCGCACGGCCCGGCAGAAACTGGAGATGACCGGCGAACGCATCACCGAACAGACGATCCGCCGCACGACCGAGAAGAGTGCGTCGTCCGATCCCGACAGCCGGGCCCGCCCCGTGGTGGCCGAAGCCGTCTCGGTATTCGGGCAGATCGTGCTGATGGTCTGCAAGATCTTCGCGGGACTGCTGGTATTCGGCTTCATCATGGTGGCGTGCGGCCTGATTATCGGCCTGTTCGCCCTGATCGTCGGAGGCCACGACGCACCTCTCGTGCCGGGATTCCTGCAGAACATCAATCTGGGAATACCGATTCTTGGCATACTTGTTGTATTGATCCCGACGATCCTGCTGATCTATGTGCTGATGTGTCTGATCGCATCGCGCAAACCGGGCGGCAAGACCGTGCTGGCGATCTTCCTGATCTGGATTCTGGGGATCGTCCTTCTGGGCGGGCTGGCCGTGAGCGACAATGCGGTGGACCGGGTGCGGAAGAAGTACCAACCCGTGGAGCGGGCGCTCGACAGCGAAGTGATCATCGAAGGAGACACCACGACGCTGCGGGAGATGCTCCGCGATTTCGACGACGAGCAGATCGTCGAGGACGACCTGAAGTCGGTACATATCAGCGTGCCGTCGAAAGGCCTCGAAATCGTGGTGGACAAGGAGACCTCGCAACTGGACATTCAGGCCGGCGGCAAGCGGATTACGATGCGGGCCGAAGACGGGGAGTTCGAAGTCGAGGAGTCGTAAGCCGGGAGAGCCGGAGAGTTGCGGGGCCGGGAGTTCGGGAGAAGCCCCGGAGCCGAGGGCGCCGCGATGCAGCGGTTGGGAGAGTTTCGTGGCCGGGAGAGTTTTTCGGCCGGAAGAGCCGGGGCTGCGGAGAAGCAGCGGCCGGGAGAGTTTCGTGGCCGGGAGAGCCGGGAAGTCTGCCGACCCGAAATATGAAGGAGGAAAACGAGGTTTTAAAATAAAAAGTTTTTTTCGGAACGCGGACGGGCCCGGAGGCTCGCCTGCGTTTTTTTAGGGGCGGGCATCGGGACGGTGCGGGGCGCGGACGGTGCGGGGAACCGTCGCTCGGCGGTGCGGCAGCGCAACGTTGTGCGGAAGTCGTCTTTCCGGAGAGAAGAGGCGAAGAATCGGGGAACGCCTTTTTTGAAAAATTTGAAATAATTCGTACCTTTGGCTGCGTCTCGGCAATGCCCGAATCATTCGTCCGGGACCCCGGGGCGCGCCCCTGTTTCCGGAGAGCCGGAAGCGGACTCCGGCGATAGGATGCGAAAAACGGGCCGACGAACGCCGGCACATGCAACTACTGGATGGGGCTCGGAAAAATACATTCTTAAACGAGAACGATATGGGAAGAATCAGATGTATCGGCGTGCTGACCTCGGGAGGCGACGCTCCCGGCATGAATGCGGCGATCCGCGCCGTAACCCGCAGCGCGATCTACAACGGATTTGCGGTGAAAGGCATCATGCGCGGCTACAAAGGTTTGGTATTCAACGAAATCGTGGAATTCAAGTCGCAGAGCGTGAGCAACATCATCCAGTTGGGCGGCACGATTCTCAAGACGGCCCGCTGCAAGGAGTTCTCCACGCCCGAAGGCCGCAAGCAAGCCTACGACAACATGGTGGCGGCGGGCATCGACGCGCTGGTGGTGATCGGCGGCGACGGCTCGCTGACGGGTGCCGGCATCTTCGCGCAGGAGTACAACGTCCCGGTGGTGGGGCTGCCCGGCACCATAGACAATGATCTGGGCGGCACGGACTCGACGATCGGCTACGACACGGCGCTCAACACGATCATGGAGGCGGTGGACAAGCTGCGCGACACGGCCTCGAGCCATGAACGTCTCTTCTTCGTGGAGGTGATGGGCCACACGGCGGGCTATCTGGCCCTGAACAGCGCGCTGGCCACGGGCTCCGAAGCGGCGATCATTCCCGAGATGGAGACCGAAGTCGACCAGCTGGCCGAACTCATCAACCACGGCTTCCGCAAGAGCAAGAACTCGGCGATCGTCATCGTGGCCGAGAATCCCAAGACGGGAGGCGCCACGGCGCTGGCCGAGCGCGTGAAGAAGGAGTTTCCGGAATACGACGCGCGCGTAACGATTCTGGGCCACATCCAGCGCGGCGGTTCGCCCACGGCCTTCGACCGCATTCTGGCGTCGCGCATGGGCGAGGCGGCCATCGAGGCGATTCTGGAGGGCCAGCGCAACGTGATGATCGGCACGGAGAACGGCCGGATCGTCTACGTACCCTTCTCCAAAGCCGTGAAACACAACAAGGGCATAGACCGTGAGAACCTCGAACTGGTGAAGATCCTTTCGATATAACATCCTGCTCCCAACCCAAACAGCTTTTTTCGATGAAACGTGTGATAGGCATCGGCAATGCCCTGACCGACATGCTGGTCAATCTGAAAACCGACTCCGTGCTGGAGCGGTTCGATCTGCCCAAAGGATCGATGAATCTGGTAGACACCCGGCTGCAGACCGAAATCTCGAAGTCCGTGGCGGGACTTCCCTATTCGCTCTCGCTGGGCGGCTCGGCGGGCAACACCATCCGTGCGATGGCGCAGCTGGGCTGCAAGGTGGGATTCATCGGCAAGGTGGGACGCGACACGACGGGCGACTTCTTCGTGCAGGCGCTCGAAAACCTGAAGGTGGCGCCCGTGGTATTCCGCGGCAAGGAACGCTCGGGAAAGTGCGTGTCGCTGATCTCGCCCGACGGCGAGCGGACGATGGTAACCCATTTGGGTGCCGCGCTCGAACTGGTGGCCGAAGAGATAGAACCCCGGATTTTCGAGGGCTACGACTGTCTCTACGTGGAAGGCTATCTGGTGCAGAACCATGCCCTGATCCGCAAGGCGGCCGAGACGGCCAAAGCCTGCGGTCTGCAGGTGGCGATCGATCTGGCGAGCTTCAACATCGTGGCCGAGAACCTGCAGTTCCTGCGCGATCTGGTCCGCGACTTTGTGGACATCGTCTTCGCCAACGAGGAGGAAGCCAAAGCCTTCACCTGCGAAGCGGAGCCGCTGAATGCCCTGCAGATGATCTCGGGCATGTGCTCGCTGGCCGTGGTGAAGATCGGCACGCGCGGCGCCCTGATCAAGCAGGGCGACGAAGTGGTGCATGTGGGAATCATGGCCGCGGCCAAGCGTGTGGACACCACCGGCGCCGGCGACTTCTATGCTGCGGGGTTCCTCTCGGGTCTGTGCGACGGGCTGACGCTGCGCCAGTGCGGCACGATCGGCGCCATCACGGCGGGCAAGGTGATCGAAGTAGTGGGCACGACCTTCGGCGATGAGGCGTGGCGCGATATTTACCGGCTGGTGAGCAAGGTCAAGACCGAGAAGTATCTGTTCTGAGAGAACCTGCTACTGCATATCGAAGCCGCTGCTCCCGAAAGGAGCGGCGGCTTTTTGTATCGGAGGCTTTTTGCTTCGACCGGTTTTTGCTTCGACCTTTTGCATCGGCCGGTGCTCGCGATGCGCTTGGGCGGCTTGCGCTTTAGGCGCGGCCCCCGGAGTCGCCCGAGAAGAGAGAGAAACGACGCTCTCAGTTCGGTCGCGGCAAAGTCGGAGCCTCGGTCGGGGGGACGACAATCCTTGCGGGCGGCCCGGCGAAAAAGATTCGCGATCGGCTATTCCTTGAAGAGCCCCCGGGAAATTTCGAACCGCATGCGCAACAGTCGACGGGCCTGCGCGGGCCGCACGGTGAAGCAGAGCAGCAGTGTGGCGCCCCACTTGAAGAGTTCCGAGAGGCGGGCCCTGAGGCGCCGGTCGTGGATCGCGGCCCGCAGGCGCTGGCTCCGCCCGACGTTGTAGCAGAGGCGCCGGAAGTAGGCGTCGGTGAGCTTTTCGGGCGGGATGATATGCCGGATGACGGCGCCGTGGACATAATGGATCGTCTCGCCGCCCAGCAACAGACGCTCGAACAAGTCGTTCTCCTCGCCCCCGATCAACTCGCGGCCCACGCGGCCGAGCGAGGTGTCGAATCCCCCGTAACGCAACACCAGATCGCGGCGGAACGCCATGTTGCCGCCGCCCGGCACCCGTCCGCGCGGGAAAACCCGGGTTGCGGGGCCGAAGTCCATCGGGTTGGCGACGGGCATCTCGGTATATTTCGACATCCAGCGCGGCCGCCCGGCGGGATAATCGGCGACGATGCGGCCGCCGGCGACCGCGGCCCCGGGGCAGGAGGCGATGAAGCGGAGGTAGGCCGCCAGAAACTCCGGGTCGACGGTCTGGTCGTCGTCGACGGCCGCCACCCACTCGGCCCGGGCTTCGCGGATGCCCCGGTTGCGGGCGTGGGAGACGCCCGGTTCGGGCTCGTAGACGCGGCGCAGGCGGAGCGCGGGATGCGCGGCGGCGAAGGCGTCGAAACGCGCGGCGGTGTCGTCGGTCGAGGCATTGTCGACGACGATGCACTCCCAGAGTGCCGGATCGGCCGTCTGCCGCGCGACGGAATGCAGCAGCCGCACGAGCGACGAGGCCCGGTCGTGGGTCGGAATGATGAGCGAAAGGAGAATCATGATGCGAAAGTAATGATTTTTCATCGGTTTTACCTATCTTTGCCTCCCAAGAAAGAGATTCCCTATGGCAGATACCACCATTCTCACCCGCCTCGACGGCCTGAAACTCAAATACGAGGAGACCGGACAGAAACTTACCGACCCCGAAGTGATCGCCGACGTCAAGCAGTTCGTGCAGCTCAACAAGGAGTACAAGGAGCTGGAGCCGATCATCGAGACCTCGGAGCGCTTCCGCACGGCGCTGGCCAATCTTTCCGAAGCCAAAGACGTGCTGGCCAACGACAAGGACGAAGAGATGCGCGAAATGGCCCGCGAAGAGATCGCCGAGCTGGAGCCGGCGATCGAACGCATGGAGGAGGAGATCAAGCTGCTGCTCATACCGAAGGATCCGCAAGACTCGAAGAACGCCATCGTGGAGATCCGCGGCGGCACGGGCGGCGACGAAGCGGCGATCTTCGCCGGCGACCTGCTGCGCATGTACACCAAGTACGTGGAGTCGAAGGGGTGGCGCTACGAACTGACGTCGTTCTCCGAGGGTGCCGCGGGCGGCTACAAGGAGGTGGTGATGAAGGTGTCGGGACAGAACGTCTACGGCACGCTGAAATACGAATCGGGCGTGCACCGCGTGCAGCGCGTGCCCCAGACCGAGACGCAGGGCCGCGTCCACACGTCGGCCGCCTCGGTGGCCGTGCTGCCCGAAGCCGAGGAGTTCGACATCGAGATCTCGATGAACGACATCCGCAAGGACATCTTCTGCGCCTCGGGTCCCGGCGGCCAGTCGGTCAACACGACCTACTCGGCCATTCGCCTGACCCACATCCCGACGGGCATCGTGGTGCAGTGCCAGGATCAGAAGTCGCAGCTCAAGAACTTCGACAAGGCCTTCGAGGAGCTGCGCACGCGCGTCTTCAACCTCGAATACTCGAAGTATCTGGACGAGATCGCCTCGAAACGCAAGACGATGGTCTCGACGGGCGACCGCTCGGCCAAGATCCGCACCTACAACTACCCGCAAGGCCGCATCACGGACCATCGCATCAACTACACGATCTACAACCTGGCGGCCTTCATGGACGGCGATATCCAAGACTGCATCGACCACCTGATCGTGGCCGAGAATGCCGAACGTCTCAAAGAGAGCGAGTTGTAAGCCGGCAGCGGAGGACGGATGGATTTTCTGAAGTTCGACGACGAAGTGTACGACATCGTGGCGCAGATTCCCCGGGGCCGGACCGCGACGTACGGGCAGATCGCACGCCTTGCGGGATTTCCCGCCCATGCGCGGCGGGTGGGCCGTGCGCTGGCTGCGGCGCCGGCGGAAGTTCCCTGTCATCGGGTCGTCGATGCGGCGGGCCGCACGGCGCCGGGATGGACGGAGCAACGCGCCCTGCTGGAAGCGGAGGGTGTCGGATTCAAGAAAAACGGATGCGTCGACCTCGACCGCTGGGGTTGGGAGCTGCTGCGCTGAGAAAATCGAAACCGGATCGTAAGATGAAAAAGGCCCTATTGCTGCCGGTAACTCTGATCGCGGCGCTGCCGCTCCGGGCGCAGGCGCCGCTCTACCTTGTCAACGGCGAGGAGCGGAGCCCCGAAGAGGCGGCGGCGCTGGAGACGACCGAAGTGGAGCGTCTCGAAGTGCTGCCCGCCGACGAAGAGACCATAGCCCGCTACGGCGAGCGTGCGAGCGGCGGGGTTTTCCTGATAACCCTGCGATACGACACTCCTGCGATCTTTACCGACACCCTCTCGTTCGGCGACTACATAGCCCGCCGGGTGAAGTGGGGGAATGACGAACCGGCGGCGCGCGTGGTGCTGCGCTACCGGGTGGGCGCGGAGGGGCGTGCCGAGGTCGTCGAAGTGCTCGAAGCGACCGACGGCCGTCTGAAACGCCGCGTGCTGAAAGCCGTGGCCGAAGCCCCGGCGTGGCGTCCGGCCCTCAAGGAGGGACATCCGGTGGAGACCCTCCATGTGCTGCGTGTCCGACTGCCCGAAGGACGGCCGATTCCCGGCGAACCCTATATCCGTATAAGATAAGAAGTATGAAGACGAACTCTTTCGGTAAGCCGAGGACAGAGACCGTAGACGGACTATGTCGAGGCGAGAAAAAGTGCATGAAAGCGAACTCTTTTGCTGCGTGGGTGCTGGCTGTGCGCCCCTACAGCCTCGGCGCCTCGGCGATTCCGGTCGCCGCGGGCTCGGCGATGGCGTGGAGCGACGGCGGATTCCGCCTGCCCGTGGCGCTGCTGTGTCTGCTGTTCGCGATGCTGACCCAGTGCGTCGCCAATCTGGTGAACGACCTTTGGGACTTCCGCCGGGGAGCCGACCAACCCGACCGGTTGGGTCCCGACCGTGCCTTCGCGAAAGGCTACATCACGCTGCCGGCCATGAAGGCGGGTATCGCCTGCTTTACGCTGGCGGCCTGCGCGGCGGGCTGCGGCCTGCTCTTCTTCGGCGGCTGGAAGCTGATTCCGGTGGGTCTGGTGTGCGTATTCTTCGCCTACGTTTATACGGCGGGGCCGTGGCCTCTGGCCTATCATGGCCTGGGCGACGTGGCCGTGGTGATCTTCTTCGGGGTGATTCCCACGGGTTTCACCTACCTGATTCAGACCGGCGGATGGACGCCGCAAGTAACGGCCGTGGCGCTGGCCTGCGGGCTGGTGATCGACACGATGCTGTGGGTGAACAATTTCCGCGACCGGGCGGAAGATGCCCGCTGCGGCAAACGCACCGTGGTGGTGCTCTTAGGCGAGACGGCGGGTCGCTGGGGCTATCTGGTGCTGGGCGCGGCGGCGCTGGCGCTCTGTCTGACGCTGCTCCTCGACGGCCGGCCGTGGGCCGCGCTGCTGCCGCTGCTCTACGGACCGCTTTTCTATGCCACGTGGCGCAAGATGCTCCGCATAGACCACGGCGACGCCCTGAACGTCTGTCTGGGCGAGACGGCACGCAACATGCAGCTCTTCGGGCTGCTGCTGACCCTCGGCATCCTGTTGGGCTGACGCATGGCCGAAATACGACATATCACCCTGCGCGAACTGCAACGCGCCGTGGGCCGGACCCTCGAGGAGGCGTTCGAGATGCCGCTGTGGGTGAGTGCCGAGATTTCGGAGATCAAAGTCAACTACACGGGCCACTGTTACTTAGAGCTGGTGGAGAAAGGAGGCGCGAACGGCGTGCCGACGGCGCAGGCCCGGGCCATGATCTGGAACAACCGCTATCCGGCCCTTGCGGCCCGCTTCGAGACGGAGACGGGCCGGCGGCTGGGGGCGGGGCTGCGGATTCTGGCCAAAGCGCTGGTAACCTATCATGAGCTGTACGGCTTCTCGCTCCAGATTACCGACATCGACCCGGCCTACACGTTAGGCGACATGGAGTGCCAACGGCAGGAGACGATCCGCCGGCTGCAGGAGGAGGGGGTGTGGGAGATGAACCGTCAGCTGCCGGCGCCCGCGGCGCTGCAACGCATCGCGGTGGTGTCGAGCGCCCATGCCGCGGGCTACCGCGACTTCTGCAAGGAACTGGAACGCTCGCCCTACGCATTCCGCCTGACGCTTTTCGACGCTTTCGTGCAAGGAACCGAAGCGGAGAACTCGATCGTGGAGGCGCTGGGCCGCATCGCCTGCCGGCAGGAAGAGTTCGACGCCGTGGCGCTGATCCGCGGCGGCGGCTCGGTGAGCGACCTGAACTGCTTCAATGCCTATCGCCTTTGCGCCCATGTGGCGCAGTTTCCGCTGCCGGTGCTGACGGGCATCGGCCATGACAAAGACACGAGCGTGGCCGACATGGTGGCCTATGCGGCGCACAAGACCCCGACGGCCGTGGCGGGGTGGCTGGCGGAGCGGCTCTCCGGAATCGACGGCGCGCTGGGCATGCTGGCCCTCCGGGCGGTCGAGGCGACCCGCGAACGGACC
>JAMPGH010000001.1:584813-634346 GCA_023664045.1 Alistipes senegalensis | reverse complement strand
GTGCGGCGGCAGGCGTCGAGCAGCTCGGGCGTGCGGCGCGTGATCTGCGCGGCCGGGTAGAGGCCGAAGAGGTGCGAGACGTGGCGGTGGTGCGAATCCATCTCCTGGTAATCCTCCAACCACTCCATGAGATAACCCTCGCGGGAGACCTGCATCGGCGGCAACTTGGCGCACGTCCGGTCGAGGCGGGCGGCGAACTCCCGGTCGATGTCGAGCACCGAGGCAGCGGCCGACACGGCGCCGAACACCTCGCGGACGATCTGGGTATCCATAGCCGAACCCATGCAGACGTAGACGACGTGCCCGGGGTCGTCGGGCAGGTAGAATCCGTTCTCGGGCGAGGTGGTGGGGGCCGTTACGAGCCAGCCGTGAGACGGCTCCTCGACGAGCAGCGCCTGCAGGAACTCGGCGGCGCCCCGCAAGACGGGATAGACGCGCCGCAGGTAGTCGCGGTCGAGCGTATAGAGGTAGTGCTCCCAGAGGTGCAGGGCCAGCCATGCGCCCCCGGTATTGGTGGCGCCCCACGCGGGATCCTCGGCCGGCGAAGTGAACTGCCAGACGTTGGCCAGCACGTGGGCGCACCACCCCGGCGCGTCGTAGAAGACCCGCGCGGAACGTTCGCCCGACGAGACGAGCGACTCGACGTAACGGGTGAGCGGCCCGGCGAGCTCCGGAAGGTTGCCCGGTTCGAGCGGCCAGTGGTTCATCTGCACGTTGATGTTGAGGTGGTAATCGCCGTTCCACGGGCAGACGCACCTGTCGGCCCAGAGCCCCTGCAAGTTGGGCGGGAGCGTACCCTGTGCGGTCGAAGCGATGAGCAAGTAGCGGCCGTACTGCAAATAGAGCGCCGCCAGCGCCGGGTCCCCGCCCTCGCCGAAGCGCTCGATGCGGCGGTCGGTGGAGAGTGCCGCGGGCGCCGGGCCGAGGTCGATCGCCACGCGGTCGAAGAGACGGCGGTGGGCGTACGTATGCCGGTGGCGCAGCTCGAAATAAGGAATGGCGGCCGCGGCGTCGAGGATCGCGGCGGTGCGGGCCCCGAGGTCGGGGGTATTGTAATCGGTGGCGGCGGTGAGGAGCAGCAGGGCGCGGTCGGAGCCCGAGACGCGGAGCCGCCCGCCGTCGGCCAAGACCTCTCCGTCGGTGAGGACGCGCAGTTCGGCGAGGTAGCGTACCCCGTCGACGCCGGGGGTGCCGCTGTCGAGCGTGCCCTGCATGCGGAGGCGTCGGGAGTCGGCCGTGGAGACGGCCCGTTCGGGCCGCGAAAGAGCGACGGCGAAGTCGAGCGGCGCGCCGTCGGAAGAGAGGGAGACGGCGACCACGTCGTCGGCCAACGAGACGAAATATTCGTAGCTATAGTGCGAGCCGTCGGCGACGAACTCGGTCGATGCGACGGCCTCGTGCAACGACAACCGCCGCGAATAATCGGAGACCCGCGTACTGTCGAGCTCGAAATCGAGCTCCAACATTCCCAGTGTCTGGTAAGACCCGAATGCCGGGGAAGAACCCCCGCCGCCGCGGCAGGTGAAGCGGCGGTACATCAGCTGCTGCGCCTCGGCGTTGCGCCCCTCGAGCAAGAGGCGCCGGATCTCGGGAAGCCACCGGGCGGCCTCGGGGTTGTCGGTCTGCTGGCGCGAACCGCTCCACATGGACTCCTCGTTGAGGACGATGCGCTCGGCGGCGGGTCGTCCGTAAGGCATGGCGCCCAGTCGTCCGTTGCCGAGCGGAAGGGTCTCCTCCCAGATGGCGGCGGGGCGGTCGTAGCGCAACACGAGGTTGTCGTCGGAACGGCGGTCGACGGAAGCGGAGCAGGCGGCGGAGATCAGTGCCACTCCTGCGGCGAAGAAGGCGGAAAGTTTCATGGTTCGTCGGTGCGGTTTTGCGATCGTCCGGCGGCATGGCGGCGCTGGTACTCCGAAGGCGAACACCCGAATTCGTCGCGGAAGTGGCGGGCGAAGAGCTTCGGCGAGTTGAAACCCACCATGTAGGCCACCTCGGCGATGTAGGTCTGTCCGGTTTCGAGCAACTGCGCGGCCCGCTTGAGCCGAAGGGCCCGGATGAACTCCAGCGGAGCCTTGCCGGTGATGAAAAGCAATTTTTTGTAGAGGTGCGTACGGTGCATGTGCAGCATCGTCGAGAGGTCGGCGACCGAGAAGTCGGGGTTGCCGATGTTGTCGTTCACGGCCTCGATGGCGGCCTGCAAGAGCCGGTCGTCGAGGGAGGTGAGGGTGATCTGGTCGGGGGCGATGTCGATCTGCCGGTCGAAGAGGCGGTGGGCCCGCTGCTTCCACTCCAGAAAACGGGCGATGCGCAGCCGCAGGATCGACATGTTGAAAGGTTTGGTGATGTAGTCGTCGGCGCCCGATTCGAGCCCCGAGCACTCGTCCTCCTGCATGGAGCGGGCCGTGAGCAAGATGACGGGGATGTGCGAGACGTTGATGTCGGACTTCATGCGCCGGCAGAACTCCACGCCGTCCATGACGGGCATCATGACGTCGCAGACCACGATGTCGACGGGCTCCTCCCCCACCCGCCGCAAGGCCTCGGCGCCGTCGGCCGCCTCGATGATCCCGTAGTCGGCGCAGAGCGACGCCCGCATGAAGTGGCGGAACTCGTCGTTGTCGTCGACGATCAACAACAGGGGCCGCTGCCCCGTCTCGTCGGCCGAAGCCGGAACGCTCAGGGCGCTCGCCCGATCGTCGGCGTCGTCCGCCTCCGCCGCGAGGGTCCGCCGCACGGGCAACGTGAACGAAAAGACCGAACCCTGCGGCTCGTTGTCCTCGACGCGGATCCCGCCCCCGTGCATGACGGTGAACTCGCGGGCGATATGCAGGCCGATGCCGCTGCCGCTCGCGGCGCCGTCGCTGGCCTGATAGAAACGCTCGAAGATCCGCCGCTTGTCGCTGTCGGGGATGCCGCAGCCGCTGTCGGCGACGCTCACGCGCAAGAAATCCTCCTCCCGGGAGACCGAGACGCGGATGCACCCCCCGCGCGGAGTGAACTTCAAGGCGTTGGAGAGCAAGTTGGTGAGGATCTTGGTAACCTTGTCGCGGTCGAGGTCGACGCACCACTCCCCGTCGGGAATCTCGACGTCGAAGGCGATGCCGGCGTGCTGCAACATGAGCCCGAACGAAGCGCACACCTCCCGCACGAGGGTCGCCAAATCGGCGGGCGCGAGGTGCAGCGCGATGCCGCAGACCTCCAGTTTGCGCAAGTCGAGCAACTGGTTGACGAGCGTCAACAAACGCTGCGCATTGCGGTAGACCGTGCTGACGGTCATGTCGTTCCGGACCTCCGGCCGGCTGCGCAACAACTCCTCGAGGGGCGAGATGATGAGCGTGAGCGGCGTGCGGAAGTCGTGGCTGACGTTGGTGAAGAACTGGATCTTCATCTGGTCGACGTAGTGCTGCTGCTCGCGCCGCATGGCCAGCTCCATCGCCTCGAGGCTGCGGGCCCGGCGCCGGCGGAAGATCGCGACGGCGATCAGGCAGACGAAAGCTGCGAGGCCGAAATAGGAGAGGCCGGCGACCGTGGAGAAGTACCACGGACGGCGCACGACGACGGCCAGCGAAGCGGAAGCCCCGGCGCAGTCGCCCGAAGGGAGCGTTTCGAGCGTCAGCCGATAGCGCCCGGGCCGGAGGTTGAAGAAGGTGAGCCGCGTGGAGAGGTTGTCGACGGGGATCCACTCGTCGGAGATGCCCTCCATGCGGTAACGCAGCTCGCGCCGGAACGCGGAGGAGTAACCCAGCGCCGCGAAGTCGACGGAGAGCCGGTTCTGATGGTGGCGGAGGACGATTTCGGAAGTGTGCTCCACGGCCCGGTCGAGGATCGTGCGGCCGTCGAGCCGCTCGCCGGGACGGACGGAGGTGCCGTTGACCTGAATGCCGGTGAAGTAGAGGCGCTGGGACCCGCCGGCGCTGCGGCCCTCGACCGAGCCGGGCATGAAGCGCATGTAGCCGTTGAAGGTGCCGGCGAGGATGCCTCCGTCGGCCGTGCGGCAGGCGGAACGCTGGTTGAAACGCACGCCCGCGGCGTTCGAGAAGCGGTAGGTGCGCGTAGCGAAGCGGGGAGAGCCCCCGGTATCGGTGCCGACGCGGCGGACGCCGCACAGACAATCGGAGGCGATGATCCACACGGTGCCGTCGTCGCCGAGGACGATGCTCTGGACGTTGGAGGTGTCGACCTCCGGCAAGTCGTGCAGCTTGCCCGAGGAGCGGTCGTACATGCCGGCGCGCCCCTCGCAGACGAACCACACGCCCCCGTCGGAATCGAAACGGACGTCCGACAAGACGGGGTTGTCGATGGGTGTGCCGTTGCGTTCGGGGAGGACGGTGGCGGCGCGCCCGGCGACGGGATCGAAGAGCGAGAGCCCGTAGGCCGTGGCCAGCGCGATGCTGCCGTCGTCGCAACAGTCGATCTGCAGGATGTAGTCGTTGGCCAGTCCGCAGTTTGCGGCGGTATAGGTCGTGAAGCGCCCGGAGAGCGGATCGAGCCGCTGCAATCCCCCGCCCAGCGTGCCGATCCAGATGTTGCCGGCGCGGTCGCTGTCGATGCTCCACACGTCGGCGGAGGCCAGGCCCTCCGAAGCGTCGCTATGGACATAGGTCGTGAGCCGTCCGTCGCGATAACAAGAGAGGCCCCCGTAGAAGGTGCCGATCCACACCCGCCCGACGGCGTCGCAATGGAGCGCCGTGATGATGTTGCTGTGCAGCCGGCGGGGACCCGGGCCGGCGGTGAAGAGCGTCTCGCGGCCCGACCGGTCGAGGCGGACCACCCCGTTGCCGTCGGTGCCGAACCAGAGGTTGCCCTCGCGGTCCTCGCACGTGGCGTTGATGTCGTCGTTGAAGTTGCGGCCGTAGAACGACTGCAGGTGCAGCAGCGAGTAGCGGCGGTTCTGTCCCCGCCAGACCGACACGCCGTTTTTGGTATACCCGACCCAGATGTTGTCGTCGCGGTCGCGGTAGAGCGAAAAGACGCTGTTGCCGGCCAGCGACGAGGGGTCGGAGGGGATGTTTTCGAGGTAGGTCATCGGAGCGCCGGCGCGCCAGATGCAGATGCCCCCGTGGTCGGAAGCCATCCAGACGGCGCCCGTGGCGTCCTCGATGATGCTGCAGATGAAACCCCGCGGGATATGCCGCGCGGGCGAAGAGTCGCTGAAGTGCTCGTAGCGGCCGCGGGCCGGGAAGTAGGTCCACACGCCGCGGGTACGCTGCGAAAGCCAGACGTTGCCGGCCGAGTCGACGAAGACGAGGTAGAAAGGCTCGTCGTCCGCGGCGGGCGGTGCGGCGAGGGGCTCGGCGGCCGAGACCTCGCAGCCGTCGACGACGTAGCGCAAGACCCGCCCGTCGGGGCACAAGGCGTGGAGCATGCGCCCGGAGTCGTACATGTCGGTGATGCCGGCCGCGGCGGCGCTCCGCTCGACGAGCCGGTTGCGGGAAGAACCCTCCGCCCGGAACCACAAGGCGCCGTCGTCGATCCACCAGAGGTTTCTCTTTCCGTCGACGTAGAGCATGGCCACGGGATCGCGGGCCCCGAGCAACTCGGCGACCTGCCGCTCGTCGAGCTCCCGGTCGGACATCGTGTCGTAGGCCACAACGTCGTGCCGGCGCCGCAGCCAGAGGCGCCCCGCGCCGTCCTGCATGACCTTGTCGATGTGGCTGCCGGCGAAGACGCTCTTCTGCTCGAGCATGTAGCCGTCCAGATCGCGGAACAAGCCGCTGCGCGTGGCGAGCCAGATGAAGCCGTCGTCGTCCTGGAAGATCGAGTTGATCCACATGTTGGGAGTCTCGATATGGTCGAAGAGGTAGGTGCCCCCTCCGGGAGCGGGAGCGGCGGCCAGAGGCCGGCAACAGAGCGCGAAGCAAAGGAGGCAACAAGAGAACAGCAGCCGTTTCATGGTTTCCGGAAAGTTTCGGTCAGCGGGGAAGGGTCGTATATTGCGAAGATACGAAAAATAACGCAAGCCGCAACGGGACCTGCGCTATTCTTCGTATTCGAGACGGAGCGGTCAATAGGCCTCGCCGCGGGCGCCCCGCATCAGGGCGTCGAGGTACGGCTGCTGGATCTCGTGGGGCGTACCCGTGGAGCGGTTCATGACGTCGGAGCCGGTATCCCACACGAAAGGCACGTAACCGTTCTCGACGGCGAACTTCGTGGCGTGGAAGATCCACTTGCAACGGCTCGCCATGTAGCCCTCGCGGTTTTTGAGCGCGGGTTGGTAGAGAGCGCCGTACTCGCCGAGGATGAAAGGAATGCCGGCGTCGTAGAACGACCCCAGCTGCGTGAACTGCGAACGCAGCGTCTCGATCTCGGCGTCGGAACCCCACGTCGAAGCGGAGGGGTCGTCGCCGCAGAAGCTCCACGGATCGTAGCAATGCACCTCAAGCATCTGCCGGCCCTCGACCCGATCCCGGGACATGACGTGCTTCTGAGCCCCTAACCAGATGTTGGTGTTGTAGGTCTGCGTAACGAGCACGCGGAAGGCGTTGCGGCCGCCCGTGTCGCGCACGGCGTCGACGAAAGTCTGGTTGAACGACTGCTGCACGGCGATGTGCTCGTCGGTGGGCGTGCCGTAATCGGCATGCACCTCGTTGGTGCCGGCGAAGAGCAGGTGCTCGTCGTAGTCGCGGAAGTACTTGGCGATCTGCGTCCACAGCCGCCGCTGCATGGCGTTGACCTCCTCCTGCCGGGCGTAGGTGGGGTTGTTCTCGAGCCAGCCCCCGTCCCAATGGATGTTGATGAGGACGTACATGTCGGCGGTGCGGCAATAATCGACGACCTCCCGCACGCGGGCCAGCCACGCGAGGTCGATCTTCCAAGTTTCGAAGTCGGAGATATGGCCGCAGACCCATGCGACGGGGATGCGCACGGCGTCGAAGCCGGCGGCCTTGTAACCGTCGATGAGCGTCTGCGTGATCTGCGGGTTGCCCCACGTCGTTTCGCTGCCGCTCCACACGGTCATGTCGGCGCTGCCCTTGTTGTCGCAAGCCTCCAACGTATTGCCGATGTTGATGCCGGCCGTCATCTTGGCGGCCAACGTCATGGCGTCGGACTCCATGCCCGAGGCATCGGCCTCGATGCGGTCGGGCATCGCATCGGGATCGTCGAAAACGGGCGCGGGAGGGATCTCGGCCCCGGCCTGCAAGACGGAGAAAGCGAGGTCGTCGCACCCGGTGGCCCGGACCGTGAAGGAGGTCGAACGGGCTTCGCCCCCATTCGCCGCCACGGAGATGCGAACGGCATGCTCGCCGGCCAATCCCACGGAGATATTGGGCAAGGCCCAGTCGTTGTCCTCGGCCCGGACGACGCTCCAAGAAGGAGCGGTGGTGCGGAGGGTCAGCACGAGAGGTGCGTCGCCCGAGCCCTCGGCCGGAACCTCGGCGAACGCGGCGGGCGAGAGGCTGAGCTCGTACTCCTTGCCGCCGGGGACGGGATCGCCGCCGGGATCGCTGTCGGAGCAAGCCGCAGCCGAAGCGAGCATGGCGAAGGCGCAGAGAAGAGAGATGATTTTTTTCATGGAAGGAAGTGTATGAAGAAAATCCCGCCCTCCGCAGAGGGCGGGATTCAACGGAACGGGAAATTATTCGTCGATCGATACGAGGATCTTGAGACTCTTCACCTCGGTGAACTCGCTGCCGTCGATCACCGACTGGCTATAGTCCAACGCACTGTCGGTCGAAGAACCCTTAGTATCGCCGTAGATGTTGAAGAACTCCCAACGCAGATTGCCTTTCTTTTCGAGGTCGCCGTAGGCGAGGTTCCCGGCCTTGACCGTAACTTTCTCGCCGTTGACCTCGATGGAGTGGATGCCGCACTTGGCGGTCGCCGCGTCGGGATAACCCAGCACGTCGATGCAGAAGATCATCGGTGCGGTGATGGCATCGCCCATCTCCTCGAGCCCGATCAGATACTTGCCCACACCCAGAACGCCGGCCTGCGTGGCACCGCTGTAGGACGGCCACCAACCGCTGTTGGTAATCATGATCTGAGCCTCGTAAGCCTCGAACTTCACCTCGAAATCGACCTCGATCTTCTGCGAGAAGTCGACGGCGGCGACGGCCGGATCGCCACTGGTCGGGCCGAAGGCATTCGCCAGTTCGAGACGCAGATTGCCGTTGCCCTCCAGATCGCCGTAAGCGACTTTCGCGGCATCGAAAGCGATCTCCTGCCCGTCGCAACGAACGGCCTTGACCGCAGCGCCCGCAGCGGGATGGTCCTTGCGCAGGCCGGCGATGTCCACGGTGAACACCATAGCGTCGGTAACCTGCTGCTCGACGGCGAATTCGCAAGTATAGGTGCCGTCGCCGGTGATCTTCACGACCGCGCCGTTGCCCGAAGGCCACCACGACGAATTGGTGAAGTAGATCGAAGCGTCGTAACCCGATTCCCCTTCGGCCGAATCGCCGCTGCCGACGTTGGCGATGAGGTGGTAGGCCGTATACTCGTCCTTATCGGCCGCCTTAGCGCCGAGCCACATGCCGCGGATGGTGCCGCTGCCGGCGGTCTCGATCGACATGATGCGCAACTCGTTGTCGTCCGTCGTGGCGAACGAAGCCCACCCGATGAGCGTGAACGAAGGCAGCCCGTTGTCGAACTTGTAGACGCCCTTGTCGTCGAGCGAGTAGCTGCCGGCGGTCTCGCTGCCGTCGGGAGCGACAGCCACGTAAGCGCCCGTGGAGCTGTCCATCGTGAGCGAGAAGTCGCCGTAGACGGCCGGATCGGGCGTGCCGAGCCAGTCGGGATAGTCGGACGGGGAGTTCCAGCCGTTCATGCGGCCGCCCGAGAGAGTGCACCAGTCGAGCGGATTCTCGGTCGAGAGCGTCCACTTGATGGCCGTCTGCGTGATCTGGCCGACGATATCCTTCCAACCCTCCGGGAGCTCGGGCTCCTTAGGCTCCTCGGGAGCGGGCGGGTTGTCGAAGTACTCCTTCGTAACGAAGTTGTAGACGGTCATCGAAGGATCGTCGGGAGCCGTATAGGGAGGATCGGGCACGGCGGCGATCTGCAGGCGGTAGTCGTCCAGCGCGATCAGCCGCAAGCTGGCGGGGTTGGCCGTCATGCCGTCGGGGTTGAGCATCACCACGTCGGTGAAAGCGATCGTATGCGAATCGGCGTCGAGGATGTAGGAACCCTTGATCTCGTTGCCGTTGGCGTCGACCACCGTGCAGTTGGCGCCGTCGATGAGGTCGAAAGTCATCGTACCGTAGTCGGCGGCCCCGCACATCCAGGAGTTGCCGGCCCAGTCGGCGGCCCAGTACCAAGCCGAAGCGCCGTCGACGATGTAAGGCGCGATGCACTCGGCGTAACCTGCGGCGGCGTAGTCGCTCATGTCGAGGTAGCAGGAGCCGTCGGCCTTATGCACGGCGTCCCACGTATAGCCGTTGGCGAAGAACCACTTGGGACCCTTGAAGTAGGTGGTGTTGCCCTCGGCGTCGAGGTCGAGCACCCACGTTTTCGATTTGCCGCGGCCGCCCGAGAGGCAGGTCCACAACTCGTTCTCGACGTAGGCGAAGTTGTCGGTCGTAAGGTCCAGCACGTAAGGCTCGCCGTAGACGTAGCCGCCGGGAGTCATCACGCCGAACCGGAAGGTATACTGCCCCTTGAAGGCGATCTGCAGCTTCACCTCCGACTTCTGGGACCGCCCGCCGGGGTACTCCCACAAGGGAGTTACGCCCTTGAGCAAGCTGGCGAGGTAGACGGTATTGGGATCGTCGGCGTCCTGCGTGATCGTATAGGCTTCGCCCATGACGAGATCCTCCGCCGAGAAAGTCATCTCCGGGAGTTCGGGCGCATCGGGCGTGCAGGCTCCCAAGACGAAGCCCGCCGCAGCCGACAGAAACAGTCGAAATATCTTTTTCATGGTTTTAGAGTCTTAAGATTCGGATTAGTTCCATCCCGGGTTCTGCGTATAGACGCCGTTCGCGGCCACGATCTGGCTCTCGGGAATGCGGCACAGACCCCGCTTGGAGAGGATGTTCTCCTTCGAAATGACGATCCGGTCGTCGACGTTGCCGCTCTGGACGGTCCACGAACCGGCGATCGTCTCGGCGGCGTACTCCACGCCCTGACGCAGCAGGTCCCAGTAACGGACGCCCTCGCCCATGAGCTCGCGATGACGCTCCGCGAGGATGTTCTCCTTCGAATAGGCCAGGTCGCCCATGCCGGCGCGCTGGCGGACCAGATTCATGTAGGAGGCGTCCTCCTTCAGCTCGGAGAGCATGAGCAGCACGTCGGCGTAACGCATGATGACGACGTCCTGATACTGCGAGATCTGGAAATCCTGCTCGCCCTCGGCGAAATCGGAACCGGAGACCTCGGCGACGGCCTTGCCGTCGACGTTGCAAGAGAGGGGGATGTACTTCTTGAAGTTATACCCTGTGAACTCGCGCCAGTCGCCCAACGAAACGACCTGATCGGTTACGCCCGTGCGGCCCTCCGACGCGAAGTCGATGATCGTGGCCTTGAGACGCGGGTCGGCGGCCTCGAAGACGCGCTTGGCGTCGGGGCTGACGGTCATGATGCCCCAGCCCTTGCCGTAAGGCACGGCCTGCACGTGGTCGATGTTGCGGAGACCCACCATCACCAACCACCGGTTGCCCGAGGCGTTGCCGTTGTAGTTGGAGAGGAAGTTGAACTTCTGGGTGAAGATGAACTCGTTGGTCTCGGCGTATTCGCAGGCGCGGCCCACCCACGAGTGGTTGTCGAGCCCCTTGCCGGCACCGGCGTCGGTGGCGATGGCGGCGCGCCACAGGCGCGTGAAGCCGTTGGCATCGTCGTCGCCCTTCTGGACGAGGCCGTAGTTGCCGCGCTCGACGACGAACTCCAGCGCCTCGACGGCCTCGGCCTTCGTGAGGGCCTCGTGCTCCTTGCCGTAGTAACCCGTATAGAAGAGGTAGACGCGGCCCAGCAGGGCGGCGGCGGCATCGGCGGTAGCCGTACCGTCGAAGCTCTTATGCCAAGCGGGAGTGGGCACGTAGGGGATATGCTCCATTGCGAACTTGAGGTCGGCGATGATCAATGCGTAGGTCTCCTCGGGAGCGGCCTGCGCGACGACCTCCTTCGTGGGGACGGTCAGCAGAGGCACGCGCTCGAACAACCGCACGAGGTCGAAGTAGACCACGGCGCGCAAGAAACGCGCCTCGCCCTCGTAGGCGTCGCGGGTGGCCTCGGGAGTTTCGCAGCCACGCGACGCGTCGGCCTTCCACTCGATGTTCCCGAGGTTGGCGAGCAACGTATTGCAGTTGAAGATCGCGTTGTAGGAGAGGCGCCACAGGTCGTTGAACTCGTTGACCGAGCCGGGAGCCTGCGCGATGTCGAAGCGGTCGAGCATCTGGTAGTTGCGGGCGTCGCCCATGCCGGCGCCGCCGAAGCAGTCGTCGCCCATGACCTCCGAAGCCAGCGTGAACGACAGGGCGTTCTCGGCCGAGATGCGGCGGTAGCCGTCGTAGCAACCGACGCGCGCCGCCTCGGCATCGGCCATCGTCTTGTAATAGGTGCCGCTGTCGATGCTCGACATCGACTCGGTATCGAGCGAACAGGAGACGGCTCCTGCGAGAAGAATCGCCGACAGATATTTTATCGTTGCATTCATGTGCTTTCGATGTTTAGGATGTTAGAACTTGATATTCAGGCCCACGAGGTAGGTGCGCGGGTGGGGATAGTAACCCACGTCGACGCCCGAGCACCAGTCCGAAGTACCGTAGCCGATCTCGGGATCCATGCCGTCGTACTCGGTGAAGGTGAAGGCGTTCTGCACGGAGAAGTAGAGCCGCAGCTGCGACATCCACGACTTGTCGATCAGGCGGGCGAAGTCGTAGCCCACAGTGATGTTCGAAATGCGCAGGAAGTCGCCGTCCTGAATGTAGAGGTCGGAGAAAGGCTGGTAGTTGGTGCCGTTGTTGGTTACGCGCGGAATGCGGTTCGAGGTGCCCTCGCCCGTCCAGCGACCGAGGATCGCCGTGGTATAGTTGGCGCGCTGCGCATTGGGATTGCGGTACGACTGCACCAGATCGACGCCTGCCGAGCCGTAGGCGGTAACATTGAAGTCGAGGCCCTTCCAGTCGAAGCCCAGCGAGAAGCCGTAGGTGAAGTCGGGCATGCCGTTGCCCAGATCCACGCGGTCGTTCTCGTCGATGATGCCGTTATGGTCCTGATCGACGAAGATCGCGTCGCCCGGCTGCACGTCGGCCTGATAGATGCCGTTGCCGGCGGCGCGCCACTCGTCGATCTGCTGCTGGTTCTGGAAGACGCCCGCGGTCTGCAGACCCCACCAGTAACCGATGGCGTGGCCGTCCTGCGCGCGGTAGAACTCGGGCGCGTTCTGGTAGATCTGGTTGTCGGGACCGTGGATGATGCCGTCGGTGTTGGGAATGCGGCCCACGCGGTTCTTGTTGTAGGCGCCGTTCACGCCGACGTAGTAGTGGAAGTCGCGGCCGGCCGAAGCGTGCCAGTTGAGGGCGAGCTCGACGCCGGTGTTCTTCACGTCGCCGCCGTTGATATAAGGAGCGCCGGTACCGGTGGTGGCGATGATGGGAGCCTCGACGAGCCAGTCGCGCGTCGTCTTGCGGTACCAGTCGAAGTTCACGTCGAGGCGATTGCCGAACAAGCGGGCGTCGAAGCCGAAGTCGAGCTGCTCGGAAGTCTCCCACTTGATGTCGAGGTTGGCCAGACGCGTCTGGATCGAACCCAGCTGCTCGGCCGCCGAGCCGAGGCCCGTACCGAAGTTATAACCGTGGTTCGAAGTGGAGATCGGCGCGGTGTACATGTAATTGCCGATGTTCTTGTTGCCGACCTGACCCCACGAACCGCGGAGCTTGAAGAAGTCGAGCCACCGGCTGTTGCGGGCCCACTTCTCCTCGGTGAGCACCCAGCCGGCCGAAACCGAGGGGAAGTAACCCCAGCGGTTGCCCTTGGCGAATTTCGAAGAAGCGTCGGCGCGGAACGTTACGTTGACCATGTACTTCTCCTTATAATTATAACCTGCGCGCGCGAAGAGCGACATCGTGCGGTCGACGTCGTTGACGTTGCCCGAGGGCTTGCCCCAGAAGGTGCTGACGTCGACGCCGTTGTCGAGCCAAGCGTGCCGGAAGTCCTTGAACTGCTCGACGGAGATCTTGTTCGAGCCGCTGATCCACTCGCCCTCGTTGGTGTCCCACTCGGAACCGATCATGAACGAAAGGTTGTGGTCGTCGCGGACGGTGAAGTCGTACTGCGCGGTGTTGATCCACGAGAGGGAGTAGCCGTTGGACTGGCTCTGCGAGACGCTGGCGTAGTAGTGCTCCTCCTCGGAGGGGGCGCTGCCGAAAGAATCCCACTTGGAGGGGAAGCCGATGCTGTGGCCGCGGCTGGCGTAGAACGAGAGACCCAGCGTGGAGCGGATTCTCAGCCCCTCGACGGGCTGCAGCTCGGCGTAGACGTCGCCGATGACGTTCTGCGACTTGGTGAGCGAACGCCCCAGCATCATCGATGCGTAGGGGTTGCCGTCCTCGGGGTTCCACTGGTTCTGGATGCCGCCCTCGCCCTCGTAAGCCGAGTCGTTCCAGGTACCCTTCTCGTCGCCCCAGCCGTAGTAGTTGCCGCCGTAGACGTGGGCCAGCGGCGAAGCGGCGAACGCAGCGCGCAACGTATTATTATATTGGTTGCCCACGCCGATGCCGGCCTGCTCGTTATGCACGAAAGTGAAGTGCTCGCCGATCTTGAGGATGTCGCGGTAGACCTTATGCTCGGTATTGACGCGGAACTTGTAGCTCTTGAGCGACGACTTCTCGCGGCTGCCGGCCAGACCCTCCTGATCGGTGTAGTTGAACGAGAAGGCGTAGACCGACGTTTCGCCGCCGCCCGAGACGCCGACGGTGTGGTTCTGCGTGGGAGCCGACGACCGGAACATCTGGTCGGCCCAGTCGGTGTCGGCCATGTTGTACTGAGACCAGTCGTAGGGCGTGCCGCCGGAGTTGAGCGACTGCTCGTCCATGATGGTGCGGTACTGCGAGGCATCGAGCATGCTGGCCTTGCGGTAGATGGTCTGCACGCCGTAGTAACCGTCGTAGTAGACCTGCGCCGAACCCTTCTTGCCGCTCTTGGTGGTTACCAGCACGACGCCGTTGGCGGCCTGCGAACCGTAGATGGCGGCCGAAGCGGCGTCCTTGAGGATGTCGATCGACTCGATGTCGGCGGGGTTGAGCTTGGTGATGTCGCCCGGGATGCCGTCGACGACGTAGAGCGGACCGGCGCTGCCCGTGGTGCCCAGACCGCGGACCGTAACCTTCATCCCCTCGCCCGGCTGTCCCGACGTGGAGGTGATCTGCACGCCCGGCGTCTGGCCCTGCAGCGCCTGCAGCGGGCTGGAGGTGCTGCGCTTCATGAGCTCGTCGCCCTTGACGTTGAGGTTGGCGCCCGTGGTGAGCTTCTTCTTCTGGACGCCGTAGCCGACGACGACCACTTCGTCGAGCGCCGAAGCCGACTCGGCGAGCCGGATGTCGACCGTCGTGCGGTTGCCGACGACGACCGTCGCGGGATCGTAGCCCAGATAGGAGACCGTGATGGCGGTCGCGCCGGCAGGCAGCGTCAGCCGGTAACGGCCGTCAAGATCGGTCGAGGTGCCGACCGAGGTACCCTCGGCGACGACGGCCGCGCCGACGATCGGCTCGGCGGCCTCCGAAGTAACGGTTCCGGTGATTTCACGAGGTTGGGCCTGCAATTCCCCCCCCCACGAAATAGTCGCGAAAACCGCTGCGAACAGCGTTGCGAGCACCTTTCTCATGGCGGAAAAATTTCTTTCCATAGAGGTAGTTTTAAGTTGGACAAATAGTAAGTTGGTTGTTCGGGACGGACGGGTCCGGGGACCGCCCTTTCGTTTTAACAAAATTACGCTTTTCGACGATTCGCAAGGGGTCTTGTTTGTTGCCGATAAAGGATTCGAATGTCTCTGTTCGTAAAAAAATCGGCTTCCGGCAACCGACTTTTTCGAATACCCGGCCGACGGAGCGAAGCCCTGCGCGGAGCCCTCCGGAGGCGGATTCCGAGGTGAAATACATCGAGCGGCACCCTTTTCGGCAACATTTGCGGCCCCTCGGTCGACCGGGAATCGACTACTTTTGTAAAAACGGGAACGCAGAAATTATGAAAATTTTTAATAATAAAACCCGAACCGAAATGAAAAAAACAATCCTGGGACTTCTGTGTCTGGCAGCCGTGGCCTGCGGCGACGGCGTGAAGCGGACCGACGGCGGAGCGGTCGTAACGGCCGAAAACGGAGAACGCGTGCGTCTCGAAGCCGTAACCGAACGGATCGTCCGCGTGTCGGCCGTGCCGGGCGGCCGCTTCTCGGAGCGCGGATCGCTGGCGGTGCTTCCCGCGGCCGGCCGGCCGGAATTCGAAGTGGAGAGCGACGAACGCTGCGTACGCCTCACGACCTCGGCCCTGCGCGTCGAAGTAGACCGGGCCGACGGCCGGACGACCTTCTACGACGCCGACGGCAACGAACTGCTGGCCGAAGACCGCCGCGAATTTACCCCCGTCGAAGCGGACGGCGACCGCGGCTACTCGGTTCGGCAGGTATTCCTCTCGCCCGACGACGAAGCATTCTATGGGCTCGGGCAACACCAGAGCGACGAATTCAACTACAAAGGCAAGAACGAGACGCTCTATCAATACAACACCAAAGTGTCGGTGCCGTTCATCGTCTCCGACCGCGGATACGGCATTCTGTGGGACAACTGCTCCCTGACGCGCTGGGGCGACCCGCGCGACTACCTGCAGCTGGACGAAGCCTTCGAAAAGTCGGATCTGACGGCCCGCTACCAAGCGCGCGACGGCTTCCGCCTCGAACGCACGGAGCCCCGCCTCGACTACTCGGACCTCGACAAGGTCGACGCTTTCCCGGCGGAGATGCTGCCCCGCTTCTACGGCTCGCGAATCGTCTGGGAGGGCGACCTGACGCCCCGCGAAAGCGGCATCCACCGCTTCATCCTCTACTATGCCGGCTACACGACCCTCTATGTGGACGGTCGCGAAGTGGTGCCCGAACACTGGCGGACGGCGTGGAATCCCAACAGCGTGAAGTTCGAGCTGGAGATGAGAGCGGGCGAACCGCGCCGCGTGAAGATCGAATGGCGCCCCGACGGCGGCGTATCCTACCTTTCGCTCAAAGCCCTGACGCCCGTGGCGGAAGAGGAACAAGCCAAGCAGTCGTGGTGGAGCGAGCTGGGCGATCAGACGGACTACTACTTTGTCTACGGAGGAACGCCCGACGGCGTGATCTCGGGCTACCGCACCCTCACGGGCAAGAGCCAGATCATGCCCAAGTGGGCGATGGGCTACTGGCAGAGCCGCGAACGCTACAAGACGCAGCGGGAGATCGTGGAGACGGTGGCCGAACACCGCCGCCGCCATATCGGGTTGGACAACATCGTCATGGACTGGTCGCACTGGCGGGAAGATGCGTGGGGCAGCCATGAATTCGACCCGGCGCGCTTCGAAGACCCGAAGGCGATGGTCGACTCGATCCATGCGATGAACGCCCGCTTCATGGTCTCGGTATGGCCCAAGTTCTACTGCACGACCGACCACTACAAGGAACTCGACGCGATCGGAGCCATTTATCGGCGGGCCGTGCAAGACAGCGTCCGCGACTGGATCGGAGCGGGCTACATGGGCTCGTTCTACGACGCCTACGACCCGGAAGCGCGCCGTCTGTTCTGGCACCAGATGAGCGAACACTACCTCCCCTTAGGCGTGGATGCGTGGTGGATGGACGCCTCGGAACCCGACATCCTCTCGAACGCCTCGCTCGAATACCGCAAGGCCCTCTCGGGCCCGACCTACTTAGGCTCCTCGACCCGCTACCTGAACGCCTACGCCCTGATGAACGCGCAGGCGATCTACGAGGGACAACGCGGCGAACGGCCCGACCAACGCGTATTCCTGCTGACCCGCTCGGGATTCGCGGGGCTTCAACGCTACTCCACGGCGACGTGGTCGGGCGACATCGGCACCTGCTGGGAAGACATGAAGGCCCAGATCTCGGCGGGTCTGAACTTCGCCATGTCGGGCATCCCCTACTGGACGCAAGACATCGGCGGATTCTGCGTGCAACGCAAATTCGAACGAGCACGCGAAGGCTCGCAGGCCCTCGACGAATGGCGCGAGCTGAACGCCCGCTGGCACCAGTGGGGCGTATTCTCGCCCCTCTACCGGGCACACGGCCAGTACCCCTACCGCGAGATCTACCACATAGCCCCCGAGAAGCACCCCGCCTACCGGAGCATCCTCTGCCACAACCGTCTGCGCTACCGCCTGATGCCCTACATCTACACGCTGGCCTCGCGCACGTGGTTCGACGACTACACGATCATGCGGCCGCTGGTGATGGACTTCCCGTCGGACGCCCGCGTAAAGAACATCTCCGACCAGTTCATGTTCGGAGATGCCCTGATGGTCTGCCCCGTATACGAATACAAGGCCCGCAGCCGCGAAGTCTATCTGCCGGCAGGCGGCTGGTACGACTACCGCACGAACGCCTACGTAGAGGGAGGCCGCACGATCGAAGCCGAAGCGCCCTACGAATACTCGCCCCTCTATGTACGGGCGGGCCGCATCGTCCCGACGGGCCGCGACATCGAATACACCTCGCAGGAACAAGACGGCGCCCTGACGCTGACCGTCTACGCGGGAGCCGACGCCCGATTCTCGCTCTACGAAGACGAAGGGGTGAACTACAACTATGAAAAAGGCCTCTACAGCCGCATTCCGATGGAGTGGAACGAAGCGGCGGGCACCTTCGCGATCGGCGCCCGCACGGGCGGATTCGAAGGCATGATCGCCGAGCGTCCCGTAGAAGTACGCATCGTCTCGCCGACCGGAATCCGTAGCTTTGCGGGCCGCTACGACGGCACGGAGCTTACATTCCGCACGAAATAAACCGAAGAAAAAAACTACGAACCGATGAAACGAATCCTGATGCTGCTGACCGCGGTGAGCGTTCTGGGCCCGGCCCGGGCGCAGACGCCGCGCTATCTTGACCTGAAAGCCCCCGTCGAAGAACGGGTGGAAGACGCGCTGGCGCGCATGACCGTGGAAGAGAAGGTGGCCCTGTGCCATGCGCAGTCGAAATTCTCGATCAAGGGCGTACCCCGGCTGGGCATTCCCGAACTGTGGATGAGCGACGGCCCCCACGGCGTACGCGCCGAAATCAACTGGGACGACTGGGGCTACGCCGGCTGGACCAACGACCGCTGCACGGCCTTTCCGGCCCTGACCTGTCTGGCGGCGACGTGGAATCCCGAGATGTCGGCCCTCTACGGCAAGGCCGTGGGCGAAGAGGCGCGATTCCGCAAGAAAGACGTGCTGCTCGGCCCGGGAGTCAACATCTGCCGCACGCCGATGAACGGCCGCAACTTCGAATACATGGGCGAAGACCCCTGTCTGGCCTCGAAGATGGTGGTTCCCTACGTTCGCGAAGCCCAGACCAACGGCATCGCCGTATGCGTGAAACACTACGCCCTCAACAATCAGGAGACGCGCCGCATGAACGTGGATGTCGAAGTCTCGGACCGTGCGCTGCGCGAGATCTACCTCCCGGCGTTCCGGGCGGCAACCGCAGAAGGCGGAGCGTGGTCGATCATGGGTGCCTACAACAAATACCGGGGTCAATACTGCTGCCACAACGAAGTGCTGCTGCAGAAGATCCTCAAGCAGGAGTGGGGCTACGACGGAGCCGTAATCACCGACTGGAGCGGCTGCCACTCGACCGAAGAGGCGGCGGCCAACGGGCTCGACATCGAGATGGGCACGGGATCCGACGGTCTGACCTACTCGCTGGAGAACGCCTACGAGAACTACTATCTTGCACAACCCTACCTGGCGGCGCTGCGTGAAGACCGCGCCTCGACCGAAGAGCTCGACGACAAGGCGCGCCGCGTGCTGCGGCTGATATTCCGCACGGTGATGTCGCCGGAGCGTCCGTGGGGCTCGTTCGCCACGGAAGAACATGCTGCGGCGGGCCGCCGCGTGGCGCAAGAAGGGATCGTGCTGCTCAAGAACGACGGCATCCTGCCCCTGCGCAAGGAGACGGCGGGCCGCATTCTGGTGGTGGGCGACAACGCCGTGCGCTCGATGTGCCGCGGCGGCGGGTCGTCGGAACTCAAGCCGTGGCGCGAGATCTCGCCCCTCGAAGCGGTGGAAGAGTACTACGGCAAGGAACATGTGGTCTACGCCAAAGGCTACGAAGCCGGAGAACCCCGCTACGGACATGTCGTGGAACCCGAGTCCGATCAGGAAGCGCTCCGCCGCGAAGCGGCGGAAGCGGCGCGCCGGGCCGACGTGGTGCTCTTCTTCGGCGGTCTGAACAAGAACCACCGCCAAGACTGCGAAGACGGCGACCGCGACACCTACGGGCTGCCGTTCGGGCAGGAAGAGCTGCTGGCCGAGCTGCATGAAGCGAATCCCAACATCGTGGTAACGCTCATCTCGGGCAACGCGGTGCAAACCGACTGGGACCGCAAGGCCCGGGCCGTGGTGCAAGGCTGGTATCTTGGCTCCGAAGCGGGGCATGCGCTGGTGGACGTGCTCTCGGGCGAAGTATGCCCGAGCGGCAAGCTGCCCGTATCGTTCTACGCCCGGCTGGAAGACTGCCCGGCGCACGCCTTCGGACCGGAAGCCTATCCGGGCGTGGATGACAAGGTGGAATACAAGGAAGGAGTGCTGGTGGGCTACCGCTGGCTGGGGGCGAAGAAGATCCGGGCCAAATATCCGTTCGGCTACGGACTGAGCTACACGACCTTCCGGATAGGCAAGCCTGCGGCCGACGCGAAGAGATACGGCGCGGGAGACATCGTACGTGTGAGCGTGGAGGTAACGAACACGGGATCGGTGGAAGGCAAGGAAGTGGTGCAGCTCTACGCGGGCAAGCCGAAGAGCGCCGTGGAACGTGCGCCCCGCGAGTTGAAAGCCTTCGTGAAAGAGACGTTCGCCCCGGGCGAGACACGGCGCGTGGAACTGGCGTTCCCCGTAGCCGAGCTGGCCTACTGGGACGAGGCGGAAGGCGCATGGGAAGTGGAAAAAGGAACCTACACGGTCTATGTCGGCAACTCCTCGGAAGCGACCGGCGCCGTAAAAATCGAAGTGCAATGAGACGCGCGCCGATTCTTGCGGCCCTGCTCTGCCTGCTGGTCGCCTGCGGAAGCCCCGAGGTGCGCCGCACGGAAGATTTCAACTTCGAATGGCGCTTCGCACTGGGCGACGAGGAGGCATACGCTGCGCCGGAATACGACGACAGCGGCTGGCGCCCCCTGCATCTGCCCCACGACTGGGCCATCGAAGGCGACTTCTCGAGAGAGAACCCCTCGACGCCCGGCGGCGGAGCCCTCCCGGGCGGCATCGGCTGGTACCGCAAGGAGTTTCCGACGCCCGAGACGCTGGGAACGGGCCGCCGGCTTTATGCGGAGTTCGACGGCGTATTCATGAACAGCACGGTCTACGTCAACGGCCGGCCCCTCGGCACGCGGCCCTACGGCTACTCGTCGTTCAGCTACGACCTGACGCCCCACCTTGCGCCGGCGGGCGGACGCAACGTCATCGCCGTGCGCTGCGACAACGCCGAACAACCCAACTCGCGCTGGTATGCCGGCTGCGGCATCTACCGCAATGTCCGGCTCGTGGAGGTGGAGCCGCTCCACATACTCTACTCGGGGACCTATGTAACGACGCCCGAAGTAACGGAAGAAGAAGCCGCGGTGCGCATCGCGACCCGGATCGTCAACGACGGGAACGAAGCGATCCCCGAAGCGCGGCTGGAACACCGGATTTACGACGACCGCGGCCGCCGGGTAGCCACGGCCGTGGAGGTCTTCGCGGCGAATGCGGGCGACACGGTGGAGGTGGCGGCGACGCTCCGGGTAGCGGCCCCCCGTCTTTGGGACACGGAACATCCCGCGCTCTACCGGGCGGAGAGCCGCATACTCCGAGACGGCGCCGAGAGAGACCGCTACCGAACGCGCTTCGGCATCCGCACGTTCGGCTTCTCGGCCGACGAGGGATTCCGCCTGAACGGCCGCCGCGTGAAACTCCGGGGCGTCTGTCTGCACCACGATCAGGGGGCTTTGGGCGCTGCGGTACACCGCCGTGCGCTGGAACGCCAACTCGGCATCCTGCGCGAAATGGGCTGCAACGCGATCCGCACGTCGCACAATCCCCCGGCACCCGAGCTGCTGGATCTCTGCGACGAGATGGGGCTGCTGGTCATGGACGAAGCGCTGGACATGTGGCGCCGCCCGAAGACGCGCTACGACTATGCGCGCTTCTTCGACGAGTGGCACGAACGCGACGTGGAAGATTTCGTGCGCCGCGACCGCAACCACCCCTCGATCGTGATGTGGTCGGTGGGCAACGAGATCATCGAACAATGGGACGCCTCGGACGACGATCCGGCCGACCTGCCGGCCGAACAAGCCAACCTGCTGATGAACTTCCTGAGCCGCCGCCGGCACGGCACCGCCGAAGGGGTCAATCCCAGCATGCTGCTGACGGCCCACATGGTGGCGCTGGTCAAGGCGATAGACCCCACGCGTCCGGTGATCGCGGGATGCAACGAACTCCGCCCCCGCAACAACCTCCTGCGCTCGGGAGCCCTCGACATCTACGGGTTCAACTACGGCACGGCGCTCTACGACTCGACGCGCATATGGTATCCCGACAAGCCGCTGTTGGGCTCGGAGACCGTGTCGTCGGTGCAGAGCCGCGGATTCTACGTCCACCCCTCGACCGAGCCGGTGCCCCTGCCCGACGACTGGCGCACGATCTACGACACGCCCCACCACCAATGCTCGGCCTACGACAACTCCCGGGTAGCGTGGGGCGATCACCATGAAAAGAGCTGGATCGCGATCCGCGACCGCGACTGGCTGGCGGGAACTTTCGTCTGGACGGGATTCGACTACCTGGGCGAACCGACGCCCTACACGTGGCCGTCGCGCTCCTCCTACTTCGGCATCGCAGACCTCTGCGGATTCCCCAAAGATGTCTACTACATGTACCGCTCGGAGTGGACCGACACCCCGACCCTGCATCTTTTCCCGCACTGGAACTGGACGCCGGGCCAGCGGATCGATATGTGGTGCTACTACAACAACGCCGACTCGGTGGAGCTGCGCCTCAACGGCCGCTCGCTGGGATTCCGCGCCAAAAGCGCCGACCGCCTGCATGCCCTCTGGGCACAGGTGCCCTTCGAAGCGGGCGAAATAGAAGCGATAAGCTACCGCGCAGGCCGCGCGGAGAATCGGACCGTACGCCGCACGGCCGGCGAACCAGTGGCGCTGCGGCTGACGCCCGACCGCCGGCGCATCGCGGCCGACGGTTACGACCTTTCGTACGTAACCGTGGAAGCGGTAGATGCGGCGGGCAACCCGGTGCCGACGGCCGATCGGGAACTCCGCTTCCGAGTTACGGGCACGGGCGAACTGGTCGGCGTGGACAACGGCAATGCGGCCGACACGCTCTCGCTGCGCGGCACCCGCAAAGCCCTCTTTGCGGGCAAGGCGTTGGCCATCGTACGCTCCCGCCGCGGAGAACGGGGCGAAGCCGTACTGCGGGCGGAAGGCATCGGAGACGGAGCCGAAACGACGATCCGCACGAGATAGAGGCGGCGGATGCGGGCCGGGCTGCAGGCCGGAGGGTCGGCCGGAGGATCGGTCGGAAGGTTAGTTGGAAATTCGGCCGGAAGGCGGCGCGAGCTATCCTGCCAAAACGAAAACCCCCGGGATGCACGGCATCCCGGGGGTTTTCGTTATCCGACGGATCGAGGCTACTTGATGCGCTCGTAGTACTCGCGCGTACGGGTGTCGACGCGGATCTTGTCGCCCGTATTGATGAACAGAGGCACGCGGACCGTAGCCCCCGTATTGACCGTCGCGGGCTTGAGCGAGTTGGTCGACGCCGTATCGCCCTTGATGCCCGGCTCGGTGTAGGTTACCTCCATGTCGACGATCGGCGGAAGCTCGGCCGAGAGGACGATCTCCTTGTCGGTATGGAACATCACCTCGACGATCTGGCCGTCGGCCATCAGGTCGTAGTTGTTGATGAGGTTCTTGTCGATGTTGATCTCCTCGAAAGTCTCGGTGTGCATGAAGTGCGCACCCAGATCGTCCTCGTAGGTGAACTGGTAGGGACGGCGCTCGACGCGCACCTGCTCGATCTTCTGGCTTACGGACGAGAAGGTGTTTTCGAGAACGCGGCCGTTCTCCAGATTCTTGAGTTTCGAGCGGACGAAAGCGGGGCCCTTGCCCGGTTTGCAATGCTGGAAATCGACGACGAGGAAGGTCTTGCCGTCCATTTCGATGCACATGCCGATCTTGATGTCGGCGGCGGTAATAGTCATGATGTTATCGTTTTTGGAATTTTTGACTGGCGGCAAATTTACGAAAAAATCCGCGAAAGTACAAAAAGCGCGATTCGCCGGTGCGGGCATCCGGCCCCGGAGCCGACGGCACCCGCCCGCAAACCGGCTGCGGACCTCCGGCGTCCCCCTCCGGCTACAGCCCGATGGCCTTGCATTTCCACCCGGCCTGCCGGATTCGCTCGAGCGTGCGCGGGAGGGCGTAGCGCATGTTGCGGAAAGCCTTCTCGCTGTCGTGGAAGACGACGATGGCCCCGGGAGCCAGATGCTTGGAGACGTTCTTCAGGCAGGCGCGGGGCGAGAGGCGGCGGTTATAGTCGCGCGAGATGATATCCCACATCACCAGCTTGTAACGCTCGCCGAGCAAGCGCGCCTGCGCCGGGGTGATCCGCGCGTAGGGCGGGCGGAAGAGGTCGCTGTCGATCAGATCGTTGGCGAAGTCGACATCCTCGGTATAGCGCTCCAGACTCATGCCCCAGCCTTTCTGGTGCGAGTAGGTGTGGTTGCCGACCCGGTGGCCGGCGTCGACGATACGCCGGAAGAGGTCGGGGTACATCTCCACGTTCTTGCCCAAGACGAAGAAAGTGGCTTTGGCATCGTACTTGTCCAACGTGGCGAGGATCCACTCGGTAACGCCGGGCGTGGGGCCGTCGTCGAAAGTGAGGAAGACCCCCTCGGAGTCGTCGATCTCCCAGATCAGATCGGGCATCAGACGCCGGATTATTTTGGGCGGCTTGAAACGCATGGCGAGCGCAAAAGTAGTGAAAATCCGCAGCGGAACAAAAAATATTTCGTAACTTCGCGAAAACCAAGAATTCCATCGCCATGAAAACTTTCCGATACATAGCAGCGGCTGCGGCGATCGCCGTAGCGGCGACCGCCTGCGACGCATTCCGCACGCTCTCCACCCACACGAAGACGGCGCAGGGCGCCCCCTACGAACTGATCGTCGTCTGCGAACAACGCGAGTGGACGGGACGGGCGGGCGACACGCTGCGCGCCATCCTGACCCAGCCGATACCCTATCTGAACCAGACCGAACCGCGCTTCGACGTACTCCGTGTCCGGGCGCAAGACTTCAACGGCATGATCGCCGACCACCGCAACATTCTTAAGGTAGCGGTGGATCCGGCACTCGACAAAGCCGCCGCCGGAGTGCAATACGACCTGACGGCCGCGCCGCAGATCGTGGTAACGGTGCAAGGACCCGACGAACGGTCGATCGCGGAGTATCTGTCGACCTACCGGGACGAAGTGCTGGCGGTGTTGGAGTCGGCCGAGCGCGACCGGGCCGTGGCCTTCGCGCGCAAATTCGGAGCTCCCAACGTGGAAAAAGCCATAGAGAAAGAGTTCGGAGCCAGCATGTCCGTGCCCAAAGGCTACATACTGGCGGCCGAGCAACCCGACTTCGTGTGGGCGCGCTACGAATACCCGACGGCCAGTCAAGGATTCTTCGTCTGCTCCTACCCCTACACGGGGCCGGCGGATCTTACGCCCGAAGCGCTGCTGCGGGCCCGCAATCGTTTCGCGGCCCGCATACCGGGGCCCTCCGACGGCTCCTACATGACCACCTCCGACGCATTTCCGCCCGACTACCGCACGTTCTATCTTGAAGGACGCCTGTGGTGCGAACTGCGCGGATTCTGGGATGTGGCGGGCGACTTCATGGGCGGCCCGTTCGTGAGCTACACGACCGTAGACATGCGCACCGAACGCGTATTCACGCTGGACTGCTATGTCTACTCGCCCAAACTGCACAAACGCAACTTCCTGCGCGGCGTAGAACACCTGCTCTACGGAGTGGAATTCCCGAAAGAATAACGTCCGGGAGCCGGAAAGAAGCCGGCGGCCGGCGGATACTACGGAGACCGAAAGAGGTCGGGAAGGAAAGAGAGGCCGACGGCACTTAGGAGGCGGAAAGGGGTCGGGAGGAGGAAAGAGGCCGGCGGAGACTTCGGAAGTCGGGAAGAGACTTCGAAGACCGAAAGGGCGGCAAAGAAAAAGCCGAAAAAAAAGGGTCCGGACGCAAAGGGACGGTCCCGAACATGGAAGAAACCTGCAATGCGAGAGATACTGACCACGATATTCCTGATCGTCTACACGCTGACGATCGTCGGCGTGGTGCTGGTCATCATCACCGACAACCGGAACCCGCTGAAGACCCTGCCGTGGATTCTGCTGCTGGTGCTGACGCCCGGTGCGGGGCTGGCGTTCTACTTCTTTTTCGGCCAGAACCTCTCCAAGCGGAGAATCATCTCGCGCCGCACCCGCAAACGGATCACGACCCGGCTGGAAGAGGCGGCGGCCGCCGAAACCGCCGTACCGCCGCAATGGCAACCTCTGGCCCGCATGCTGAGGAACACGGCCCTCGCCGTACCCCTCTACGGCAGCCGGCTGACCCCCTGCACCGACGGAAAGACGAAGATGGAGACCCTGCTCGCGGCGATCGCCGCAGCCGAACATCACATCCATATCCAATACTATATTCTGAGCGACGACCGGACCGGCTGCCGCCTGCGCGATGCGCTCGTAGCCAAAGCCCGCGAAGGGGTGGAGGTGCGGATTCTATACGACGACGTAGGCTGCGCCCGGGTGAAGAAAGCCTTCTTCGAAAGCATGCGGAAAGCGGGGATCGACGTCCGCTCGTTTCTGCAAGTGCAGTTTCCGCACTTCACGAGCAAAGTCAACTACCGCAATCACCGCAAGATCGCGGTCGTGGACGGCCGGGTGGGATTCCTCGGCGGCATGAACATCGCCGATCGCTACGTACTGGGCATCGACCGCGGGGACGGACGCCGCGAAAGGTGGCGCGACACCCACTTCCGGATAGAAGGGAGCGGCGTGGCGGGACTGCAAGCCTCGTTTCTGAGCGACTGGTCGGCGACGACCAAGCAGACGGTAACCGGCCCGGCCTACTATCCTGCGACGGAACGGCTGACGGACAACGTGCTGCAAGTCGTACCCAGCGGACCTTTCGGCAAGTGGCGGACCCTGCTGCAAGCCGCCAGCTACGCCGTGTCGCGGGCATGTCGGCGCGTATGGATCCAAACGCCCTACTATCTGCCCTCCGAGACGCTGAACGCGGCGCTGCAGGAGGCGGCGCTGGCGGGGATCGACGTGCGGCTGATGCTGCCCGAACGCTCCGACTCGCGGGTGGTCGATCTGGCGAGCCACTCCTATCTGGACGACATGATACGCGCGGGCGTGAAGATCTCGTTCTACGCCCCCGGATTTCTGCACTCCAAGCTGCTGATAATCGACGACGATCTGACGGTCGCGGGCTCGGCGAACATGGACTTCCGCAGCTTCGAACACAACTTCGAGATCAACGCATTCGTCTACGACGCCGCGTTCAACGCCCGCATGGCGGCCATTTACGAAGAAGATCTGAGTTGCTGCCGCGACCTGACGCCCGACCGCTGGTTCGGCCGTCCGCGCAGCCGCCGCTGGGCCGAATCGTTCATGCGCATCTTCTCGCCGCTACTCTGAACAAGGAATAATTGATAATGAATAGTGAATAATCGTTTTTTACGAATCATTATTCACTATCAACTATTCATTATTCATCAGTTGACCCGGTAGGCCCGCTGCACCCCCTTGATACGCATGATCGAGTGGATGAGCGTGTCGACGACGCCCGCGCCGGGCACCTCGACCGAGACGGTGCCGGCGACGCAGCCCCCGGACGCCGTTTCGAAATTGAACGACCGGATGTTGAGCTTCAAATCGCGGCTGACGGTCTCGGTGATGCGGTTGGCCATGCCGGCGGTGTCGGCCGCGACGATGCGGATCGTAACCCGGAAAGCCCCTGCGGCGGAGTGCCGCCACCGCGCCTCGATGACGCGGTAGGGATAGTTCTCGCGCATGCGCCGGGCGTTGGGGCAGTCGGTGCGGTGGATCGTGATGCCCGAGCTGATGGTAATGAAGCCGAAGACGTCGTCGCCCTTGATGGGGTTGCAACAGCGGGCCAGCTTGTACTGGATTTTGGAGATGTCGTCGTCGATGACCAGAGCGTCCTGCGGAGCCTCGCTCTCGCGGGACGTGTGGACTTTCTGCCGCTCGGCCTCGGCAGCGGCGGCGCGGCGCTCCTCAGCGGCCTCGCCCGAAAGGTGGCGCGAAAGGATCTCCTTGATCGACCCGAAGTCGACCTTCTGCGTGGCGATCAGGCCGTAGACCTCCGTACCGAGCCTCAACTTGAAGTACTTGGCCAGATAAGCCACGGCCTCGTCGATGGTGAGGGCCATTTTCCAGTTCTTGATCTTCCGCTCGAGCTCCTCGCGCCCCATGCGGGTATGGCGCGCCTGCTCCTCGCGCAAGAACGACTTGATCTTGTTGCGCGCTTTGGAGGTAACGACCACCGACAACCAATCGGCCTTCGGGGTCTGGTTCTTCTGGGTCTGGATCTCGACGATATCGCCGTTATGCAAGACCTCGCGGATCGACGCGGCGCGGCCGTTGACCCGGCCGCCGACGCACGTGGCTCCGAGCGACGTGTGGATGTCGAAGGCGAAGTCGAGCAACGCGGCCCCCTCGGGCAGCTTCCGCAAGTCGCCGTTGGGCGTGAAGACGAAGATCTCGCCCGAAGCGGGCTTGGCGTCGAAGCGCCGGGCCAGCGAATGGGTCGTGTCCTCCATCAGCTCGCGCAGCCGCCCGAGCCACTGCTCGCTGGTCCGCGCCCCCTGATTGACCCCCTTGTAACGCCAGTGGGCGGCGATGCCCCGCTCGGCGACGGCGTCCATGCGCTCGGTGCGGATCTGCACCTCGACCCAGCGCCCCTCGGCCGAGACGGTGGTATGCAGGGACTCGTAGCCGTTGGACTTGGGAATGGAGATCCAGTCGCGCATGCGCTTGGGGTTGGGCGTATAGAAATCGGTAACGACCGAGTAGGCGGTCCAACACTGCGGCTTCTCCTCCTCGCGCGGGCAGTCGATGATGATGCGCAAGGCGAAGATGTCGTAGACCCCCTCGAAAGGCACGTGCTGCTTCTGCATCTTGGTCCAGATGGAGAAGATCGACTTGGTGCGCGACTTGATATGGTATTTGAGGCCCAGCTTATGCAGCCGCTCCTCGACGGGGACCAGAAAGCGCGCGATGAAGGCACGGCGCTCGTCGGCGCTCTCCTCCAATTTGGCGACGATATGCTCGTAGTCTTTGGGTTCGAGGTACTTGAGGGCGATGTCCTCCAGCTCGCTCTTGATGCCGTAGAGGCCCAGTTTATGGGCGATCTGGGCGTAGAGGTTCAGGGACTCCCAACTTTTCTTGCGGTGCTTCTCGCGGGGGAAGATGTCGAGCGAACGCATCACCTCGAGCCGGTCGGCGAGCTTGATGAGGATCACGCGCGGATCCTCGGAGTAGCTGACGATCAGGTCGCGGAAGTTATCGGCCTGCTCCTTCGCGACCTTGAGCCTGAGTTCGGAAATATTCGACAGCCCGACGGTGATGCCCACGACCTCCTCGCCGAAGAGGCGGCGGATCTCCTCGGTGAGCGCGAGGAACTCCTCGGAGGGCAGCCGTTTGTGCGCCAGCCGCACGACGTCGTGCAAGATCGACGCGACGGTCGAGTTGCGGCCCAGTCCGATCTCGGAGATGACGATCCCGGCGACGGCGACGGCGTGGTCGAGCAACGGGCTGCCGTCGTAGCGCGCCTCGTCGGCGAGGCGTTCTCCGGCCCACGCGAGGGCCTCGTCGACCGCAGCCTGCGTCTCCGAAGAAAAAGTGGTCCGCACCAACGTGCGGAAAGCATCGTAACGCGAAATATCCATCGTAACACCCATTAACCGTTTGCAAAGATAACCGATAAATCGAAACGTCCGGCACCCCGAGAACGGAATGCCGGACGATTTTATTCTCTTTCGGATCGAACCGGAATTCTACTCCTCGACGGGGATGTCGCGATTGACGTTGCGGCACCCGATCAGTGCGTAGTAGAAGAGGTAGGCCAGCCCGGCGACGATGACCCAGTAACTGGTCATGTAACCGGCCTTGTCGGCGACGAACTGCTGGAAGAGCGGCAGCACGCCCCCGCCGACGACCATCATCATGAAGATGCCCGACGCCTGAGCGGTATACTTGCCCAGACCCTCGACGGCCAGATTGAAGATGCCGCCCCACATGACCGAGGTGCAGAGACCGCACAGCACCAGCAACAAGGCGCTGACGGGCACGCGAGCCAGCTGGAATCCGTTTTCGACGCTATAGCCGGGCATGGCGACCGTGATGGTCTTCGGGAGGAAGATGGCCAGCACGACGAAGAAGATCGCCGTAGCCGAGACGACCATCAGCTGCGTGCGGCTGGAGACCTTGCCGCTGATAAGGCTGCTGAGCGAACGTCCCACGAGCATCAGCAACCAGTAGACCGCGGCGATGGCGCCGCCGATGGCCGCGCCGTCGACCAAGAGGCCGGCACCGCGCTCGGAAGCGTCGGCGAGGTAGAAATTGAGCGTGCCGGGAATGCCGATCTCGACGCCCACGTAGATGAAGATGCCGACGACGCCCAAGACCGTATGGCGGAAGTTCCAGGGGCTGTGGCTGTGCACGCTCTTGCCGACCGTGCGGGACTGCAGATGCGGCTCCGGAATGGAGACGAACGAGATGACGACGAACGCCGCGGCGAAGACGCCCATAGCGAGGAACAGGAGCGACGTAACGTTCGACATGGCCGTATGCGCGGTAACGGTGCCGATGAGCGCGCCGACGAACAGCGGCGTCAGCGTACCCGACAGCGAGTTGAGCGCCGCACCGGTCTGCAGGAGCTGGTTGCCCTTGTTACCGCCGCCGCCCAAGAGGTTGAGCATGGGGTTGACCACCGTATTGAGCATGCAGACGCAGAAGCCGCAGATGAAAGCGCCCAGCAGGTAGATGACGAAATCGAGCCGCAGCGTCATGCCTCCCAGATCGCACAGCGAGACGTCGGCGCCGACGCGGCTCGACAGAAACTGCGTGAAGAGACCCACGATACCCACGGCCATCGCGATCAGGGCCGTCTTCTTATAACCGATGCGCACGAGCATCCGGCCGGCGGGAATGCCCATGAAGAGGTAGGCCAGGAAGTTCATCATGTTGCCCATCATGCCGAGGGTGTTCGAGCCCTCGTAGGCGTTGCGCCAGATGGTGCCGATAGGAGCCGCGAGATTCGTTACGAAGGAGATCATCGCGAAGAGGAAGAACATCGTAACGATGGGGACTAAGGGCAATTTGCGGTTGGTTTTCTGTTCCATAACTATTTTTTAAGGTTTCTGTTCGGTTTTCATCTTTTTCGCGAGGCCGCTTTTCGCAGCCTCTTTTCGGCCGTTTCTTCTCGCCCTCCTATTTTCTCCGGGCTTTTTTCGGGGTTCTCCTTTTCGCGGGCTCTTTTCTTGCGGTTTTGCGCCCCCCTGCGGCCCCCTCTTCGCCCCGGCCCCTCAGCGGGTCCGCTCGCCGACGTAGGCGCAGAGGTCCACCAACGCCGTCTTGTAGTCCGAGGGCTCGTAGTCGGAGAGGAGCTCCACGGCCTGCGAGAGGTAGCTGCGCATGACCCCGGTCGCCGAGGCGATGCCGTCCTCGTTTTCGACGATCCGCTGCAGGTACTCCATCGCGGCGGCATCGTCGCGGCAACGCTGCAGGCGCGCCGCCACCTCGCTGCGCCGCTCCTCGCCCATGCGCTCCATGACGCAGAGCAGCGGCAGGGTGATCTTGCCCTCGCGCAAGTCGTTGTAGGCGGGTTTTCCGGTGTCGGCGGCGGCCGTGTAGTCGAGGATGTCGTCCTGAATCTGGAACGCCATGCCCAGCGACTCGCCGAAGCGGCTCATGCGGGCGACGCGGTCGCGCGTGGCCCCGACGGCGAGCGCTCCGGCCGAAGCGCTGATGCCCAGCAGGCTGGCCGTCTTCTTGCGGATGATCTCGAAATAACGGTCGCGCGTCATGTCGCACCGCTCGGCGCTCTGGCTCTGCAGCACCTCGCCCTCGCACAGCGCGGCCATCGCCCCGCAGACGTGGGTTACCAGATCGTACTGTCCGCTCAGCAGGCCGATGTTCATGTTCCGGGCCAGCACGTAGTCGCCCAGAAGCACCGCCTTGTGCGACTGCCAGCGGGCGTTGACCGAGGGCCGGCCGCGCCGCGTATCGGACTCGTCGATCACGTCGTCGTGGATGAGCGACGCCACGTGGATCATCTCGACCAACATGGCCGCCAGACAAGGACGCCGGCCCGACGAAGCGCCCCGAACCGGCGCGTTCAACGCAGCCGAGAGCATCACCAGCAAGGGACGGACCCCCTTGCCGCGCGCCGAGAGCGCATAGTGCAACATCTCGGAAAGCAGCTCCCCCTCGGCCGTGAACTGCCGTTCGACGAATTCGTCGAACGCCTTCAGTTCGGCCTCCACGGGCCTGCGGATCGTATCGAGTGCAGTCATAAAAAACCTCTCCGGAAATCGAAAATGCCGCGCGCGGAACCGAACGGCGCATCGCCCGGCCGGACAGGCGGCCCGAACGACGGTAAAACTTTGCAAATATAATGAAATTTCGCAATCCCGGCGCGGCAAGCAACTATTTTTTCGTACCTTTGGCTGCACCGAAGATACTTCCGCCCGGCAAAATGCGGACAAGTTTGCTTTTGCGCTCGCTTATTCGTACCTTTGGCCCTGCCGAAGCATCTTTTTTCGGCCCGATCAAGCGATTCCGAAATGAATTTCCCCGAAAATTCCATACGGCGTCCGTTGCCGGCGGCGACGGCCCTGCTGTTGTTTTTCGTGGTCAGCGCCGCCTACTTCGCGCCCCAGTTCCGGGGCGAAGCGCTGCCCCAGCACGATGTGATCCAATACGAAGGCATGACCCGCGACATCCTCCAGACGCGGCAACAGAGCGGCGAAGATCCCCAATGGACGGGCGGCATGTTCGGCGGCATGCCGGCCTATCTGATCAACGTAGCCTACCCGGCGCAGCTGGTCAAACGCACCGTGGGGCAGGCGGTCAAGGTGCTCGATACGCCGGCGTCGTTCCTCTTCTTCGCCATGACGGCCATGTGGCTCATGCTCCTGATGATGGGCATCGACCCGTGGGTCGGCATCGTGCCGGCGCTGGCATACGGACTGTCGACCTACTTTCTGCTGATTATCGGCGCGGGGCACATCACGAAGATGTGGGCGCTGGTCTATGCGCCCCTGATGATGGGCGGGGCGTGGGTAACGCTGCGCGGCGACGTACGCTACGGAGCGGTGCTGACGGCGCTGGCCGCGTCGCTCGAAATCGGAGCGGGGCATCCGCAGATCACCTATTATTTTCTGCTGGCGATGGGAGCGCTGTGGCTCAGCGACGGCATCGTGGCGCTGCGCGAAAAGCGGCTGCGGAACTTCGGCCTGCGCACGGCGGCGCTGGCGGCCGCGGGCATGCTGGCCGTAGCGAGCAACTTCGCACCCCTCTGGTACACGGCCCGCCACACGAAAGAGACCATTCGCGGCGGCTCCGAGCTGGCGGCGACGGCCGAAAACCGGCGCGGCGGCCTCGATCCGGACTACGCGACGGCCTGGAGCTACGGCAAGGCCGAGACGCTGAACCTGCTCGTTCCCGACTTCATGGGCCGCGACTCGGGCACGACGTTCGCGGCCGACGGCGAAGTGGCCGCCGTAACCGAGGAACTGGGGCTGCGGGGCATCGCCCGGCAACTGCCGGCCTACTGGGGCACGCAACCCTACACGGGCGGCCCGACCTATCTGGGCGCCGCGGCGATCTTTCTGGCGGCGCTGGGGCTGGGACTGGCCCGCGGCCGCAACAAATGGTGGATCGCGGGGATCTCCCTGCTGATGATCCTGCTGGCGTGGGGCCGCAACCTGATGGGGCTGACCGAAGCGGCATTCCGCCTGCTGCCCGGATACGACAAGTTCCGCACGGTGTCGATGACGCTGGTAATAGTGCAATGGACCGTGCCGCTGTCGGGGGCGCTGGCGCTCGGAAGGCTGTGGCGCGACGAGATCCCGAAGCAGCGCCTGCTGCGGACGCTGGCATGGGCGGCGGGCATCACGGGCGGTCTGTGTCTGCTGCTGGCCGTAGCGGGAAGCGCGCTCTTCGACTTCGGACGCGACGAAAGCGCCGCGATGATGACCGATCAATACCGCCGCATCCTCGAAGCCAACGATCTGCAAACCTACGTGGATCGCGGATTCGACATGGAGTGGGGCGAAGCGACGGCCGACGCGATGGCCACCGAACGGGCCTCGATGATGCAGGCGGACGCATGGCGCTCGCTGATGATGATCCTGCTGGCGGCGGGAAGCGTAGCGCTTTACGCATGGCGCAAGATCGGCAAATATGCCCTCGTGGCCGTGCTGGCGGGCGTGATGCTGCTCGATCTGGTGCCGGTGGATCTGCGCTTCCTCTCGTCGGACGACTTCGTGCCGGCGCGGCAGCGGCACGCGATGCCGACGGCCGCCGACAAGGCGATTCTGGCCGACACCGACCCGGGGTATCGGGTAATCAACCTGACGGTGAGCCCCTTCAACGATGCGACGACCTCCTATTTCCACCGCTCGGTAGGCGGCTATCATGGAGCCAAGCTGGCCCGCTACCAAGACCTCATAGACCGCTACCTTTCGGTGCCGGACGAAAAGATACTCGACCTGCTGAACACCCGCTATGCGATCGTGCCGGGTCCGAACGGGCAACCCGAAGCCCGCTACCGCGGCACGGAATACGGCCCGGCGTGGTTCGTGGAGAAGCTGGTTCGGGCGACCGGGGCGCGCGAAGAGATCGAGGCGCTGGGACAAATCGACCTGCGGACGACGGCGGTGGTATCGGGCGGCGCAGCGGCAACGGATGCGGACACGGATACGGCGGCGGATGCGGATACGGATATGGCGGGAGAGATAACCCTGACGGAATACCGGCCGAACTACCTGAAATACGAATACGCGGCGCCGGCGGAAGCGGTGGCGGTCTTCTCGGAGATCTACTACGACAAAGGCTGGACGGCCTACGTCGACGGAGAAGAGGCCCCCTATTTCCGGGCCGACTACGTACTGCGGGCCATGCGGCTGCCGGCCGGGAACCACACGGTGGAGTGGCGTTTCCGTGCGCCGGGCTGGAAGTGGACGGAAGGGATCACGCTGGCGGCCTCGCTGGCCATACTGGCGGGCGCGCTGGCGGCCCTCGTACTCCGCCTCCGCGAACGCGCGAGCCGAAAAGAACGATAGCTCCGGAAACGCCCGGAACGAAAGTCCCCCCACAGACCAACGACATGAAAGACGACAAACGCTTGAAACGCAAAGTCCGCAACTCCTACATGGTGGCTACGGTGAGCATCGCGCTGGTGCTCTTCCTGCTGGGGTCGGTGGGCTATCTGATGCTGGCGGCGATGAAGGTCGCCCGGACCCTGCAGTCGAGCATCCGCATCTCCGTGGAGCTGCGCAACGACATCACGGAAGCGCAACGCCGGGCCGTCGAAAAACGCCTGAACGATCAGGAACTCGTAAGCGAACTGCTCTACGTATCGAAAGGAGAGAAGATCGAAGATCAGGAGTTCCGCCGCATGTTCGGCAGCCAGTTCGAAGAGATACTGGGCGAAAATCCGCTGCTGGACTCCTACGAACTGACCCTCACGGCCCAGTCGGCGGACAAGGAACTGATCGAAGCCTTCATCGGCGGAATAGAACACCTGAAAGGCGTGGCCCACGTGAGCTACCCGGCTCTGATGGCCGAACGCCTGCATGCGACGGTGAACAAGATCCGCTTCGTGCTGCTGCTCTTCGGAGGCGCGCTGCTGCTGATCTCGCTGATTCTGCTGAGCAACACCATCCGGCTGGCGATCTTCTCGAAGCGCTACCTGATAAACACCATGAAGCTGGTGGGCGCGACCAAGTGGTTCATCATGCGCCCCTTTCTGGCGAGCAGCATCACGCAGGGCCTGCTGGCGGGCGTGATGGCCTCGCTGCTCTTCGCGGCGGCGGCCTACGGACTGGACGAAGCGGTGCCCGAACTGCAGGCGCTGGCCGAAGCGAGCCGCACAGGCATCTACCTGTTCGGTGCGATGATCGGCGGCGGCGTAGTGATCTCGTGGCTCTTCACGTGGGCGGCGCTCAACAAGTTCGTCAACATGAAGTCGAACAAAATCTACCTGTACTGACCCCTCCGGGGCTCCGGCCGGAGACGGCCCCGGCCCCCGAAAAACGGACGACGGAACAACCGGCCGAACAAGCGGCTGACAAGAGATAGAGAGATCGGAACAAACGGCAAGACGCCGGCCGAGAGATGAAACAACCGGCCGAACAAGCGGTCGAGAGATCGGAACAAGAGGCCGAACAAGCGGCCGGACAAGAGACAGAGAGATCGGAACAAGCGACAAGACGCCGGCCGAGAGATCGGAACAAGAGGCCGGACAAGCAACTGAACGAGAGACAGAAACAACAGACGAAATATGCAACCGAAAAACACACCCGAAAATCCCCGCATGCCCCTTTCGCGCCGCAACTACGTCCTGCTGGCGATCGGATTCGCCGTCATCGTGCTGGGGTTCGTCCTGATGGCCGGCGGCGGCAGCTCTTCGCCCGACGAATTCGACTACGCCATGTTCTCGTGGCGCCGCATCACGCTGGCCCCGATTCTGGTAGTCGGCGGCTTCGCGACGGAGATATACGCCATACTCAAACGCTACGAATAGATGGATACGCTGCAAGCCATTCTGCTCGGCATCGTGCAGGGAATCACCGAATTCCTGCCCGTATCGAGCAGCGGACACCTCCAGATCGCCAAAGAGTTTCTGGATGTGGAGCTCGAAGAGAACCTCACGTTCGACATCACCCTGCATGCCGCGACGGTGCTCAGCACGCTGGTGGTGCTGTGGCACGAAGTGCTGCGACTGCTCAAGGGGCTCTTCTCGCGCCGCTTCACGCCCGAACAAGCCTACGTGCTCAAACTTCTGCTTTCGATGATCCCCATCGGCATCGTGGGATTCGCACTCAAAGACCGCATCGACGACCTGCTGGGAGCTCCGTGGATTCTGATCGCCGTGGGAAGCATGCTGCTGCTGACGGCCGCCCTGCTGGCATTCGCCTACTATGCCAAGCCGCGGCAGAAAGAAGAGATAAGCTATCGCGACGCCTTTGTGATCGGCATCGCCCAAGCCTGCGCTGCGCTGCCGGGACTTTCGCGCTCGGGAGCGACGATCGCCACGGGTCTGCTCCTGGGCAACAAGAAAACCGCGGTGGCCCAATTCTCGTTCCTGATGGTGCTGGCCCCGATTCTGGGCGAGATGTTCCTCGAAGCGGTCTCGGGAAAACTGACCGCCGGCGTGGCTGCCGGACCCCTGCTGGCCGGATTCGCCGCGGCGTTCATAACGGGCTGTCTGGCCTGCCGCCTGATGATCGGCATCGTACGCAAGGGCCGCCTGATCTGGTTCGCGGTCTACTGCGCCGCGGCCGGCATCGTCTCCATCGTCAGCTACTACTACCTATGATCGAAGAACAGTTCGACCTGCGCGGCATCAACTTCGAAGAGGGATACATTGCCGTGATAGACAAACCGCTGGAGTGGACCTCGGCCGACGTGGTGCGGAAAATCAAATTCGCGCTCCGCAAACTGGAATACCGCCGCATCAAGGTCGGTCATGCCGGGACCCTCGATCCGCTGGCCACGGGCATCCTGCTGGTCTGCATAGGCCGGGCCACGAAGCTGGCGGACGCCCTGCAGGCCGAAGAGAAAGAGTATGTGGCCGACGTGATGCTGGGAGCCACCACACCGAGCTACGATCTGGAACACCCGATCGACCGCACCTACCCCTACGACCACATCACGCGCGAAGCGGTCGAAGAAGCGCTCCGCTCGCTCGAAGGAGAACGCCTGCAGGAACCGCCCCTCTACTCGGCCAAGAAGATCGACGGCACGCGCGCCTACGAACTGGCCCGGGCGGGCGAGACGGAAGAGACGGTGGAGCTGCGCAAAGCCCGGGTGAACCTTTACGAAATCGAACTCTTGGAATACGACCTCCCGCGCATCCGCATCCGCGTACGCTGCAGCAAGGGCACCTACATCCGCTCGCTGGCCCGCGAAATCGGCGAAGCCCTCCGAAGCGGAGCCCACCTTACGTCGCTGCGCCGCACCCGCAGCGGCGGCTTCACCGTCGAGCAGGCGTGGCAGCTGGAGCGGTTTCTGAAAAAACTGCAAGCCATCGAAACAAAATAACATGCGCTGCGTATTATGAATATTTACGCTGCTTTTTTCCGAACGAAAACCCATTTTCCGTCATGAAACTATCGCAATACGGCTACGACTTCGACCCCGAGATGCTGGCCCACTACCCGGCCGAAAACCGCGACGAATCGCGGCTGATGGTCATCGACCGGGCCAAAGGAACCATCGAACACCGCCTCTTCAAGGAGATCATCGACTACTTCGACGAGAAAGACCTCTTCGTATTCAACGACACGAAGGTATTCCCCGCCCGCCTTTACGGCAACAAGGAGAAGACCGGAGCCGAGATCGAGATCTTCCTGCTGCGCGAACTCAACCGCGACCTGCGGCTGTGGGACGTGCTGGTGGATCCGGCCCGCAAGATCCGCATCGGCAACAAACTTTACTTCGGCGACGACGACCTGCTGGTGGCCGAAGTGATCGACAACACGACCTCGCGCGGCCGCACCCTGCGCTTCCTCTTCGACGGCTCCTACGAAGAGTTCAAACAAGCGCTCTTCGCCCTGGGCGAGACCCCGCTGCCCCGCTGGGTGCGCGAGAAGGTGGAACCCGAAGATGCCGAACGCTACCAGACCATCTTCGCGGCCAAAGAAGGCGCCGTGGCCGCCCCGACGGCCGGCATGCACTTCTCGAAGCACCTGATGAAGCGCATGGAGATCAAAGGCATAGACCGCGCGTTCATCACCCTGCACGTGGGGCTGGGCAACTTCCGCACGGTGGATGTGGAAGACCTCTCGAAGCACAAGATGGACTCCGAGCAGTTCTTCGTGGACGAAGAAGCGGCCCGCGCCGTCAACGCGGCCAAGAGCGAAGGCCGCAAGATCGTGGCCATCGGCACCACCGTGATGCGCACGATCGAGACCGCGGCCTCGACCGGCGGCATGATCAAGCCGATGGAGGGGTGGACCAACAAATTCATATTCGCGCCCTACGACTTCTCGGTGGCCGACGCGATGGTTACCAATTTCCACCGCCCCTACTCCACGCAGCTGATGATGGTGGCGGCGTTCGGCGGCTACGAAACGGTGATGAACGCCTACAAGGCGGCCAAAGAAGAGAAGTACCGCTTCGGCACCTACGGCGATGCGATGCTGATCCTCTAACCCCGGCGGCGCGCTTAATTTTTAAGAATTTTTCACTATCTTTGCAAAAAGATAATTCCGGCCCGGAGCGGCCGTCGCCCGCCCAAGCAGCAGGACCGCCGCAGCACGGACGGCACGCACTCCCCGACGCCCTCAAAAAATACGGATCATGGCAAGCAAGATACTGTACGTCTGTCAACAGATAGCGCCCTATCTTCCCGAAACGGAGGCCTCCTCGCTGTGCCGCAGGCTGGTGCAGGCGATGCAGGAGCGCGGCAACGAGATCCGCACCTTCATGCCCCGCTACGGGTGCATCAACGAGCGGCGGCATCAGCTCCATGAAGTGATCCGCCTGTCGGGCATGAACTTGATTATCGACGACAACGACCACCAACTCATCATCAAGGTGGCCTCGATCCCCTCGGCGCGCGTGCAGATCTACTTCATCGACAACGACGACTACTTCTCGCGCAAGGCCGTGCTGCTCGACGCCGAAGGCCGCGAATTCGCCGACAACGACGAACGGGCCATCTTCTTCGCGAGGGGCGTGCTCGAGACGGTCAAGAAACTGCGCTGGGCCCCGTCGGTCGTACACTGCCACGGCTGGTTCGCCGGCGTGGCGCCCGTATACCTGAAGCGCGTGTTCGCCGACGACCCGATCTTCCGCGACGTGAAAGTCGTCGTCTCGCTCTACGACGACGCCTTCGCCGGAGAACTGAACAAGGATTTCAACGTCAAGATCGCCGGAGAGGGAGTACAAGACAAAAATCTTTCGATTCTGGCCGTCCCGTCATACGAAAATCTCTGCCGCTTCGTTATGGAGTATGCCGACGGAATCATCGTCGCATCCCCCGACGTCGACCGCAAGGTACTGGAGATCGCCCGCACGAGCGGCAAGCCGATGCTCGAATACCGGTCGCCCGAGGAGGAGGGATTTTTCGACAATTACAACCGATTCTATGATGAAATTCAATAACCTCCGCCACGCACCGCGACTTCTGACCGCAGCTCTGGCCGCCCTGCTGGCCGCCGCAGCCGGCTGCACGAAAGTCGACGACTCGGTGGGAAGCAATCTGGTGCCGGAGAACCAACAGATACAGGCGGGTTACGTTACTCTCCCGCGCAAGGGCGAGACCCCGAAACGCTACGTTGCGACGCGGCTGTTCCGCACCGACTCGATCGTCTCGTCGAACATCGCCTACGGCTACATGGGCGCCGAACTCAACGACACGCTGGGACTCCGCACGGCGGGATTCATGACCCAGTATCTGGACTACATGGACGACGGAGTCGGGGCGGGCGCGTTCGGATACGAACCGTTCGTGGACTCGGCGCGGCTGGAGCTCTCCATCGCCCAATACGGGCTCGACACCCTCACGCCGCAAGCCTACCGCATCTACGAGATCGTGAGCAACGCCTACATGGAGGATCACCCCTCCGACACGACCTTCTACCTGAACTTCGATCCCCGGAAATACATCTCCGAAAAACCGCTCTTCGAGTTCACATTCCCCGACGGCGAGACCACGGGGCCCGCGACGACGAGCGTACCCCTGAAGATCACCCCCGAAGGCGAAGACCTGATCGCGCGGCTGATGCTGCAGAAAGGGACCTACAAGGACGACTACTCGATCTACACCGGCGCCGACAGTCTGAAACAATGGGTCGAAGAGTTCAAGGGTCTCTGCATCCGCCCCGTCGGCGCGCCGGCGCAACCCGGCAAGGGAACCATTTACGCCACGACCCTCTCGGGAACGAAGCTGGCGATATACGGCCGCAACCGCGTCGAAGAAGACCCCTCGCTGATCAAAGATACGCTCGAACTGCGCTACATATTCAAGCATCCCTACTCCTCGACGTACGGCAACCTCTCGATCAACACCATCGAACACGACTACGCCGCAGGCACGCAGATCGACCCGTCCCGTATCGGAGAAGAGGGCCAGCGACCGCTGGACGGCCGGGTGATCGTCGAAGGCATGGGCGGCGTGGCGACCGAACTTTCGTTCACGAAAGAGTTCTTCGACGAACTGGAAGCCGAAATCGCGGCGGCGAACGTCGGAGGCAAGCAATTCACCACGCTGGCTTTCAGTCAGGCCCGCATGCGGATCTACTTCGCCGGCAGCGACTACGACTGGGAGAAGATCGACCCGCTGGATGCCGAACGTCTGATCTACGAGATGGACGCGGCGCCCGAGCGCATCGGTCTCTACACCGACTACAAACTGCTGAGCTCCATTTCCGACTATGCCTACGCCTACGAGAAGAACAACAACCTGACGCTGGCCTACGACGGCAGAGTGAACCGGAGCCGCGGATGCTACACGATGGACATCACGGGCTACATGCAGGCGCTCTGGAACAGCTATGTCGAAGAACGCGACGCGGCGGCGGCCGAAGGCCGCGCATTCGAGATCGCGAACGTGAAGAACCGGACGATTTATGCTGCCCCCGAAGCCTACGGGCTCTACACGACCTCGTTCTGCGTGCTGCAAGGCATGGCCTCCGAAGAAGGAGAAGCCGTGCGGAACGCACCGATCCGCTTCGAGCTGATGTACAACCTGGTCAAATAACCGAAAACCACGTAACGCGAATGCGAACCTAAGTCGAGCACTTAGGTTTTCGCATTTCTGAAAACGCCATACCACCGACACCATGCAGGAAAATTTAGTCATCGTCGAGTCTCCCGCCAAAGCGAAAACCATCGAGAAGTTTCTGGGCAAGGATTTCATCGTCAAGTCGAGTTTCGGCCATATCCGCGACCTCTCGAAAAAGGATCTCGGCATCCGCATCGCCGAAAAATTCGCCCCGGTCTACGAAATCCCGGGCGACAAGAAGAAAGTCGTCGACGAACTGGCCCGGCTGGCCAAGACCAAGACCGTCTGGCTGGCCTCCGATGAAGACCGCGAAGGAGAAGCCATCGCATGGCACCTGACCGAAGTGTTGGGTCTCCCGGTAGAGAAGACGAAGCGCATCGTCTTCCATGAAATCACCAAGCGCGCCATCCTCGAAGCCATCGAGAACCCCCGGACGGTGAACATGGATCTGGTGAATGCCCAGCAGGCGCGCCGCATTCTGGACCGGCTGGTGGGATTCGAACTTTCGCCCGTGCTGTGGAAGAAGGTGAGGCCGTCGCTCTCGGCAGGCCGCGTACAGTCGGTGGCCGTGCGGCTGATCGTCGAACGCGAACGCGAGATCATCGCATTCAAGTCGAAGCCCTACTTCCGGGTGGTAGCCCGGTTCCATGCGGCGGACGACCCCGAAAAGACGCTTTTCAAAGCGGAACTTTCGTCGCGCTTCGAGACGCAAGCCGAAGCCGAAGCCTTCCTGCGCAGCGCGATCGGCGCCCGATTCACCGTGTCCAAAGCGGAAGAGAAACCGGCGCAACGCTACCCAGCGCCCCCGTTCACGACCTCGACGCTCCAGCAGGAGGCGGGCCGCAAGCTGGGCATGTCCGTATCGCAGACCATGTCGGTGGCGCAACACCTCTACGAACAAGGTCTGATTACCTACATGCGTACCGACTCGGTGAATCTTTCGCAGCAGGCGCTGGCCCAATGCAAGGAAGAGATCACGAAACTTTTCGGCGAGAAATACTCCCGCTGGTTCAACTACAAGACCAAGACCAAAGGAGCGCAGGAAGCCCACGAGGCGATCCGTCCCTCCTACATCGAGCGGCAGAAGATCGAAGGCACACCGGCCGAGCGACGGCTCTACGAACTGATCTGGAAGCGCACGGTGGCCTCGCAGATGGTCTGCGCGGAGCTGAACCGCACGACCGTTACGATCGACATCGAAGGTCGTCCGCAACAATTCGTGGCGACGGGCGAAGTGGTGCAGTTCGACGGATTCCTGCGACTCTACTCCGAGTCGACGGACGACGATCAGGCAGCCGAAAGCGGCGAAGGCCTGCTGCCCCGCATGGCCGAAGGAGACCGGCTGGAAGCGACGGACATCACCGCCACGGAACGCTTCACGCAAGCCCCGGCGCGCTACAACGAAGCCTCGTTGGTGAAGCGGCTGGAAGAGCTGGGCATCGGCCGCCCGTCGACCTACGCCCCGACGATCTCGACGATCATCAACCGCGGCTATGTAGTGAAACAAAACAAGGAGGGGCAGAAACGCGGCTATGTACAACTGACCCTGACGGGCGAGAAGATCGCGGTCAAGAACCTGACGGAGAACGTCGGCAAAGAGAAGAGCCGCCTTTCGCCCACGGACATCGGCATGGTGGTGAACGACTATCTGGAAGCCCAGTTCGGGCCGATCATGGACTACAACTTCACGGCCAACGTCGAGAAAGAGTTCGACCGGGTGGCCGAAGGAGACATCACCTGGGACCGCATGATCGGCGACTTCTACGAACCGTTCCACAAGATGGTGGACACGGCCATCGAACAACAGACCGACAAGAAGAGTCAAGGCCGCGTGCTGGGCACCGACCCGGCGACGGGCCATGCGGTCAAGGCGCGCATCGGCCGCTACGGCCCGATGGTGGAAATAGAAGGTGCCGAAGGCGAGAAGAGCCGCTTCGCCTCGCTCAAGAAAGGCCAGCTGATCGAATCCATCACCTTAGAAGAAGCGCTGGAACTCTTCGCCCTGCCCCGCACGCTGGGCGAGCTCGACGGCGAAGAAGTGGCGGTGGGAATCGGCAAATACGGAGCCTACGTCCGCTACGGCAAGTCGTTCGCCTCGCTGGCCAAGAACGACGATCCCTACACGATCGCCTACGACCGGGCCGTGGAAGTGATCCGCGCCCACAAGGAAGCTGCGGCGACGGCCCGCATGCCCCTGAAGAGCTTCGAAGAAGACCCCGACATGCTGGTTCGGAACGGCCGCTACGGCGCCTACATCGCCTACAAAGGCAAGAACTACCGGATCCCGAAAGGAACCGAACCCGGAAATCTGACGCTGGACGACTGTCTTCGGATCGTAGCCAACGCGAAGAAATAACCACCGTCCGGAGCCGGGGGGGGGCAGGGGAGAACAAGCGCCGAGAGCGGGCGAGCCGGGAAAATTGGGTGCACCGGGCAGGAAGCGGGAAGTTCGGACGAGCGGTGCGGCGGGAACCACGGTCGCGAAAGAGGCGGAAGCGGCGGAAACCGCGAGAGAGTGGCCGAAACGCGGGAACGGAACCCGTGCGAAAGAGGGTGAGCGGCGCGGAGCACAATAAACGCTCCGACGACGACGTTCTGAAAAGGCATAACAATCCGGCGGAACGTCTCCCCGCGAATAACACCGGGCCGAGGCTCCCAGCCGCAAAAAACGAAACGAAACATGGTAAAGACTTCAAAACTACCGATCATGAAAAACCTCTTTCTTACCCTTGCGGCCCTCAGTGCCCTGTACGGCGCCGCAGCCCAGACCCCCGAAACCGCAGAGCCCGAAGGCTACCGCTTCACCGACGGCAAGGTCCTCGAAATGACGCCCGTCAAGAACCAGAACCGCAGCGGCACGTGCTGGTGCTTCTCGACCCTCTCGTTTCTGGAAGGCGAAATTCTGCGCGCAGGCGGTGCCCCGGTCCATCTGTCGGAGATGTGGATCGTCCGCCACACCTTCATGGAGAAAGCCGAGAAATACGTCCGCATGCACGGCGAACTGAACTTCGCCGAAGGAGGTGCGGCCCACGACGTAACGGAAGGAATCAAGAAATACGGCATCGTGCCCTTCGAAGCCTATCCGGGTCTGAACTACGGAACCGACAAACCCGATTTCCATGAACTGACCCCGGTGCTGAAAGCCTACCTCGACGCCGTGATCTCGGTGGCCGACCGCTCGGGCAAACCCCTGTCGACCGCGTGGAAACGGGGATTCGACGCCCTGCTGGACCAATACTTCGGCCCGATGCCCGAGACCTTCGTCTACGAAGGCAAGGAATACACGCCCGAGACCTTCGCAGCCTCGCTGCCCCTCGACATGGAAGACTACATCGACATCGCCTCGTTCACCCACCATCCGTTCTACACGCGCTTCATTCTGGAAGTACCCGACAACTGGATGTGGGGCGAAGTTTACAACCTGCCCTTAGATGAAATGATGGCCGTCATCGACCATGCGCTGGAGAACGGCTACCCGGTGGCGTGGGGCACCGACGTGAGCGAGAAGGGATTCAGCCGCACGGGCGCGCTGGGAATCATCCCCGAAGCCGACGTGGAGAGCATGAGCGGCACGGAAGCCGAACGCTGGGGCAAGCTGACGGAACGCGAAAAGGAAGCGGCCCTCTACAAATTCGAGAAGCCGGGCAAAGAACGCAAGATCACGCAAGAGATGCGCCAGCAGGCGTTCGACAACTACGAGACCACGGACGACCACGGCATGGTGATCGTAGGCACGGCGAAAGATCAGGCCGGCAACTCCTACTACAAAGTACTGAACTCGTGGGACAGCATGCCTCCCTACGGCGGCTACTACTACTTCTCGCGGCCCTTCGTGGAGTACAAGACGATGGACATCATGGTCAACAAAAAGGCGCTGCCCAAAGCCATCGCCAAGAAGCTGGAGCTGAAATAGAATGCAAGACAAAAGGCGGAAGGCAGCAAGCGGCCGAAAAGGAATACCGAAAAACCTTACGTCTGAACCAATCCGGAATCCTCTTTCGAGGACTCCGGATTTTTTATTCCTCGAACTCGACGCCGAGGAGCCGCACCAAGTCGAGAGCCTGGGCGCGGGAGATGCGGGCACCGCGGAGCTCGAACGAAACGGCATCGCGGAAGCAGGCCCCACCGATCTCGCAGTCGGCCAACGAAATGCCCTGCAAGCGGGAACCGAAGAACTCGGCCGACGTGAAGTCGCAGCCCGAAAAGGCGGTCTGCTCGAAACGGCAGTCGCTCAGAACGGCGCTCCGCAACACGCACGCCTCGAATGCCGCCCGGCGGAACTTCGAGGAGGCGAACCCGGCGAATTCGCCGCGGCACCGCCCGAACGAGACGAAGCCGAAACGCCCCTCGGCGAAGTCGGCGCCGGTGAGCTTGCAATCGAGGAAGCGCACGCGGTGGAACGAACAGTTGCGCAGGCAGGCGTTGGAGAAGTCGCAGTTGCGGAAGAGCACGTCGGAGAACCGGACGTTGTGCAGCCGGGCGTCGGGAAACCGGCATCCGGAGAAGAACGACTGCTCGACGGTGAAGTGCCCGCGGTCGAGCGCATCGAACACGGCGCCGCGGAAAACGGCTCCGGCAACCTCCTCCGCATCGGCGAGAAGCGCCGGATCGGCATCGGGCGTCGACGCGTCGGGCAGCTGCGGAGCGGGAATTTCCATGATTACGACAAATAGACCACGACACGGTCGGCGAAAAAGAGGAAGCGGAGCGTGAGGGCCGGGCCGCTGCCGATGCGGCCGACGAGCGTTGCGGCGGAAAAGTCGACGGCCTCGATGCGGAGATCGCGCAACAGATCCAGTTCGCAGCGCCCGGCGAACTTATAGAGGCACTCCTTTGCGCACCAGACGACAGCGGGCCAGCGCGGATCCTCCGAGAGCGACCACTCGGCGGATGTCATATACCGCGAAACGACCCGCCCGAAACGACGGTCGAGGGATTCGACGTCGACGGCGCAAGGAAACTCGGAGAGCGCGACGGCGATGCTGCCCTCGCAATGGGAGACGGAGAGCCGGAGCGGCGACCCCACGATGAGAGGAGCCCCGAGATCGCTGTAAGAGAACCTTACCTCCAGCGGATCGCAATCCGTCGAAGTGCAGAGCTCGCGCCGCACGAGAGCCCGCCATGAAAGCCACTCGCTCCGCCGCTCGGGCGCGAACCCGGCGGCTGCAGCCAACTCCGAAGGTAAGGTCCAGAGAGCGAAATCGGCATCGGAGAGAGGCTGGGAAAGGAGGAGGCGGAACATGGCGTCAATGAATAATGAATAGAGAATAATTAATAATGATTTCTTTGAAATTATTCACTATTAATTATTCATTATCAACTATTGAAGGTCGACGCGGATCTTCTCGATGCGGTGGGCGTCAGTCTCCTTGACGGTGAAGCGGATGTCGTGCGACGTGAAGACGTCGCCCTTGCGGGGGAAGTCGCGCTTGAGTTCGAGCATCAAGCCCGCCAGCGTTTCGGCCTCGCCCTTGACGTCGGAGAAAGTATCCTCGTCGAGCGACAGCACGCGCTCGAAGTCGCCGATGTGGGTCTTGCCGTCGAAGAGGTAGCTGTCGGCATCGAGCCGCGTATAGAAGCGCTCGTCGGCGTCGGACTCGTCGGAGATCTCGCCGACGATCTCCTCGATGATGTCCTCGAGCGAGACGAGCCCCAACGTGGAGCCGTACTCGTCAACGACGATCGCCATGTGGACCTTGTTGGTCTGGAAATCGCCCAACAAGTCGTTGATCTTCTTATGCTCGGGAACGAAATAGGGCTTGCGGATCAGCTGCTGCCACCCGAACTCGTTGCCGTGGTTGATATAAGGCAGCAGATCCTTGACGTAGAGCGTGCCGCGGATGTTGTCGACATCCTCCTCGAAGACCGGAATGCGCGAAAAACCCGACGCGATGATCGTCCGCTTGACCGTCTCGTAGTCGTCGGTCAGTCCGAGCGCCGTGATGTCGACGCGCGGCTTCATGATCTCCTGCACCTCGGTATTGACGAAGTTGACGATGCCCGACAACATGACGTGCTCCTCGGGATTGGAAGTCTGCGTCATGTCGACGGCGTCGGCCAGCTCGTCGAGCGAAATCTCGCTCTTGTGGCCCGCCCGCCCGCTGATGCGGCTGCTGGTTCGGACGAGTATGTAAGAGAGCGGATAGAAGATCCACCGCAAGGCGACGAGGGGCCGGGCGACCAGCTGTGCGAACCGCACGGGAGCGGTCTGCGCCATCACCTTCGGCAAAACCTCGCCGAAAAACAACAGAAGGAACGTAACGATGACCGTCTTGAAGAGGAACTCGAAGTGCGCGAACGAGAACAAGGAGTCGACGATCGAGGCCGTGAGGATCGTGATGCAGATGTTGACGAGGTTGTTGACCACCAGAATCGTGGCCAGCAACATGTCGACGTCGCCCAAGAGCCGCAACACGGCGGCGGCCGACGCGGTCGGGCGCGCCCGAAGCTGCTGCACGTCCTTGTGCGAGAGCGAAAAGAACGATGTTTCGGCTCCCGAGACGAGCGCCGAGAGACACAGCAATCCCACCGTTACGACGCACAGCACGACGAGGCGGGGAGAGAAACCTTCGAAGAGAATCCAGGGTGTATGTTCCAAACCGACCGAAAGTGAGTTAATCGAAAAGCGAGCCGCTGCCGGAATCCTCCTTCGGCTCGGCGCTCTTGTCGCGCAAGACCTCCTTGCGGCGACCCGAGACCTGCGTTACGAACTTCGAGTTGCGCGACTGGTAAGCGGGCTTCGAAAGCAGCAGGTCGATGTTGCTGTAACGCGTAGAACGGGCTCCCAGCACCACCTGCTCGTTGCTGCGCTGCGGCTGCTTGGGCGGAACGGGCTTGATGGGCTCCAGCGCCGATGCGGCGGCCGGCTCGACGGCGACGGGCTGCACGGGCCGCACGGGCGGAATGATCTGCGTGAGTCCGTCGCGGACGTTCTCCTCGAAACCCGTGGCGACGATGACCAGCTCGATGGCGTTGCCCAGCTGGGGTTTCTCGCTCGTACCCCAGATGAGGTTGGCATCGTGGACCACGCCCGACTCGTCCTTCACGCTGGCGTGGGCCTGAATGTAGTGGAGGATGGTATTGACCTCGTCGGACATGAGCTCCTCGGTGCTCGACACGGAGATGTTGAGCAGGATGTTCTTGGCGCCGGAGATGAGGTTGTGATCCAAAAGCGGCGACTGCAACGATGCTTTGGCGACCAGCTCGGCGCGGTTCTCGCCCTCGGCCGTGGCGACGGCCATGTGGGCGCGACCCGAGTTGCGCATGACTTTGGAGACATCGGCGAAGTCGACGTTCACCAGATCGCTCTCGACGGTGATGATCTCGGCGATGCCCTTCGCGGCCGAAGCCAGAATGTCGTCGGCCTTGCCGAAAGCCTGCTTGAGCGAGAGACGTCCGTAGATTTCGAGGATGCTCTCGTTGTTGATGATGAGCAGCGAGTCGACGTTTTGCCGCAGCTCCTCGATACCCCGGAAAGCCTGCTCGTAGCGGATCTTGCCCTCGACGGCCAACGGAGAGGTAACGATGGCGACCGTCAGGATGCCCATTTCGCGGGCCAGCTTGGCGATCACGGGCGAGGCGCCCGTACCGGTACCGCCGCCCATACCGGCCGTGATGAAGAGCATGCGCGTACCGGCCGACTCGAAGTGCTGCCGGATTTCGGGCATGGTCTCCACGGCGGCGCGGCGACCGTTCTCGGGGTCGTTGCCGGCACCGAGACCTTCGGCGCCGAGGCGGATCTTGGTCTCCACGGGGCTCTTGTCGAGAGCCTGCTGGTCGGTATTGCAGACCATGAACGACACGCCGCGGATGCCGAGGCTCCACATATGGTTCACGGCATTGCCGCCGGCGCCGCCGATACCCACCACCGTGATGAGCGACCGGGAATCCCTCGGCACTTTGATCTCCGACATCAGTTCGTCTGTCATAACTCGATATAAAGCAGGAATTTCTTGATTATTCAATGCTGCGGGCCTCCGATTCCGCAGGCCCGATCGTCCGGGTATCCGATTACCCGACTATTCGGGTATCCGACTCCCCTTCCCCTCTTCGGGTCGGAATCCGCCCCTCCTTTTCAGACTGGGATCCCCCCCCCTTCGGGCCGGCCCCCCCCTCTTCGGGCCCGGGATCAAATCTCCTCGTCCTCGGCCGCCGTGAAACTTTGGTTGACCTTGTCGACCGCCTTGCGGAAAATGGAGCTCCAGTCCCGCTTGCGGCGCGGATCGATTACGATAGGCGGCTCCTCGTCCTCGGTGTACTGAGGGGCTGCCAGCGGCTGACGCGGGGCGACCCGGGCCGGCGGCTCCTGCGCTGCGGG
>JAMPGH010000001.1:578616-584713 GCA_023664045.1 Alistipes senegalensis | reverse complement strand
CGAAGGTCTTGCGGGGGCAGCGGCGGGAGCGGCAGGAGTCGAAGCATGCTCCACGACGGCGCACCCGCCCTGCGCGGCGCCTTTGAAGAGGATGCCGACGGCCGTGGCGAAAGCCGGCGTGGCGACCAACTCCCGGGATTCCTCGGCGAGCCCCGTTTCGGGCACGGCAACGCGCACGTCCATCTCCGTAACCCGGCGGAACAGCTCGTCCAGATCCTTCAACTGAGCCGAGCCGCCCGTGAGGACGATGCCGTAGGCGAGTTTCGAAGCATAGCCCGAATCCTTGATCTCCTGCTGCACGAACTCGGCGATGTCGGTCGCACGCGCCTCGATGACCGTAGCGAGGTTGCGCAACAAAATATCCTTCGCCTCGCGGGCCGTCCGGCCGTTGACGCGGATGAGTTTATCCTCGGGAGCCAGCTCGGCGACGGCCGAACCGTACTTGCGCTTGAGGCTCTCGATATGTTTCTCGGGAACGCACATCGTGCGGATGTCGCGGTTGATGGACGAAGCGCCCATCGGAATGGAGACCGTATAGCGCACCACATTGCGGTAGTAGACCGTAACGTCGGTAACGCCGGCACCGAGGTCGACCACGGCGACGCCCTCCTCCTTCTCCTCGGGCAGCAACACGGCCTCGGGAGTAGCCAGCGCATCGGCGAAGACACCCAGCATCTTGATGCCGAGGCGCTTGAGCGCCATGTCGAGCCGCTGGACCGGCGTCTTATGGCAGAGGATGAAGTTGAAAGTCGAAGAGAGCTTCTTGCCGAACGACCCGACGGGATTCTTGACCTCCTGATTGTCGTCGACCAGGTAGTTCTGGGGGATGCGCTCCATGATCGTTTCGTCGTCGGGAGCCTGCACGTTGCGCATGCGGTCGAACAAGGCCTCGACATCCTGCTGGTTGACGCCCGTCTGAGGATTCAGCACGAACACGTGGTCGGTATGGCGTGCGCACCGCACGAAATCGCCCGAGATGCCGGCATAGGCCTCCGTGATGCGGATGCCCAGCTGCGTCTCGACCTCCGAGACGGCCTCCCGGATGGCCCGGCTCACCAACTCGATGTTGTCGATGCGGCCGGCGTTGACCCCCTCCGCCGGCTTGGGGACGATGGCCGCGATGTACATTTGCCCGTCGGCACGCATTTCACCGACGGCGACCACCACGGACGACGATCCCAGATCGACCGCAACAATATAGTTTTTTCTTTCCACGACTGAATCTTTTATTTCCTGCAAACCACCTGATCGTTGTATCTAATGTCTATCGTACGGTAGGCATCCCAGCCCAGACGCGAGAAGCCCCCCCGATAGAAACGCATGAGCCGGTCGAACTTCTCCCCGACCTCCCCGATCCGCCCGAAACGGATCGTATGACGGCCGCTGCGCGGCACCAGATCGACCTCCAACGTACCACCGGGGGTCGCACACGCAACGATCTGCACCACCTCCGACCGCCAGAACGGATCGTTCTCGACATACTCCACAAAGGTAAGGAGTTTCGCGAAATCTTCGTAGCTTTTCTCCAACTTTTTTTGCTCTTCCCGCTCGGCCTCCTGCCGCCGCCCCAACCGGTCGATCTCCTGCTGGATCTTCCGGGCCTCGTAGCGGTAGGTGCGGCGCAGCACGGCCTTCTCCCGCCGCAGATCCGCCACGCGGCGCTCGAAAGCCACGGCGCTCTCGAACCACCCCTGCTTGATGCGTCGCCGCAGCAGCTCCCCGATGCGGCGGTCGTTCTCGATCTCCTGCCGGTAGAAGGGATATTTCTCCTTCTCCAGCGCGGCGATCCGCTCTTCGATCTCCGCGATCCGGGCGTCGACATAGGCCCGCACGTCGCCCGCATAATCCTGCGGGAACGGCAGCCGATAAGAACCCGTAACGACCGGAACGTAGAGCGACGAAGCCTTCGGCGCGGCGAAGACGTAGCCTCCGGCCGTGGCGTAGCAGTCCCGTCCGTCAGTCAGCAGACGCAGCAACGGCTCCCGCTGACTGATCTCGACATGCAGCGTACCCGAATAATCCACATAGGCGACCGCCTCCCGGACGAAGCCGTTGCGGGCGATCAGCTGCTCGATGCCGACCAGATCGATCCGATCAACAGCCGTGCCGATCGTGGGGATTCCGCTGCGGGCGATCCACTCCCGGGCCCGGGCCGCCGAGACCAGACATCCCCGCGACGTGCTGTCGAGGACCTCGATTTCGAGCTGCGACACGGTACGGGCCCTGCGGGCACGCCGGGTCTCGAAACCTGCCAGAAGCAGGTAGCCGCCGATCGCGCCCCACAGCAGGAGCAACGACCCGTATCGGAGCGAGCGCTTCATGATCGGGGAATTTTCAGGCTTTGAGTTTCAGTTTTTCGGCCAGCGCCCCGCAGCAGGCGTCGATGTTGCCGGCGCCGAAGCTGACGACCACGTCGGTATCCATCGCAGCGACCGTGTCGGCCAAAAGTTCGCGCCCGACGATGCGGCAAGGAACTGCGACCCGCTCGGCGATGATCTCCGTCGCGATGCCCTCAATGGGCTCCTCGCGCGCCGGATAGATCGGCAGCAGCACGACCTCGTCGGCCAGCGAAAGGGCCTCGGCGAACTGGACGTAGAAGTCGCGCGTACGCGTATAGAGGTGGGGCTGGAAGAGCGCCGTGATCCGCCGTCCGGGGAACATCTTCCGCACGGAGGCGAGCGTGGCGGCCAGCTCGCGGGGATGGTGGGCGTAGTCGTCCATATAGACCTGCCGCGGAGTATTGACGTAGAACTCGAAGCGCCGCTTCACGCCCGAATAGGCGGCCAGCGCGGCCCGGAGCTTGTCGGCATCGAAGCCGCGATTCTCGGCCTGCGCGGCGCACCAGACGGCGGCGACGGCCGCGACGGCATTCTCGACGTTGACCCACCCGGGAATGCCGAGCGTGCAACCCTCGATCACCGAGTCGGGCGTAACCAGATCGTAGCGGTAGTGCCCGCCCTCGAGCAGCACGACGTTGCGGGCGTAGAAGTCGCACGGCGTATCGTAGGCATAGCGGAAGACCCGGATGCCGGGGTTGTCCAACACGAGGTCTACGCCCTGCTTGAGGATCAGGAAGCCCCCGGGCCGGATCTGCCGCACGAACTGCGCGAAAGCCTCCTTGACGGCCTCGTGCGTGCCGTAGATGTCCAAATGGTCGGCGTCGGCCGAGGTGATGACCGCCACGTCGGGATAGAGGCGCAGGAACGACCGGTCGAACTCGTCGGCCTCGACCGCCAGCCGCGGTCCGTCGCCCAACACGAGGTTGCCCCCGAAATTCTTGGAGATGCCGCCCAAGAAAGCGGAACCGCCGCCCGTGAGGGCGCGGTCGAGCCATGCGACGAGGGTCGACGTGGTGGTCTTGCCGTGCGTGCCCGCCACGGCCAGAACGTACTTGCCCTCGGCCAGATGCCCGAGCATCTGCGACCGTTTCTCGACGGTGAATCCGTGGTCGCGGAAGTAGCACAGCTCGCTGTGGTCCTGCGGCACGGCGGGGGTGAAGACCACCATCGTGTCGCGCGGATCGAGGAACGGCGCGGGAATGGCCTGCACGTCGTCGTCATAGTGCACCGCGGCACCCTCGGCCTCCAGCTCGCGGGTCAGCTGCGAGGGGGTGCGGTCGTAGCCCGCGACCTGCCGGCCCTCGTGCAGGAAGTAACGCGCCAGCGCGCTCATGCCGATGCCGCCGATACCCAGAAAATAGACTTTCGAGAACTCCATTATTGCAACAACTTGATGATTTCGTCGACGATATCCTCCGCCGCACGGGGCTTGGCCAGCCGTTCGAGGTTTTCGCTCATGCGGGCCAGCGCAGCGGCATCGGCGAGCAGCTCCAACGCCCGCGGCATCGCCTCGGTGCGGCACACGGCGTCGGGAACGAGCGCGGCAGCGCCCTCGCGCACCAGCGCCTGCGCATTCTTGGTCTGATGATCCTCCGCGACATTGGGCGACGGGACGAACAACACGGGCTTGGCGACCAGGCACAACTCCGAGACCGTGCCGGCCCCCGAGCGCGAGACGACCAGATCGGCGGCCGCATAGGCCAGATCCATGCGCTCGATGAAGGCCCCCTGCCAGATGCCGGGCGCGGGGTGCGCCGCGAGGAAGTCGCGCATCTCCTGCTCGTAGTACTTGCCGGTCTGCCAGATCACCTGCACGGAAGGCTCGGCGCCGTCGAGCGAGCGGATCCACGCCTTCATCATCTCGTTGAGCGACCGCGTGCCGAGCGACCCCCCGACGACCAGAATCGTCTGCTTGTCGGACGTGAAGCCGTAGTGGCGCAGCGCCTCGCCGCGATCGGCCCCCTCTTTGGAGAAGCGGCCCCGGAGCGGATTGCCCGTAAGGCGGATCTTATCGGCCGGAAAGAAGCGCTCCATGCCCTCGTAGGCCGTGCAGATGCGCCGCGCACCGCGGGCGAGGAGCTTGTTGGTAACCCCGGCGTAGGAGTTCTGCTCCTGAATCAACGTGGGGACCCCCATGCGCTGGGCCGCCCGCAACACGGGTGCGCTGGCGTAGCCGCCGAAACCCACGACGACGTCGGCCCCGAACCGGCGGACGATTTTCCGGGCCCGCCGCAAACTCCGCCATACCTTGAACGGCACCAGCAGGTTGCGCCAATCCAGCCGCCGCTGCAAGCCTGCGATCGGCAGACCCTCGATCCGGTAGCCCAGTGCGGGCACCTTCTCCATCTCCATCTTGCCCTCGGCGCCGACGAACAAGAGTTCGACCTCGCTGCCCAAGCGGCGCTTCAAAGCCTCGGCGACCGCCACGGCGGGATAGATATGGCCGCCCGTGCCGCCGCCCGAAAGAATGATATGCAGTTTCTTATCCATAGTCAACCTTGTGTCTTTACAGCTCTTTACTCAGCCCGCCCCGCTTTCTTACGGCCCACGTGATCCTTACTCCCCCCCGATTTCTTACAGCCCCCCGGGGTTCTTACGGCCCGCCCGCTTTCTTAGAGCCCCCAGCTTTCGCGATCCAGCGACCGGTAGTTGATCGCTTCGGCGACGTCGGCCGCCTCGATCCGCTCGCGGCCCGCCAGATCGGCGATCGTGCGGGCCACCTTGAGGATGCGGTCGTAGGCCCGGGCCGAGAGCGAGAGCCGCTGCATGGCCTGCTCCAGCAGGGCGGCCGACGGTGCATCGAGCCGGCAATACTCGCGCAGCATCGCCGTGTTCATCATGGCGTTGGTATGCACGCCCCCACAATCGCGGAAGCGCCTGCGCTGCACCTCCCGGGCCCGGCAGACCCGCTCGCGGACGAGGGCGCTCGGCTCGCCCGGCGCCGCGTCGGCGAGTTCGGCGGGATCGACGGGCGTAACCTCGATGTGCATGTCGATGCGGTCCATCAGAGGGCCCGAAATCCGCCCCATATACCGGTGCACGGCCCCCGCCGAACAGGTGCACTCCTTCGCGGGGTGGTTGTAATACCCGCAGGGACAGGGGTTCATCGCGGCGATGAGCGTGAAGTTGGCCGGGTACTGCACCCGATAACGCGCCCGCGAGACGGTGATGCGCTTCTCCTCGAGCGGCTGCCGCAAGACCTCCAGCGCGCTGCGTCCGAACTCGGGCAGCTCGTCCAGAAACAAGACCCCGTTGTGGGCCAGCGACACCTCGCCCGGATGGGGCGACTGCCCGCCTCCGATGAGGGCCACCTGCGAAACGGTATGGTGCGGCGCCCGGAAAGGCCGGCGGGTCATCAGCCCCGCGATCTCCGACAGACCGGCGACGGAGTGTATCTTGGTGGTCTCCAGCGCCTCCTCGGGCGCCAGCGGCGGCAAAATCGAAGGCAGACGCCGCGCCAGCATCGTTTTGCCCGAGCCGGGCGAACCGATCATCAGCACGTTGTGGCCCCCGGCCGCGGCGATCTCCAGCGCCCGCTTGATATGGCTCTGGCCCTTGACGTCGGCGAAGTCCTCCTCGTAACGGTCCGCCGCCGGAAGCGTCGGATCGAACGCAGCGGCCCCGGCGGGCGTGAGCGACACCTCGCCGCGGAGAAAAGCGATCACCTCCCTGAGGCTCCCGACGCCGTAGACCTCCAGCCCCTCGACCACGGCCGCCTCGGCCGCATTGGCCGCGGGGACGACCAACCGCCGCACCCC
>JAMPGH010000001.1:528086-578516 GCA_023664045.1 Alistipes senegalensis | reverse complement strand
GGGATGACCAACCGCCGCACCCCGTCGCGGCGGGCCTGCATGGCGACGGGCAAGATGCCCCGCACCGCCTTGACCGAGCCGTCGAGCGACAACTCGCCGGCGAACAACGTATCGGCCACGGCCGAAGCCTCGATCCGCGACATGGCGGCGAGGATGCCCACGGCGATGGGCAGGTCGAAAGCGGCGCCCTCCTTCCGAAGGTCGGCGGGCGCGAGGTTGACGACGACCTTCTTGCCCGACATGCGCTCGTCGGAGTTGCCGAACGCCGCGCGGATGCGCTGCTCGCTCTCCTTGACGGCGTTGTCGGGCAGTCCCACGAGGAAGAGTCCCAAGCCGCCGCCCGCGATGTTGACCTCGACGGAGACCGTTACAGCGTCGACCCCGACGACCGCCCCTGCATAAGTCCGCACGAACATGGCCCCCTCGGATTAGAAAGGCGCCTCGTCGCTGAGCGACGGGGGCGTCAGGTCGAACTCTCCGCCCCCGGCCGCGGCGCCCAACGCACCGCCGGCGGAGGGCTCGTTCAGGCCGCTGGCGTAATCGTCGTAGGCCTGCTGGCTGTCGAGGGCCTGCGAAGGAGGCAGCATCGTGTCGTCCATGTCGGCGAAGCGGGCCTGCTCCTTGAGGAAGCGCAGGTTGACGTCGCACACGGCGCCGTTGCGGTGCTTGGCGATGATGATCTCGGCCAAACCGGCCGTAGGCATGCCGTTCTCGTCCTGATTGATGCCGTAGTACTCGGGACGGTGGATGAAGGCCACGATGTCGGCGTCCTGTTCGATGGCGCCCGACTCGCGGAGGTCCGAGAGCTGGGGCCGCTTCGAACCGCCGCGCATTTCGGTGGCGCGGCTCAGCTGCGAGAGGGCGATGATCGGCACGTTCAGCTCTTTGGCGATGGCCTTGAGCGTACGCGATATGAAAGCCACCTCCTGCTCGCGGTTGCCCTTCGAGTCCTGATTGCCGGTCATGAGCTGGAGGTAGTCGATGATGATGATCTTGATGTCGTTGTGGATCTTCAGACGCCGCGCCTTCGAGCGGAACTCGAAGACCGAGAGGGCCGGCGTGTCGTCGATGAACAGGGGTGCGGCGCCCAACGGCTTGGTGGCCGATTCGAGGTGGCGCCACTGCTCGGGCGAGAGGCGTCCCGACTTGACGTCGTTGCCGCTCAGACCCGTTTCGGCGATGATCAGACGCATCATCAGCTGCACGGACGACATTTCGAGCGAGAAGAACGCCACGCCGGCCTCGTGGTCGACGGCCATGTTGCGGGCCATCGACAAGACGAAAGCCGTCTTGCCCATTGACGGACGGGCTGCGATGATGATCAGGTCCGAAAGCTGCCACCCCAACGTAACGCGGTCGATGGCCATGAAACCCGACGGCACGCCGTTGAAGGCGCTGGAGTTCTTCGACGCCTCCTCGATCTGCATCAGAGCGCGGGCCAAGATGTCTTTGGACGACTGCACGGACCGCTTGACATGTCCCTCGGAAACCTTGAAGATCTCGCCCTCGGCGAATCCGATCAACTCGGTAACGTCGGTCGACTCGTCGTACGAACGGCGCTGGATCTCGGTCGCCGAGCGGATCAGCTCGCGCTGCACGTACTTCTGGGCGATGATCTTGGCGTGGAACTCGACGTTGGCCGCCGAGCCGACCTTCTGCGTGAGCTGCGCCAGATACGAAGCGCCGCCCACCTTCCGCAACTCCTTCTTGACCTTCAAGCGCTCGGTTACGGTGTAGAGGTCGATGGGTTTGAGCTCCATCGACAACTCCTCGATCGCCTTGTAGATCGACCGGTGCTCCTCGGTGTAGAACGACTCGGGAGTAACGAACTCCTGCACGGCGATGATGCTGTCCTTTTCGAGCATCAGGGCGCCCAGCACCGCCTCCTCCAGCTCGACCGCCTGCGGGGGTACGCTGCCGGCCGAGGCGGTCAGTTCGTCGTAGGCCTCGCCGTTGCGGCGGGAGGGGGTAAAATCCTTAGCCATTTCGTATGGGTTTCTTTCAGCCTTCAAAAATAACGATTCGGGCGGACATATCAAAAAGCGGGATGAAGAATCGGAAACGAAAAATGAAAAAACGTCCGACGCACCCGCCCGGACCGGGGTTGCGAGAGATCCGATTTCGAGATGCAGCGACGGCCGGAGTCGAAAACGAGGATCGAGAAATTATGGAACATGCAGATGACGATCGGATTATCATGCTCCGCCAGCTCACCCTTTCAACCCCAGCTCGCGGCGCGAGACGGCGAGGGCCGCGATGCTGAGGCGGCAGTCGGGGACGGCCTGCAAGATCGCCTCGGCGCAGGCGGCCAACGTACTGCCCGTGGTCATCACGTCGTCGACCAACAGGATGTGTTTCCCGGCCAGATGCTCGGGATGCCGCACGGCGAAAGCCCCCGCGACGTTCTCCGCCCGCTCGCGCCGGGACCGGAGGGCCTGCGCCGCGGTATTGCGCTGCCGCCGGACGCTATGCCGGTCGACCCCGACGCCTAATTGCGCGGCGATGCCCTCGGCGATATACTCCGACTGGTTGTAGCCGCGCCGCAACCGTTTGAGCGGATGCAGCGGAAGCGGCACGACGAGGTCGACGGTGCCGTAGAGGCCGCTTTCGGCCAGTCGCGATCCGTACCACTCGCCCAGCATGCGGGCCGTGCGCCAAGCCCCGCGGTACTTGAACCCGTGGATCGCCCGCCGCCAGCCGCTGCCGTGCACGAAAAAGAGGAATCCCGACGCCCGCACCACGGGCACCACGCCCCAGAACTTACGGAAGACCGGGTTGTCGGCCTCGTTCCAGAAGCCGGTGAGGGGCGCCGTCATGCGGCAGAAGGTGCAAATGACGTCCTCGCCCCGTGTCAAAGGCCGGCCGCAGACCGGGCACGACGCGACGAAGAAGAGCGACGCGACGTCGCGGAACAACTCACTGAGGATCGACATCGGGAATGACGACGATATTCCGGAATTCGGGGTGCTGCGCGAAGCGCTGCAACTCGGCGGCCAACAATTCGCGGGCCCGGGCCGACGAAGCGCCGCTCTCGATCTTGAGCAACAACCCCGAGAGATACTCGCCCCGGATGCGGTCGACGGGCGGAGCCATCGGGCCCAGCAGCCGCCTGCCGAAACGTTTGCGCAACGCTTCGGCCAACGAAGCGGCACCCCGTCGCAGCAGCTGCGGATCGCGATGCCGCAAGGTGAGGGCCGTCAACCGGGCGTAAGGCGGATAGAAGAACGCCTGCCGGTCGGCGAGCTGCATACGCACCATCGCCTCGAAATCGCCCTCGACGACTTGCCGGATCACGGGGTGGCCCGGGTCCGAAGTCTGGATCACGACCTCGCCCCCCTGCGCCCTGCGGCCGGCGCGGCCGGCGACCTGCGTCATCAACTGGTAGGCCCGCTCGCCGGCCCGGAAATCGGGGTTGTTGAGCATGTTGTCGGCATTGAGGATGCCCACCAACGCCACGCCCTCGAAGTCGAAACCTTTGGTAATCATCTGCGTGCCGACCAGAATGTCGGTCTCGCGGCGCGCGAAAGCGGCGATGATGGCGTTGAAAGCCCGCTCGGAAGTAACCGTGTCGCGGTCGAGCCGCGCCACGCGCGCCGCGGGAAAGAGCCGGGCGATCTCCTCCTCGATCTTCTCGGTACCGAAGCCCATCGGCACGACGTCGGTAACCCGGCATGAAGGGCACTTGGCCGGCACGGGCTCCGCATGGCCGCAATAGTGGCAGACGAGCCGCCCGCCCGCCTTGTGGTAGGTGAGCGTTACGTTGCAGTCGGGGCAGCGGGCCGTCCAACCGCACTCCGTACACTCGACGTAGGGCGAGAAACCGCGGCGGTTCTGGAACAACATCGCCTGCTCGCCCCGGTCGAGGGTTTGGCCGATCTTGTCCAGAAGCAACTTGTTGAAATGGGCGTGCCGCTCGCCGCGCCGTGCCGCCCGCAAGGTATCGGAGACGAAGATCTCGGGCAGCCGCGCCGCGCCGTACCGCTCGGTAAGCGCGGCCCGGCCGTACTTGCCGGCGACGGCGTTGGTCCACGTCTCCAACGAGGGGGTGGCGCTGCCGAGCAGTGCATGGCCGCCGAAGAGCTGAGCCATCACCACGGCGCAGTCGCGGGCGTGGTAGCGCGGTGCCGGCTCGGCCTGCTTGTAACTGGCGTCGTGCTCCTCGTCGACGACGACGAGCTCCAGCCTCGACAAAGGCAGGAAGATCGACGACCGCACTCCCACGACGAACTCGCCCCCGGCGGAGCGGTTGAGCCGCAGGTAGGTTTCGGAGCGCTGCCGGTCCGTGAGGCGCGAGTGGTAGGGCGTAACGCGGCTGCCGAAGATGCGCTCCATGCGCTCGATCAACTGGGCCGTGAGGGCGATTTCGGGCACCAGCAAGAGAACGTCGCCGCCCCGGGAGAGCACCTCGGCGACGAGGTGGATATAGATTTCGGTTTTGCCCGACGAAGTAACGCCGTGCAACAAAGCGGTGCGCTTGCCGGCGGCGAACTGCCGGCGCAACTCGTCGAGGGCCCTTTGCTGGTGGGGCGTCAAGGAAGGGAGACGGAAAGCGGCGGAGCCCCGCTCGACGGTCCGCTCGTGCTCGGCGGAAGAGATGTAGCCCTTATGCTCCAACGCATGGAGCACGGTCCGTTCGGCCTGCAGGAGGCGCCGCGGCACCTCGCCGACGGGGAGCCCCCCGTCGGCACCCGCCGAAGCGAGTTCGAGCAACGCCTCGTACTGCTTGGGAGCGCGACGCTCCAACTTTTCGAAGAGTTGGTGCAGGCGCTCCTGATCGTACAACTCCGGTGCGAGGGAGAAATAGGTTTCGGTGCGGGGCCGGAACTCCCCGTCGGCGAAACGCTCCTCGCTGTCGGCCGAAGGCTTCATCAACGACGGAAGCGCCGCGCGCATCACCTCGCCGGGCGAACACATGTAGTAGGAAGCGATCCACTCCCACAGAGCCATCTGCCCGGCCGAGAGCAGCGGCCGGTCGTAGAGCACGCGCCGCACGGGTTTGATATTCCGGAAGTCGGGCCGCCGGTCATGGACCCGCCAGACGATGCCCGCATAGAACCTGCGGGCGCCGAACTGCACCGCCACGCCGAAGCCCGGCGCGAGCTCCATACCCTCGGGCACGGAGAAAGTGTAGGCCGGCTGCGCCAGCGGCAGCACGATGTCGGCGAAGCGCTCCATCTACATCTTGGGGAGCGCCTGAAAACCCTGTCCGTAGACCCCGGCGACGGAGCCGATCGACATGAAAGCCGCGGGGTCGACCGACTTGACGACCTTGAGGACTTTGGAAGTTTCGCGTTTGCGGCACACGACGACCACGACCTTCATCTTCTCGTGCGTATAGCCGCCCATGCCGTCGAGAAGCGTTACGCCCCGGTGGGCGTCCTGCAGGATGGCGCGGGTGATCTCCTCGTATTTGTGGCTCATGATGAAGAGCTGGTTGGACTGCTGGTTGCCCGACATGATCATGTCGACCGTATAACCGAAGACGGCGGTGAGGATATAGCCGTAGACCACCGTGTTGAGCGTCTTGCCCACGAGCAGCGCCGAGCCGATGATGACGAAATCGGAACACATGACGATGTTGCCGTAGCGCACCGTGCGGTACTTGTTGATGATCATCGCCACGATGTCCACGCCGCCGGTCGAGCCGCCCTGCTTGAAGCAGACCGCGACGCCGATGCCGGCCAGCACGCCGCCCAAGATGACCTGCAGGATATTCTCCATGCCGGCGAAAAGTCCCTCCGCGGGCAGCACGTCCTGCCAGAAGTTCATCGCCACGGAGATCACGATGATCGAGAAGACGGTCTTGATGCCGAACTTCCACCCCACGATGAACCCTGCGACGAGCAGCAGCAGGGCATTGATGAGGAAGACCATCGTGCCGATGTTGACCTGCCAGCCGAAAAGATGCTCCACGGCCGTGCAGAGCACGAGCGAAAGACCCGCGGCACCGCCGCCCATACCGTCGGCGGGCAGGATGCAGCCGATCCATCCGAAAGCGTAGAGGAACATGCCCACGGTCATCAGAGAGTACTCCCGGATGCCGGCCAACAACCGCGACGGAAGCGAAGTTTCCATAAGAGACATTGGTTAGAATGTTACAAATGTATAAAAAAATCGCCTTGATAGGTATCGGTCTCCTCCAATCTTTTTTCGAGCAGGCTCCACAGCCGCTCGTTGCGCACCAATCCCCAGCCGGGGCCGTAGTGGTAGCGCGGCGGTGCCTCGGAGGCGAAGCGTTCGACGACCAGATCGGGCCGCAGGCGCCGCAGGATTTCGACGAAGAGGTCGATGTACTCCTCCAGCGACCAGAAGCGGAAGCGCCCCGGGTCGGCGTCGTACTGGGCGGCCATCGCCGTGGAGCGGAAGATCTGCAGCTGGTGGAACTTGACCGTCGTGAGCGGCAGGGCGTTGATGCGGGCGGTCTGCGCGAGGAGCATCTCGTCCGTCTCGCCGGGAAGCCCCAGAATGAAGTGTGCGCCGACGGGCAGTCCCCGCTCGGCGGTCATCCGCACGGCCCGCTCGGCCGCGGCGAAGTCGTGCCCGCGGTTGACGGCGCGGAGCGTGGTGTCGAAAGTAGACTCGATGCCGTATTCGAGAGCGACGTAGTGCGAGCGGGCCAGCCCGGCGAAGAAGTCGAGTTTCCGCTCGTCGACGCAGTCGGGACGCGTGCCGACGACGATGCCGGCCACGTCGGGATGCGCGAGGGCCTCGCCGTAGAGCTCCCGCAGCCGGTCGAGGGGCGCGTAGGTGTTGGAATAGGACTGAAAATAAACGAGGTAGCGCGACGCATGGCGGTAACGCCGCCGGTGGAACTCGATGCCCTCGTCGATCTGCTGCGCGATGCTCTTCGCGGGGGAACAATAAGAGGGGGTGAACGCTCCGTTGACACAGAACGTACACCCTCCCCGGGCGATGGTGCCGTCGCGGTTGGGGCAGGTGAAGCCGGCGTCGACGGAGAGCTTCTGCACCCGCCCGCCGAACAAGCGGCGGAAGTAACCCGCATAGGAGTTATACCGCCGCGAATCGCCCCAAGCGTAGGTCATGCGTCAGAAAGACCAGCTGCCGTCGCTGGAATTCTTCGGCGCGTCGGGCACGTTGGGGAAGAAGGTCATGCCGGTAATCGCCTCGATCTCTGCAACGCTCTTTATATAAGACTTCGGCGAGGTATTGTTGGGATAACTTTGGTTGTCGAACCAGAAGCCGATGCACTGCATCTCGTCGGCCGAGAGCTCGCACAGCGGTTTGCCCGTGTTGCCGCTGCGGGAGCGGATCATCACCTTGTAGAAGTTCGTCGGCACGTAGACCGTATTGGGCGTAGGCTTGGCGTTGTCCGTTACGGTCTTGTCGGTATTGGCATAGTAAACGCCCGAGACGACGAACAGCGTGTCGGCGCAGATGTTGTTCCAACTGCTCTCTTCGAGCGTCGACCAGACGCCACTGTTGAAGCCGTTCTGCCACTGCGGCGCCATGTTGGTAACGTAGAAAGTCTGCTTGTTCATCTCCTCGGTAGCCGTGCGGTCGTTCGACGCCAGCAGGTGGCCCCGCGAATAACCGGGCTGCGGTTTGTAGGAACCTGCCGACTGAATGATCACAGGCTGCAGATTCTGCGCAATCTTCGGGTCATACGCAAAGCTGTCGTTTCGCCCGCTGTTACCCTTGTAGCTGGCATGGAGCGGGTAGGCCGACCAGAGGGCCGACATCATGTCGTGGCTGTAACATACGGTATAGCTGCGCAGGTTGCTCTCGAAGACCCCCGAAGCGGTGGTGAAGGCGGGGCAGACGTGCGTGGCATAGTAGAGGTCGCCGGGGCGCTCCTCCATCTGCGGCAGCTCGGGCCAGCCGGCATAACCGCCCGGCCGGGGGGGGGTCGGGTTGTCCGGGTTATCGGGATTGTCCGGGTTATCGGGATTGTCCGGGTTATCGGGATTGTCCGGGTTATCCGGATTGTCCGGGTTGTCGGGATTGTCCGGGTTGTCGGGGTTATCCGGATTGTCCGGGTTATCGGGCGTTTCGGGCGCCTTGCCGGTGCGGAAGACCGCCGGGCGGCCGGTCATGCGCCGGCTGCCGATCTCGACGTAAGGGAAGATCGTGTAGTTGGACTCGGCGGCCAACGACTGCAGGCGGCACCGGAGAATGCTGCCGTCGATCTCGGGGTCGGTAACGGTGATGGACGGAGCGTCGGACGCCGACGAAACGGGAGCGCACACGAAGCCGCACGCACCCGACGAAAGGACGCCCTCGCCGAAGAGCGTGAGACACGTAACCGTAGCGGTCGTGCCGTCGACCTCGACCTCGGTCTGCCGGAACCACTCCTCGGGCGATGAGACCTTGTCGTCGTCGCACGCGAGAATCGCCAGTGCGAAACAATAGAGCAGAAATGCCAGAAAATTCCTCATAATGCAAAAAGGGATTTCAAAGGGTAAAATCGGTTATTCTTTTCTTTTCGAATCGATCCAGATCGTAACGGGCCCGTCGTTCAGAAGCGAGACCTGCATGTCGGCGCCGAAGCGGCCTGTGGGAATGCTACGGCCGAGCAGTTCGCCGATCCGCCGCGCCAACGCTTCGTAGAGCGGCCGCGAAAGAGCCTCGGGAGCCGCCCCGACGTACGAGGGGCGGTTGCCCCGGCGTGTGGAAGCCATCAGCGTGAACTGGCTGACGAGGAGCACCTCGCCCCCGGTCTGCGCGACGTCGAGGTTCATCACGCCCGCCTCGTCGTCGAAGATCCGCAGCCGCACGAGCTTGCCGGCCAGATACTCGACGTCCTCCGGCGTATCGTCGGGTCCCACGCCGACCAACGCCAGCAGGCCCGCTCCGATTCGGGAGACGCACTCGCCGCCGACGGCGACGGAAGCATGGCGCACGCGCTGAACGAGAAGCCGCATGGAATCAAGGATTTTCGAAGTGAGCCCACAAGTTATCGCCCTGCGGCACGGGCGCCGTAACGATGACGGGCTCGTGTCGCACGGGGTGCTCGAAAGCCACCGACCGCGAATGCAGCGAGATGCCGCCGCCGGGCAACGACCGCCGGGCCCCGTACTTCAGGTCGCCGCGGATCGGGCATCCGATCTTCGAGAGCTGGGCCCGGATCTGGTGGTGGCGCCCCGTAAGGAGCTCGACCTCGAGCAACGTATAGTGGGTCCCGGCACCGATCACGCGGTAATTCAACCTTGCCTCCTTCGCCTCGGGCCGCGGAGCGTCGTAGGCCCGCGAGCGGTTGGTGCGCCCGTCGCGGAGGATGTAGTGGCGCAGCTCACCCGCCTCGGCCTCGGGCCGGTTTTCGGTCAGAGCCCAATAGATCTTGCGGATGCGGCCCTCGCGGATCATTTCGTTGAGCCGCACCAGCGCCTTCGACGTCTTGGCGAAGAGCACGGCGCCGCTCACGGGCCGGTCGATGCGGTGCACCACGCCGAGAAACACCTCGCCGGGTTTTGCGTCGCGCGACTTGATGAACGCCTTGATCCGGTCCTCCAGCGCGCTCGTGCCCGACGGGTCGGGCTGCACGAGGTCGCCGCAATGCTTGTCGACCACCAGCAGGTGGTTGTCCTCGTAGAGAATATCCTCGGGAGAAAACATGCCTGATTCCGCCAAACTAAAGGATGAAGGTGAAAGGCAGCAGCTGCGCCGCCGAATGGACGACGGAAGCGGTGCCGCGGCCGCTCATGATGACCCGTATGGGCGAGCCCTGCCGCCGCTCGACGTCGACCATCACCTGCCGGCACTGCCCGCAGGGATAGCACTCCCGCTCGGAAGGGTCCGAAGCGATGGCCAGCGTCTCGACGGGGTCGTCGGCGTAGTTGGCCTGTGCGTAGAACAACAGCGACCGCTCGGCGCACAGCCCGGCCGGATAGACCTCGCTTTCGAAGTTGCTGCCGTAGAGCACGCGGCCGCTGCGCAGCCGGGCGGCGGCGCCCACCCGGAATTTCGAGTAGGGTGCGTGGGCGTTGGCCGTAGCGCGCTCGGCTTCGGCGACCAGCCGCCGGTCGGCCTCCGACAACGCATCGAGCGAATCGTAATGCTCGTAACTGAAACGATGTTCCTTTTCCATAATAAACGAGGCTAAGTAAGCAAAGTAAACCAAAAAAAACGAAACTTCCAAACGCCGTGCCCTAAAGACGACGGAAGAGGACGCCTCCCTGCGGCATCCTCTTCCGGATAAGAAACGTGCCGGGACCTATTCGAGCACGAACTTCGTCTGCACGCTGTACTGCAGCCTGATGGTCTTGAAGTCGAGCGGCTCCTCCTCGACGGCGGCTTCGGCTCCGGCGGCATCCATCATCTTCATGCTGCGCACGACCACCGCGTTGTTGTAGTAGGCGGGGGCGATGTCGCTGTTGGAATCCCAGATGTAGAAGCACTTGCCGACCGACTGTCCGAGGGCCTCGGCCAACGTACGGGCGCTCTGCTGCGCATTGCGGATCGCTGCGATGCGCACCTCCTCCTTCAGAGCCTCGAGCTGCGAGTGGGAGACGCGCAGGATCGAGACGTCGGAGATGCCCAGCGCGTCGAGCGCCTGCCATACTTTGGCGACCTCGGCCGCCGAACCCAGCCGCAGCTGGTATTTGGCCGTAGCGACGGAGGTGTTCTTCTTGAAAAACGCGCTCGAGAGGTTGGCCACCTTGAGCTGCTTCTCGACGTCGACGCCCTGCCGGCGCAAGGTGGCGATCAGATCGCGCTGCTGGCTCTCGACCGAGATCCTGCCCTTCGAGTCGCGCTCGTCGAGGACGATCGAGAGGTAGAATTCGTCGGGCACGACCTCCTTCTCGGCCCGGCCCGTTACCTGAATGTAGCTCGGATAGGCCTCCTGCGTCTGCGCGGAAGCCGCGGATGCGAACGCCGCGACGGCGACCGCCAACAATACGATTTTTTTCATGATTCTGTTTTTAAACGAGGTAACTTCGCAAATATAACGCCGAAGCGCTATTTTTTATTGCCTTTCAACTTCCGGATCTCCCGCTTCGACATTTCGGCCGTCAGCAGGTCGTCGTTCATCAGGGCCGTGTATTCGCCCCGTTCGGGGAGGGTCAGAACGCCCTCGGCAGTGGCGAAACGGGGCTCGAAACCGACGGAGCGGCTGGCCGGGAAACGGTCGATCGTGGCGCGGTCGTCGTCGAAGACGAGGCGGTAGAAAGAGAGCCGAAGCGCGCGATAACGCTCCTCGCCGTCCGGCGACAGACCGCCGACGATGCCCACCGGCTGGCCCGGCAGCACCTCGCTGCCCTCGCCGACGAGCGGCTCCGCCCACTCGGCGAACCCGGAATAAACGACCGCCGAGCCGTCGGGGTGCTCGACCGTCAGGCGCGTACGCTCGGAAGTCGACTCCAACGTGGAGAGGTCGACATCCCGCTCGCGCGGCCGGACAAGGCGCGTAACCAGGCCGCGCCGCACGGCATAGACCGTATCGCCCGCCTTGCAGCGGAACGCATAGGAGACGTTCCGGGCCTCGGACGCCTCCACGGAGGCCGACAGACGCCGCATCATCACCGGATGCGTCGTCGTGCAAGGCATGCGGTAGACGAACGAGGTGTCGACCTCGGAACCGACGCATCCGGGATAGACGCCGTAGGCGCCCGAGCCGAAGACGACCGGTTTCGACTTGTCGACGGGCGAGAGCGTCAGGAAGCGGGCGAGGTTGTAGGTAACCTCGAAGCGGTAGATATCGCCCGTCTGCGTGGAGAGATAACGCCGCTCCTGCGGAGCGACGGCGTTCTGCAGATTGCGGATCTTCACCAGCACGGTAACCGTGCCGGGAGAGGTCTTGCCGACGAGCGTATAGGAAGTGCCGAGCGTCGGGCTGTGATCGATGCGGACTTTGGGCTGCGCCGCCGCGAAGAACGGCAGACAAAACAAGATGAAGAAGATGACTTTTTTCATGGTAAAGACGAATTCATACAAGGTACTCGGACAAAGGGCGCCGCTCATGCGACGGTCGGGCGGCGACCCGGGGCTTCCGCGTACCCCCCCCCATGAAAAATGCAGCGGGAGATGCCTGCAGGACGATATGCGGCCCTGCTGCGCATTATCGTTTCACGAGCTTCACGACGTTCTCGACGTGGTGCGTATGGGGGAACATGTCGACGGGCTGCACGGCCTCGACGCGGTAGGCTTCGTCGAGCAGCGCGAGGTCGCGGGCCTGCGTGGCGGGGTTGCAACTGACGTAGACGATCCGCTCGGGCGCGGCGCGCAGCAAGACCTCGATGACGCTTTCGTCGACCCCGGCGCGCGGCGGATCGAGGATCACCGCATCGGGGCGTCCGTGGGCGGCGACAAAGGCGTCGTCCAACACCTCCTTCATGTCGCCGGCGAAGAAAAGGGTATTTCCGATGCCGTTGATCGCGGAGTTGACCTTCGCATCCTCGATCGCCTCGGGAACGTACTCGATGCCCACGACGCGGCGGCAGCGAGAGGCGCAGAAATTGGCGATGGTGCCCGTGCCGGTATAGAGGTCGTAGAGGGTGTCGTCGGGACGCAGGTCGGCGAACGCACGCGCCACCTTGTAGAGCTCGTAGGCCTGCGCCGAGTTGGTTTGGTAGAACGACTTGGGACCCACCTTGAAGCGCAGCCCCTCCATCTCCTCGACGACGTGGTCCTTGCCGCGGTAACAGACGGCCTCGAGGTCGGCGGTGGAGTCGTTGAGCTTGGTGTTGACGACGTAGAAGAGCGACGTGATCTCGGGGAAGCGCGCCGCGAGGTGATCCAGCAAGGCCTCGATGCGCGGCCGGTCGTCGGCCCCGAAGACGACGATCGCCATCACCTCGCCCGTCGAGGCGGTGCGGACCACCATGTTGCGCATCAGTCCCTCGTGCGAACGGGCGTTGTGGAACGAATAACCGTGCTCCAGACAAAAGCGTTTGGCCTCCAGCCGGATGGCGTTCGACGGCTCGGGCTGCAGCCAGCACCGGCGGATGTCCAGCACCTTGTCGAACATGCCGGGGATGTGGAATCCGACGGCGGGTTCGGCCTCGATGTCGCCCCCGGCGGCCACCTCCTCGCGGGTGAGCCACCGCCGGTCGGCGAAGGTGAATTCGAGCTTGTTGCGGTAGAACTGCGTATGCTCCGAACCCAGGCAGGGGGCGATCTCGGGCAGCTCCACCTTGCCGATGCGCGCGAGCTGGTCGCGGACCTGCGCGGTCTTGAAACGCAGCTGCTCGTCGTAAGGCAGGTTCTGCCACTTGCAGCCCCCGCACACCCCGAAGTGCTCGCAGAAAGGCTCGGCACGCAGCGGCGAGCGCTTCACGTAACGCACGACGTAGCCCTCCATGAAACGGCGGCGCTTGAGCCGGATCTGCACGTCGACCACGTCGCCCGGGACGGTCATCGGCACGAAGACCACCTGCTCGTTCCAGCGGCCCATCGCCTTGCCCTCGGCCGCCAACGTCGTTATCTCGAGCCCCTCGATCAAGGGGTAGTTCGCTTTCTTTCTTGCCATAAGCCTGTGCTTTTCGACGACAAAGATACGAATAAGCCGAGAGCAAAAAAGCGAATTCATTCGATTTTTTTGCCGAAGCGCAGTAGCTTCGACGAAGTCAAAGAATACAAAGACATAGAGTGAAAGGCCAATTCATAAAGCCCCGTTCTTAACGGGGTGCCGAGACGCAATAGCTTCGATGAGATCAAAGCATAAAAACGGGCTTGTTCGCGTACGACCGGGATCTTCGGCCGAAACCCGGGTTCGGAAAGAGAGCGCGAACCGTCGGGCGGGGTCTTTCCGGGCCGGAAATATTGTCGGAGAAGCCGGCAGGCGAACGGGCCGAAATCTCTGATTTTCAAAAAAAAGTTAGAAAACATTTGGGGAAAATACTATATTTTCTTATATTGCCGCAGAAGCCGAAAAAAATTTCGGTTCCGCATTTTTCCCTAATTTCAAAAAACAATGCCTATGAAAAAGATTTTCACCGAACGGAATCGATCGATTCTGTTGGCTTCCGTCCTGTTGGCGGGAGCCGTCTCCTGCACGAAAACGGAAGAAGCGGAACCTTTCATCGCCGAATCGGAAGCGCAGGAACACCGCATCGTACTCGCACCCACGCGCAGCTACGACGAAGCGCTTGCACTCGCGCAGCAGAGCATCGGAATCGTCGACAAGGGAACCACCCGCGCCCTGCGTTCCCGTGCGATCCGCAGCACGCAAGGCCAATGCGTAACCGTTCCTTGCACCCGCAACGGCGAATCGCAGATCGACACGCTGATGTATGTCTTCAACTTCGAGGACGACAACGGTTTCTCGGTCATCGCGGCCAACCGGGCCGTCGATCCCGTACTGGCCGTGGTCGAAAACGGCAACTACACCTACGGAGAAAAGACCGGCGTAGAAAATTTCGACTTCTATATGGATGCTTTGGCCGAAGAGTTGCAGAATACGGTCAAACCGCCGGTATTCGACACGCTGATCGCACTGCCGAGTTTCAAGAATGTCGAAGTCGACGAAGATAAACACTGCGACCCGCTGGTTCCCGTCAAGTGGGGACAGACAGGTACTTTCGGAGCTTATGCAGATAACAAAAAAGCCGGATGCGTGGCCATTGCAATGGGGCAAATCATGGCATATTACCGATATCCGACTTCGATCACGACCACCTATCCGAACAACGGGTTCACGCAACATTACGGCGAAACCATCGCATTGGACTGGGAAAAACTGATCGTCAATCCCTACTGCTATCAGATTTCGGCATTTATCCGCGAAATCGGACAAAAAGTCGGAATGAGGTATGACAACCCTACTAGTAGCGGAGCCGATCGTACTGCCGTTTTGAACGGATTTAAGTCTTTCGGATACAGTTGCGCTTCCAATCTCTCCAGTTATGCGATCGCTCCTATTCGAACTTCGCTGAACGAGAAACGCCCTGTATATGTAAGAGGTACCGATCCTGTTGAAGGAGGGCATGCTTGGGTAGCCGACGGGTATATTTACACGCGAAAAGGAACCGAATATTACGAACTCCGGATCGTCGACGACGGGATTCGCCAGTATCGGGATTATGTACTTGTCTCCTCCACGGTCGTAACGACCGATCTTGTACACTATAATTGGGGATGGGACGGCAATTTCAATGGTTATTTTGCACCAGTAAACCGGTGCAGCACCTCCATATACAACTTTCAGGAACTGCAAATGATTACATCGATCAAGAAAGCGAACTAAAAAGAATATGAAACGACTACTTCTTATGCTACTCTCGGCGGCCACGCTGCTGAGTGCCTGCGAAAATGACAATGATCGGGGGAATCCCCTTACCCCGACGCAAGAAAAGGTGAAAGAACTGATAACCGGACATGACGATCCGATCGATATGTCGGCTTTTCTGGAAACGGTGCAACGAGGAGTCTGGATTTTCGACACTATCGACATCACCTATACGGACGGTACGACATACGATGGTCTCGTGGACGGCGGCCGGGAAATCGCCCCCATGATGCTTCTGCCCGGCGGGGAGTGCCGCATCTTCCTGAATTTCATGTTCAACCCCCGCATTCCGATACTTTACCAAACGGTTGCGTGGAGCGTCAGCGAGAACCGGGCCGACACGATCGAGCTCTACAGCGAAGAACTCGCCCGGGAATCCGAAACGGGCCGTTACGACCGATACGAACCCGCGACGACGCTGCAGCTGCTCTACTATCAAGACGGCGTATTCATCATGAAAGGGCTGCAGCCGACGGCCTACAGCAGTCCCCAAGCCTATCAAGGCATCTACAAGGACTACTGCATGGTTTGCGGCCATATTGCGACCGACGAAGAGACGGTGGCCCGATACCGGGCCTACGAATCCTACGACGCATACCGGGAACAACATCCTGACATGTTCCCCTGAAGATAGAAAAGAAACGGCCGCTCCCCGGGGAGCGGCCGTTTCTGTATCCGCTAATATCGGGATTTGGCCCGCTGCCGGACGCCGCCGAGCCAGAAGCCCAGCGCGAAGGGGCCGCCGATGAGGACGACCAACGCCAGCACGACGTAGAGCACGATGCGTCCGATCAGGCCCGGGACGGCATCCAACGTCGCGGAGACCAACTCCCCGGCCGTCGACCGCAGCTGCTCGACCAACGCCTCGCGCTCCTGCGTAACGTAGACCTGCAACTCGCGGCGCTGCCGCCCGAAATCGGAGAAGGCATTGTCGACCAACGAATTCATCGTGCCGACCAGCTGCGCCACCTGCTCGTTGAGCCCCTCCATCATGCGGTCCGAGATCTCGGGCAGATGCTCGGCCACGCGGACCATGCGGTCGAGGTCGCGCTCCAACGAATCGAGCCGGGCCCCCACCTCGGAGCGCAGGCTGTCCTGCCCCCACTCCATTTCGAGCAGGTCCTTCGACCAACCCACGCTGTTGACCAACTGCTGCGTCTGGCCGCTCAGCCGGTCGTTGACATCGGCCAGCACCTCGGAGATCGAACCCGTGGCGAAATCGGCCTCGACCCCCTTTTCGCGCAGAAACTCGATCCAAGCCAATGTAGTATTGGCCGGTTCGACGCCCTGCTCCGTAACGGGATGCTCGCTAACGAAACGCACGACGAACTCCTCCATCAGATCGTAGCGCTCGCCGGACAACGCCTGACGGGCCAGCTCCCCGATGCGCCGGTCGAGCTGCGCCGCCGTGGCGCGAGCGAGGCAAGTCTGCGCTCCGAAGAGCAGGGAATCGGGAGCTGCGGCGAAGGTGCGGTCCATGCGCCGGCAGAGGATCCACATGTCGGCCAACGACACGTCGGGAATGCTCTGCATGGCGGCCGAAACGGCGGCGCGCGTAACGCGGATCTTCCACCGCACGGCAGCGAGCCGCACGGACAACTCGGGCGCCGCGGCCACGATCGAATCGGCCGTACGGGCCACGTCGGAAGACATGTCGTAGTAGAAACCGCGGGTCAGCAACCGCGTCTCGGCATCGCGCCGGGGCAGCGGATCGCCCGACGAGACCGAGACCTTGAGCAGCGAACAACCTGCGAAAGCCAGCACCGCGAAAAGGGAACACAACAATCGTTTCATAACGGATCGGATCGGTTTGCGACCGTAAAGATAGGCAATAATCCGGCAAAAACACTATCTTTGCCGAAACAACGCCTCGCGTCATGAAAACAGCGACACTCACGTTCAACCCGATTCAGGAAAACACCTACGTCCTCTGGGACGAGACGCAGGAAGCCGTCGTCGTCGACGCCGGAAACAGCAACGACCGCGAAAACGCCGCGCTGGAGAACTTCATCGAACGGCACGGCCTGCGGCCCGTGCTGGCGATCAACACCCACGGGCACTTCGACCACACGCTGGGCGTCCGCCATCTCCAGAAACGCTACGGCATTCCTTTCGCTCTCTCGGGGCAGGACCGTTTTCTGCTCGAAAACGCACAGACCAGCGGTTCGATCTTCGGGGTCCGCGTGGGCGAGATGCCCGCGATCGACATCGACTTGGATCCGACGCCCGAAATCCGCTTCGGGAAGACCCTCCTGCAAGTGATCCCCACGCCGGGACACACGCCGGGACACGTGGCCTTTTACGAACCGCAGAGCGGAATCCTCCTGACGGGAGACACGCTTTTCCGCGAGAGCATCGGACGCACCGACCTGCCGGGCGGCGACTACTCGTGGATCATGCGCTCGATTCTGGACAAGCTCCTTCCCTTAGGCGATGCGACCCGCGTGCTCCCCGGCCACGGAGAAGAGACCACGATCGGCCACGAAACCCTGTACAACCCCTTCCTCGTCGAAGTGCTCAACGGCGAAGTAGACTATCGCTGACCCCGCATGATCCGCCTGCTGCACAAGATCCTCTACCGCACGCTCCCGCTCGAAGGCTACCTTCGGGCGGTGAGCCGGATGTTCTTCATATTCCGGAAACTCGGAATCGGACGCTACGCCCCGGCCACGGAGTATGTCTACCACCTGCCGCGGCTGGTCGCCGCGGGCGACGTCTGCATCGACCTCGGCGCCAATCTGGGCTACTACGCCCGAACGCTCGCGCAACTGGCCGGCCCCACGGGGCAAGTCTATGCCGTGGAGCCGGTGGCTCCGATCCGCAAGGTGCTGAGCCGCAACCTGCGCGGCTGCGGCAACGTAGATATCTACCCCTTCGCCCTCGGGACCGAAAACAAGCCGATCCGCATGGGCAACGACTCGGCCCGCGCGACGGGCTACATGGGCACGGGACAGAATTTCGTGAACGAGACGGGCGCGGCGGTCGACGTGGAGTTCACGGCCGAGATGCGGCGCGGCAGCGAACTTTTCGCGGGATTGCAGCGCCTCGACTTCGTCAAATGCGACATCGAGGGCTACGAAACGATCGTCATGGAAGAGATGCGCCCTCTGCTGGAGCAGTTCCGGCCGAGGGTGCTGATCGAGACCGGCGGAGAGAACCGCCCCCGGATCCTCCGGCTGTTCGGCGAACTGGGATATGCCGCCTACACCCTCGACCGCGGTCGCGAAATACCCCTCGACCCGGAACGCGACAACGGCAAAGACATCATCTTCCGCCCCTGAGCCGCCGGCGCGAACCCCCGCTTCACACCTTTTACCATTCACCTTTCACCCGACCGAACATGCGCATCGACATCCTCTCCTCCGTTCCCGAGCTGCTGACCTCGCCGCTCAACGAATCGATTCTCCGGCGCGCGCAGGAGAAAGGGCTGGTGGAGATTCATATACACAACCTCCACGACTACGCCCACGACCGCCGCAAGACCACCGACGACTACCCGTTCGGCGGCGAAGCGGGCATGGTCATGAAGTGCGAACCCGTATTCGAACTGGTCGAGAAGCTGCAGGCCGAACGCCGCTACGACGAGATCATCTACACCTCGCCCGACGGCATCCGCTACGACCAGCACGAAGCCAACCGCCTCTCGACGCTCGAAAACATCATCATCCTCTGCGGCCACTACAAGGGCATCGACCACCGCATCCGCGAACACCTCATCACGCGCGAAATCTCGATCGGCGACTATGTGCTGACGGGCGGCGAGCTGGCGGCCTGCATCCTGGCCGACTCGATCGTGCGGATCATCCCGGGAGCCATCGGCGACGAAGCCTCGGCCCTGACCGACTCGTTTCAGGACAACCTGCTGGCACCCCCGGTCTACACGCGGCCGGCGGAGTTCCGCGGCTGGCGCGTACCGGACGTGCTGCTTTCGGGCAACTTCGCCGAAATAGCCCGCTGGCAAGACGAACAAGCCTGGGAGCGGACGAAGCGGCTGCGGCCGGACCTTTTAAAAAATTCATAATTAAGAATGCACAATTCATAATTATGTCTTTTAACCGTCAACCGATTCGGGATTCCGCTAATTGTGAATTTTGAATTGTCATGAAGTATTTCCTCCTTGCCGGCGAGCCGTCGGGCGATCTGCACGGCGCCAATCTGATCGAAGGGCTCAAGAAAGCCGACCCCGAAGCCGATTTCCGCTTCTGGGGCGGCGACCGCATGGCGGCGGCGGGCGGCGAAGCCAACCTGCGCAAACACTACCGGGAGACCTCGTTCTTCGGGATCGTGCAGGTGCTGAAAAACCTGCGGACGATCCGGCGGCAGATGCGCGAATGCCGGGCCGACGTAGCGGCCTACGCACCCGACGTGCTGATTCTGATCGACTACCCGGGCTTCAACATGAAGATGGCCCGCTGGGCCAAAGAACACGGCATCCGCACCTACTACTACATCGCCCCGAAAGTGTGGGCGTGGCGCGAATGGAGAGTGAAGACGATCCGCAAGTATGTAGACCGTCTTTTCATCATCTTCCCGTTCGAGAAGAGCTACTTCCCCCGCAAGGGCATCGAACCTGTTTTCGAAGGCAACCCGCTGGTCGACGCGCTGGAAGCACGCCGTGCGGCGCTGCCAACGGGCGAGGAGTTCCGCCGCCGGCACGGGTTGGACGAGCGGCCGATCATCGCCTTAGTGGCCGGCAGCCGACGGGGCGAAATCCGCGACAACCTGCCCCTGATGGCCAAACTCTCGGCACGGTTTCCCGGTCATCAGTTCGTGATAACGGGGGTGCCGTGGCTCGAACGGACGCTCTACGACCGCTACATGGCCGGCAGCGACCTGCATTACGTCTGCGACCAGACCTACGAGACGCTTCACGTGGCCGAAGCAGCCGTCGTAACCTCCGGCACGGCGACCCTCGAAACAGCCCTGCTGGGGATTCCGGAAGTGGTAGTTTACCGCACGCTGTGGTTTCAGGTGAAGCTGCAGCCCTACGTGCTGAAGGTGCCGTGGGTGTCGCTGGTGAACCTCAACCTCGGGCGCGAAGCGGTAACGGAGATCATCCAGTCGGACCTCTCGGCCGAGCGGGCCGAGCGCGAGCTGCGGGCGATCGTGGCGGGCGGCGAAAAACGGGCCCGGATGCTGGCCGACTTCGAAGAACTGCGCACCGTCATCGGCGCTCCCGGCGCCAGCGAACGCTTCGCGCGGAGGATGGCGGAAGAGCTGCGCCGTGAAAAATCGAAAATGAAGAATTAAAAATCGCCTTGCGATCGACGCATGGACACCTCCTACTTCGCATCCCTGCTGCTGCTCGCATGTGCAGGCGTCGTCTATCTTCGTCCTCAATGGATCTCGACGCTCCGCCGCTACACCGACGCCGAGCGTCGCAACATCGAAATGCGGCGGGTACGACGCACGGCCGCAGGCGGACTGCTGGCGCTGGCTCTGCTGATCGGACCCGGAAGCCGGGGGCTCGCATGGCTGGGAGTCTCCGAAACGACGCTCACCGTATTGCGGATCATCCTCGTGACAATCGGCGTTATCGTCATCATGACCCGCATAGAAACCCGCAACCATAACACGAATTTATGAAGATCATCTGCATAGGCCGCAACTATGCGGCGCATGCCGAGGAGCTGCACCGCGAAACGGGGCTGGCGGCCGAGGCGGCGGAGCCGATCTGGTTTCTGAAGCCCGACACGGCGCTGCTGCGCAACAACGATCCGTTCTACATCCCGGCATTCTCGCAGGAGGTGCACTACGAATGCGAGCTGGTGGTGCGCATCGACCGGGTGGGCCGTGCGATCGCCGAGAAGTTCGCCCACCGCTACTATGCCGAAGTGGGCTTGGGCATCGACTTCACGGCCCGCGACCTGCAACGCAAAGCGATCGCCGGGGGACTGCCGTGGGAGCGGGCCAAAGCCTTCGATCGCTCGGCGGCGCTCTCGCCCGAGTTCATATCGCTGGCCGAGCTGGGCGGCGATGTGCAGAACCTCCGCTTCGAGCTGAGTGTCAACGGCGAAGTGCGCCAACGCGGCTACACGGGGGAGATGCTTTTTACGGTCGACCGGATCATCGCCGCCGTGTCGCGCTACACCACCCTGCGCATGGGCGACCTGATCTACACCGGCACCCCGGCGGGCGTAGGCCCCGTCGCACCCGGCGACTGCCTTGCGGCGACGCTGGAGGGGCGGGAACTGTTGAATTTCGACATCCGATAGATCTGCCGCTCCCACACTTCTCCGGCGGCTCGCATCTTCGATGCGACCGACCCGGCCGCCGGAGACGGACTTCGAAACGAAATCGCAAACTTCACTTTCAAACAACATGCTGCTTCACGAAAAACTCCGGCCCTATCGGCTGCTGCTGGCGTCGCAATCGCCGCGGCGCCGCGAACTGCTGACGGGCTGCGGCCTGCCCTACGAACCGGCTCCCAAATACGACTGCGAAGAGATATACCCCGACAAGCTGGCGGCCGAGGAGGTGCCGGCCTATCTTTCGCAACTCAAGAGCAACGCCTATCCTGAGGAGCTCGCACCGAACGACATCCTCCTGACGGCCGACACGGTGGTGGTGCTCGACGGTCGTGTGCTGGGCAAACCCCGCGACCGCGACGACGCCTGCACCATGCTGCGCCGCTTGTCGGGACACCGCCACACGGTCGTCTCGGGCGTAACGCTCCGCACGGCGTCGCGCCGCCGGACCTTCACCGTCTGCTCCGACGTGTGGTTCCGGCCCCTGAGCGACGAAGAGATCGCCTACTATGTCGACGCCTGCGAACCCTACGACAAGGCCGGCAGCTACGGCATTCAGGAGTGGATCGGCTATGCGGCGATCGAACGCATCGACGGCTCGTTCTACAACGTCATGGGGCTGCCCGTACAACGCGTATACACCGAACTCGAAAAATTCATAGAACAACACTGACCATGAAACGTACCCTCCTTACCCTTGCGGCACTCGTGCTGCTGCTCCCCGCGGCCGCAGACGAAGGCATGTGGCTCCCGAGCCTCATCTCGCACCGCATCCGCGACATGCGCGCCAAAGGCTTCCGCCTCACGGCCGACGACATCTACTCGATCAACAAGGCCTCGATGAAAGACGCCGTGGTGCTCTTCGACGGCGGCTGCACGGGCGAACTGGTATCGCCCGAAGGGCTGCTGCTGACCAACCACCACTGCGGCTACGACGCCATTCAGTCGCACTCGTCGGTCGAGCACGACTACCTCACCCACGGATTCTGGGCCCGCACGCGGACCGAAGAACTGCCCAACGAGAAACTGGACGTCAAGTTCCTGGTCCGCATGGAAGAAGTTACCCACCGCATCGCGGCCGGCGAGACGGCCGAAGAGATCGTCCGGGCAGCCGAAGCCGAAGGCAAGGGCTACAAAGCCGCGGTCGAACAGATGTACTACGGCAACCAACACTTCCTGTTCCTCTACGAACAGTTCGACGACGTGCGTCTGGTGGCCGCGCCGCCCTCGTCGATCGGCAAGTTCGGCGGCGACACCGACAACTGGATCTGGCCCCGCCACACGGGCGACTTCTCCGTCTTCCGCATCTACGCCGGCCCCGACAACAAGCCGGCGGCCTACTCGCCCGACAACGTACCCTACCGTCCGCGCCGCCACTTCGCGATCTCGACCGAAGGGGTCGAGGAAGGCGACTTCACGATGATCTACGGATTCCCGGGCAACACGCAGCAATACATCCTTTCGGACGTGGTGAAATACATCGCCGAAGTCTCCGATCCGATGAAGATCGCCATCCGCACGGGACGGCTCGACCTGATCCGTGCGGCGCAGGAGTCGGACCCGGCGCTGCGCATCCACTATGCGGCCAAGCATGCGACGATCGCCAACGCATGGAAGAAGTGGCAGGGCGAAGTACTGGGGATCAATCGCTTGGGAACCTACGAAAAGAAAGCGGCCGCCGAGCGACGCTACGCCGAAACGACGGGCGACGCCGAGATCGTAAAGCTGCTGCAGGAGGAGTTCGAGCGGGCCCGACCCTACTACTATACGCGCGAACTGCTGGCCGAAACGCTCCTCACCTTAGGCTACCGCTATAGTGCGGAAGAACTGTCCGATCCGATTTTCGCCAAGCGCGAAGCGGTCGAACGAGCTCTCTACCGGCTGGCGTTCGAGGAGTATGCCGCCCGCAACACGATGCTGGAACCGATCGCCGAGTTCCGCGCCGGCGTAGAGCAGTACGGCACTCCGGCGGCCTATGCCGACCATATTTTCGATCTGGCGGTCGCCGATGCGAAAAACGAAGAGCTCGCGGCACTGAAAAAGGGGATCGCCGGCCTCAACGCCAAGATCGTCGAAGCGTTGGGCACCAAAGCCCTGCGCAACTTCAACAGCGCCCGCATGAACGAACTCTACGCCCGATACGTGGAAGGGTTGCGCCGCCGGGCCGCCGCCGAGAAACGCGAGGGAGAGATGTTCCCCGACGCCAATCTGACCCTGCGCGTGGCCTACGGCAAGGTGGCGGGCTACGAATACGCCGACGGCGAGTACCACCGACCGCTGACGACCCTCGACGGCATCATCGCCAAAGACAATCCGGCGATTTACGATTACGACATCCCGCAGGCGCTGCGCGACCTGCATGCGAAAAAAGCCTACGGCCGCTGGGGCATCGAAGTCGACGGCCGCCGCACGGTGCCGGTCTGCTTTCTGGCGACCAACCACACCACGGGCGGCAACTCCGGATCGCCGATCCTCAACGCCCGGGGCGAACTGGTGGGCATCAACTTCGACCGCACGTGGCGCTCGACGATGAGCGACATCGAATTCGACCCGACGATCTGCCGCAACATTGCGGTCGACATCCGCTACGTGCTGATGGTCATCGACCGCATCGGCGGAGCCGGCTACCTCCTCGACGAAATGACGCTGAAGTAACCCTGCGGCGGCATGCTGCGAACTGTCGGGCGGAACTTTTTCCGCCCGTTTTTTTGGGAGGGGCTCGTCGAGGAGCATGCGGAAGCCCGGGACGGGCCGTCTTTCGATGCTGACCTTCTTTCAGTGCGGACGTCTTTCGATGCGGCCCGCATCGGCATACGGAACGGTTTCGCCGCAATTTTCACGAAATATCCGCCCGAAATTTTGCAATGAGCGAAATAGTCGTTATATTTGCACACCCGAATCGAGAGGTTCGGCGAGTGTCGCCCAGGTGGTGAAATTGGTAGACACGCTACTTTGAGGGGGTAGTGAACGTTTAGTTCGTGCAAGTTCGAGTCTTGTCCTGGGCACTGGGCCGCGTCCGACGAAAGTCGGGCGCGGCTTTTTTATGTTTGCTTCGAAGCGAGCCGAAGCCCGGAGTTTGCCGATTCCAAACGAATCTCCGAAACAACATCTTAATAGTGTTAAGATATTTTGGATGGCGGTAACCGTTTTCATATATTTGTTATCCGAAATAGATGGAAGTATGGAATATATCATATACTGCGATGAATCTATCTCCAGCGGGAAATATTACTCCGATTTTTATGGCGGGGTTCTGGTCCGCTCTCCGGATCTCGATTTCGTAAAAACCAGCATCGACAACAAGAAGACGGAACTGAATCTCCTCGGAGAGATCAAATGGACGAAAGTTACGGAAAACTATCTGCAAAAATACATGCAGATAATGGATCTGTTTTTCGATTTTATCCGGCAGGATAAAGTCAAGATCCGCATCATGTTTCGTCAAAGCGCTCAAATTCCGATCAATTTGACTCAAGAACAGAAAGAAAACGGATTCCATCTGCTATACTATCAATTTGTAAAGCATGCTTTCGGATTGCGATTCCACCGAGCCGATCCTACGGAAGACACCTACATCCGCCTGTATTTCGACAAACTTCCGGACACGCACATACAAAACGAAGCGTTCAAATCCCATATCTACGGATTGCAGGGCCAACCGATATTTCAGCATGCGAGACTTAAAATAAGGATGGACGACATCGTCGAAATCGACTCCAAAGACCACTCCATCCAACAATGTATGGATATTATCTTGGGTGCGATGGCCTTTCGGCTGAACAACATGCACAAGGAGAAACCGGAAGGAGCCCGCCAAAGAGGAAAGAAAACGATAGCCAAAGAAAAACTCTATAGACATATCCTCTCTCTGATAAAAAGCATCGGATTCCCTTATTTCAACATCGGCATATCGACAGGGACCGCAAAACTAACAGACAGATGGAATCACTCTTATCGGCACTGGAAATTCGTTCCGTCGGAATTCAAGGAAGATAGATAAGACGAAATACAAGCACTAAAAAAGCCCCGCAATGCACTAATAACCTCTCAAGTGGAACTTAAGACTTCGTGCAAAGCAGGGCTTTCGTATATTTCTATACAAATATGGAGCAAAAATAAAAAAGAAACAAATAAAATCCAAAAAAATTATATCTTCCGTTACGAACCAACATGCGAACATCAGGCGGAATTCGAAAAGACCTCTTACCTTCTCCCCCCCCGAAACAAATTCAAGACATGCGGTGATCGTATCGGAAAATACGAAACAGAAACGTTATGCATGCCGTCTGGCCTGCTCTTGGAGGGTATTTCAAGAGCCAGAAGGGGGGAAGGGCAGCAAAGGTCGAAAACAAAAACAGCAGGGAATCTCACGATTGCCTGCTGCCCCCGGAGGTTGCCCTCCTAAAACTACTAACCCAAACTTAAATAAATGAAGAAACCTCACTGCGGTTGCTGATCCGCAGTTGACAGGATAAGTTGCAAAGCCTGTGCCAAACCGGAAATCGGGAACCCGCGAAACGGAAAAGAGACCGTCCGGCGTACGAACCGGGCCGAAAGCGCGAAAAGCCGAAGAGGTGCCGAAAGGCCGGAAACGAAGCATTCGCAACAACCGGGAGACGAAGATCCTTACGGCAGCCCGGACAACCGGACGAAAGCAACCGAGATGCACCCCGGATGCGCAAGACGCCGCCGGCAGAAGAAGCCGAAAAACGCCCGCCCCGACGAATGACGGAGCGGGCGCGAAAAAAAATGGCAGAGAAAAAGAGCTATTTCCGTTCGTAACGCTCGCCGACGGTTTTCCAGTCGAGGCGCTCCCACAACGCTGCGACGGCATCGGCCCGGCGATTGCGGAAATCGACGTAGTAGGCATGTTCCCAGACGTCGATGCACAGCAACGGCCGGTAACCCTCGCGCAGCGGATTGCCGGCATTGGGCATGCTCAGAATGACCAGCTGATCCGCCGGACCGGCCGCGAGCCATACCCAGCCCGAGCCGAAAAGCCCGACGGCCGCCGTCGTCATCTGGTTCTTCATGCGGTCGAAAGATCCGAAATTATGGTCGATCGCCTCCAGAAGCGCGTCCTGCGGCTCGGACTGCGGTCGGGGCGAGAGCTGCCCGAAATAGAATTCGTGGTTCCATGCCTGTGCGGCATTGTTGTAGACGGCGCCGTCGGACGAGAGCACAATGTCCTCGAGCGGCTGTCCGGCATACGGGGTATCGACTACCAGCTCGTTGAGCTTGCTGACGTAGCCTGCATAATGTTTGTCGTGGTGGTAGTGCAGCGTCTCCTCGGAGAACTGCGGAGCCAGCGCGTCGTAGGCGTAGGGAAGTTCCTGCACCGCGAAACGTGCGGCGGTGGCGGTAGGGGTCTGCATAAAGGGGAAAATAAAAAGGGATAAGAAAAGGAATTGCATGGTTCGACTCGTTCGTTTTCGATCAGTCGACGGGTTCGAATACCTCTTTGGGCTCCCCGCAGACGGGGCAGGTCCACCCTTCGGGCAGCTCCTCGAACGGAGTGCCGGGCGCGATGCCGTTGTCGGGATCGCCGACCTCGGGATCGTAGATGTATTCGCAGACGGTACAACGATATTTTTTCATGGCGAAAAAGATTAAGTTTCGCCACCGACGTCCGCAAATAAGGTGCCGAAAAAACGAAACGGACCGCACTCCTTCCGGAATGCAGCCCGCTCGAACACAAAAGCTCTGCGAGAAAGGCGAGAGTTCCGCCCGACGAAAAGGAGCGGCGGCCGGCACTCCGGCCCGCGCCCTCCCCCGATCCTCCCCCGATCCGGCCCCGGCTACAGCAGCGTCTCCATGATCTGCACGGCGTTGAGCGCAGCACCCTTGCGGATCTGGTCGCTGACGCACCAGAACGCAAGACCGCAGTCGCAGGCGAGATCCTTGCGGATGCGCCCCACGTAGACGGGGTCGCGGTCCGCGACAAAAAGCGGCATGGGATAGGATTTCTCCGCCGGAGAATCCATCAGCACCACGCCCGGCGCGGCGGCGAAAGCCGCCCGCGCCTCCTCGACCGACACGGGCCGCTCGGTCTCCACCCACACGCTCTCGGAGTGGGCGCGCATGACGGGCACGCGCACGCACGTGGCCGAGACGCGGACGTCGGAGTGCATGATCTTGCGAGTCTCGCGGAACATCTTCATCTCCTCCTTCGTGTAGTCGTTGTCGGTGAAGACGTCGATATGCGGAATGACGTTATAGGCGAGCTGGAAAGCGAATTTCTCGACCGTGGGCCTCTGTCCGGCGATCAGCTCGGCATGCTGCTTCTCGAGCTCGGCCATCGCAGCGGCACCCGCGCCACTGGCCGACTGGTAGGTCGCCACATGCACGCGGCGGATATGCGACAGGCGCTCGACGGCCTGCAGGGCCACGACCATCTGGATCGTAGTGCAGTTGGGATTGGCGATGATGCGGCGCGGCGCGTTCCTCGCATCCTCGGGGTTGACCTCCGGCACGACCAGCGGCACGTCGGCATCCATGCGGAAAGCGCTCGAATTGTCGATCATCACGGTGCCGTGCCGGGTGATCGTCTCCGCATACTCACGCGACGTCCCGGCCCCGGCCGACACGAGGGCGAAATCGACGCCCCGGAAGTCGTCGTTATGCTGCAAGAGCCGGACCGTCAAATCCCGGCCGCGGAATCGATACGTACGGCCCGCACTGCGTTCCGAGCCGAACAACAGCAGTTCGTCGATCGGCAGCGATCTTGTTTCGAGAATCTTCAGAAACTCCTGGCCAACGGCGCCGCTGACCCCCACGATTGCGATTTTCATATTTATTATCTTCTCTGCTAATTTCCTGCCTGCGGCGGACACCGCTCCGACCCGCGGAAGCGGCCGGCTATCCGAAACCCGCACTCCGCCTCCGGCCCCGGTCTCCAATCTCGGCCCCCCAGTCTCCGGCCCCGGGGTCAGTCGAAGAACCGCTCGTCCTCGTCGAACGCTTCGTCGGGGAACTGCTGCTCTTCGTCCTCCCGGACCCAGCTGCAGTCGTAGCGGGGCATCGATGCGGGGCGGACGAACTTGTCGATGCGCGAGACGCCCAGCGTGCCGTTGTCGTAGACCTGCTGGAGGAAGTCGCCCACGATCGGCAAGGCGATCACGCTGCCCTCGCCGCGCGAGAGCAGGTGCACGAACTGGTCCTCGCCGCCGACCCATGCACCGGCCACCAGACGCGGCGTAACGCCGACGAACCACGCATCGCGGTTCTTGTTGGAGGTACCGGTCTTGCCGCCGATCTCGACGTCGCCGAATCCGTACTGCCACTTCAGACGCACGGCCGTACCGCCCGAGACCACGCCCTGCAGCATGGCGAGCATCGTGTAGGCCGTCCGCTCGCTCACGGCATCCTGCGAAGAGGGGATGAACGAGGCGATGAGGTTGCCCTGCCGGTCCTCGATCCGCGTAACGAAGATCGCATCGGTATGCACGCCCTGATTGGCGAAAGTCGAGAAAGCGCTCACCAGCTCGAAGACGTTGGACTCCGAAGTGCCGAGGCACAACGCCGGCACGGGATCGATGTAGCTGCGGATGCCCATGTTATGGATGAAGTCGGCGACGGCGGCGGGCTCTTTGGCCTGCTTCATGATCCATGCCGAGTAGTTGTTGCGGCTATGCGCGAGGCCCCACGAGAGGGGGTGCAGCTCGCCGATCTGCTCCACGCGGCCGGCCTCTTTGGGCGACCACGCCGTGCCGTTGGCCGTCTCGATGGTTACGGGCAGGTTGGGAACCGGCGTACAGGGCGAGAGGCCCAGATGGTCGATGGCGAACGTATAGACGAACGGCTTGATCGTCGAGCCGATCTGACGCTTGCCCTGCTTGGCCATGTCGTACTTGAAGTAGCGGAAGTTGGGACCTCCGACGTAGGCCTTGACGAAGCCCGTGCGAGGATCGAGCGCAAGGAAAGCGGCGCGCATGATGCGTTTGTGGTGGAGAATCGAGTCGCGCGGCGTCATGAGCGTATCGCGCTCGCCCCGGAAGGTGAAAACCTTCATCGAGCAGGGGCGGTCGAACGACGCCTCGATCTCCTTCTCGCCGAAACCGGCCTGCTTCATTTCGCGGTAGCGGTCCGAATACCGCACGGCATGGCGCATGATGCGCAGGCGCTCCTCCCGCGTGGCTTCGTTGAAGAGCGTGCGCGTACGCCGGTACTGCTCGTCCATCTGCGGCTGGATCACCGTCTCCAGCTGCTTCTGCACGGCCTGCTCGGCGTAGCGCTGCATGGTGGAGTTGATCGTGGTGTAGATCTTCAGTCCGTCGCGATAGATGTTGTAAGGCGTGCCGTCGGCCTTGCGGTTCTTGCGGCACCAGCCGTAGAGGGGATTCTCCTCGTACTCCTTGACGGCCTGCTCGTAGTCCCACTCGTTGTAGAACTGGTTGCGGCGGGGCCGCTCGGCGGTCATCACCAGCCGCAGCATCTCGCGGAAGTAGGTGGCCGTGCCCTCGTTATGCGAGACGGGCTTGTAGTTGAGCACGATGGGCAGGGCCGCGATCGAGTCGTACTGCCGGCGGCTCAGAGCCCCGGCCGCGCGCATGCGCGAGAGCACCAGATTGCGCCGCGCCAGCGCCCGCTCGGGATTGCGCACGGGCGAATAGAACGTAGGAGCGTTGACCACGCCCACCAGCATGGCCGCCTCCTGCACGCTGAGCTCGTGGGGCTCCTTGTTGAAGAAAGTGTGGGCCGCCGACTTGATGCCGAAAGCGTTCGAACCGTATTCGACAGTATTGAGGTACATGGCGGCGATCTCCTCCTTAGTGTAGTTGTATTCGAGCTTGAGGGCCGTGATCCACTCCTTGAATTTCGACGATATGAGCTTGGCCGTGCGGACGATCTTGCCGCGGTTGCGGACCGTGTCGCGCGGAAAGAGGTTCTTGGCCAGCTGCTGCGTGATGGTCGAGCCGCCGCCCTGCTGCATGTTGAACATGCCCACGGTCTTCACCGCGACGCGGGCCAGCGAGGGAATGTCGATGCCCGAGTGGGTGCGGAAGCGGACGTCCTCGGTCGAAATCAGCGCGGCGACGATCGGCGGCACGCTGCGGCCGTCGAGCGAGATATGCTCGGCGGGATCGACCGGAAAGAGGTCGGCATACTGCACGTAGGAGCGGTTCTGCACGAAGAACGAGCCGATGACCTTGCCGTCCTCCGAGTAGATCTCCGTGGCGAGGTTGCTGCGCGGGTTCTCCAGCTCCTCGAACGAAGGCATGCGCCCGAAGACGCCGCAGGCGGTCAGAATCAGCAACACGAAGACCAGCGCGAACGGTGCGAACGCCGCCGCCCAGATCCACCGGATGGTTTTCGGGTCGATGCCCTTTTTGCTACGCTGTGCCATGATGGACTAATTTGGTGCGAAGATAATCAAATTCACAATTCATAATTCACAATTCACGATTTTTCGTCGTCCGACCTACGATTCGTACGGATTTTCCCGGTTCTGAGGGGAACGCTCCGGAGCTGCATTCCTGATAACGGCAATTATGAATTATAAATTGTGAATTGTGCATCAGAACGGCAGTCCCACCGAGGCGCCGAACCATACGCCGCCGGTCGAGGGACGGTAGCACGAGAGCTTGACGCTCGAGGTAGCCGACGCGGGCTGGCGGAAGATGTTGACGTCGAACACGAGATCGCCGCCCACCGACCAGATACGGCGCCGGATCATGCCCCCGCCCCCCAGATCGCGGAACTGGGCGTAGTCGCCGCCGACGTTCAGGCGGATGCGCTTGAAGTAGAGAACCGACGAAATGCCCCCCTCGGGGTACCAGACGGGCAACTGGTAGTCGACTTCGGCGGCGAGGTAGTTGTTGGCGAGGATATCGGCCGAAGAGAAGCCGCGCGGAATCAGACGCGTGGAGCGGTAGCTCAGGGGCGCATAGCCTGTCGGGAATTTGTAGCCGCCGATCGACGTCTGGTAGCTGGCCGCGACCTTGAGCGAATGGTGCCGCCCGAAGCCGGGAAGGTAGAGGTGTCCGTAGGTCGAAATCAGATCGCTGAAATACCGGTCCGAAGGATTGAAGGTATAACCTGCCGAAAGCGAATAACCCCAGCGGGGCGCGAAATCGCGGTGGGCGAGCCGCACCTGATCGGCGAAGCCGACGCTGAACGCGAGTTTGTGCAATCCCTCGTGGAAACCGATGTGCTCCAGATTGGTGATGTTGTGGTCCTTCCACTCGATGCGGCCCATGTTGGCGACCATGCCGTTGGAGTAGTTCCAGCCGGCCGAGAGAGTGAGCTGCCGCGTATGGTAGCCGCACTGGAAGTAGAGCGGCAGCGAAGCCGAAAGCCCCACGGAGTAATATTTGTCCGCCGCGGGCCGCTTCTGATACTCGTACTTGCCGGTTTCGGAGTTGTACTGGCCCAGCGAGTAGAAGACCTGATTGCCGCCGTAGGTGGCGTCGAGGCTGAAGTGGACGCCCAAGCCGAAATAACGGGCCCCCAAGCGCCAGATCGAACCCTCGCGGCGGTTCCAGCCGTAGGAAGCGAAGGCCTCGGTGTTCGAAAGAAGGTTCTGCGAAATGAACGTGGCGCCCACATTGAGGTCGATGATGTGCTCGTCGACGACCTCGAAAGGATCGAACGCCACGGGCATCCAGCTGTGGACATTGACCAGATTGGGCGCCTTGCGGTAGCGCTTCCGGCGGAACTCCTCGCCCTGCCGGATCGAATCGGCCGAGGCGAAGCGCACCGTATCGAGGTTGACGACGGGCCAGCGCCGACGCGGCGGATTGACCCGATCGACGGGCAGGCGGGCCGGCACGACGGGAATCAACGCGCTGTCGACCAGAGGCTGCACGGCCGGCCGGTAGCCGCGGCGATCGTAGGTCGTGGCCAGCACCCCGTCCGCAGAGGGCGCCGGGTCGAAAGAGCCGTATTGCGAAGCAGTGATCCGATATTCGCGCCGCGCCATCAGGTCGTAACAATGTATTTCATCCTTGCCCGAGGCGATCGACCCGTAGTAGAGGCGGCCGTCGCCGGCCCGCAGGTTCGAAAGCGTGATGTAGGCCCCGCAGGTCAGCGGATGCACCCCCTCGCTGTCGATGCGCCCGAGCCACATGCCGCTGTCGTCGGTCAGGAGGACGTACCACGCCACCGTAACGTCGTCCCACGCCAAGCCGTGGACTTCGGAACCGCGGGGCGTGGCGAAGCGCCGGCGGCTGCCGTCGGAGCATTCGACCACCACCGAGTAGGAGCCGTCGTAGTCGTATTCGACCCATCCGGTACCCTCGTCGGAGACCGTAGGATAGAGAGCGCGCCGCGCGCCTGCCACGGTCCGGGGCCGCCCATCGGAGAGATCCATATAGCATAGCTGCGAATTGACGCGCTGCTCGAAGAGCTTCGACCGCCGGTATTCGGTCCACCGCACGCGGCCGTCGGCACCGAGCGCCGGGCGGGTGGAGACGTTGCCGACATAGGCCACGGTACGCTCCCGGCCGGACGTGCGGTCGATCTCGACGAAACGGGTCGGCCGGTCGTAATCGGTCTTGAGGAGCAAGATGTTGCCGTCGGGAAGCGCCAAAGGCCACCGGTAGGTCGTATAGTTGCCCTCGGGAAGCTCGCACAGGGGCGCGGCGGAGTCGGAGACGGCGGGAAGCGAATCCCAGTAGGCATGCAGGTCGTCGAAAGTCTCGCGGAAGAGCTGCGGAGCGTCGGTTTTGTAGAATTTGCGCAGGGCGATGTGCGTGGTGGCGATCATGTAGGGGTTGCGCGACCCGAACCAGGCGACCTTGTCCCAGACGTTCTCGCCGTACTTTTCGTAGGCGTAGGAACAGATCTGGTAACCCAGCTCGTAGTGATCGGGGACATGCGAGAGGTAGGAGCCGCAGAACCACTTGTCGATGTTGCGGCGCTGGCGCCCGATGTTGCCCAAAGCGCGGTAGGCCAGCGAGAAGGAGGGTTGCAGACCGCGGCCGAACGACGACATGGCGGTTTCGGTCATGACGGCGTCGCCCTCCATCGCCCAGATGGGCATGCACAAGAGGCCGATGGTCGAACCCTGCTGTCCGAGGATGTAGCTCAACACGCGGATCACGCCCCGGTCGAGGTTGTTGTACTGCACGGCATGGCGGTACTCGTGGGCCGCCAGCTGCTTGTACCACGGCATCGAATACCCCTCGATGGCGGGCGAAGTGAGGAACTCGATGCGCTTGGGCAGGTACATGACCAGTCCGTTGGAGCGGAAGTTCTCGGGGTGCATGACCAGCGGAATGCGCATGGGTCCGTGGCGGAATCCGTAGGAGATGTCGGGCCGCACGGTGCGCAGATAGAAGAGCGTGCGCTGCGCGATGTCGGAGACCGTGTCGGGATAGATCATCCTCACATCAGGCGTGCGGATGGTCGACCATTTGAGATTGGCGGGGTCGGAACCCCACGTATAGTACTGCGCGCGAAGGCTTTGCAAGCCGGCCAGCAGGCACGCGGCGAGGAGTATGCAGAGTCGTTTTTTCAAGATCAGGAACCGGCTTTTTTGCAACGGTAGCCGCTGCGGGTGAGGATTTCGACCACGCGGTCGCGGTGGTCGCCCTGAATGATGATCTCGCCCTCTTTGGCCGCGCCGCCCACGCCGCACCGGGTCTTGAGCATGCGGGCCAGCGCCTGCAGGTCGTCGTCGCGGCCGACGAATCCCCGCACGAGCGTGGCGACCTTGCCGCCCCGGTGTTTGCGGTCGAGCCACACGCGCAGCTCCTGCTGCGCCGCATCGAGCGTTGCGGGCTCCTCGGCCTCCTCGGTCGTATATTCGAAATCGGGATCGGTCGAATAGACCATTCCGAGTCGCGATTTCCAGTCGTTGTCAGCCATCTTTATCGAAGCGAACCTTGCGATCGAGCGAGAGCAAGAGTTCTTGATTAAAAGTGAACCCGGCGTCCCCGTTTCCGGTCGGAAATTTCTCCGGAAAGTAGGAATAAAACGTCGAAACGTCGCCGATATTTTGTGCAAAAATACGAAAATATTTATCTTCGTAGACGATGAATGCCAAGAAGCGCAAAATAAACGTCGCCCGCCGTCTCCTCTCGCCCGAGCAGCTGCCGCAGCCCCTGCCTCCCGAGGAGGACCAGCGGCTGGTGAGGGTCTACGTCGAAGGCTACGAGGACGTGGCTTTCTGGCGCGGGATCTTCGACCACTTCCGCAACCCCTATCTGCGGTTCGAGATCTCGGTGCCCAACCGCGAGGACCTGCCCAAAGGCAAGAAGGTGCTGCTCAACATGATCCCCCGATCGGGTCCCGACCTGCTGCTGTGCGCGGACTCCGACTTCGACTACCTCTTCGGCGGCCGCACCGAGCAGTCGGCGACCGTGGCCGCGGCGCGCTACCTGTTCCACACCTACGCCTACGCCACGGAAAACTACCTCTGCTACGCCCCCTCGCTGCACAACGTTTGCGTCAAGGCGACGAAAAACGACACGCGCATCTTCGACTTCGTGGTCTTCCTGCGCGAATACTCCCGCACGATCTACCCGCTGTTCGTATGGTACGCCTACTCGGCGCAGCTGGCTACGGAACACGTATTCACCCTGATCGACTTCAAGGCCTCCGTGAGACTGGGCTATCTGGACATCGCCGACAACGGCGCCCGGACACTCGAATGGCTCGCCCGCAACGTGGAGAAGCGCGAACGGCTGCTGCGACAGCGCAATCCCCGGATGATCGAACCGATGAAGGCATTCGAGGAACAACTCTGCAAGCGCGGGCTGACGCCCGAGACGACCTACCTTTTCATGCACGGGCACACGCTGATGGACAACGTGGTGATGGTGCTCCTGAACTCGGTATGCGAGAAGCTGCGGCAACTCTCGATCGCCAAAATCACCTCCTCGAAGAAAGAAGGCGTGGCCCTGCGCAACGAGATGTCGAACTACACCAACTCGCTGCGCTCGATCCGCGACGTGCTCTTAGACAACGAAAACTACACTCGTTGCCCGCTCTACAAACGGTTGCAGCGCGACATTCAAAAATATATCGTCCGCACGATCATCGACATGAAGCGCAACGGCGAAATCCACGACGACTCCTACTGGACGATTCTGCAGAAGCTCAGAGAAGACGAAAGATGAAAAGCGGGTTTTGCCCGCTTTTCACCTTCGATCCCTCTGCGGGGCTTGACTTCGACTGCGTCCCGGATGGGCGGCGCCCCGGCAGCCAGCCAAGAACTCTTGCCCTCGCTCAATCGCAAAGATCGCTTTTCCTGACCACCCTCACCGTGGACTGCGTAGCCTGCCGGATGAAGACCTGCGGTCCGCAGGCGTAGCGCCGCCATAGCTCGTCGGTATAGCCCCGCACGGTCAGGAGTTCCATGCGGTCGATCTTCAGGACGTCGAAACCCTCCTCGCGCAGCGCCGCGACAGCCTGCTCGAGATGCCACGAGCCGTCGACGCAGAGACTCAGGTTGACGGCCGAGTTATGGATCAGGTTGGTCTTGATGCGGAAGCGCTCCAAGAGCGAAAAGATCGCTGCGAACTTCTCCTCCAAGACGAACGAGAAGTCGCGCGAGCGGATCGTCAGCAGCACCTGATCCTTCTTGAGAATCAGGATCGGCACCTCGACGGGCGCCGACATGCTGCGGATCACCGTGCCGGGCTTGCGCTTGTCGCCGAAAGGCCGCACGTAGAGCGGGATATTCCTGTTCTGCAGGGGCTTGATCGTCCGCGGATGGATGATCTGCGCGCCGCTGTAAGCCAGTTCGATCGTATCGAGGTAGTTGAGTTCGGCGATCTGCACGGCGTCGGGGAAAATCTTGGGATCGGCGTTCAGCACGCCGTCGACATCCTTCCACACCGACATCGACTCGGCACTCAGGATGTTGGCGACGACGGCCGCCGAATAGTCCGAGCCCTCGCGTCCGAGCGTGGTGGTCGTGCCGTCGGGCGCGCCGCCGATGAATCCCTGACCTACGAAAATACGCTCCTCGCACCCCTCCACCTCGGCCTGCAGGCGCGGAGCCGACGCGGCGAGGTCGACCTCGGCGTCCTTGTGCCGCGGCTCCGTAACGAGCGCCCGCCGCATGTCGATCCAGCGGTTGGCGACGCCGGCATAGGCCAGATACTCCGAAATGATGGTCGTCGAGATCAGCTCGCCGTAGGCCACGATGCGGTCGTACCACAACTCGGCGTCGTCCGGACAATAGTCGCCCTCGGCGGTCGTCCGCTCCAGCTCGGCGAAAAACGCCTCGACGCGCTCGAGCCGCGTGGGAGCGTGCCAGAGGTCGTCGACGATGGCGGCATGGTAGTCGCGCAAGGCGGCGACCTCCGTCAGCGCGGCCTTGCGGTCGCCCCGTTGCATTCCGGCGAAGACGCGTTCGAGGGCGTTGGTGGTCTTGCCCATCGCCGAGACGACGATGAACAGGTCGCGCTCGTCGCCGATGATCTTCAGCAGGTTGCGGACCCCTTCGGCATTGCGGACCGAGGCCCCTCCGAACTTGTAGACCTTCATCCGACGCTTATTTCTTGACCGGCCGGTAGGCCACGCCGATATTCTGGAAGAGGAAAGCGTACATGTCGGCCGCCTCGTCGATACGCTTCGAAGTGGGTTTGCCGGCCCCGTGGCCGGCGTTGGACTCGATGCGGATCAACACGGGAGCCTCGCCGGCCTGACAATGCTGCAACTCGGCCGCGAACTTGAACGAATGAGCCGGCACGACGCGGTCGTCGTGGTCGGCGGTCATGACGAGCGTAGCGGGATAGGCGACGCCCTTGCGGATGTTGTGCAGCGGCGAATACTTATAGATATAGGAGAACTGCTCCTCGCTGTCCGACGAACCGTACTCGACGGCCCAGCCCCAGCCGATGGTGAACTTGTGGTAGCGCAACATGTCCATCACGCCCACGGCAGGCAGGCAGACGGCGTAGAGATCGGGGCGCTGCACCTCGCAGGCGCCGACCAGCAGGCCGCCGTTCGAACCGCCGTGGATGGCGAGCCGCTCGGACGAGGTGTATTTCTCGGCGACGAGGTATTCGGCGGCGGCGATGAAGTCGTCGAAGACGTTCTGCTTGTTCTCGAGCATACCGGCCCTATGCCAAGCCTCGCCGTACTCCGAACCGCCGCGCAGGTTGGCGACGCAGTAGATGCCGCCCTGCTCGACGAACATCAGCGCCGAGGGGTTGAAGCCGGGTGTGAGGTTGATCTGGAAGCCGCCGTAGGCATACAGCAGACAAGGATTCGAACCGTCGAGCTTCAGGTCCTTGCGATGGGTGATGAACATCGGCACGCGCGTACCGTCCTTCGAGGGGTAGAAGACCTGCTCGGTGATGAAGAGCTCGGGATCGAAACGGACCTCCGGAGCTTTGAAGAGCTCGGAGGTGCCCGAAGCGATGTCGAAGCGATAGATCGTCGACGGCGAGGTATAGTTGGAGAGCGCGTAATAGAAATCGGTGTCCTCCTTCTTGCCGCCGAAGCCGCCGACCGACCCGATCGCGGGCAGCTCGACCTCGCGCACGAGCGTTCCGTCGAAGCCGTACTGGGCGATCTTATGCTGCGCATCCTGCAGATAGATGGCGAAGAGGCAGTCGCCGGCCGTGGAGACGCCCTCCAGAAGCTGCTCCCGCTCGGGGATCACGACCGAAGATTTCGAGGGGTTTTTCAGATCGACCTTCACCAGCTGGCGGTTCGACGCCCCGCGGTTGGTGGCGTAGTAGAGAGCGTCGTCGCGGCACTCGACGATGTCGTAGTCGGCGTCGAAGCCGGGCAGCAGGGTCCGGAACGAGCGGGCCCCGACCTTCTTATAGAGGATCTCGGTGCCCGAAGTACCCTCCGAAGCGGTTACGAAGAGCCACTTGCCGTCGTCGCTGGGCCACGCCGAGAAGTAACGCAGCGGATGCGCCGGGTCGCTGTAGACCAGAACGTCGGCCGACTGCGGAGTGCCGAGGGCGTGGTAGTAGACCTTCTGGAACTGATTCTGCGACGAATAGACGCCCTCTTTCGGAGCGTCGTAGGCGCTGTAGTAGAAGCCGCGGGAATCGGGAGCCCACGTAGCGCCCGAGAACTTCACCCACTCGATGCGGTCGTCGGTCAGGGCGCCCGTCGCGACGTCCAGCACGAGGATCTTCACCCAGTCGGAACCCGACGCGGCGACGGAGTAGGCGCAATATTTCCCGTCCTCGGAAAAGGAGACGTCCGACAGAGCGACGGTGCCGTCGTCCGACAAGCTGTTGGGATCGAGGAAGACCTCGCCCCGACCGTCGGGCGCATCGGCGCGATAGAGCACCGACTGGTTCTGCAGTCCGTCGTTGTAGAACCAGTACCACGCATCGCCGTGCCGCGAGGGAATGCCCTGCTTGGGGTAGTTCCACAACTCCGTCAACCGCTCACGGATGGCGCCGCGGAAAGGAATCTGCGAGAGGTAATCGTTCGTAACGGCATTCTCGGCCGCGACCCATGCGGCCGTAGCCTCGGAATTATCGTCTTCGAGCCAACGGTAGGGATCGGCCACGGAGGTGCCGAAATAATCGTCGACCACCTCGCCGCGCTCGGTCGAGGGATAAGGCAAGAGTTCGATCTTTTTCATCTGCTGCGTACAACTTGCTGCGATCATAGCGATTCCGCCTGCGATCATCGCGACGCCGCCCGCGAGGAGCCGGGTCGCACGTACCGGTCTGTTCATTTCGAAAGGGTATTTGCGTTATTGAAGGCAAAGTTACGCATTTTTTCGTAACTTTGATCGCTGCTTTTCGAAAACGAAACGACATGTACGACGAACTGAAACGAATCATAGACCGCGTGTGGGAAGACCGCACGCTGCTCGGCGGCGAAGAGGCGCAAGAAGCCGTACGCCGCGTAGTGGAACTGGTAGACAAGGGCTCGCTGCGCTGCGCCGAACCCGTAGACGCCGAGAAGAGCGAGTGGCGCGTGAACGAATGGGTCAAGAAAGCCGTGATCCTCTACTTCCCGATCCAACCCATGCGCAAGATGCAGGCGGGCGAACTGGAGTGGTTCGACAAGATGGAACTCAAGCACGGATACGAAGAACTGGGCGTGCGCGCCGTACCCCATGCCGTGGCGCGCTACGGCGCCTACATCGCCCCGGGGGCGATTCTGATGCCCTCGTACGTGAACATCGGAGCCTACGTCGACACGGGGACGATGGTCGACACGTGGGCCACCGTCGGCTCGTGCGCCCAGATCGGCAAGCACGTCCATCTGTCGGGCGGCGTGGGGATCGGCGGCGTGCTGGAACCCGTGCAGGCGGCGCCGGTCATCATCGAAGACAACTGTTTCATCGGCTCGCGCTCGATCGTGGTCGAAGGGGCGCATGTCTGCCGCGAAGCGGTCTTAGGCTCCAACACGGTGATTACCGGCTCGACGCACATCATCGACGTAACGGGACCCGAACCCATAACCTACAAAGGCTACGTGCCGCCCCGCGCAGTGGTGGTGCCGGGCAGCTACCGCAAGCAGTTCCCGGCAGGCGAATACAGCGTAACCTGCGCCCTGATCATCGGCCGGCGCAAGGAGTCGACCGACAAGAAAACGTCGCTCAACGACGCGCTGCGCGACTTCGGGGTATCGGCTTAGACCCCCAATAAATAATGAATAATTGTTTTACAGTCCGGATAATTATTCATTATTCATTATAAATTATTCATTTCTTCCAGCCTCAACAGAAACTCCTTGACGGAGAGACCGGCGGCGTAGCCGACCAGTGCTCCGGAAGCGCCGACGACCCGGTGGCAGGGAACGAAGATGGCGATGGGATTGCGGTTGTTGGCCATGCCGACGGCCCGGCAGGCCTTCGGACGTCCGATCCGTGCGGCGATCTCCCCGTAGGTACGGGTTTCGCCGTAGGGAATCTCCAGCAGCGCACTCCACACCTGCTGCTGGAACGGCGTGCCGGCCGGTGCCAGCGGCAGATCGAACGAACGACGCACGCCGTCGAAATACTCCTGCAGCTCCTGCACGGCCCGCCGCAACAAAGGCGTCGGCTCCCCGCAGCAGCGGGCCGCCGCGACCCGCGCGGTCCGGCCGTCGCCGACGAAACCCGAAGCCCCGAAATGCAGCGCCGTAAGGGCCGCATCGGTCGCCGCGAGGGTCATCGGCCCGACGGGAGTAGTCAATACGATGCGCCGCTCCATGCTTACAGATGCTCCAACGTGTAGTCGATCATCTTCTGCCGGACGTTGAAAGTGTCGTCGGGCATCATCGAGTGGTTCTGGTCGGGGTAGATCATCATGTCGTAGCGCTTGCCGGCCCGGTTGAGCTCCCGCGCCATTTCGGCCGTATTCTGGAAATGGACGTTGTCGTCGGCCGTGCCGTGGATCAGCAAGAGACGCGTGCGGCTGTCGTCCAGCAATCGCGCGAAACGAAGGGGCGAATTGTCGTCGTAGCCCGCCGCGTTGTACTGCGGCAGGTTGTTGTAGATCTCGGTGTAGATCGTATCGTAGAAACGCCACGACGTAACCGGCGCCACGGCGATCGCCATCCGGAAGAGCCCGTGGCCCCTGAGCGCGCAACTCAACGCCATGAACCCGCCGAACGACCAGCCGTAGATGCCGATGCGATCGGGGTCGATCCACGGCTGCGCGGCCATGTATCGGGCCAGCGACAACTGGTCCTCGACCTCCAGAGCCCCCAGCCGGCCGTAGGTCTGCTTCTTGAATGCTTCGCCCCGGAAGCCGGTGCCGCGGCCGTCGGCCGCGACGACGACGTAGCCCTTATCCACAAGTGCATCCTCCCAGTCGAGCGACCACCGGTCGGCGACGGTCTGCGATCCGGGCCCCGAATACTGGGTGAGCAACACGGGATAGCGCTTCGAAGGATCGAAGTCGCGGGGCCGGACGATGTAGGCATTGAGCTCGTCGCCCCGCTCGGTGGTGAAGGTGAAGAACTCCTTCGCGGGTCGGTTCGTGGCGGCCAGCTCCCGCTGCAGCTCCGCGCTCGTGGCGAGCGTCCGCACGGGGCGGCCGTCGCCCGTGCGGATCTCGATCCGGTTGGGAGTCGTAGCCGACGAGAAAGTCGAGATGTAGTACTTCATTCCGGCGCTGGGGGCGATGGTATAGAAGCCGTCGTCGGGCGTGAGGCGCCGCTTGTCCTTGCCGTCGAGCGTCGCGCTGTAGAGGTTGCGGCGCAAGGGCGAAGTCTCGGTGGAGAGGAACCACACCCGCTTGGGCGTCGCGGCGACCACCTCCGTTACCTCCCATTCGCCTTTGGTTACCTGCGCGATCAGACCGCGGCGGATGCCGTAGAGGTAGAGGTGCATGTAACCGGTATGGGTCTCCTGCCGGACGAGGAAGCGCTCCTTGTCGACGAAGGTGATCGTGCGGTCGTCGACGCGCTCGACGTACTGCTGCGCCCGCTCCTCGTAGATGGTGCGCTGGGCCCCGTGGGGCTCGCAGAGGACGACCTCGAAAGTGTCCTGCCGCCGGTCGATGCGGTGGTACCACAGCCGCCCGTCGGGCGTGAAGCCGATGCGGGGGATGTACCGGTCGCTCTCGGGTCCGGTGTCGATGCGCTCGCTGCGGCCCGTAGCGAGGTCGACGACGAAGAGCTGCACCGTGGAGTTGGTCTCCCCGGCTTTGGGGTATTTGAAAGAGAAAGCCTCGTTGTAGAGTTTCCCGTCGAAGCGCATCATCCGCATCAGGGGCACGGCCCGCTCGTCGAAACGCAGGTAGGCCACGCGGGTGCCGTCGGGCGAAAAGGCGTAGGCGCGCGTGAAGCCGAACTCCTCCTCGTAGACCCAGTCGGCGGTGCCGTTGATAACGGCGTTCCATTCGCCGTCGGAAGTCAGGCGCCGCGTACGTCCCGAAGCGATGTCGTAGAGGTAGAGGTCGTTGCGGTCGGAATAGAGGATCGAACTCCCGTCGGGCGAAAAGGAGGCGTCGCGCGGCGCCTCGGCCTCGGGCAACACGAGCTGCAAGGTCCGGCCGTCGGAGAGGTAGTATTTCGAAGTATAGGAGTGGCGGTAGATCGGCCTGCGGCCCGAAGCGATGAGGATGCGCGTTTCATCGGGCGAGAACTCGTAGTCGGAGATCGCGGGACGGTCGGCCGACGGAGGCAGCAGCTTCACGCCCGGCGTATCGTCGGCATAGCGGTAGCGGACGATGTCGCCCTGTTCGACGACCGTATAGTGCTCGCCGTCGTTCATCGAACGGATGCCGGCGATGCGCTCGTTCATGGAGCGCAGCCGGGCGATTTCGGCGTATTCGTCCCGGGCCTGCGCCGAGACGCAGCAGGCCCCGGCCGCCAGCAGAAACAGGAATCTTTTCACCGTTGTCAGATCTCTTGGGTATCGAATTCGCGTCCCAGCCGTTTGCCGGTTACGAACTTGGAGTTGTCCATCTTGGTATTGAACTGGTCGACCGTAACACGGGCCGACGTATCGTAGGGTGTGGTCAGCAAGTCGAAGTCGAGAGCGAAAGCGATCGCCTCCTCCGAGACGCGGATCAGGGCCTCGCGGTCGACCTCCCCGCTGCCGAACGCCGCGGCGGGCATCGAACGCTGCCCCTTGCCCTCGACGAAATAACGGCGTTCGCGGTTGATGAACAGGCGTCCGATCAGGTAGCCCTCGTCGGCATTGCGGTTGAACTTGAACGAGTCGGAGAGGAAGTTGTAGATGTTGATGACTCCGCAATAGGCGTTCTGAGGATCGGCCTCGACATAGGGCGTGCGGCGCACGGGATGCTGCGCATCGAAGTCGAAGACGTCGGTGTGCATCTGGAAGATCAGCACGTCGTTGGCCACCTGCAGCTGGGCTTCGAACTTGCCGCGGTCGCGGTACTCGATCCTCACGCGGCGGTCGAGACGCCCCTCCAGCTGGTCGTCGAACTCCGAAGCCATCTCCAAAAGGGTCTCTTTCAGCAGGTTGAACGCAGAAAACGTGTTATCGAAGACCTTCTGCTTGAGGGTCGACTTGCGAATCACGGTTTCGAGGATCCGCATTCTGAGCGGGGAAGTTTCCATAGGTTCTATTTGATGCGTATTTCCTGTCCTGCGCTGAGCGTCGCGGAGCTCTTCAGACCGTTGATCTTCGCGAGCGACCGCACGCGGATACCGTAGGACTGCGCCACCGAACGGAGCGTCTCGCCCTCGCGGCAGATGTGCTGCCGGGCGTTGCCGCGCCAAGCCGTCAGCTTGCGCTCGATGAAGACCACCTCGTCGGCCTCGGGCTCCATGCGCCTGCCCTTCGCGTCGTTGAACTTGCGCAGGTTGCCGACCGAGAGGCGGAATTTGCGGCCGATGTTGCGGAACGAATCGTTCTCTTTGGCGACGATGTAGTGCACGCCGTTGGTGGTGTAGACGTTATAGCCCTCGTGGGCGTTGATCGTAACGCGGAAGTTGTCGGGATCGATCAGGTAACCGCCCGAAATGCTCACGGCGTCGCGGCGCGAATCGGCCGTCAGGTCGACCGGCCGCCCCTTGCCGATGGCATAAAGCCGCTCGCCGTCGGGCCGGTCGAGCAGGTAGAGCTTGTAACTTTCGATGATCCGCACCAGCCGCTGGGCGTAGTCGGGCGCCGTGGCGTAACCGGCGGCCTTCAGTCCGCGCGCCCAGCTGCGGTAGTCGGTCGAAGCGTAGGCGAAGAGCGAGTCGTAGCGCGGCTGCGTGTCGAGGAACACGGCGTGGTCGTGGTACGAAGCCTCGACCGACTCATAGGCCCGGAAGCATTCGCCGGCCTCGTCGTCGTCGTGGTAGACCCGCGGACCGCTCCAGTTGCGCTTGCACTTGATGCCGAAGTGGTTGTTCGACTCCATCGAAAGGCGGCTGTTGCCGCTGTCGGACTCGAGGATGCCCTGCGCCATCGTGATGCTGGCCGGAATGCCGTAGCGCTCCATCTGGGAGACGGCGATCGACTTGTAACGGTCGATGTACTCCTCGCGCGTCATGCGCGTCTGCGCATCGGCCGATGCGACGGTCAACAGCAGGATTCCGCTCAGGAATATTGCAGTTCTGGAAAAAATCATTATCTTTGTTTTTAGGTTTACCCAACAAAGGTACTATTTTCCGCCGAAACTGCAATATAAACCGACCGAAACTATGTTCACCCGAAACGCGAACGCGATTTTCAATCGCTCGATCGAAGACTACCACCGCTGGGACGACGTGGATCGCCCGATCGAAAATCCCTACGAAAAAGGCACGCTCGACCACCTGCTCTATCACAAGAACTGGATCGACACGGTACAGTGGCATCTGGAAGATATCATCCGCAATCCGGAGATCGACCCCCTCGAGGCACTGGCCATCAAGCGCCGCATCGATCGCTCGAATCAGGAGCGCACCGATCTGGTGGAATACGTGGACTCCTACCTGCTGGACAAGTACAAGGAGGTCGTGCCCGCGCCCGATGCGCGGCTCAACACCGAGACCCCGGCATGGGCCGTCGACCGGCTGTCGATTCTGGCGCTGAAGATCTACCACATGAAGCAGGAGACCCTCCGCACCGACGTCGACGACGCCCACCGGGCGGCCTGCAGCCGCAAGCTGGAGGTGCTGCTCGCCCAGCAGGTCGATCTGTCGCAGGCCATCGAAGAGCTGATCGAAGAGATCGAAGCGGGGCGCAAGTACATGAAGACCTACAAGCAGATGAAGATGTACAACGACCCGGCGCTCAACCCGGTGCTCTATGGCAAAAAATAGACCGCTTCCGCGGCATCTGCTGGTCATACGCACCTCGGCGATGGGCGATGTGGCCATGTTGCCGCATGCCCTGCGCGCCCTGCGCGCGGCCTACCCCGATCTGCGGATCACGGTGGCGACGCCGAAGCTGTTCCATCCCTTTTTCGAAGAACTCGGCGTCGAGATGCTGGACGTCGACACCAAAGGACGCCACCACGCCCTGTGGAACATGCTGCAGCCGGCACGCCAAGCGCACCGGCTGGGCATCGATGCCGTGGCCGACGTACACGGCGTGATGCGCTCGGCCCTGTTCCGCAACCTGATGCGACTCTACGGAGCGCGCGTGGCCCGCATCGACAAGGAACACGCCCAGAAGCGCCGCTTCATCCGGCAGGGAGGCGCGGCGGCGGAGCCCCTGCGGCACACCGTACTGCGCTACTGCGACGTTTTCCGGCAGCTGGGATTCGTATTCGATGATCCCGCTCCCGCCCTCCGGACCTCCCGCCCCGAGCCGCTGGGGGCCAAACCGGCAGGCGAACGCTGGGTGGGGTTCGCCCCCTTTTCGGCCCAGCAAGGCAAGACCTACCCCGACGACCTGAGCCGCGAGGCGGTGCGGCTCTTGGCGGCCCGCTGCGACCGGCTCTTCATCCACAGCGGAGGCGGGCGGGAAGCGGCGTTCGCCCACGAAATGGAGCGCACCTACTCCAACGTAACGGCTCTCTACGGCAAGATCGGGCTGGGCGACGAGATGAATCTGATCGCCTCGCTGGACTGCGTGGTCTCGATGGACTCGCTGGTCATGCACCTCGCCTCGCTCGTGGCGACGCCCGTGGTCTCGGTATGGGGTGCGACCCATCCGGGGCTGGGATTCTTAGGCTGGGGCTGCGATCCCCGCAATGTGCTGCAGGCCGACATGGCGTGTCGTCCCTGCTCGACCTACGGCGCCAAAGAGTGCCGCTACGGCGACTACCGCTGTCTGCGGGCCGTTACGCCGCAGGCGATCGCCGACAAGGTGGAAGAAGTGCTGAACGCAATTCACAACTCATAATTATCGATTTTTACGAAAAAACCGGGCGTTGCTTTCGAAAGCAACGCCCGATTTCGGTATATCGCAATCAGAAAATACAGGGCCGTAAATAACGTCGCCCGATTCGGTTGCGGACGCAACCTGCAGAGCACCCTTGCGGACCTGCCGTCTTTTTTCGACGGCACCCCGCGCGGCCCTTCGAACCGTCATCCGAAGTCCCGATTCGCATCGGAGCGGATAAGGACTATGAATCGGGCATGGCGAATTTCTTCCGGATGTACTCGTCGATCGCCCGGGCGGCGGTGCGACCGGCACCCATTGCCAGAATCACCGTCGCGGCGCCCGTAACGGCATCGCCCCCGGCGAAGACCCCCTCGCGCGAAGTGGCGCCCGCGGCATCGGCCGCGATGCAGCCGCGACGGTCGGTCTCCAACCCGGCGGTCGTAGCCGCCAACAACGGATTGGGCGAGGTGCCCAGCGCCATGATCGCCACGTCGCACTCGATGTCGAACTCCGAGCCCTCCCGGGCCACCGGCGAGCGGCGGCCGCTCTCGTCGGGCTCGCCCAGCTCCATCTCGACGCACCGCACGCCGCGCACCCAGCCATCGTCAGTACCCAAGACCTCGACGGGATTGGCCAGCATCCGGAAGCGGATACCCTCGGCCTTAGCGTGATGCACCTCCTCGGCACGTGCCGGAAGCTCCGCCTCGCTACGGCGGTAGACGATCGTCGCCTCGGCACCCAGTCGCCGCGCCGTACGCACGGCGTCCATCGCGACGTTGCCGCCGCCCACGACCACCACGCGCTTACCGACATGGATCGGCGTGTCGTACTCCTCGTCGTAGGCGCGCATCAGGTTGGCCCGCGTAAGGAACTCGTTGGCCGAGACCACGCCGTTCAGATTCTCGCCGGGGATACCCATGAAGCGGGGCAGACCGGCACCCGACCCGATGAAGACGGCATCGTAGCCCTCCTCGTCGAGCAACGAATCGATCGTTACGGTGCGGCCGACGATCACGTCGGTCTCGATCTCGACGCCCAGCCGGCGCACCTCGTCGATTTCGCGCGCCACGATCCGCTCTTTGGGCAGGCGGAACTCGGGGATGCCGTAAACCAGCACGCCACCGACCTTGTGCAGCGCCTCGAAGATCTTCACCTCGTAGCCCATCTTGGCCAGATCGCTGGCGCACGCCAGACCGGCGGGGCCGCTGCCGACGATGGCGACGCGCCGTCCGTTGCGGGGCGCGAGCTGCCTGGGAGCCGGCTGCTGCGCGAGTTTCCAGTCGCCGACGAAGCGCTCCAGTTTGCCGATCGCCACGGGCTCGCCCTTGATGCCCAGCACGCACGAACCCTCGCACTGGGTCTCCTGCGGGCAGACGCGGCCGCAGATCGAGGGCAGCGAACTGTCGCGGGCGATGATCTCCGACGCTGCGGCCGGATCGCCCCGGTGGAGAGCGGCGATGAACTCGGGGATTCGGACACCGACGGGGCAGGCCGCTACGCAACGGGGATTCTTGCAGTTGAGACAGCGCGACGCCTCGAGGGTCGCTTCCTGAAGGTCGTAGCCGTAGCAGACCTCCTCGAAGTTGGTCGCCCGGCGTGCGGGATCCTGTTCGCGTACGGGGACGCGGGATATTTTGTCAGCCATAAACAGATAACGGTTAAAAGCGCCGATTGCCGCCGTGGCGGCACCTCTCTCCTCCTGAGGAGGGGCCGGGGGAGGGTCGGAATCTGCTCTCCGCCACCGCAAGCGGCGAACGGCAACGGTCGACCCCGGGAAACCGGCGAAAAACGAAAACTACATTCCGAGACCTCGGTCTACCGGTCCAATCCGATTTTACATCGGTGGCCCGCAGCGCGTTCGGCGGCGATGGCCGCGGCGCGCTGCTCCTGTGTGCGGTACATTCCCTGCCGGCGCATGGCCTCGTCGAAATCGACCTCGTGGCCGTCGAACTCGGGACCGTCGACGCAGGTGAAACGCGTACGCCCTCCGACCGTTACGCGGCAGGCACCGCACATGCCCGTGCCGTCGACCATCAGGGCGTTGAGCGAAACGGTGGTCCGAAGGTCGTACTTTCGGGTGGTGAGGGCCACGAACTTCATCATGATCATAGGGCCGATGGCCACGCACTCGTCGTAGCGGCCGCCCTCGGCGACGAGCTTCTCGAAGAGCTGCGTAACGAGCCCTTTGAAGCCTTCGGACCCGTCGTCGGTAGCGATATGGAGATTTCGGGCCACGGCCCGCATTTCGTCGGTATAGATCAACATATCCCGGCTTTTGGCGCCGATGATGACGTCGGCCCCGACGCCGTGCTCGTGCAGCCACTTGACCTGCGGATAGACCGGTGCGGTGCCTACGCCGCCGCCGATGAAGAGGTAATGCCGCCGCTGCAGCTCCTCGGGTGTCATGTGCACGAACTCCGACGGGCGGCCCAACGGTCCGGCGAAATCGACCAGCGCGTCGCCGGGCTCCAGTGCGCAGATCTTGCGCGTAGAGACGCCGATGGTCTGCGTAACGATCGTTACGCTGCCGGCCTGCGTGTCGAAATCGGCGATGGTGAGCGGAATGCGCTCGCCCCGTTCGCCGGCCCGCACGATGACGAACTGCCCGGGCAACGCCGACGCCGCCACGCGCGGCGCGAGGATCTTCATAAGCCAGATGCCCTCGGCCAGGCATCGCTTTTCGAGAATGGGATACATGTTATTTCGGTTGGATTAGTCTTCGATGATGGCCGTTACGCGCACGCGCCGCATGGGACGCGCAGGGTCGTTGGTAACGAAAATCAAGTGATCGGTCATCGGGCCGTACTCCTGCCGTGCGGGATCGAGCAGCAACTCGGCCCGGAAACTCTCGCCGGGAGCGATCCGGCAACCCGGAGCCAACGTGGTGGCGATACGGCCCCGATTCTCCACGGCACGGACGATCAGCTCGCCGCGGCCCGTATTCGAGAGGGTGAAAGTTCTGCGCTGAAGGGGCGCCGACCGCTTCACGGAGCCGAACTTGACGATCAAATCGCTCGGCTGCGCCTGCGGAGCCGCGGCCTTGTCGATGGCGGCAGGGTCGTCGGCCCCGATCGCGTGCGCCACGAGGACGACGTTTCCGCCACGGCCGTCGACGGACAAAGAGAACGCATCGCGCAAGGTTCCGTAACGGGGAGCGTCGCCCGGAACGGCATAGCGGAAATTGATCTCGCCGCGCTCGCCGGGGGCGATCTCTCGGGGATAGTCGACCGTGAGCACTCCGCTGCTCTCCTCGGGCCGCAATTCGAGGTGCACCGTCCGGTCGGCAGTATTGACATATCCGAGGGACATCAGCCGCAGGCTCCCCGGATAGACGTAAGTAAAGGCGCAGAGGGTGCCGTCCAGTCGCAATCCCCCGCCCGCATCGACGGGATAGAGCTCCTCGATGCTCTTTTCGCGAGGCACGACGCTGCCGCGGACGGTGAGCGACGCGGCCCGCTTCCGCTCGGAAGTATAGACGCCCAGCTCCCGGGAGAAAGCGCCCGGCCGGTTCATCGGATCGTACGTTACGGTGATGCGGACCGAATCGCCGGGCAAAACGGGTTTGCGCGAAAACTCCGGCACGGTACACCCGCACGAAGTAACGACATCGACGATCACCGCGGGCTCCGCACCCCGGTTGATGCCCGCGAACGTATGGCTCACGCGTCCGTCGCTCTCGCGGATCGACCCGAAATCCCATGTCGGAGAATCGAACGCCAACTGGCCCTGCGCCGCGGAGGCGGAGCACAGAACCATGATTATGAGTGCGATATGTTTTTTCAGAGCCATCGGACCATGTGCGATCGGATATGCAAAGGTACATTTTTTGCGAAAAATTCGCACAATAATTTTGCGAGAATCAAAATTTGCTATATATTTGCACTCCGAAACGGTCCTCCGAGGCCGTCTCGAATGCCTGAATAGCTCAGTTGGTTAGAGCACATGACTGTTAATCATGGGGTCCTAGGTTCAAGTCCTTGTTCAGGCGCAGATGTGCGAGGGTTGCACGAGGTTCATTTAAGGAAGGGTGGAGAGGAAGCGAATCAGGAAGCCGGTTATGAAGTCGGCGACGGTTCGGAATCTCTTGGAAACGAAAAAAATTCTTTGGAAATTTGGAGTTCCCGAAAATTGAATTACCTTTGCAGTCCCGAGCCATTTTTAGGGGAGCTTAGCTCAGCTGGTTCAGAGCGTCTGCCTTACAAGCAGAGGGTCGGGGGTTCGAATCCCTCAGCTCCCACGAACGGAACGAAACATCGGAACGAAGCCACGCGAAAGAGTGGCTTTTATTATGCGGATGCGGATCGGTCGCGGAATAAGCCGACTGCTCCGTCCGGGAAAAGGGAGCATAGCTCAGTTGGTTTAGAGCGCCTGCTCGACAAGCAGGAGGTCTGCGGTTCAAATCCGCATGTTCCCAC
>JAMPGH010000001.1:511201-527986 GCA_023664045.1 Alistipes senegalensis | reverse complement strand
GCGGCAGGCGGGCGGCGAACGCATCGCCTGCGAGAAACTGCGGCTGGAGCAACTGTCGGGACGACCGGCGGAGGCGGCGCGCGAGCTGCTGTCCGAAAGTCGGCGGTGCGTGGACCGGGCGGCGGAGATCGTGGCGGCGCATGCCCCGGAGCGGCTGCTGAAGCTGGGGTTCGCCCTGCTGCACGGCGGCGGCCGGGCACTCGTATCGGCGTCGCAGGTCGGCCGGGGCGAGGAGGTGGAGATCCGCATGGCGGACGGCCTGCTGAAGGCGACGATAAACGACAAGAAGATATGGCGAAAAAAGAGATGACCTACGAAGAGGCGATGGCCTGCGTCGAAGAGATCGTGGGGCGCATTCAACGCGAAGAGGTGAGCGTCGACCGGCTGGCCGCCGAAGTGGAGCGGGCGACCGAGCTCCTCGAAACATGCCGGGCCCGGCTGCTGAAGGCCGAAGCCGAGGTGAACAAAATTGTGGAATAAGGATGAAACGGCTGATCCGCTGGGCGCTCAATCATCTGCCCCGCCCGGTGCTGCAACGTGCGGCGGGGTGGGCGGTGCCCCTTATGGGACTTTTCTACCGGGGCCGGGGCGCGGAGTGTCCGGTCTGCGGGCGCCGCTATCGGAAATTCCTGCCCTACGGCTATGTTCAGTCGCGGCCCAACGCGCTGTGTCCCTGCTGTCTGTCGCTCGAACGCCACCGCCTGCTATGGCTCTATCTGGAACGCGAAACCGACCTGCTGCGCACCTTTCCCCGCACGCTCCACATAGCGCCGGAAGTCTGCATCCTGCGTCATCTGAAGCCCCACTTCGCGGCCCATCCCGACCGCTACGTAACGGCCGATCTGGAGAGCCCGCTGGCCGACCTGCATTTCGACGTGCAGCGCATACCGCTTCCGGACGAGTCGTTCGACGCGGTGATCTGCAACCACCTGCTGGAACATGTGGCCGACGATAGGCAGGCCCTGCGCGAACTGCACCGGCTGCTGCGTCCGGGCGGCTGGGGGATCTTGCTCTCGCCGGTAGACCTGCGGCGCGAGCGGACGTTCGAAGACGACACGATCGTCGATCCGGCGGAACGGACCCGCATTTTCGGGCAATACGACCATCGCCGCATCTATGGGCGGGACTATGCCGACCGGCTGCGCGAAGCGGGATTCGAAGTCCTCGACATCGACTATGCTGCGACCTTCAGCGAGGCGGACCGCCGCCGCTATGCGCTGCCCGCAGATCATCTTTATGCAGTCCGCAAGCGAGCGGACGCGACCCCCTGACGAAAAGCAGCTATGGCCCGGAGTGGCGGGGTGTCTTTCAAGGCTTCCGCCAGCGCGGCCGCAGATTCAGCGATCCCCCCGCTAAGAGCGGGGTTCTATGGGGAGATAGGGCCGGTTCTTTCTATCGAACTCCATCTGTCCCCTCACCCCCGGACGGGTTTTACATTCCAGTCTGCCGGAAAGCAGCCTTAATGAATAGTTAAATTGCAAGTTCACAGCTTTTACGGAAAAGCCGTCATTTTTGTTGCTCTGAAATTATTAACTATTAAACCTCCCTGCGGAGGTTTGACTTTACTCCTGCTCGGCAGAGTCCGCAAGCGGTCTTTGCCCTCGCTCATTCGTAAAGTTCATTAAGAAAGGTTTCCTTTCCGGCATTCATTCCAGCGATTGCTCTCACATGCTTGCTTCGGGCTACCGCCACCGTGAGACGGGAGCCCTGACCAATGTCGGCGCGAACGGCGACTACTGGTCCTCTTCGCCCGCTGCGGCAGGCAATGCCAACGGCGGTTTCCTTTGGTTCACCGCAAGCAACATGCACCCGTTGCAAAACGACAACCGGGCCAACGGCTTAACCGTGCGCTGCGTCCAGCATCTGCAGCTGCTGCAAAAAAATAAGGATGCCGCATAGGCGGCATCCTTATTTTCGGTCCGGAGTATCTTGGGCGATATCTTTCTCTACCTTGCCCCCCCCCGGATCTCTCGGCCCCTCCGGAGATTATTTCTCCGAGGAGGAGGTCATGCGCTTCTCCTTGATGCGGGCTTTCTTACCCGTGAGATTGCGGAGGTAGTAGATGCGGGCGCGGCGTACGACACCGACTTTGTTGACCTCGATTTTCTCGATGTGGGGCGAGTAGAGCGGGAAGATGCGCTCGACACCCACGCCGTTCGAGATCTTGCGGATCGTGAACATTTTGGTTTTGCCCTGTCCCTTGATCTGGATGACCACACCGCGGAAGCTCTGAAGGCGCTCCTTGCTGCCCTCGACGATTTTGTAGGTAACGGTGATCGTATCACCGGCCTTGAACGACGGAACTTCGGCGTCCGTCTTGGTCCACATCTGCTCGTTGACGAGCCGGATGATTGCATCTTTGTTCATTGCTGCAATGAATTTGAAGTTTCGCATCCGACATTCCCGCTGCGCCGAGGCTACCATACGAGGGGCTTACCCCCCCCCGTAATCCCGCGGATGAGAATCCGCCTGCGCCGCACCGCCCATTGAAAGAGGTCGATCTGCGTCCCGTAAGGGGAGGCAAAGATAGAAAGTTTTTTCGTTCCGAGCAAATGCGGCATGAAATATTCGTATATTTGCAAGGAAAAGCCAATGATGAATGGAAAAGGGACGATTGATACTGGTAACCAATGATGACGGCTACGCTTCGAAAGGCTTGGAGGCGGCGATCGAGACGGTCCGCGGGCTGGGCCGCGTGGTGGTCGTGGCGCCCGAGACGGTGCAGAGCGGCATGAGCCAGGCCATCACGATGTACAACCCCCTCTACCTGCGCCGCATCCGGCAGGAGGAGGATCTGGAGGTATACGCCTTCTCGGGCACGCCGGTCGACTGCGTGAAGATGGCTTTCGACTACCTGCTGCGCGAGGAGCGCGTCGATCTGGTGGTCTCGGGCATCAACCACGGTTCGAACTCGGCCGTGAACGTCCTCTACTCGGGGACGATGGGCGCGGCGATCGAAGGCAGCTTCTACGGATGTCCCGCCGTGGGGCTCTCGCTGGACGACCATTCGGCGGATGCCGATTTCGAGGCGGCGGTGCGCTATGGCCGGCGGATCGTGGAGGAGGTGCTGGCCGGGGAGGTCTCCCTGCCGCTCTGCCTGAACGTGAACGTGCCGGCCTGCAGACCCGAAGAGGTGCGCGGAGTGCGTCTCTGCCGCCAGAACCGGGGTTTCTGGCGCGAGGAGTTCTACCGCCACGAAGATCCCCGGGGCCGCGAATATTTCTGGCTCACGGGCGAGTTCGTGAACATGGAACCCGAAGCCGAAGACACCGACGAATGGGCGCTGGCCCACGGTTACGTCTCGGTGGTGCCGGTGCAGACCGACATGACCGACTACCGGCAGCTGGAGCGTCTGCGCGGCGTGGTCGGCGGGGAGCAGGGCCGGAAAAAGTAGTATGAATGCGTATTCCGCACCCCGGAACAACCGTTAATTTTGCAGATGCCATGCTGATTAAAATTTTACTCGTCATCTCCATTCTGGTCCAGTCGCTGGCCACGGTTTACGCGCTGCGGCTGGTGCGCGCCACGAAGTACAATTCGGTGTGGATTCTCTTCGTGGTGGGATTCTCGCTGCTCTCGGTCGAGCGGCTGGTGCAGCTGCTGCTGGCCTGCGAGGTCGAGGTCGTGCCCCGCTGGTGGTTCGCCTATCTGGGAATCGTGATCTCGGTCTGCCTCTCGATCGGCGTGGTCTACGCCCACAAGCTCTTCAAGTACATCGCCCGGCTCAACCGTCAGCGCCAGCTGCTGAACCGCCGGATTCTCAACGCCGTGCTGCGCGCCGAGGAGAAAGCGCGCTCGCGCTTCTCGAAAGAGCTGCACGACGGGCTGGGTCCGCTGCTCTCGTCGGCCAAGATGTCGCTCTCGGCCCTCGCGCGCGAAGAACGGACCCCCGAGCAGCGGGAGATCATCGACAACACGACCTACGTGATCGACGAGGCGATCCGCTCGCTGCGCGAGATATCGAACAACCTCTCGCCCCACGTGCTCAACGACTTCGGGCTGGCCCGCGGCGTGCAGCACTTCATCGACCGCAGTGCGGCGATGCACAACGTGAAGATCCGCTTCACGACCAACCTGCGGACGGAACGCTACGACAAGGATGTGGAGGTGATTCTTTACCGGGTGATCTGCGAACTTATCAACAACTCGCTCAAACATGCCGGCTGCACGACGGTGAACCTCTCGCTCTCGCTGGCGGGGACCTCACTGCTGCTGGACTACAGCGACAACGGCCGCGGATTCGACCCGCAAGCCATGATGGACTGCGGCATGGGCCTCTCGAACATCGCCTCGCGCATCAACTCGCTGGGCGGAGCTTTCGAGATCGTATCGTCGAAAGGCAAGGGCATGCGCGCCTCGATCCGTGTGGCGACGCAGCAGGAACCGGCCCCCCGCATCCGAAAACGAGGCGAGCGATGAAACCCTGCCGCATCATACTGGTCGACGACCATTCGCTATTCCGCAACGGCCTGCGCGGCCTGCTGGAACGCAGCGGCGACTTCCGGGTGGTGGCCGAAGCGGGAAGCGGCGAAGAGTTTCTGGCCCTGCTGCCCGAGACGGAAGCCGACGTGGTGTTCATGGACTTCTCGATGCCGGGAATCGACGGCGCGCAAGCTACGGAGCGGGCGCTGGCCCAGCGTCCCGAGCTGCGGGTCATCACCCTGTCGATGTTCGGCGAGGAGAGCTACTATTCGCGCATGGTCGAGGCGGGAGCCCGCGGTTTCCTGCTCAAAGATTCGCAGATCGACGAGGTGCTGGAGGCGATCCGCACGGTGGAGGCCGGCGGCACCTACTTCACTCCGCAGCTGCTCTCGTCGCTGGCGGACCGCATGCACACCCGCGAAGACGCGGGCGACGATCGGCTGTCGTCGCGCGAACGCGAGATTCTGGTGCTGGTATGCCGGGGATTGTCGAATCAGGAGATCGCCGACGAACTTTTCATTTCGAAACGCACGGTCGACAAGCACCGTGCCAACATCCTGGAGAAAACCGGCTGCCGCAATACGGCCTCGCTGGTGGTCTATGCGATCCGCAACGGGGTGGTGGAAGTCTGAGGGGCCGGAGCGGGGCCGAGGGGTGCGATTCGGGTGCGGAGGAGGTGTCTGCGGGAAGCCGCGGGACGGCGGGCCGTGGCCGTGGTCGGGGTCGGGGTCGGGCGAGCCGGAGCCGGATGGTTCGAGTGCGGAGCGGTGAGCCGGGCGGACGGGCGATTTGCGCGGGCCGCGCGATTTCGGACGGAAATATGGCGGATTTTCCCGGCGAATTTTATAACTTTGCGCCACGAGTGAAAAAACAACAAAAACGGAACCTGTATGGGAAGAGCCTTTGAATATCGCAAAGCGCGCAAGATGAAGCGCTGGGGCCACATGGCCCGCACGTTCACGAAGCTGGGCAAGGAGATCGAAATCGCCGTCAAGGCCGGCGGTCCCGATCCCTCGGGAAATACGCGTCTGCGCATTCTGATGCAGAACGCCAAAGCGGAGAACATGCCCAAAGAGAACGTGGAACGCGCGATCAAACGAGCCACGGAGAAAGATGCGGCCGACTACAAGGAGGTGGTATACGAAGGCTACGGCCCCCACGGCGTGGCGTTTCTGGTGGAGACGGCGACCGACAACACCAACCGCACGGTGGCCAACGTGCGCATGCACTTCAACAAGTGCGGCGGCACGCTGGGAAACAGCGGCTCGGTGGCCTTCATGTTCGACCACAAGTGCATCTTCAAGTTCCATGCGCCGGCCGGAGCCGATGCCGAAGAACTGGAGCTGGAGATGATCGATCTGGGAGTGGACGAATTCTACCCCGAAGAGGACGGAATCACGGTATATGCCCCCTACGAATCGTTCGGAACGATTCAGAAGTGGCTGGACGACAAAGGCTACGAGATCGTGTCGGGCGAATCGGCCTACCTTCCGACCGACACGAAGGAACTGGATGCCGAAGGCCGCGAATCGGTGGAGAAACTTGTCGAGCGTCTGGAGGAAGACGACGATGTAACGAACGTATACCACACGATGAAGGAAGTCGAGGAAGAGTAGGTCCTGCGTCTTTCGGATATTGCGAGATGGCCGCCCGTTTGTCGGGCGGCCTTTTTTGTGTGCGGGAGGGGTGCTTTTTTGTGCGGGTTGCGGGCCGTGGGGCGGGTGCGAGGATGGGGCTGGAGCGATGCGGCGGGCAGCGGCGGGCGGATTCGTTCTCGGCGGATCGGGCGGAGGGGAAGTCGGCGGGGTGCTACTCGAAGCGGACGAAGCGCTCTCCGGAAGTGAGGCAGAAGGGGCAGTAAGGCTCGCAATAAGCCGAGAGGAAGAGGTTGCCGCACTGCGGGCAGACCAGATAATTCCACTCGGGGCAGGAAGCCTCGGGAAGCAGGCACGAGTGCATGAAGGCGGCGTGGCGCATGTCGACGGAGGAAGCCCACGTCAACAACCGGGCGGCGTAGCGGTTGCCGCGGTCGATGGCCCGGTGGATCTCGTCGCACTTGCACTCCTCGGCGGTGCGGAGCTCGTAGGCGATGCTCCGTTCGAGATTGCCGTCCGTGGTGCCGCGGAAGACGACGATCTTTTCGGGCGGCAGGTAACGCCCGCCCAGCTGCCGGATGGCATCGGCGCAATTCTGCTCCTGCAACCTTTCCGAAAGGGCCATCGCCCGGAAGAGGCGCGCGACCTGCAGGCGGCTCTCCTGCTCGGCGATGCGGGCGAAGCGGTCGTACTGCTCCGACTTGACGTGCTTGCGCCGGCAGCAGGCGTCGAGATCGGCGATGGTCTCGTGCCATGTCTCCTCGGCCGGCTCCTGCCGGGGCCGTGTGGCCGAGTAGTAGATCCAGACCAGAATGGAGGTCGAAAAGATGAACAGAAGCAGAATGACGAACGGACGCAGTTTCATGATTCGATAAGGATAGGGGAAGTACTGCGTGCATTTTTTATGCCACCCCGCTTTTGGCGGGGTTTTATGAGGAGAGGCCGGCTTCTGCGAACCGAAAAAGCGAACCCCGCGTGCGGGATTCGCTTCTCCTTGAGGATCGGGTCGGGCTACAGCCGGGCCTTGATGGCTTTCGACTCCTCCTCGTAACCGGGTTTGTCCAAGAGGGCGAACATGTTCTTCTTGTAAGCCTCGACGCCCGGCTGGTCGAACGGATTGACGCCCAACATATAACCGCTGATGCCGCAAGCCTTCTCGAAGAAGTAGAGCAGCCCGCCGACGCTATGGGCGTCGATGCGCGGGATCTCGATGCGGAGGTTGGGCACGCCGCCGTCGACGTGGGCCAGCTGCACGCCCAGTTCGGCCATGCGGTTGACCTCGGAAATGCGCTTGCCGGCGAGGAAGTTCAGTCCGTCGAGGTTCTCCCCGTCGGCCTCGATGAGGACCTTATGGGCGGGCTCGGCGACCGAGATGATGGTTTCGAACAACGTGCGCTCGCCCTCCTGGATGTACTGGCCCATCGAGTGGAGGTCGGCCGTGAGGGTAACGCTGGCGGGGAAGATGCCCTTGCCCTGCTTGCCCTCGCTCTCGCCGTAGAGCTGCTTCCACCACTCGTTGACGTATTGCAGCTGCGGCTCGTAGGAACCCAGAATTTCGATCTTCTTGCCGCCGGCGTAGAGCGCGTTGCGGGCGGCGGCGTAGATGGCTGCGGGGTTCTCGTCGAAAGGCACCTTCTCGTCGGTGGCCCGCTCCATCTCCTGTGCGCCGTGCACGAGGGCCCGGATGTCGACGCCGGCGGCGGCCAGCGGCAGCAGACCGACGGGCGTGAGGACGGAGAAGCGGCCGCCCACGTTATCGGGAATGACGAACGTGGGGTAGCCCTCGTCGGTGGCCAGAGTTTTCAAGGCGCCGCGGGCCTTGTCGGTGATGGCGACGATGCGCTCGGCGGCCTCGGCCTTGCCGTAACGCTTCTCGAGGGCGGCCTTGATGAGGCGGAAAGCGATGGCGGGCTCGGTGGTCGTGCCCGACTTGGAGATGACGATCGCGGCGACGGAGTGCTCCTCGGCGGCGCTCATCAGGGCGTGGATGTAATCCTCGGAGATGTTCTGCCCGGCGAAGACGACGGTGGGGTCTTTCTGCTCCCGGCGCAGCAACTTGAAAGGATCGCTCATCGCTTCGAGGACCGCTTTGGCGCCCAGATAGGAGCCGCCGATGCCGATGCAGACGATCAGGTCGGCCTTGCTGCGCAACTTGGCGGCGGCGGCCTCGATGGCGTCGAGGTCGGCGTCGGAGATCGACGAGGGCAGGTGCACCCAGCCCAAGAAATCGTTGCCTGCGCCCTTGCCCGAGTGGAGCAGCGCGTTGGCGGCCTGCGCCTTCTCTTTCGAAGCGGCCGTGAGGTCGACGCCGGCCTTGCGGATGTCGAGTGTCAGTGTTTTCATAGGGATATGCGTGTCAAATTAGTTTGGTTGTCAACTCTTTCATGCAGCGTCTGGCGGACGCCTTCTCGTAGAGGATGCGGTAGACCATCGCGGCGATGGGCATGTCGACCCGGTGGCGCGTGTTGATGTGGCGGATGCAGTCGGCGGCGAAGTAACCCTCGGCGACCATCGTCATCTCGTTGAGGGCGCTGCGCACGGAGCAACCCCGTCCGATGAGGAGCCCCAGCTGCCGGTTGCGGCTATGGACGGAGTAACAAGTAACCAACAGGTCGCCGACGTAGGCCGAGACCAACGTTTCGCGCGTGTCGGGGTAACTTCCGTCCAAGAACCGTTTCATCTCGCCGGCGCTGTTGGCGATCAGGACGGCGAGGAAGTTGTCGCCGTAGCCCAGTCCGACGGCGATGCCGACGGCCAGGGCGTAGATGTTCTTGAGGATGGCGGCGTACTCGATGCCGTAGAGGTCGGTGGCGTAGCTGAGCCGCAGGTAGGGCGTGTCGAACTTGGCCCCGATCGCATGGGCGTTCTCCAGATCCGTGCAGACGACCGTGAGGTAGGTGAGCCGCCCGCGCGACACCTCCTCGGCGTGCGACGGCCCGGTGATGAGGCCCAGCTGCCCGTACGGGACGCCGTAGCGGTCGTGCATGTACTCGACGACGGTCTGGAAGTCGCCCGGAACGATGCCCTTGATGGCCGAGACGACGAACTTGTCGGCGAGCGGCACGGTGAGCGGAGCCAGAAAATCCTTGAGGTAGGCCGACGGTACGGCCAGCACGAGGATGTCGGCGCCCCGGACCACCTCGTCGAGGTCGTCGGAGACGGCGATGCGGCTCATGTCGAACTCCGAATCGCTCAGGTAACGGGGGTTGCGGCCCTCGCTGCGGAGCCCCTCCAGCACCTCGGGGTTGCGGACGTACCACCCGACCCGCGCCTCGTTGGCGGCGAGCAGTCCGACGATGGCCGTGGCCCAGCTGCCGTAGCCGATCACGGCGCAGCGGGCCTCCTTTCCGATTCTGTAATCCATGCGGTAGAATTTTGCAAGACAAAGTTAACGAAAAAAATCTCAAAAAATATAAAAATAATTGACGGCTTTTTTTTACCTTTGTCCGGATAGCCGCATTCCGGGCGGCGGACGCGGCGCCGAAGTCCGGAAAACGGCGTCTAAGTTACGCGGAATCCGAATATTACGAACTCAGTTACGAACAGGACTCTATGGGATTGTTTTCATTGACGCAGGAGCTGGCCATCGACCTCGGAACGGCCAACACGCTTATCCTCTATAACGGCAAGGTCGTGGTCGACGAACCCTCGATCGTGGCGCTCGACGTGCACACGGGCAAACTGGTGGCCATCGGCAGCCAAGCCCGCAACATGCACGAGAAGACCAATCCGAACATCAAGACGATCCGCCCGCTCAAAGACGGCGTGATCGCCGACTTCAACGCCACGGAGCTGATGCTGCGCGGCATGCTCAAGAAAGTGAAGACCTCGGGCAGTCTTTTCGCGCCGTCGCTGCGCATGGTGATCTGCATCCCCTCGGGCTCGACCAACGTGGAGATCCGCGCCGTGCGCGACTCGGCGGAACATGCCGGAGGCCGCGAAGTATACATGATCTACGAACCGATGGCGGCGGCCTTAGGTGCGGGACTGGATGTCGAAGCCCCCGAAGGCAACATGGTGATCGACATCGGCGGCGGCACCTCCGAGATCGCCTGCATCTCGCTGGGCGGCATCGTCTGCTCGGAGTCGGTGAACGTAGCGGGCGACGTATTCACGAACGACATACAGAGCTATGTCCGCCAACAACACAACATCCGCATCGGTGAACGTACGGCCGAAGCGATCAAGTGCTCGGTGGGAGCGGCCGTATCGGACCTGGACGACGAACCGGAAGATTTTGTGGTAACGGGTCCCAACATGCTGACGGCCCTGCCCCAGACCGTATCGCTCTCCTACAGCGAGATCGCCTACGCTTTGGAGAAGTCCCTGACGAAGATCGACGCGGCCCTGATGAAGGTGCTGGAGTCGATGCCCCCCGAACTCTATGCCGACATTGTGAAGAACGGCATTTACCTTGCCGGCGGCGGAGCCCTGATCAAAGGCTTGGACCGCCGTCTGAGCGAGAAGACGGGCATTCCTTTCCACTTGGCCGAAGACCCCCTGCGGGCGATTGCCCGCGGAACGGGCATCGCCCTGAAAAACATCAACCGTTTCTCCTTCCTGATGAAATAGGAGGGGGCCGGAAGTGCTGAGAGAGAGGGCCGCGAGAAAGCGGCGGCTGCAACGGCCGGAGTGAAAATAAAGGCCGGAGAGCAGGGGGCAATTATTTGATAAATAGGAATTTACGGATTGCGGGCCCAGTGTCCGCAATCTTGAATTAAAAGAGTCGTGCACAAACTGATCGAGTTCATACGCAGCGTCTATCTGGTGGTGCTGTTCGTGGTGCTGGAGGCGCTGGCCATCGGCTACTACGCCCGTTCGACGTACTACACCCAAGCCCGCCTGCTGGCCCGCTCGAACGTAGCGGCGGGAGCGGTGCACGAAGGATTTGCCGGCCTGCACCGCTATTTCCGTCTGGAAGCCGAGAACCGCATACTTATAGAACGGGTTGCGGAGCTGGAAGAGAGGCTGGCCCAATACGACGAAGCGGCCAACATAGACCGCCTGCGCGACTACATGCTGGACCTCGGCGTATCGAAGTACCGAGTGATGACCGCGACGGTGATCTCCAACTCGATCAACCGCTCGCAAAACTTCGTAACGATAAACCGCGGCCGCCGCGACGGCGTGGTTCCCGACATGGCCGTGCTGGCCCCCAACGGAGCGATGCTGGGCTATGTGGTGGACTGCACGGACCGCTATGCTGTGGTCATGCCCGTGCTCAACACCTCGTTCCGTGCGAGCGGCAAGCTGGCCGGAGCCGACTACTTCGGCTCGATATTCTGGGACGGAGCAGATCCCCATGTGGTGTCGTTCGGCGAACTTTCGAAATACGCCGAGCCCCGGCAAGGACAAGAAGTCGTAACGACGGGATTCTCGCAATTCTTCCCCGAAAACGTGCTGATAGGCTGGGTCGAGAGCTTTGCGCTGGACGAAGCCCGCACCTCCTACACGGTGCGCGTGCGGCTGGCGGCCGATCCCTCGCGCCTGACCGACGTGATTCTGGTGGAAAACCGCGACGCCAACGAAATACTGGACCTGCAACATAGCGAAGGGGTGAAGGAACGCCTCCGCAACAAATAAGCCCTCCCGCCACCATGTACCGTGTAACGACCTACTCGCTGCTTTTTCTGATTACCGTGCTGCTGCAGATCTTCCTGTTCGACAACCTGTCGGTGAGCATATATCTTAATCCGCTGATATACATAGCATTCGTGCTTCTGCTGCCGGTGGATGCCGTGCCGGTGGCCGTGCTGCTGGCGGGCCTGCTGATGGGGGCGACGATGGATTTCCTGATGGGAACGGCCGGAATCAACACCATTGCGACCCTGTTGCTGGCATTCGTCCGCCAACCGCTGCTCTCCTCCCTCTACGGCCGCGACGACCTGCGCGACGGCGGCATCCCCTCGCCCGAACGGCTCGGACATCATGTATTCCTGAAATACCTGATCGTGCTGGTGCTGGTGCACCACACGCTCTTCTTCGTGCTGGAAGCCCTGTCGTGGAGCCACCTGCTGCGCACGGCCGTGCGTATCGTGGCGAGCGGCTCGGTAACGGTAGCCGCGGTGTGGCTGCTGACCCGTATGTTCACCGCTAAATACGTAGCCCGATGAACGGACCGGCCGGATTCGCCCGCATGCGCCTGCTGCAAGGGGTGGTGCTGCTGGTGTTCGCCCTGCTGATCGGCCGGCTGGCGTGGCTGCAGCTCTTCGACGCCCGCTACGAAGAGATGGCCAAAGCCAACGTACTGCGTCATGTGGTGCAGTACCCCCTGCGTGGCGAGGTGCTCGACCGCAACGGCGAATTCCTGGTGCAAAACAACGAGTGCTACGATCTGATGGTGATCTACCGCGAGATCGACAAGCGCGGATTCGACACGGTGCGGCTGTGCGAAGTGCTGGGGCTCTCGTACGAGAAGCTGCGCCGCGAACTGGCCAATGCCCGGGTGCGGCCCCGGGCCCCGCGCTTGGTGGCGAGCTACATCCCCAAAGAAGCCAAGCTCCGCTTCGACGAATGCAACTTCCGGGGTTTCTACACCGTATACCGCACGGTGCGGCGCTATCCGAGCAAGGTGGGCGGCAACCTGCTGGGATTCGTGAGCGAAGTAACGGCCGAATACCTGAAGAAACATCCCTACTATCAATCGGGCGACTACGTAGGCATGACCGGCGTGGAGTCGGCCTACGAGACGGTGCTGCGCGGCAACAAGGGCGTCAAGATCCAGGAGATCGACACCTACGGAGAGATCAAGGGCTCCTATCTGGAAGGCCGCTACGACTCGCTGCCCGACCCGGGACGCTACATCATCAGCACGATCGACACCCGCCTGCAGCTGCTGGGCGAAGAACTCATGCACGGCAAGGTCGGGGCGGCGGTGGCGATCGACCCGGCGACGGGCGAGATTCTGATGATGGTCTCCTCGCCCTCGTACGACCCCGACGAACTGGTGGGCCGCGAACGAGGCAACAACTACATGCGCATGCTGCGCAACAAACGCCGCCCGCTCTTCAACCGGGCGGTGAAAGCCAAGTATCCCCCGGGCTCGACGTTCAAGGTGGTGCAGGGCCTGATCGGCCTGCAGGAAGGGGTGCTGCGCCCCTCCGACCTCCACGAATGCCACATGGGCTATCAAGTGGGCCGCCAACGCATGGCCTGCCACGCCCACGCCTCGCCCATCGACCTGCGATTCGCGGTGGCGACGTCGTGCAACGCCTATTTCTGTTATGTCTTCCGCGACATCCTCGACAACTCCCGCTACGGAGGCGTGCGCGAGGGATTCGACGTGTGGAAGAAATATGTCGACAGCTTCGGATTCGGCCGCAAACTGGGCTCGGACTTTCTGGACGAAGGCAGCGGCTACGTTCCCGACGAAGCGTTCTACGACAAGCGCTACCGCCGCTCGTGGAACTCGCTGACGCTGCTCTCGCTCTCGATCGGTCAGGGCGAGCTGGGCTGCACGCCCCTGCAGCTGGCCAATCTGGCGGCGATCGTGGCCAACCGCGGCTACTACTACATCCCCCACATCGTCAAGCGGATCGAAGGCCGCGACTCGCTCGACGCCCGCTTCTACCGCCGCCACCACACGATGGTCGACCCCAAGTATTTCGAACCCATCGTCGACGGCATGTGGCGCGGCGTGAACGTGGCCGGCACCTCGACGGACGCCTATCTGGAGGGATGGGACGTCTGCGGCAAGACGGGAACGGCCCAGAACCCCCACGGCAAGGACCACTCGACCTTCCTCTCGTTCGCGCCGCGCAACAACCCCAAGATCGCCATTTCGGTCTATGTGGAGAACGGCGGCTACGGAGCCTCGGCGGCCCTGCCCATCGCCAGCCTGCTGGAAGAGTTCTACCTGACGGACACCATCCGCCGGCCCGAGCTGCTGGAACGCATCAAGAACATGAACATCTACTATCCCTCGTATGATCGCTGAACGCTACAACCGGATCTTCGGATGGGTGGACCTCTGGACCGTGCTGCTCTACGCGGCGATCGTCGTAACGGGTGCCGTGTCGATCCTCTCGGCCTCGTACAACGAAAACTCGGTCGATCCTTTCGCCATGTCGCACTTCTATATGAAGCAGATCGTCTGGATCGGCGTGGCGTGGGTGGCGGCGGTGGTCGTGCTGCTGCTGGACAAGCGCCTGATCCACATGCTGGCCTATCCGGCCTATTTTGCGGGCCTGGGAGTGCTGGTGGCGGCCCTCTTCTTCGGCAAGGAAGTCAACGGAGCCAAAGCGTGGTTCGAATTCGGGTCGTTCCGCGTGCAGCCCGTGGAGTTCGTGAAGATCGCCACGGCGCTGGCGCTGGCCCGCGTGATGAGCGCCTACTCGTTCTCGATCAACCGGCCCTCCGATCTGGCGAAGGTCGGCATGGTGATCTGCATGCCGCTGATGATCATCGTACTGCAGAACGACACCGGCTCGGGCATCGTGCTCTGCTCGTTCCTTTTCGTGCTTTACCGCGAGGGGCTGAACAGATGGCTCTGCATCCCGATTCTGCTGGTGGCGGGGCTCTTCATCGCCTCGTTCCTGCTCTCGCCCGCGACGCTGCTGGTGCTGCTGATCGTGCTCTGCACCTTCGCCGAGATGACGATCAGCGGCGAGTGGCGCTCGCGCGTGGTCTACTTGGCGACGCTGGCCCTGACGAGCCTGCTGCTCTACTGGACGATGCACTTTCTGGCCCCGGGAAGAGTTACCTACTACGGGGCGCTGCTCGCCGTAACGCTCCTGTCGTTCATCGGCGTGGCCTCCTACGCCTACCGCACCAACCTGCGCAGCGTCTTTCTGCCGGTGGCGCTCTTCGTGGGGTCGATGATCTTCCTCTCGACGACCGACTACATCTTCAACTCGGTGCTCAAGCCTCACCAGAAAGACCGCATCCTGAGTTTTCTGGGCATCATCAGCGACCCCCGCGGCATCGACTACAACGTCAACCAGTCGAAGATCGCCATCGGCTCGGGCGGCTGGACGGGCAAAGGCTTCCTGCAAGGCACGCAGATCAAGTACGGATTCGTGCCCGAGCGGCATACCGACTTCATTTTCTGCACGGTGGGCGAAGAGTGGGGATTCGTGGGCACGACGTTCGTGCTGCTGCTGCTGTGTCTTCTGATTCTGAGGCTCATGCGCATGGGCGAGTACCAGCAGGAGCCTTTCGGCCGCATCTACTGCTACTGCGTGGCATCGATTCTGCTGTTCCACGTGCTGGTGAACGTCGGCATGACCATCGGACTGATGCCCGTGATGGGTATTCCGCTCCCTTATATGAGCTACGGCGGTTCGTCGCTGATCGCTTTCACCATTTTGTTGTTCATCGCCGTGCGGCTCGATGCTTCGTCGCGGCAGTTCCCGCTGCAAGCCAGCTGATTCTGTTATGATTCCCTTCGATCCTGCCGGGCTCTCCCCCGGGGAAGTGGCCGAGAGCCGACGGCTGCATGGCGAAAACATCATCACGCCGCAACGCGAGGAGTCGCCGTGGCGGCTGCTCGTCGACAAATTCCGCGATCCGATCATCAAGGTGCTGCTGGTGGCGGCGGTGCTGTCGCTGGCGATCGGCTGCGTGCAGCACGACTTCACCGAGTCGGTGGGCATACTCTGCGCGATCGTGCTGGCGACGTGCGTGGGTTTCCTCTTCGAATGGGACGCCCGGCGGCGCTTCCGGCGTCTGAACCGGGTCGACGACGACCTGCCCGTCAAGGCGATGCGCGGAGGGGCGATGCGCTCGATACCGCGGCGCGAGGTGGTCGTGGGCGATGTGCTGGTCATCGAGAACGGCGAGACGGTGCCGGCGGACGGCTTGCTGGCGGAGGCCGTTTCGCTGAAGATCGACGAATCGACCCTGACGGGAGAACCCGAAGCGGACAAAACGGCGGACGAAGCCTACTTCGACCCCGAGGCGACCTATCCGTCGAACCGGGTGCTGCGGGGCACGGTCGTGGTGGACGGCTACGGCCGCATGGTGGTAACGGCCGTGGGCGATGCGACCGAGGCGGGCCGTCTGACCGAGCAGGCGACCGTGGCGTCGGGCGAGCCGACGCCGCTGAACCGACAGTTGGTGCGTCTCTCGCACCTGATCGGGCGGGTGGGCATCGCACTGGCCGCGGCGATCTTCTGCATCCTGTTGGGCAAGGCGATTTTTATGGGCGGACTGTTGCGCGACGACTGGCTGACGGTCTCGCAGCAGGTGCTGCACCTCTTCATGATCTCGGTGGCTATCCTCGTGATGGCCGTGCCCGAGGGGCTGCCGATGAGCATCACCCTTTCGCTGGCGATGTCGATGCGCCGCATGCTGCGGACGAACAACCTTGTGCGCCGGATGCACGCCTGCGAGACGATGGGCGCCGTAACGGTGATCTGCACCGACAAGACCGGCACGCTGACGCAGAACCGCATGCGCGTCGAGGAGCTGGTGCGATACGATGCCCTGCCGGAGCGGGATTTCGCCGAGATCGTGGCGGCCAACACCACGGCTTTCCTCGATGCGGAGGGGCGGGTGCTGGGCAATCCGACCGAAGGAGCGCTGCTGCTGTGGCTGCAAGGGCGCGGCTACTCCTACGAATCCCTGCGCACCGGGGCGAAGATCGTCGACCGGCTTACCTTTTCGACGGAACGCAAATACATGGCGACGATCGTCCGAAGCGGAGTTTCGGGCCGGCGTCTGCTCTGCGTGAAGGGCGCCCCGGAGATCGTGCGGGCCTTGTGTGCGGCCGACGGGCAGGAGGGGCCGGTGAGCGCCCGGCTGGCGGAGTTCCAGAGCCGCGCCATGC
>JAMPGH010000001.1:490688-511101 GCA_023664045.1 Alistipes senegalensis | reverse complement strand
GCGGACGCTGGCGGTGGCGTGGGCCGAGACCGATGCGGCCGTTTGCGAAGAGGCGCTGGAGAGCGGGGAGTTGCGGTTCTCGGCCGTGGCGGCGATCGCCGATCCGGTGCGGGAGGAGGTGCCGGCGGCCGTGCGGAAGTGTCTTCGGGCCGGCATCGCGGTGAAGATCGTAACGGGCGACACCTCGGCGACGGCCTGCGAAATCGCCCGGCAGATCGGGCTGTGGGACGATGCGACGGACGACGACCGCAACCGGATGACGGGTGCGGAGTTTGCGGCGGCGAGCGACGAGGAGCTGCTCTCCCGGGTGCGGGACCTCAAGATTCTTTCGCGGGCGCGGCCGCTGGACAAACAACGGCTGGTGCGCCTGCTGCAACAGAGCGGCGAGGTAGTGGCTGCGACGGGCGACGGCACGAACGACGCCCCGGCGCTGAACTTCGCCCATGTGGGGCTCTCTATGGGCTCGGGGACCGCGGTGGCGAAAGATGCGTCGGACATCACGCTCTTGGATGACTCCTTTTCGTCGATCGCGACGGCCGTGATGTGGGGCCGCTCGCTCTACCGCAATATCCAGCGCTTCGTGCTGTTCCAGCTGACGATCAACTTCGCGGCGATCGCGATCTGTCTGGCAGGTGCGATCTTCGGCACGGAGATGCCTCTGACGGTGGTGCAGATCCTGTGGGTCAACATCATCATGGACACCTTCGCGGCGATGGCGATGGCCTCGCTGCCGCCCGATCCCGACGTGATGGCCGACAAGCCGCGGCCGCGCGACGAATTCATCATCACGCGGGCGATGGCCCGGACGATCTTCGTGTGCGGCGGGATCATGGTCGCCGTGCTGCTGGGGCTGCTGGCGGGATGGAGCGCCGGCGGAGCCGAGCCGACCGTGCGTCAGCTGACGATCTTCTTCTCGCTGTTCGTCTTCATGCAGTTCTGGAACCTGTTCAATGCCAAAGCATTCGAAACCCGCCGTTCGGTATTCGCGTCGGTGCGGGGGTGTCGCGAATTTTTCCTGATCCTGCTGGCGATCGGCGCGGGGCAGGCGGCGATCGTGGAGCTGGGCGGCGAGGCGTTCCGCACCGTGCCCCTTTCGTGGAGGGAGTGGGCGATCGTCGTCGGGGCTACGTCGTTGCTGGCGCTGGGCGGCGAGGCGGTGCGGGCGATCAAAAGAAAAAAGTGAATTGTCGGATTGTCCGGATGCGCGTGCGGAAGCGGAGCGGAAAACGGGCGCTTTCGGACCGGAGGGGCGGCCTGCGGGCCACGACTGCGAAGCGGCGGCAGGCCGGGGACGTCCGGCGGACAAAATATAAAAAGAGGGGGCAAGTCTTTCGGCTTGCCCCCTCTTTCTATGCCTGACGACGGTTACAGGATGCCCTGCTCGACCATCGACTTGGCGACCTTCATGAAGCCGGCGATGTTGGCGCCCTTCATGTAGTTGATGTAGCCGTCCTTCTCGGTGCCGTATTCGAGGCAGGCGCCGTGGATCGACGACATGATCTGGTGCAACTTGGCATCGACCTCCTCGGCCGTCCAGTTGAGCTTCTGCGAGTTCTGCGTCATCTCCAGACCCGACGTAGCGACGCCGCCGGCGTTGACGGCCTTGCCGGGACCGTAGGGGATCTTCGCGGCGATGAAGGCGTCGATGGCCTCGGGGCGGCAGCCCATGTTCGAGACCTCGGCGACGATCTTCACGCCGTTGGAGAGCAGCTGCTTGGCATCCTCGCCGTCGAGCTCGTTCTGCGTGGCGCACGGCATGGCGATGTCGACCTTGACCTCCCAGGGCTTATGGCCGGCGACGAACTTCGAACCGGGGAACTTGTCGGCGTAGGGAGCTACGACGTCGTTGTTCGAAGCGCGCAGCTCGAGCATGTAGGCGATCTTCTCGGCATCGAGGCCTGCGGGGTCGTAGATATAGCCGTCGGGACCCGAGATCGTTACGACTTTGGCGCCCAGCTCCGTGGCTTTGGTGGCGGCGCCCCAAGCGACGTTGCCGAAGCCCGAGATGGCGATGGTCTGGCCCTTGATGTCCATACCGGCCTTTTCGAGCATCTGGCGCAGGAAGTAGACGGCGCCGAAGCCCGTGGCCTCGGGACGGATCAGGGAACCTCCGTAGGTCATGCCCTTGCCGGTCAGGACGCCCGTATTCTCCTGTGCGAGCTTGCGGTACATGCCGTAGAGGTAGCCGATTTCGCGGCCGCCGACGCCGATATCGCCCGCCGGAACGTCGGTCTCGGGACCGATGTGGCGCCACAGCTCGGTCATGAAGGCCTGACAGAAGCGCATCACCTCGCGGTCGGACTTGCCTTTGGGGTTGAAGTCCGAGCCGCCCTTCGCACCGCCCATCGGCAGGGTGGTCAGCGCGTTCTTGAAGATCTGCTCGAAGCCCAGGAACTTGAGGATCGAAGGGTTCACCGAGGGGTGGAAACGCAGGCCTCCCTTATAGGGGCCGATGGCGTTGTTGAACTGGAAGCGGTAGCCGGTGTTGACCTGCACCTCGCCCCGGTCGTCGACCCACACCACCTTGAAGGTGAAGCTGCGGTCGGGCTCCACGATGCGCTCCGCGATGCGGTTGGCCTCGAATTCGGGATGCTTGTTGTAGGTCTCCTCGACGGTCATCAACACCTCGCGTACGGCCTGCAGGTACTCGCTCTCGCCGGGATGTTTCCGCTCGAGCTCGGTCATCAGTTTGTTTACATTCATGGCTTTTGAGTTTTAAGGGATTTTGCTTGGTATTCTTACGATTCGTTTACAAATATAGGAATTATTCTTAGAGATTGTAACTTCGGCGACGATTTTTTACGGTTCGGCGGGACTTGCCGGGGCTTCGCAGACGATGCCCTTGTCGGCGCGGCCGTCGATGCAGACCCACAGCGGACGGGGAAAGCGCACGAGCCGCAGGTAGTCGCCCTCGAAGAGGGCCTCGCGGGCGTCGAGCCGGTCCTGCCGGAAGATGCCGTCGCCGCGGAAGGGGTTGATGGTGAGGTAGCCGACGCCCAGCGACGTAACGTTCTGGAAGAAGTGGGTGCCCTGCGAAGGCTCGACGTCGAAGCGCTCGATGCCGCACTCGACGATCACTTTGGCCTCGGAGATGTGGGTCCACTTGACCGGAACGCCCAGACAAGGATCCGAAGAACCCCAGCGTCCGGGTCCGACGAGGATGTAGGAGCGCCCCTCCTCGCGCAACCGCGCGTTGAGGGCCAGCAGCTCGTCGGCGATCTTCTCCGTGGAGAGCGAGCTGAAAGCCTCGGTCTTGACGTAGACGATGTCGGCGATGTCGGCCATCTGTCCGATGCCCAGGGCGCTTTCGCCGTAGATCAGGGCCTCGGAAGTCTCGACCGTGCTCCAGTCGATGGAGCGGTTGTCCTGACTGTCGATGATCGGCCGGATCTGCAGGAGGTTGAAGATCTGCTGCCGCCCGGCGGGCACGTCCATGTTGACGGCGAACTCCACCTCGACGGGGCAGCGCATCTCCTCGGCGCCCATCGCGAGGATGTCGGCGACGATCTGCGCGAGCGGGAAGGTGTTGTACTTGAGGATGTTGTTGAAAGTGATGACCTTGCGGCCCCGGTCGTAGGGGCTGTCGGAGATGCGCTCGTTCTCGCGGTCCCAGACCGACGTTACGAAGCGGGCGTTGCGGTACTCGCCGATCTCGGAGAGCGAGAGGCGGCGGAGGTTCACCGCGTCGTCGATCGACGTGCGGAACTCCTCGGGCCGCAGGCTCAGCGCCAGCACCTCGTTCTGCGTGTCGCGCAGCGCCAGTTCGGGCGTCGAAGTCTGCAGCACCCGCTGCGGATAGCGGGGCGAGAAGCGGAGCGTGCGTCCTCCGTCGACCACCAGCTTGCCCAGACCCATCGCGACGTTGCAGATGCCGTCCTCGGGCCGCTCGTCGCCCAGCGGGTAGCAGTTGATGGAGCGTGCCACGCCCGAGAAGGTGGGGAAGAAGAGTCCGTTCTGCTCGGTGCCGCACACCTCCTGAATGATGACGGCCATCTTCTCCTCCGAGATGAGGTTCTGCGACGTCTGGATATAGGCCCGCGAGGCGGCGAAGTAGACCGAGGCGTAGACGCTCTTGACGGCGCGCAGCACGAGGCGCAGCATCTGGTCCTCGTTCTCGGTGTAGGGGATCATGTAGGTGGAGTAGATGCCGGCGAAGGGCTGGTAGTGCGAATCCTCCAGCTTGGAGGAGGACCGCACGGCCAGCGGCGAGCGCACGGTGCGGATGTAGGCCTTGAGCTCCTCCTGCAGGCGCGCGGGGACGGTCGAGGTAACGAACTCGGAGAGGATCTCCTCGTCGGAGAACTCCTGCGAGATGATGTATTGCAGCCCGTTGAGGGCGATGAACTCGTCGAAGTAACCCGTGGCGACGACCACCGAGCGGGGGATCATGATCCGCACGCCCTCGTGCTTGTCGTACTGGCGATGCTTGATGAGCATCGAGTTCATGAAAGCCAGTCCCCGGGCCTTGCCGCCGAGCGACCCCTCGCCGATGCGGGCGAAAGCCACGGCGTCGGAGTAGGTTTCGGGGTCGAACTTCGCGACGACGCCCTGCCCCAAGAGCGTGCGGTAGTCGCGGATGAGGTGGACCAATGCGCGCCGGTGCTCCTCCACGGAGGAGAAGTGGCTCTTGTTGTGGCTGCGGATCGAGGCGGCGAGCGGAAAGAGCCCCCGCGAGTAGAGCCACTTGGAGAGGTGGTTCTGCGAAGTGTGGTATTCGAACGCGTCGTCGGGGACGGTGGCGATCATCCGCTGCATCTGCGCCAGATCGCGGGCCCGGCCGAGGACCGCGCCCGAGACGGGATCGCGGAAGATGAAGTCGCCGAACGCGAACTCCGTGGAGATATAGTCCTGCAGCTCCGTGAGGAGCGTCTTGGAGTTCTTGGCGATGAAGCCGGCGCCCAGCTCATGGGCCTGCGTCCGGAATTCGACTTGCGACGACTGCAGCAAGACGGGCATCAGCGGGTTGTTCTCGCGGATGCGGCGGCAGAGCTCGATGCCGGCGTCGAGCCGTTCGGCGGCCGGAGGATCGTTGCGGTGCATGACGAAGCCGACGTCGGAGATGACGCCCAGAAGGTTGCCCTTGTAGCGGTGGTAGAGGTCGGCGGCCTCGTCGTAGCTGGTGGCCAGCAGGACTTTCGGTCGCGCCCGCTTGCGCAGGATCTGCTGCTGCTCGTTGAGGGCGTCCTTCAGGAACTCGGTGTTCTGCATGAGCAGCAGCCGGTAGAGCTCGGGCAGGTAGGTGGAGTAGAAGCGGATGGAGTCCTCGACCAGCAGGATGGCCTGCACGCCCCCCTGCAGGATGTCCTCCTCGGCGTTCATCTTGTCCTCGACGAGCTTGATGATGGCGATGATCAGGTCGTTGTTGCCGTGCCAGCAGAAGATGTAGTCGATGCCCGAGCGGTCCTGCTCTTCGATGCGGCGGTAGATGTCCTTCGAAAAGGAGGTGAGCAGCGCCACGGGAATCTGCGGATGCCGCTCCTTGACGATTCGGGCGAACGAAAAGACGTCGAGCTCGCCGACGTTGTACATGGTGAGGATGAAGTCGAACGAATCGTCCGCCGCGAGCACCTCCAGCGCCTCGCGCGTGGAGCTCACGCGCGTGAACGACGGGGGATTCGACATGTTCAGATCGAGGTACTCCTTGTTGATCTGCGATTCGATGTGTCCGTCCTCCTCCAAGATGTAGCCGTCGTAGCTGCAGCAGACGAGCAGGATCTTGTGGATCCGGTACTTCATGAAGCGGTATTGCGGGCGCACGCCGTCGGGCAGATATTCTTCGAGGCTCTTCTCCATAGGACGTCTCTTTTTCGGTTCCGTTGAACAAAAATAAGAAAAAATGGTTATCTTTGGTGCGTTCGAACAAAATATCGTACGATGGAACCGCAAAAATATCGCCTGCAGGAAGTAACGACCTCCGCGGCCGAACGCGAGTGGCTCGATTTCCCCAAGCGCCTCTACCGGGGCAACCGCAACTGGGTCTGCCCGCTGGACGCCGACATCCGTGCGGTCTTCGATCCCCGGTGCAACGAACTTTTCGCCGACGGCGAGGCGATCCGCTGGATCGTACGCGATGCGTCGGGCGAGGTCGCGGGCCGCATCGCGGCGTTCTACAACCGCGAAAAGGCGATGCTGGAGGAGCAGCCCACGGGCGGCTGCGGGTTCTTCGAATCGATCGACTCGCAGCAGGTGGCCGACATGCTCTTCGATGCGGCGCGCATGTGGCTCGCCGGCCGCGGCATGGAGGCGATGGACGGCCCGGTCAACTTCGGGCAGCGCAGCGACTGGTGGGGTCTGCTGGTGGAGGGCTACGAGTTCCAGCCCCTCTACAAGAACCCCTACAACTTCTCCTACTACAAGGAACTTTTCGAAAACTACGGATTCCGCAACTATTTCAACCAGCACAGCTTCATCTGGCGCAAAGATACCTCGGAGGCCAACCGCCAGATTCTGGTGCGGGCCGAACGGCTCTACACGACGCCGGGCTATCGGGTCGAACCCCTCGACATGCGCAATCTGGAGGAGACGGCCGAGAACTTCCGCATGGTCTACAACCGGGCGTGGGCCCTCTTTTCGGGCGTGAAGCCCATGACGCAGCACGAGGCGCTGGTGCTGCTGCGCCGCCTCAAGCCGATTCTCGATCCCGAAATCGTCTTCTTCGCCTACTTCAACGAGGAGCCCATCGGCTTCTTCGTTACGGTGCCCGACCTGAACCGTCTGATCGGCAAGTTCGGGGGCAAGTTCGGCCTGTGGCAGAAGCTGCGGCTGATGTGGGACCTGCGCGTGCGGCGCAAGTGCGACCGCATCTTCGGCCTGATCTTCGGCATCGCGCCCGAGTATCACGGCAAGGGGGTCGAGTCGGCGATCATGGCCGAATACTGGAAGTATCTCGACCGCACGGACATTCCCTACAAGACGCTGGAGCTGGCGTGGATCGGCGACTTCAACCCGGTGATGAACCGCATGATCGAGACCTACGTCTGCGCCTCGCGCCACAAGGTGCATACCACGTACCGCTATCTCTTCGACCGCGAAAAGGAGTTCCATCGCTGCCCGCGTCTGGGCATGAAACGACGCGAAGAGTAATGCGCGGTCGGCCGCTGCGCGCCGGCAAAATCCTCCTCGCGGAGCCTGCGAATTTCGAAATCTAAAACTTCAACCATGAAAACTACCGCTTTCACCGAGTATCACATCGCCGCAGGGGCCAAGATGGCCGAATTCGCGGGTTACAACATGCCGATCGAGTTCACGGGCATCAACGACGAACACCTGACCGTGCGCGAGGGCGCCGGGGTCTTCGACGTGAGCCACATGGGCGAAATCTGGGTCAAGGGCCCGAAGGCGCTCGCCCTGCTGCAGCGCATCACCTCGAACGACGTCGGGAAGCTCTACGACGGCAAGGTGCAGTATTCGTGCATGCCCAACGGCCGCGGAGGCATCGTCGACGACATTCTGGTCTACCGCATCGATGCCGAGACCTACCTGTTGGTCGTCAACGCCGCCAACACCGAAAAAGACTGGCGGCACATCTGCGCCGAGGGCGCCAAGATGGGTATGGAGGCCGGCCACGGCAAGGAACTCTACAACGCCTCGGACGAGATCTGCCAGCTGGCCGTGCAGGGACCGCTGGCCATGAAGATCGTGCAGAAGATGTGCGACGAGCGGGTCGAGGAGATGGAGTACTACACCTTCCGCAAGATGCGCGTGGCGGGGTGCGAGGCGATCCTCTCGATCACGGGCTACACCGGTTCGGGCGGCTGCGAGATCTATGTGGCCAACGAAGACGGCGCCCGACTGTGGAAAGCCCTCTGGGAAGCGGGTGCGGAATACGGACTGAAGAACATCGGTCTCGGCGCGCGCGACACGCTGCGGTTGGAAAAGGGCTTCTGTCTCTACGGCAACGACATCGACGACGGGACCTCGCCCATCGAAGCAGGGCTGGGGTGGATCACCAAATTCGCCGAGGGCAAGGAGTTCATAGACCGTCCGCTTCTGGAGCGTCAGAAAGCCGAGGGTACGGCACGCAAGCTGGTGGGATTCAAGATGATCGAACGCGGCATTCCGCGCCACGGCTATGCGCTCGCCTCGCCCGACGGCCGCGAGATCGGCCACGTAACGTCGGGTACCATGTCGCCGTGTCTGAAGGTGGGATTCGGCATGGGATACGTTGCGGCCGAATATGCCAAACCGGGAAGCGAGATCGCCGTCGTCATCCGCGAAAAACCCGTGCGGGCCGAGGTGGTGAAGATTCCGTTCGTATAGCGGCTTTCTGAAAACAAAAACTCCGGAGAACATCTGTTCTCCGGAGTTTTTGTTCGGTAGGACGCTCCCGGGGAGGATTCGGCACAATAATCGCGGTAGGTCGGACCAAAAAACGTTCGGCTATGAAAACGAATTATCTGGGGCTGGAGCTGTCGTCGCCCGTCGTGGTCGCCAGCTCGCCCTACACCGCCACGCGGGCCGGCATCGAAAAGTGCGCCGCCTGCGGTGCGGGCGCCGTGGTGCTGAAGTCGATCTTCGAAGAACAGGTGCTGCGCCGAAGTGCGGCCTACGACTTCCGGCCGCAGGGAATGGGCGACTCGGGCGAGTATCTGGAGAGCTACCTCGGCGATGCCTATAAGCTCGAATTCCTGCAACTTATTCGCGACGCCCGCAAAACGGGACTGCCGGTCATCGCGAGCATCAACTGCGTCTCGGCCGGCGAGGGGTGGATCGACTACGCTGCGGCGATGGCCGATGCCGGAGCTGCGGCGTTGGAACTTAACATCTTCGTGCAGCCGGCCGATCCCACGCAGCCGGCGCAGCAGATCGAAAGCGCGTATGCCGAGATCGTGCGGCGCGTGGTCGGGGCGGTGGAAATTCCCGTCTCGGTGAAGCTGCCGATGCGGCTGACCAACGTGCTGGCGCTGGCCGATACGTTGCGGCGCTGCGGTGCCCGGGGCGTGGTGCTTTTCAACCGCTTCTTCGAACCGGACATCGACATCGAAAAACTGGAGTTCGTGGCGGGCGATCCCTTCAGCGCACCCTCCGAGTTGCGGAACGTGTTGCGCAGCGCGGCCCTCTGCACGTCGGCCGTGCCGGAACTGGATCTGGCCGTTTCGACCGGCGTACACGACGGCGAAGCGGCGGTCAAGGCGCTGCTGTGCGGCGCCCGGGCGGTGCAGGTCTGTACGGCGATCCGCCGGTCGGGCTACCAGGCGATCGGGCGGATCGGCGCTTTCGTTGACGAATGGGCGACGCGCCACGGTTTTGCGGATCTCGAAGCGTGCTACGGCAAGCTGAATTATGGCGAGATCGGCAACGCTATTTTCCAGCGGGTGCAGTATATGAAGTATTTCCCGTCCGGCGCGGAGTAGCGCTATCGGGCGGTTTCCCGGTCGTAGATCGCCTCGAATCGGCGGCGCAGCTCTTCGCGGTCGCGGATCAGGGCGCGCAGTTCTTTGAGCCTCCGGGCATTCTCCGAGAAAGGAATCCAGAGCCGCAGGTAACCCCCGTCGGCGTATTTGCGTTGAAGATGTTCGCAGCAGCGGGCGTATTGTCCCTCGCGGTCGAGGCCGGGGCAGTGCTCCAGCCCGTACTGCACCGTGCGGCGGAGGACGGTTTCGGGGTCGATGCAGCGGTCGGCTTCGGCGACGATCCGGCCGTAGATCGTGCGGGGTTTCTGCTCGGAGGAGGCGCGGTGATCTTCGACCGCTTCGCGCATGAGGGCGATCTGCCGCTCGGAGAACCAGCGGCGGAGCACGGGGTCGGCGGCCAGCAGTTCGCCGGAGCGGAGGTGGTGGCGCTCGCGGCCGTCGCTCAGTCCGAGGTCATGGTAGGCTGCGACGACGTAGACCATGTCGGGATCGACATCGTAGCGGGCGGCCAGCGCCAGACTTTGGTCGATTACCGTGCGGGCATGGTCCGTGCGGTGCGCCGCGTCGAACGATTCGTAGCGGGGCAGGATTTCGCGTTCGATATATTCTCGCAGTTCCGGGTTCATAGGAAAATAAGGTATTAAGTGCTTTCGACGGAAACCGGGCGGGCAGCGACCGGGCGGCCGGACGCCGCTGACAGCGGGGATCATCGGGCCGGGCTTCGTAAAGGAGACGATAGGCCGGGTTGGTCTGCCGATCGGAGCCGGAGGTATGAAAAATCCGCCTTTCGGAAAAGGCGGATTTTTCGCGGTTCAGGAGGCGGGATTCTTCGATAAGGCTCAGCCGTTCCTCGATTCCATCCCTTCGCGGCTCTCCGGTGTCCCGATGTCTCAGGGCCCCTGCCGCTACGTCGCCCCCCCCTCTCTCGGGGCCGGTTACTTGGCGTAGGAGACGGCGCGGGTTTCGCGGATGACGGTGATCTTCACCTGACCGGGATAGGTCATTTCGTCCTGAATCTTCTTGGCGATGTCGTGCGAGAGGCTCTCGGACTCCTGATCGGTGAGCTTGTCGGCACCGACGATCACGCGCAGCTCGCGGCCCGCCTGAATGGCGTAGGTCTTCACGACGCCGGGGTACGACAGGGCGATGTCCTCCATCTCCTTGAGACGCTTGATGTAGCTCTCGACGACCTCGCGGCGGGCGCCGGGACGGGCTCCCGAAATGGCATCGCAGACCTGAATGATCGGGGCGATGAGTGAAGTCATCTCCACTTCGTCGTGGTGGGCGCCGATGGCGTTGCAGACCTCGGGTTTCTCCTTGAACTTCTCGGCCAGCTTCATGCCGATGATTGCGTGCGGCAGTTCGGGTTCGTCGTCGGGCACCTTGCCGATGTCGTGCAGCAGACCGGCGCGGCGCGCGATCTTGGGGTTGAGACCCAGTTCGGAGGCCATGATGCCGGCCAAGTTGGCCGTTTCGCGGGCATGCTGCAGGAGGTTCTGACCGTAGGAGGAGCGGTATTTCATCTTGCCGATCATGCGGATCAGCTCGGGGTGCAGTCCGTGGATGCCCAGATCGATGGTCGTGCGTTTGCCGACCTCGACGATCTCCTCCTCGATCTGCTTCTGGACTTTTGAGACGACCTCTTCGATGCGGGCCGGGTGGATGCGGCCGTCGGTAACCAGCTGGTGGAGCGACAGACGCGCGATTTCGCGGCGCACGGGATCGAAGCCGCTGAGGATGATGGCCTCGGGGGTGTCGTCGACGATGATCTCGATGCCCGTCGCGGCTTCCAGCGCCCGGATGTTGCGGCCTTCGCGGCCGATGATGCGGCCCTTGACTTCGTCGCTCTCGATGTTGAAGACCGTAACGGCGTTTTCGATGGCCGTCTCGGTGGCGACGCGCTGGATCGAGGCGACGATGATGCGCTTGGCTTCTTTCGAGGCGGTCATCTTGGCCTCCTCGATCGTCTCGTTGATGTAGGCGGCGGCTTCGGTCTTGGCCTCGGCTTTCATGTTTTCGATCAGGATGTTGCGGGCGTCCTCCGAGCTCATGCCCGAGATCTGCTCGAGCCGCGCGTTCTGCTCGCGCATCATCTGGTCGACCTCCTCCTTCTTGTGTTCGAGCAGCTGCATCTGGTTGCGCATCTGCTCTTTGAGGCGTTCGTTGTCGCGCAGCTTGTTGTCGAGGTCGCGCTGCTGGTTCTGCAGGTTCTGCTCGATCTGCCGGGCGCGCTGCTCGCTCTGGGCGATCTTCTGGTTGCGCTCGTTGCACTGGCGGTCATGCTCGCTTTTGAGCTGCATGAACTTCTCTTTGGCCTGCAGGATCCTCTCCTTCTTGATCATTTCGCCCTCGGCTTCGGCCTCCTTGAGGGCTGTTTCGCGCCGCTTGCGGATCGACGTGCGGGCTACGAGATTCGTAACCGCAGCGTAGATCGCGACAGCTACCGCCGCAGAGATGCAGCAGGCGATTAAAATGGTGGTATTCATTGAATTCGGTATGCTTTGGTGTTTAAAGTTTCACAATTTTCGGGTCCGTTTTTCTGCCGGGACGGGTTGTTCTTCCGGCGCAGGAAAACGAAATCCGATCATATACTTTCCGTTCCCGTGTGTCGCGACCCGGATTTTCGAATCCGACCGCCGGAACATCGGAGTAAGTATATAATCAAAAACCGCATAGGATTCCTTAGTCTTGTTTGACGAATCTGCAAGATCAGTCATGTGTGGAGGCTCCGACAATCGCAACCTTCCACCGGCACGCCGAAGCGGGCACCCCTCGCGGGGTCGAGGCCTGGTTTTGAAGCGTCGCGAGTTGCTCCAATGTAAGAAGTGTTCAGTTTCGCAAAGCTGTAAGGAATCTATGCGGGTAGATTCGTCGTATGTTAAAGAACGTTTTCGTTAAGCCGAGAGCAGAGCCGAACTTGTTCGGGCTATGCCGAGGCGAGAAAAGGTGCATGACAAAGAACGTTTTCGTTAAGCCGAGGGCAGAGCACTTGCCTCTCTTACCCCCCCCCTCGCTTCGGGCCCCTTCGTTACTCCCCGAGGGAGTTCAGACAGGCGTCCAGTTCTTCGTCGAGCCGCCCCAGACGACTCAGGTCGTCGCCGTCGAGTTCGCGGCCCTGCCGCATCCCGACATTGGCGATCGCGAACTTCAGCGCGGTCATCGAAAGATAATCCGCCTCGGTCCAGTTGCGGATGTTTTGTCCGCGGATCAGCGACAGGTAGTTGTTCACTTCCCGTTCGGCCAGACGATACGTCTCTTCCTTGTCGCTCTCGATGTTGAACTGATAGCTTTTGCCTGCTATTTTGAGCGTAACCGCCTGTTTGGCCATCTCTTTCTCTTCTCTCCGTTTTTCGGCCGGATGCGCTCCGCGCCGTTTTCTCGTTTCTCGTGTGGCCGGACTATCGTTCGGGCCGTTCGAGCAGCATGATGCACTTGTCGACCTCCCGCATAAGACGGTTGACACGTGCCCGCGCCTTGTCGCGGTTCCGGCTCTCTCCGGCAAGTCCTTCGGCCAGCTGCATGCGCGCTACCTCGGCATCGAGTTCGCGCACCCGGGTTTCGAGGGCCCGGTTTTCATTGCGCAGGGCGTCTCGCTGGGCCGCCAGCTCGGCACAACGCTCCTTGAGCCGGCGATGTTCCCCGATCAGCTGCCGGACGCGGGCCTCGATACTCCCTATGACGCTTTTGTCGGCCATGCAGTGGACCTTGCGGTGAGAATTCCGTGTTTCCTCTTCAAAGGTACGTAAAAGAACGGGAATACGCAAATTTTATTTCGCCGACACTTCGCCGTAGAGGTCGTAGTCAGTCGCCGCGGTGAGCGTAACATCGTAGAAGCGACCCCGCAGCAGACGCCGCCCCGATGCCGGAATCAGAATCTCCTGATCCACCTCGGGCGAGTCGTATTGCGTGCGGCCGACATAGTATTCGCCCTGCCGCGAGTCGATGATGACCCGCTCGGTCGTGCCTACGCGCCGGCGGTTGTTCTCCAGCGAAATTTCGCGCTGCAGGGCCATGATCCGTTCGACCCGCTGCCGCTTCACTTCGTCCGGCACCTCGTCGCGCAGCCGCAGGGCCGAGTGCGTCCCCTCCTCCTCGGAGTAGGCGAAGACCCCCAGCCGCTCGAAGCGTACTTCGCGTACGAACTCTTCCAGCTCGGCGAAGTCGGCGTCGCTCTCGCCGGGGTAGCCCACCAGAAGCGTCGTGCGCAGCGCCAGATCGGGAATCGCCTGCCGCAGCCGCCCGATCAGCGCCATCGCCTCGGCTTTGGTATGGCGGCGCAGCATGGCCGCGAGCTGGGCGTCGGAGATATGTTGGAAGGGGATGTCGAGGTATTTGCAGATCTTGGGTTCGGAGGCCATCGTCTCGATCACCTCGTCGGGGAAGCCGGCCGGGTAGGCGTAGTGGAGGCGGATCCACTCGATGCCTCCGATGCGGCAGAGGCGGCGCAGCAGCTCGGGGAGCATGCGGCGGCCGTAGAGGTCGAGACCGTAGTAGGTGGTGTCCTGCGCGATGACGATCAGCTCGCGGACGCCCTGCGCCGCCAGCTTGCGGGCCTCCTCCTCCAGTTCTTCCATCGGCACGGAGACGTGCGGACCCCGGATGAGGGGGATGGCGCAGTAGCCGCATTTCCAGTTGCAGCCCTCCGAGATCTTGAGGTAGGCGTAGTGGCCGGGCGTGGTGAGGCGGCGTTCGGTGGCGAGCTCGGCATGCTCGGCACCGCCCAGTGCGCGGACGATGCCGTCCCACGTGCGGGCGCCGAAGTAGTCGTCGACCTCGGGAATCTCGGCGCGGAGTTCGTCGGCATAGCGTTCCGAGAGACAGCCGATGACGAAGAGCCGGTCGATCCGTCCCGCCTTTTTTGCCTCGGCGGCGCGGAGGATCATCTCGACGGACTCCTGCTTGGCGTCGCCGATGAATCCGCAGGTGTTGATGACGACGGTGCGGGCGTCGGTGCGGTCGCTGTCGGCGACGACCCGGTAGCCGGCGGCTGCCAGACGGGCCATCAGGTGCTCGCTGTCGACCGTGTTCTTGGAGCAGCCGAGCGTGATGACGTTAATTTTTTTCATCGCCGAAGAGTGCGTTTACGAATGCGCGGCGGTCGAAGATGCGCAGCTGGTCGATGCCCTCGCCGATGCCGATGTAGCGGACCGGAATGCGGAAGCGGTCGCTGATGCCGATCACCACGCCTCCTTTGGCCGTGCCGTCGAGCTTGGTGATGGCCAGCGAGGTAACCTGCGTGGCCTGCGTGAATTGCTTGGCTTGCTCGAAGGCGTTCTGGCCGGTCGAGCCGTCGAGCACGAGCATCACCTCGTGCGGGGCGCCGGGGATGACTTTGGACATGACGTTGCGGATCTTCGTGAGCTCGTTCATCAGTCCCACCTTGTTGTGCAGACGTCCCGCCGTGTCGATGAGCACGACGTCGGCGCCGTTGGCTTTGGCCGAGGCGAGGGTGTCGTAGGCCACCGACGCGGGGTCGGAGCCCATCTCCTGCCGGATCATCGTGGCGCCCGCCCGGTCGGCCCACACCTTGAGCTGGTCGATGGCGGCGGCGCGGAACGTGTCGGCGGCGCCGATCCAGACCTTGCGCCCGGCCTTGACGAGTTGGGCGGCGAGCTTGCCGATCGTCGTGGTCTTGCCGGCGCCGTTGACCCCCACGACCATCACGACGCAGGGTTCGCCGGGGCGTGCGTCGAGACCGAAGTTCTCGGCCGAGCCCTGCGCCTGCTCCAGCAGCAGGGCGATCTCCTCGCGCAGGATCGACTGCAGCTCCGCAGCGTTCATGTACTTGTCGCGGGCCGCGCGCTCCTCGATGCGGCGGATGATCTTGACGGTGGTCTCGACCCCGACGTCGGAGGTGATGAGCACCTCTTCCAGTTCGTCGAGCAGGTCGGCGTCGACGGTCGAACGGCCGGCCACGGCGCGCGCCAGTTTGGAGAAGAGGCCCGTTTTGGTCTTTTCGAGGCCCGCGTTCAGCGCCTCCTGCTCCTGCGGTTCGGCCGCGGTCTGCGCCGGGGTGTCGGAACCCTTTCTGAAGATATCGAAGAATGCCATATGATCGTACCGATGGTTGTTCGGACAAAGATACGAAGAATAGAGTGAAAAGTGAAACTCGAAAGGCCAATTCATAAAACCCCGTTCTTAACGGGGTGCCGAGGCGCAGTATCTTCGGCAAAGCCGAAGAATAGGAAGATAATAAGAAAGTCCGAAAAAAAACGTTACCTTTGTAAAGTATGTATGTTCGTTCGGGAAATGAAAAAAAGCCTCCTTTTCTTATTCTTATCGATCGCCCTCGGCTGTACCCTGCCGGCGGCGGCGCAGGACTTGATTCTGAAACGCGACTCGTCGCGGCTGGAAGCCCGGGTAACCGAGATTTCGCCGACCGAGGTGCGCTACAAACGCTATTCGAATCCCGACGGTCCGACCTATGTCGTGCCCGTCGGCGACATCCTTTCGATCCGCTACGCCAACGGCGAGGAGGAGCTGTTCGCAGCGCCCGAGGCCGCAGCGCCGATTCCGGCTTCGGCTTCGGTCGACGGGCGGCCGGAGGAGGGCCGATCCCGGCCGGTGCCGGCAGCTTCGGCGGATGACGGTTACTACCGTCGATATGCGGTGGGCGACTATTATGATCGCGACGGCGTGCGCGGGATCGTATGCTATGTCGATGCGAGCGGCCGGCACGGGCTGATTCTTTCGCTGGACGAAGCGTCGCTGGCGTGGAGCGCCTTCCGCAAGCCCGATCTGCGGGCGGCGGGGACCGATCATCCGAGCGACGGGCAGCGGAACATGGAGAATCTGGCGCGCTATATCGAAGCGAACGGCTTGTCGTGGAACGATTTTCCGGCGTTCGGCTGGTGCCGCGAACAGGGCGAGGGGTGGTATCTTCCCTCCATCGACGAGATGCTGGCCATCGGCCACGGCTACCACGGCGGCTCCCGGACGCACAACGACCGCAAGGCCCGCAACCGCTTCAACGACGCGCTCCGCACGCACGGCGGAAAACGCATGGACCGCATGATGTACTATTTTTCGTCGACCGAGAAAGACGGAAAGGAGGCTTTCGCCAGCCACATGGAGATCGAACCTCCCTATCTGGTCGAGATTCCGAAGCACAACAAGTTCCTGGTGCGGGCGGTGCACAAGTTCTGAGGCCGGCGGCACGAGGCGATAAACACACAAAGGGCATCCCGCGGGATGCCCTTTGTATTTAAGGCCGGCTCGGCGGCTCTTAAAATACTATTTCTTCTCTTCAGCGAAGAAATCCTTGACCTGATCGTTGGGGACGATACCCTCCTTGAACATGTAGGCACCGGTCTTCTCCGATTTGACCATCTTGATGCACTTGGTGAAGTTCTTACCCGTGCCAGTTTTCAGTGTTGCGACTACTTTCTTTGCCATGTTGCTCTAACTATTTGATTTCACGGTGAACGGTAACGCGCTTGAGGAACGGATTGTACTTGCGGCGCTCCAAACGGTCGGGGGTGTTTTTCTTGTTCTTGGTGGTGATATAGCGGGACATGCCGGCTACACCGCTCTCTTTCTGTTCGGTGCACTCGAGGATCACCTGAACTCTGTTGCCTTTCTTTGCCATTGACGGAAGAATTTGTTAGTAAACGGTTTTGGGTGCGGCGGCCTCGCGCAGAGCGACCTCAAGACCTTTCTTGTTGATGGTTTTCATGCCGGCGGCCGTTACCTTGAGGGTAATCCAGCGACCTTCCTGCTCCGACCAGAAACGCTTGGTTTTCAGATTGGGACTGAATTTGCGCTTGGTCTTGTGGTGCGAGTGCGAGACGTTGTTGCCCACCATCGCTACCTTGCCTGTGATTTCGCAAACTTTCATTATCGTTTGATTTTTGGTTTGTCCCCTCGCATAAAAGGGGATGCAAATATACGACTTTTTCGGGAAAAAGACAAAACCCCGAGGGGAATTAAGAATGAAAAATGAAAAATTAAAAACCGAAATGCAGTCCTGCAGCTATCCGTGCTGCCTGATTCCGGATCTTCACTGCGTTTTCGAAAGATTCTTAATTTGACGATTATATACCTTGATGCACCAACGGCCAAGAAAGTGAATCGTTTCGGCTTTCCGACCGAAGTCCCCTCCGAGGAGGGGATTTAGGGGTGGGTCAGACCTGAATACGCGGCCTAAGGCCGCGAACTACAACGGTCGGATTTGAAAATAAGGTTCGAGGAACACCGGTACATCAAAGTATGTAATCGGGTTTAATTTTTCATTGCTTGCAGCTCCTGCCGCAGCAGGGCGATGGCCTGCGACGAGGCGCGGTCGATGATCTGCGAGCGGTCGGTGCCGCACTGTTTCCGAAGAGCGACGGTGCGGGTCGGCGAGGCGACGGCGATCCAGACCGTGCCGACGGGTTTTTCCGCCGAGCCGCCGGAGGGTCCGGCGATGCCGGTGGTGGCGACGGCGAAGTTGGCACGGGCGATGCGGCGGGCACCCTCGGCCATCTGCCGGGCGACCTGCTCGCTGACGGCGCCGAACCGGCTCAAGACGGCGGGGTCGACGCCCAAGACATCGATTTTGGCTTCGTTGCTGTAGCTTACCACGCCGCAGCGGAAGTAGGCCGAGGCGCCGGGCATGGCCGTGAAGCGCGAAGCGATGGTGCCGCCGGTGCAGCTTTCGGCCGTGGCCAAAGTCAGGCCCCGCCGGATCAGGGTATGGTGGATCAGCTCCTGCACGGTGGCCGTTTCGTAGCCGACCACGTATTCGGGGATGAGGGTGCGCAGCGTGTCGAACTGCCGCTCGATCTCCCGGGCGACGCTCTCGCCCTCGACTTCGTAGGCCGAGAGCCGGAGCCGCACGGCCCCGGGGTTGGGCAGGTAGGCGAGTTTCAGGTAGGGCGGCAGGGCGTTTTCCCACGCTTCGATGCGTTCGGCGAGCATCGACTCGGCAAGTCCCGAGGTGATGAGCGTGCGATGGACGATCTGCTTGAGTGCGAAGCGGGCCTTGAGCCGCGGCATCACCTCGTCCTGCATCAGGTGCTCCATTTCGAAAGGCACGCCGGGCAGCGAGACGACGATGCGGCCCTCGTGCTCGAACCACATGCCGGGAGCCGTGCCGTGGGCGTTGAAAAGCACCGTGCAGCAATCCGGAACGAGGGCCTGCGAGCGGTTGAGTTCGTTGAAGGCGATGCCCCGTTCGGAGAGCATGCGTTCGACATGCGCGGCGACGGCCGGATCTTCGATGAGCTTGCTGCCGAACATGTCGGCGAGCGTCTTCTTGGTGAGGTCGTCTTTCGTGGGGCCGAGGCCGCCGGTGAGGATGACGACCTGCGAGGAGTCGAGCGCCCGGCGGAGCGTCGAGACGATCTGCGCGGGCTCGTCGCCGATCGAGAGCTTCTCCCGGACGACGATGCCGGCGTCGTTGAGGTGGCGGGCGATGGAGACCGAGTTGGTGTCGACGATCTGGCCGATGAGAATTTCATCGCCGACGGTGATGATCGTAGCGTGCATGGAACGGGAAATTTCAGGATTCGGAAGGTTCCGCCGGCAGTGGTGTTTCGGCGGTCGGCGGCTCGGCAGGAGCGTTCGGTGCGGCCGTATCTGCAGTCTGGCTTGCGGCGGCGCGCTCGGCGTCGGCGATCAGCGCGCGGCAGATGTCGCCGACGAGGCGGGGACCCTCGTAAATGAGCCCGGTGCAGAGCTGGATCAGATCGGCTCCGGCGTCGAGCATGGCCCGGGCGTCGTCGGGCGTCATGATCCCGCCTACGCCGATGATCGGGTAGGTGCCGCCCGAGCGGGTGTGGATGCGGCGGACGATCTCTGCGGCCCGCCGGGTCAGAGGCGCGCCGCTCAGATGCCCGCTGCCCGCCTTGCCGATGCCGGCGCCGCTGGTCTGCAATCCCGAGCGGCTGCGGGTGCCGTTGGTGGCGACGATGCCGTCGAGCGGCGTGTCGAGGAGGATGTCGGTTACCAGATCGACCGTCCGGTCGGAGAGGTCGGGCGAGACCTTGAGCATGACGGGCCGGTAGTGGTTCTGGCCGCGGCGGAAGTCGAAGAGCGGGTCGAGGATCTCGAGAATCCGCTCGCGGGTGTAGGTAGCCTCGCTGTCGCCGATGCAGTCGCAGTCGATGTCGACCGTGAAGTAGTCGGCGTACTGATAGAGGTTGCGGAAGAGCTTGAGGTAGTCGGCCGGGGCGTTTTCGGGCGGCGTGGAGGAGTTGCGTCCGATGTTGCAGCCGACGATCACGTTTTTCCGGGGCCGGCGAAGATAGCGGATCGCCGTATCGAGGCCCCGGTTGGGGAGCCCCGTGCGGTGGATCAGCGCGAGGTCTTTGGGCAGACGGAAGATGCGCGGCCGGGGATTGCCCGACTGGGGGCGCGGCGTGAGGGTTCCCACCTCGACGAATCCGAAGCCGGCGGCTCCCAGCTCGCGGATCGCCTCGCCGTTGCGGTCGACTCCGGCCGCCAGCCCTACGGGGTTGGCGAAGTGCAGTCCGAAGACCTCGCGTTCGAGCGCCGGATGCCGGACCGCATAACATTTGCCGAGCAGCCACCGGCCTCCCGGCAGCCAGCCGATCAGCCGCAGCAGCCACAGGACGGTGCGGTGCGCCCGCTCGATGCGGAGCGCGAAAAGAAGCGGTCTGAAGATCTTGCGATACATAGCGGGGCAAAAATACGAATTAAAATCGAATAAGCGGCGGTCCGGAGGCGGATTTTGCCGGAGAGGCGAGGGGCGCGGCCGGGGCCGCTAAAAGTACTCCCTCCGGTAGGCGTATCGGTCGCGCATGCGCTCGAACCCCTGAGGATCGGCTTTCAGCCGCCGGCTCTGCGCCTCGATGTCGAAAGCGCGGTCGATCGTGCTGCAAAGTTCCGGCCACGAAATCGGCCGGGGAGCCGATGGCGCGGCCGTCGGAGGGTACCACCCGGCGAGCGGAAGTCCGAACATCCGGGCGACGGCCTGCACGGAGAGGGCCGTGGCGGTCGCCTTGCCCTGCTCGGAGTAGCCGGCGATATGGGGCGTGGCGAGCAACGCATGGCGGAGCAGCGCGCGGTCGATCCGGGGTTCGCCCTCCCAGACGTCGAGCGCGCAGGCACGGCCGCGG
>JAMPGH010000001.1:379353-490588 GCA_023664045.1 Alistipes senegalensis | reverse complement strand
CAATCCGTTAAATGAGGGAAGCCGGGCGATCGGGCGCTCCGTGCGCTGCGTCCAGAATAAATAGTGAGCGAGCGTAAGCGAGACGAACGCATCAAAAATGTTTTATCAACCGGAGCGCTTCAGGGCGCTCCGGTTTTTAAATGCCGCCGTTCAGGCGGCAAATTTTTTTTGCCGAAAAAAGCGCCCGAATATTTGAATTTATCGAAAAAACGTCTAAATTTGCTATCGGAAACCACTGAGTAGTGTGTTTTTCGGCCGTTCTTTTCCGTAAGCGTCATCCCCAGCTATCTTGCAATTACAAGATAACCCGACATTTTATCTTGTCTTCTCCCGAGTTATCCTGTCGTTTATCCTGTGCGATCGAGCTTTCGGTCGCGACATAGCCGGATCGGCCTTGCGAAAAAAATCCGAAATCCGCCGCCCGAGGTTTCCAGCAGGAACCAGAGCTACATGCGCTTTTTCGAGGAAATCGCCAACCGGGAGAGCCGGAACGAGAACGAAATAGTCCTCTATCCGGAAGGTCTCTTTTACAAGGCTTACGACCGGTCGGCATTCGCATGCGTAAACCGGATTCCGACCTTCAAGCCCTCCAAGAAACGCATCAAGTACTGCGCTCGCGAGGTCGCTTCGATAGGTTTCCCGGCTGCCGCACTCGCGAAGTACTTCCCCACGGCGCCGCGACCCCTGCCCGACGGCCGGGTCGTGATCGTACTCAAGGATCGCATCGATGCGGATGCCTGCCGGACGTGGAAGTCCTCGCTCCCCCTGAGGGAACGACGGCCCCGCGGAACCAGCAAAGCCTACATCGCGACGCTGGGACGCAGTCGCACAGGCAACCTCTTCGTACATCCTGCGGACCTGCTGCCCGATGCTCCGGTCGCTATCATGACCGGCACGACGGGGGCCGAACAACCGGAGCTGACGACGGGGGGAAGGGGGGCTGTGGCAGGACCCGAGGCCCTGAACGCCGGGGTGCCGGAGCTTCTGTCGGAAGAACGCTCTCGTCTGCTGCGAGAGCTGCGGACGGGCGATCCCGAGCAACGGAACGGAAGCGACCGACCGGAGCTGACGACGGGGGGAAGGGGGGCTGTGGACGGCTCCTGCGGAACGGGCGACGGAGCTCGGTCCGGAGAAAGGCTGCGGCGATCCTCGGAAGCGGGCAGCGAGGCGAGCGAGCGCCGCCGTCCGGAGTGGCTGCGGAAGCTGGCATGCAAAGTATTGGGAATCAGTGATATAGGCCAAATCGAAGCCGCCGGATCGCAACCTGCGGCAGCCGATAGGTCGGACCGGGCGGGATTATCCGCGGAACCCCGGCTTTCGGGGCCGGCGGAACTTCCCGGACCGCAAAGCCCGCAATCGTCCGAGTGCCGCTTGCGACCGGGCGATCGCGAATCCCTCCGCAAAGTGCCCGCCGGCCGTTCCGAGACCAGAGAAGAACGGGTGGCCCGGCTGATCCGCGAATTCCGCCTCGAAGCCTCGACACCCGTGGAATGTGTTTTGTTTGTTGCAGATTTGAAAAAAGAGATCGATGGCTATCTATGACAATTTGCCTGTTTTCAAGGCTACGTACGATTTGCTGTTGCAGGTGGTGAAACTCTCGGTCAACATTCGGCGCGACGCCCGCTATACGCTGGGCGAGTCGCTCAAAAAAGAGATTCTCGGACTGTGCATCTGCATCTACCGGGCCAACCTCACGGCCGAAAAAGGTCCTCTGATCGAACAGGCCCGCGAGGCGCTCGTGCCGATCAAACTGCTGATCCGCCTGCTGCACGACACCCAGCAACTTTCCACCAAACAATACGCCATGCTCTGCGAACACCTCGATGTCATATCGCATCAACTGAGCGCATGGCAGAAATACCTGCTTAAGGAAAAAACGAAATCCCGAACTCCGGAACCCGCGTCGGCGCCCGGAGAGACGGAATGAGAATAAGAGAAAAACGGCTTCTCCGAGACCCGGAATGGCGGGGCTACGGGCTCCGGCCAGCGAGGTCCGTAGATTCAGCAATCCGCTGCGGCACTCTCCGATGCAGACTCATCCCCTGCCGTGCCCGCAGCTTTTCATCCCAGTCTGACAGGAAGCGTACGACGATAAGCCGTAAGAATGAATTTTCCGTGTCGCGGAATCCTTCGTTATCGGCTTGCCTCGAAAAACTTTTCCTGCCATTCATTCCAGCGATTGCTTCGACGGCCTGCATCGGGCTACCGCACCTACACGACGGGAGCCCTGACGAGTGTCGGCGGAACAGGCGTCTACTGGTCTTCCTCGCCTTACGCTGCAGGCAATGCCAATGCGAGCAACTTGAATTTCAATTCGACGAACGTGAACCCGCAGAACAGCAATGCCCGTGCTTACGGCTTTACTGTGCGCTGCGTCCAGCATCTACCTGAAGTTGTTTTTATTCTCAGGCTCTTTGACAAAACTGATACCCTGATTTTTTACGACTTGATAAAAAACAGCATTTCCGATCCGGAACGACCCCGACGCTCCGGAAAACATCTCCGGAACATTCAATCCAGCGATTGTTCCTTACGACTGCTTCGGGTTTCCGCAGCTGCACGACGGGAGCTCTGACCGCTGTCGGCACGAACGGCCTCTGTTGGTCCTCCTCGCCGGCAGCTGCCGGCAATGTCAATGCCGGCTATCTGAACTTCAACTCCGGCAACGTGAACCCGTTGAACAATACGGACCGTACCAGTGCCTTCCCCGTGCGCTGCGTCCAGCATCTACTTCCGTTTTTATCCTCTGCCCGACCCTGAGATAAAAAGCATGTTTCCGACCCGGAATGGCGGGGCTACGGCTCCGGTCAGCGCGGTCGATTTGTAGATTCAGCAATCCGCTGACGCCGAGAACCGCTCGCAGGCGGTATTTCGGGACGGAACGTGCAGCAACTCCGGAGCCCGGCTCCGGCCGCATTCCGAACCCGAATCGTCAGCTATCCTATTCCAGTCTGTTTCGGAGCTGGATTCCGCCTGCGACCTGCGGAGATTTCTTCGGAACATTCACCCCCAGCGATTGCTACTCGCGCCTGCCTCGGGCTACCGCGACCGACAGACGGGAGCTCTGGGTGTTGTCGGCACCGAGGGCGGATGCTGGAGTTCGTCGCCCCTTGCAGCCGGCATTGCCAACGCAGGCGACTTTTGGTTTCGTGCGAGCGGCGTCAATCCGCTCAACAATGGCGAGCGGGCATACGCGCTCCCCGTGCGCTGCGTCCAGCATCTGCACTTTTTATCTGCGGGTCGGAGAGGAAGACCCGCCCCGCGGCGGAACGAACTCGGCATCTGCGAGCACCCCGAAACGATCCCCGCACTGGCGGGCGGCATGATCCGCCAGCTGTTCATCCCAGTCTGCCGCGGAGCCTGCGACCCGATATTTCCCCGCATTCTTTGCGTCAGCACAATCCAGCGATTGCTTTCTAAGGCAGTATATCGGGCTTCCGCGACCGTACGACGGGAGCCCTGACGAATGTCGGCGCGAATGGTTACTGCTGGTCCTCTTCGCCGCAGTCCTCCGGTGCCGATGTCGGCTACTTGGGATTCAACGCGACGAACGTGAACCCGTTCAACAGCGGCGCTCGCAGCAACGGCCTTACCGTGCGCTGCGTCCAGCATCTGCGCGTGGCTGTTTCCACTCAGTCCGCGAGCGAAAAAACAGCCCTCCCGATCCGGAATGGCCGGGGCTACGGCTCCTGCCAGTGCGGTCCGTAGATTCAGCAATCCGCTGGCGGTCTTTCTGTCCGTCAGTTTTTCATCCCAGTCTGCCGGGAAGCTGATTTCGAATGAATATAAGTAAGAATGAATAGTGAACAATCGTTTTTCGCCATCTTGGGAATTATTCCTATTCATTATTCACTCGACAAGGTCTCCTTTTCGGTTTCCATTCCAGCGATTGCTCCTCATGGTTTACGTCTGACTTCGGGCAACCGCGGCAACACGTCGGGAGCCCTGAACAATGTCGGCGCGCAGGGCCTCTGCTGGTCTTCCTCGCCTGCATCGGGCAGCGGCAATGCCGGTGGCCTGAATTTCAACTCGACGTATGTGGGTCCCGTGCCGGACCACAATCGTGCCAACGCCTTCCCTGTGCGCTGCGTCCAGCATCTGCGAGGGCTGTTTTTTATCGACTCGATCCTTACGATATAGGAGAGAAACAGCCTCCGACCCGGAATAACGGGGATCACGGTTCCCGTTAGCGAGGTCCGCAGATTCCGCAATCCGCTGCCCGGCCGATATCCCCGGCGATGGCAGCTATTCATCCCAGCCTGCCGCGGAGCCATCGCTTCTCTGCGGTATTCAATCCAGCGATTGCCGTGTTACAGCTGCTTCGGGCAACCGCAACCGTGAGACGGGAGCCCTGAATAACGTCGGCACGTGGGGCGGCTGCTGGTCTTCGTCGCCCGTTGCGGGTAGTGCCAACGCCAGCAACATGGAGTTCTACTCCACGTACGTGCGACCGGAGCAATCCAACAATCGCGCGAACGGCTTCACCGTGCGCTGCGTCCAGCATCTGCGGGCTGTTTTTCGACTTTCCGATAGAAAACGGCCCCGCCCCGATCCGGAATGACCGGGGCTACGGCTCCGGCCAGCGAGATCCGCAGATTCCGCAATCCGCTGCCCCTCCGGGCGATATCCCGGCGATCGCAGCTATTCATCCCAGCCTGCGACGGTGTCGATCCTTTCGCCGCCGCATTCAATCCAGCGATTGCCTGCTATGGCTTCGCATCGGGCAACCGCAACCGTGAGACGGGAGCCCTGAACAATGTCGGCGCGTACGGCGAGTGCTGGTCCTCCTCGCCGGCAGCAGCCGGCAGTGGCAATGCGTGCTATCTTCAGTTCAATTCGGGTCAGTCCTATCCGATGAACAGCAACTACCGCGCTAACGGCTTTACCGTGCGCTGCGTCCAGCATCTGCGTGGGGCTGTATTTCTATCGTTCGGTCCACCCGGAAAAAACAGTCCCCCGACCCGGAATGCCGAAGATCACGGTTTTCGGCAGTGCGGTCCGTAGATTCAGCAATCCCCCTGCTGAGAGCGGGGTTTCAAGGGGAGATAGAGCCGGTTCTTTCTGTTCGGTCTCCTCTGTCCCTGCCCTGCCAAGCGGGGTGTATATCCCAGCCTGACGGGAAGCAACCTTAATTAATAGTTAATAATGAATAGTGAATAATTTTTTGTGAGTTCACAAATCCGCAAAAACTATTGGTCTCTGTTCCTTTTGATAATTATTCACTATTAACTATTAAACCTCCCCTGCGGAGGTTTGACTTTACTCCTGCTCGGCAGAGTCCGCAAGCGGTCTTTGCCCTCGCTCATTCGTAAAGTTCATTAAGAAAGGTTTTCTTTCCGGCATCCATTCCAGCGATTGTCTTTTACCGCAGCCTCGGGCTACCGCGAGCGTACGTCGGGAGCCCTGTCGAGTGTCGGCTCGGGCGGTTGGGCCTGGTCCTCTTCGCCCTACGCAGCCGGTAATGCCAATGCGGGCAACCTGAACTTCAATTCGACGAACGTGAACCCGCTGAACAATAACAATCGGGCCAACGGCTTCTCTGTGCGCTGCGTCCAGCATCTATGGGGACTGTTTTACTATTCCTCCGGAGCCCCGGAACGGGATAAGAACAACCTTTGCGACCCGGAATGACCGAAGCTACGGTTCCGGTCAGCGAGGTCCGCGGATTCCGCAATCCACTGCCCCGGCCCGTTGAGAAACGGGTTTCCGAGAATGTGGATCCGACCCTCTTCCGACGGTCGGAGCCCCGATTCGAAAGAAGCAGTTATTCATCCCAGCCTGCGACGGTGTCGATCCCTTCGCCGCCGCATTCAATCCAGCGATTGCCATAAGGTTGCTTCGGGCAACCGCAACAACACGACGGGAGCCCTGAATGTCGTCGGCACGTATGGCTACTCCTGGTCCTCCTCGCCGGCCGCAGCAGGCAGCGCCAATGCGGGCAATCTGCGCTTTCTGGCCAGCGAGATGACGCCGTTGAACAGCAACAATCGCGCGAACGCCTTCCCTGTGCGCTGCGTCCAGCATCTGCGAGGCTGCTTTTATCCTTTCCGGGATTCCTGAATGACCGCTCGGTTACCAAAAAAACGACTTCTCCGACCCGGAATGGCCGGGGCTATGGCTCCGGTCAGCGCGGTCCGTAGATTCCGCAATCCGCTGGCGGCATCCCGCCAGCTATTCATCCCAGCCTGCTGCGGAGCCATACGCTTCTCTGCGGCATTCAATCCAGCGATTGCTTTACAGTTGCTTCGGGCAACCGCAACCGTGAGACGGGAGCCCTGAATGTTGTCGGCACGAACGGCTATTCGTGGTCTTCTTCGCCCACGTCGGGCAGTGCCAATGCCGGCTATCTTGAATTCAACTCGGGCAACGTGTACCCGCAGAATAATAACGCCCGGGCTAACGCCTTCCCTGTGCGCTGCGTCCAGCATCTGCGCGAAGTCGTTTTATTTTTCGCTTTGGCAATCCGCACATCCGTAAAAAGCGGCTCCGCGACCCGGAATGGCGGAGGCTACGGCTTTCGTCAGCGAGGTTTGCAGATTCAGCGATCCGCTGGCGGTACGCACCGTGCAGACTCATCCCCTGCCGTACCGTCAGTTATTCATCCCAGTTTGCCGCGGAGCCTGCGGTCCGATGAATGAGGAAGAACGAATAGTGGATCCTTATTTTTGTCTTTGCGGAAAATATCCATTATCGACCGCTCCTCGTTCAACTCTCCGCATTCTTTGCGTCATCCATTCCAGCGATTGCTTTACAGTTGCTTCGGGCCTCCGCAACAACACGACGGGAGATCTGTGGGGCGTCGGCACGAACGGCTATGCCTGGTCTTCTTCGCCTACGTCGGGCAGTGCCAATGCCGGCTATCTTGACTTCAACCCGACGAACGTGAACCCGCTGAACAATAACAACCGTGCTTACGGCTTCCCTGTGCGCTGCGTCCAGCATCTGCAGGAGCCGCTTTTTATTCTTTGCATGCCGGAAGTCGCGCACTGTCCGGCCGCTATTCACCCGAAATAAAAAACAAGATCGATTTATGAATGAAAAACTACTGACCGACCTTTTCAATGCGTATTATGATGCCCGGCAAAATAAACGCAACACCCTCAGCCAACTGCGCTTCGAGATGAATCTTGAAGACAACCTGATGGAACTTTACCATGAAATCGACGAACGCCGCTACCATGTGGGCCGTAGCATCTGCTTCATGACCAACATCCCGGTCAAGCGGGAGATCTTTGCGGCCGATTTCCGCGATCGCGTGGTGCATCACCTGCTGTGCAACTATGTGAGCCCCCTGTTCGAACGCACCTTCATCACCGACAGCTACTCCTGCCGCAAAGGCATGGGCACCCATTTCGGAATCGGCCGGCTGGAACACCACATCCGCTCGTGCTCGAACAACTACCAATGGAAGTGCTACCTGCTCAAACTGGATATTCAAGGCTACTTTATGAATATCAACCGGGAACTTCTTTTCAATATCATCATGGAGAAGCTGGACCGCTTCGCCCCGCGCAAAGCCTACGACGGAAAGACGTGGAGCGAAGTTCTGGACTACGACCTGATCCGCTACCTTGCCCGCGAGATCGTCTTCAACGACCCGACCGAAAACTGCGAAGTCCGCGGCAACCAGAAACAATGGATCGGCCTGCCGCCCTCCAAGAGTCTGTTCCATACGCCGGACGGCTGCGGTCTGCCGATCGGCAATCTGACCTCGCAACTATTCAGCAATGTCTACCTGTCGAAGCTGGACGATTTCATCAAACGGACGCTGCGGGTGAAACATTACGGCCGCTATGTCGACGACTTCTACCTTGTCGGCACGGACCGTGCGCGGCTGATGCAGCTGGTGCCCGTCATCCGGAATTTTCTGAAAGAAGAACTGGGTCTGCAACTACACCCCGACAAGATCTATCTTCAGGAAGTAACCAAAGGAGTCAACTTTCTGGGAGCCAACATCAAGCCCTACCGCCGCTATCTTGTCAACAAGACCAAGCGCCGCATCAACCGTCAGTTGAGCAGTGCGGCCTATCGACCGCAAGAACTGATGGTGGCCACGGTGAACTCCTATCTTGGCTACATGCGGCACCTTTGCTGCCAGAACTACATCCGCAAGCTGGTGGAGCGGAATCCGTGGCTGCTGGAAAAAGGACGTTTCACGCCCTACTACCGCAAGTTCATTCCCTACAAGAAACCGGCCGACGCCGCTGCAGCGACGACGCCCGACGAGCTGAAGTGGCCGCTGTAGCGGCCGTGGCGGGAAATCCGCAACCTGCCTCTGAGGGGCGGGGATCAGCGAGCGGAAGAGCCTTTGCGGCTGTTGTAGGCCTCGAGCGCTTTGCGCAGAATCAGCAGCGCACGCTCGAGGTCTTCCTTTTTGAGGACGTAGGCGATGCGGACCTCGTTGCGGCCGTACGAAGGATCGGAGTAGAAACCCGATGCGGGAGCCAACATGACGGTTTCGTTCTCGTAGCTGAACTCCGAGAGGCACCATGCGCAGAACTTGTCGCTGTCGTCGACCGGCAGGCGTGCCACGGTGTAGAACGCGCCCATCGGAATGGGAGAGTAGACCCCCGGAATGCGGTTCAGACCGTCGATCAGGCATTTGCGCCGCTCGATATACTCCTCGTAGATCTCCGTGCTGTAGGAACGGGGAGCCTCGATTGACGCCTCGGCGACCAACTGCCCCAGCAGCGGCGGCGAGAGACGCGCCTGACAGAATTTCATCACGGCGTTGCGCAGTGTTTTGTTCTTGGTGATCAAAGCGCCGATGCGGATGCCGCATTCGGAGTAACGCTTCGACACGGAGTCGATCAACACCACGTTCTGCTCGATGCCCTCGAGGTGGCAGGCCGAGATATAGGGCGACCCGGTGTAGATGAACTCGCGGTATACTTCGTCGGAGAAGAGGAACAGATCGTATTTTTTCACCAGATCGCGGATGCGGTTCATCTCGCGACGCGAATAGAGGTAGCCCGTGGGGTTGTTGGGGTTGCAGATCAGGATACCCCGCGTGCGGGGATTGATGAGTTTCTCGAACTCCGCGACATCGGGCAGGGCGAAACCCTGCTCGATCGACGAGACGACGGGGCGGATCGTGGCGCCGGCCGAGATGGCGAATGCCATGTAATTGGCGTAGGCGGGCTCGGGGACGATGATCTCGTCGCCGGGATTCAGGCACGACATGAAAGCGAACAACACGGCCTCCGAACCGCCCGTGGTGATGATGATGTCGTCGGGCGAGAGTTTGATCTGGTATTGCTCGTAGTATCCGGCCAACTTTTCGCGCAACGACCGGTAGCCGTCGCTCGGGCTGTATTCGAGGATCGTGCGGTCGATCTTCTTCAGGGCGTCGAGTCCCACCTGCGGGGTCGGCAGGTCGGGCTGTCCGATATTCAGGTGATAGATTTTGACTCCCCGGGCGCGGGCCGCTTCGGCCAGCGGAACAAGTTTGCGTATCGGGGATGCCGGCATCAGCTCGGCGCGTTGCGAGATTTCGGGCATGCGACGGATGTTTTTCCCGCTTCGGCGGCTACTCGATGTCGACCGTCGGGCGGAATTTGATGACTTTGCGGGGCGGGATCTTGACGGCGGCTCCCGTGCGGGGATTGCGCCCTACGCGTTCGTTCTTGTGCTGGACGCTGAACGTACCTAACCCCGTGAGCGTGAGCCGATCTCCTTCGCGGAGCGTCTGTACCGCGGCCCGGATCATGGCGTCGACGGCCTTGCGGGCCTCGACTTTGGTCATGTTCGCGTCGAGAGCGATGGCTTCGACGAACTGCGTTTTGTTCATAAGGATCGTGTCGTAAAGAAGATATACCTGCACCTAACTGCTGACAAAGTTAGGGATTTTTCGGGAAAGACAAAAAATTATCGGGCCGAATCGACCTGCGGACCGCAGTCCCGGGAAATCGGGATGCGAAGATTTGGCGAAATGGAAAATCCGTGTTACTTTTGCTTCCGGAAAGATGGCAGAGTGGTCGATTGCGGCGGTCTTGAAAACCGTTGAACTGCGAGGTTCCGGGGGTTCGAATCCCTCTCTTTCCGCAAACGCGACGAACGAGACAAGGAACTTCGGCTTTCGAGCCGAAGTTTTTTATGCGGAAGAACCGCCTGTGAATTTATTTGGCAGGCGGTTTTTTCGCATAAGATTCTGAAACTTTGCAAAAGTTTTTCTTGTCGCGTTTGTTCTGTTTGTCGAGACGCCTGCGGCAGCACAGGGATCGGCTTTGCGGAGTAAAGCCAATTCCTCTTTGGCTCGTCGCAATCTTCCTATGACGGGATTCTCACGAATTTCCGGGGGTTGCGGGGCGATTGTTTTTTATTTTCATCGGTGCCCCGCGAGTGCTTCGCACTTCGAATCCCTTTTTGAAATGGCCGCCTGCGGTAGCACAGGGATCGGCTTTGCGGAGTAAAGCCAATTCCTCTTTCGCTCGTCCCAATCTTCCTATGGCGGGATTCTCACGAATTTCCGGGGGTTGCGAGCGACAAGAGCTTTCTTGGGTCCCGCGAGCGGATGCGAAGAAACGAAAACGACCGGAATCGTCCGGTCGTTTTCCTGATTCTCGGGCGGATTTCTTTGGCGGAGAGAAGGGGATTCGAACCCCTGAAACGCTTTTGACGTTTACTCGCTTTCCAGGCGGGCCAGTTCAACCACTCCTGCACCTCTCCGATTGGGTGCCCCAAAAGTAGGCAAACTTTCTGAAATCTGCAAATCGACCCGCCTATAATTTAATGAAACTTCCGGACGGCGAACGACCGGAGAAGTCGGATTCATGGTTCCGCGACCTCCAGATCGAAAATCTCGTGGCGGTCGAATTCGAGCCAGTAACGGAGCGCCAGCTCGCGGATATACTGCCAGTAAGGCTCCGTGCAGTCGCCGTAGAGCTCGACGCCGTGCCGGACGTCGCGCCGGATGCGCTCGGCGTATTCGGGTTTCAGCCGCAGCCGGATCGCCTTGTTTTTGAATCGGAAAATCGCTTCGGGCCGCGGCGCGGCGCATTCGGCCACGCGGATCAATCCGTGTCCTACGGTAGCTCCCGTGCCGACCTGCAGCCCGTCGTTCATGCAACTTACGGGCGGCCTGTGCCCGGCGCAGGTCGTTACCTCGATGTCGTCGACCCCGATGTCGAAGTACTCGCGGGCCCGGATTCCCATCTTCACCCCGACGGTGGCGTAGATGCCCAGATGGCCGTGCAACTCGTTGGTCAGCACGGCGGCGCGCCATTCGCTCGGCCCGTAGAGGGCCAGCGCCTGCCCGACGATCGGCTCGACATCCTCGGCGTAACAGGAGCAGGCGGTCGGGAAGCCGAAAAATACGCGGCTTTCGGAATCGGGCCGTCCTCGCAGCAACTCGAGCATCGCGCTGCAAAACGACTCCGGATTGCGCAATCTGCACGCCGAGACCGTCGGAGTCAACTGTTGGGTATCGAACGATTCCGGTCGGAAGAGATAGAGCGCCGTCAGGTCGTCCCACGCTTTGAGATGTCTGGCCTCGATCAAACGCCGGAGCGGAAGCGAGCGGTGCGTTGCGGCGATCTTCCGGGCATAGGGCGTCGACACGGTCGCGATCGAGTCGATCCATGCCGGCTCGATGTCGATCGGCTGCTCGGCGGCGGAAATCATGACCGTCGGAATGCCGCTTGCCAGTACCCGCCGTGCCGCTTCGGGATCGGCGCGGTAGTTGGCGCTTTCGAGCGGGAGCGAACAGTCGTTGTACCAGATGATGCGGGCGATGCGCTGTTTGAGGGCGGGCCGTGCGACGAACAGCTTGTCGAAATTGGTCAACGCGCCCATTGCGACGATTACGATCGGCTCCTCCTCGCCCTCGATCGTCTCGCAAAGCAGCTGCGGAGCCTCCGGGATCGGCGCAGCCTCGATTTCGCCCCAGTCGATCTGTTCCGAGTGCTTCCGCCAGAGAGGCGCCGCGACGCCGGTCGCTTCGCCGCAACCGACCGGGATTCCTTCGTGGTGGAACGACCGCAGCAGAGCCTGCACGCAGGCGGCCGTACGTCGCGGATCCTGCGCCCCCTCGGAGGAGGTGATGGCCAATACTTCGGCCTCGCGGTTGCCCAGCAGCAGGCAGAGCGTGCGCAGATCGTCGGCCGCGCCGTCGGTGTCGACGACGATGTGGAAGCGGGCCTTGCCCGAGTGGGCGAAGCCGGGAAGCGCCGCCAGCAGAGCTAACAGCAGGAATAAACGTTTCATGGCGGAAAGTATTTGCACGCTCCGCGACTCTGCAAATGCCGGGCCATGTGCCCGCACGAAAAAAAGCGTCGCCCGCAAGTGGGGCGACGCGATCGATCTGTTCCGGTCGTCGGAGATCAGAACTCCACGGCGACGTCGTCGTAGGCGAAGTAGGCCGGGGTGTTGAGTCCCCATTCGCTCGTTTGCGAACCCTCCACGTTGAAGGCGATGCGGGCCACCTTGCCCAGCGACGAGAGGTCCCATTCGCTCCATGCGGTAACGAAGTCCGTACCTTTGGCCAGATAGAACTCGCAGGTGCCGGTCGTCGTGCCGGCGGCCGAGATGCCCGTGGCCACGATCTTCAGGTAGTCGTCCGCGCCGAAAGGCGTGCTGCCGAACGCATCGCCGTGCTGCATGATGTTGAGTGTGTAGGTCGTATTGTTTACCCACATGTGGTCCACGATGCGTTCTTCGTTGTCCTTGAAGTAGAACGAGGGCTGCGATTCCACTGCGTCGCTGCAGCCGTCGTGCACGCAGAAGTTCTTGCCGCTGTGGCCGCCGTTGCCGTAGACGGCCAGCTGATGCTGGTAGTCGCCGTGCGAAAGGTCGGTATCCGTGTAGTTCGATACGGCGTGGCCGCCGCCTGCGTAAGAACCGTTTCCGTAATTATCGGTCAGCGTCGAGGCGAGGAACGTGTTGCCCTCGTCGTACCAGTTGTAGAGCCATTCGGTCGTAGCCGGGTAGAGCAGCTCGCCGCCGTACTGTACCTTGTCGATCATCGAAGACCAGTCGTTGTAACCCAGGCCGCCGTTGTCGGTGCCCTTGTAATCCTCGTCCTCGAAAGTCAGCACCCGAAGTTCGGGCCGCTCGGGCAAGTTGGCGTCGTCATCGTCGTTGCAGGCTGCGAGTGCGAATCCGAGCAGCGCGAAAGGCAGAAGTCTGAAGATTTTTTTCATTGCGTTCGAATTATTTAAGTTAGACAAAAAAAGTCGACCGTGTCCTCCCGGGAACACGGTGCAACGAAAATCCGGAACTTCGACTTCCCCTCCTCTTTTTCCGCAGCTCTTGCAGAGAGCCGGTTCGGCTTTCCGGTCGTCGGACGCCGGCAGGTCGTCGTTCCGATTCTCGCCCGTACTCCGCAGGCGGATGAATCCTATGGTGCATCGGCAGGTCTTCTGACTTGTTCCTCTTCTGCGCCTTCCCGGCTCGGGGCCAGTGGCGGATTGCAGAACCTCATCGCTCCCTACGACGGGAGCCGGAACTCACAGCAACGGGTATTGTCGCAGATTCTCACTGCATTCCCTTTTCATTCCGCGCGGCCTCGGACCGTTGTGGAATACCTTTGCGGCGACAAAGATAGAAATTAAAACGGAGAATGAAAAACGATTTTTCCATTCTCCGCATTTTCGGCTTTCGGCCGGCCCTACCACACGACGGGCTCGCTCAGAATCTTGCCGTCGGCAGCATCCTCGGCCGTGAAAGTGCCGCTGCGATATTGCACGCAGAGCATCGTCAGCGGCTCGGTCCCGTTGTTGCGCACCGAGCGCCGGCCGGCCGGAGCCACGCGCACCACGCTGCCCTCGCCGACAGGGAAGACCTTGCCGTCGACCTGAAACTCTCCCCGGCCCGAGAGGAAGAAGTAGAGCTCCTCGTGCGCGGTGTGGGTGTGGAGGAATCCGGTCTCGCTCCCCGGCCGGAAAGACTGGAACGAGAACTCCGCTCCTGTAGTTCCTGCCGCCGCACCGCCGAATACCTTGCCCGGAATCTTGATTTCGGGCCCGAGCTCCAGAAGATAGTCGCCCAAGTCGCCGAGTTTGCCCATGTCGATCGCGCTGAAGTTGGCCGCCGCCGCGATTTTTCGAATCTCTTTCATGATGATTTTATTTTGATAATTTCTAAAAGTTTGTTGATTACTTTTCGGATGCAAATATAATGAGCCGGAAATGAATATTCAAGTAGTTACTTGCTATTCAGATGGTTACTTCTTGGTAACGATTGCTCTCCGTCAGCGGATTGCAGCGAGGGAAAAAATCGGGATGGAGCGAAAAAAGTCTTTCTTATTTCTTTCTGAAAGTATTTTACTTACTTTTGTAAATCGAAAAGATAAGGAGATATGGACCGAACGACCCTCTGCAGTGCGCTGCATCCCGACTGTCCGATCCGCAACGTGCTGGCGCGAATCGGGGACAAATGGTCTCTGCTGGTGATTTTTACGCTCGACGGGATGCCGTCGGCGCGTTTCGGCGAACTGCTTCGGGCGCTGCCCGACATTTCGCAGAAGATGCTGACCGTTACCTTGCGTATGTTGGAGGAGGACGGACTGGTTACCCGCACGGCCTATCCCGAGATTCCGCCGCGCGTGGAATACGGGCTTACGCCCCGTGCGCAGTCGCTGCTGCCGCATGTGCGTGCGCTGATCGTCTGGGCCGGGGAGCACATGGAGGCGATTCTCGAAGATCGCCGGGTCGCCCGGAGGAGGCGATAGTTTCGAACGGATTCGGACGGGATCGGTCTGCAAGACCTGCAAGACCGTTTTTTCGGGGCGATCGCCCCGCTATTCCTTGTCGTCGATCGCCTGCATCTGCTGGCGGACCGACTCCTCGTGGATGAGCCGCAGGATGCTCCGCATGAACTCCGGGTCCATGCCCTGCTCGACGGCCTGCGCCGTCCGCCGGGTCAGCAGCTCTTCGTAACGCCGGGGTTGCAGCACCTGCATGCCGTGCTCTTTTTTGTAGCGGCCGATTTCGCACGCGACGCGCATGCGCTCGGAGAGTACCTCCAACAGCCGGTCGTCGAGTTCGTCGATCCGTTCGCGCAGGATGTCGAGGTTTTCGGTGGAAACGGTCGTCTCGCGGATCGTCAGACTTTCGACGATTCGGCCCAGCGTCGGCGGATCGATCTGTTGCTCGCGGTCGCTCCATGCCTCGTCGGGCGTGCAGTGCGCTTCGACGAACAGACCGTCGAATCCCAGATCCATCGCCTGCTGCGAGAGCGGGCCGATCCATTCGCGTCGGCCGCCCATGTGGCTCGGGTCGCAGAAGAGCGGCAGGGCCGGGTAGCGGTGCCGCAGTTCGATGGGAATGGCCCAGACGGGCCGGTTGCGGTAGGGACTACGCTCGATCGAGGCGAAGCCGCGGTGGATGACGCCGAGGCGCCGGATGCCGGCGTTGCGGATGCGCTCGACGGCGCCCGCCCACAGTTCGAGGTCGGGACTGACGGGATTCTTCACCAGCACCGGAATGTCGTGTCCGCGCAGCGCGTCGGCGATCTCCTGCACGGCGAAGGGATTCGCCGCGGTGCGGGCGCCGATCCACAGGAGGTCGAGACCGCCCGCGAGAGCCGCTTCCACGTGGTGGGGCGTCGCCACCTCCGTGGCGACGTACATGCCCGTCTCGCGCTTCGCCCGCTGCAGCCAGCCGATGCCCGCGCTTCCCACGCCCTCGAAACCTCCCGGTTTGGTGCGGGGTTTCCAGAGCCCGGCGCGGAAGATGCGGACCCCCGCAGCCGAGAGCCGGCGGGCGCTTTCGAGGGTCTGCGCTTCGGTTTCGGCGCTGCACGGACCTGCGATGACGAGCGGGCGGCGGCCTTCGACGTCGGGCGGAAGAAGCGGGAGGAGTTCGTTCATGATCTTCGGTTCGTGGCGGGAGATACGGAATGCGCCACCCCGATCGGGGTGGCGCGACTCTTCCGAGCTGTCTATGAGACTTGAACTCACGACCTCTTCCTTACCAAGGAAGTGCTCTACCACTGAGCTAAGACAGCATTTCGCCCTCAAGAGCGATGCAAAAGTACACAAGAAAAATGAAAAGACAAAAAAATTATGCGTTTTTCGCAAGAATTTTCTACCTTTACTTTCGATAAACGACCCTGAACCATGAAAAAGATCCTGATTGTAGGCGCCGGCGGACAGATCGGTTCCGAGCTGACATCTTATCTGAGAAATATTTACGGCGATTCGCACGTCGTGGCCACCGACATGCGCGACTGCCGCGAACTGGGCGAAGCCGGGCCGTTCGAGGTGCTGAACGCCCTCGACGCCACGGCGATGGCTTCGGTCGTCGCCCGTTATCACATCGACACGATCTTCAACCTCGTGGCGCTTCTGTCGGCCGTCGGCGAGCGCAATCCCCAGATGGCGTGGAGCGTCAACATGGGGGCCCTGAACAACTCGCTCGAAGTGGCGCGCCAGCACCACTGCGCCCTCTTCACCCCCTCGTCGATCGGCGCTTTCGGTCCCTCGTCGCCCAAAGACGGCACGCCGCAGGACACGATCATGCAGCCCACGACCATCTACGGCATCTGCAAGTACACGGGCGAGATGCTGGGCAACTACTACCACCATAAATACGGCGTCGACACCCGCTCGGTGCGCTTCCCCGGCATCATCTCCAACGTTACGCTTCCCGGCGGCGGCACCACCGACTACGCCGTCGAGATCTACTACGAGGCCGTGAAGTCGGGACGCTTCACCTGCCCCGTGCCGGCCGACGTCTATATGGACATGATCTACATGCCCGATGCGTTGCGTGCGTGCGTCGAGCTGATGGAGACCGACCCTGCGAAGCTCGTCCACCGCAACAGCTTCAACCTCGCGTCGATGAGCTTCACGCCCGAGATCATCTGCGCCGAGATCAGGAAGCGCCTGCCGGAGTTCACGATGGACTACGACATCGACCCCGTCAAGCGCGACATCGCCGAGAGCTGGCCCAACTCGCTCGACGACACCTGCGCCCGCGAGGAGTGGGGCTGGCGACCCGAATGGGACCTCTCGCGCATGACCGACGACATGCTGGAGCATATCCGGCAGAAATTCGGCGTCGGGCGGTAATTCGATTAGACGATTATATATTTAGATGTACTAACGGTCAAGAAAGTGAATAGTTTCGGCTTTCCGACCAAAGTCCCCTCCGAGGAGGGGATTTAGGGGAGGGTCAGACCTGAATACGCGGCCTAAGGCCGCGAACTACAACGGTCGGATTTGAAAATAAGGGGCAATAAACACCGGTACATCAAAGTATATAATCGGGTTCGATTTTTTCGTCCCGGGGCTTTCCTTCCGGCGCGGTTGTTGCCGTCGGGGAGGGGAGCATCGGGTCGATCGGAATGTCGGAAGATATGAGAAAAACATTGCGTTGGACGGTCGTCGTCGTGGCGGCGACCGTCGGAGTCGTCGCCGGCGGCAGCCTCTATCTGCTCGCTTATTCGCTGACGCCCGGAAAGGTCATGCGGGCCAAGAATGCGTCGGCCCGCGAGGAGATGATCGCCGAATATCCTTTCCTCGGACCGTGGCTCGACAGCCTCGAAACGACGGGCGCCTTGCGCGATACGACGATCGTCGGGAGCGAGGGCGAGCGCCTGCATGCCATCTATGCCGCCGCTCCCCGGCCGACGGACCGCACGGCCGTGATCGTGCACGGGTATACCGACAATGCCCTGCGCATGCTGATGATCGGCTATCTCTACAATCACGATCTGGGCTACAACATCCTCCTGCCCGACCTCCATTATCATGGTCGGAGCGAAGGGCGCGCCATCCGCATGGGGTGGAAGGACCGCCTCGACGTGCTGCGATGGATGGAGATCGCCGACGACATCTTCGGCGGCGATACGCAGATGGTCGTGCACGGCATCTCGATGGGCGCCGCCACGACGATGATGGTCTCGGGCGAGGAGCAGCCTCCCTACGTGAAGTGCTTCGTCGAGGATTGCGGCTATACGAGCGTCCGCGACCAGTTCGCCAAAGAGCTCGAAGAGCGTTTCCGCCTGCCCGCCTTTCCGCTGCTTCCGGTCGCCGGGTGGCTGTGCGACCTGCGCTACGGCTGGAACTTCCGCGAAGCCTCGGCGCTGGAGCAGGTCCGCAAGAGCACGCTGCCCATGATGTTCATCCACGGCGATGCCGACGACTTCGTGCCGACCGAAATGGTCTATCCGCTCTACGAGGCCAAGCAGCAGGGCGACAAGGAGCTGTGGGTCGTGCCCGGTGCGGCGCACGCCCTCTCTTACCGCGACAACCGCGAGGAGTACACCGCCCGGGTCGGGGAGTTCGTGGGCCGATATATTCGGTAGAAGCGAAAGGTTTCGTGCGGCGACCTTTCATTTTAAGCCTCCAAAGGAGGCTTGACTTTATTCCCGCTCGGCATAGCTTGCCTTGACAATCTCATCCCTCGCTTTTTCGTAGGCGTCGATCATCGAGCCGCGGGTGCAGTTGACGATCTTCGCACCCAATGTCGCCGCGTAGTCGCGCAGCACTTCGTGCCCGCGGAAGAGCTCGGCCACCTCGGCCAAGTAGACCGACATCGTGTAGGGGCGGCGCGGGATTTTTTGGTAGATAGGCTGCGGCGGCTGCCCCCCCCCGTCGTAATAGTGGCGGTCGGCGCGGCAGAGACGGTTTTCGTCGTCGACGCACAACCCCTCCAAAAGCGTGTGGTCCACGCCGTAGAGTTCGATCCGCTTGTACCCCAACAGCAGGGCGACATACTCGCCCACCTGCACCACCGTACCGAAATTGGCACTTCCCAGACCGCGGCGGTAGAGCCGGAATTCCAGCGAGCGGAATCCGCGGTACATTTGCGTGTGGAACTTCACGATGCGGATATGGGAGTTGGGCAGTACGGCCCGGTAGTCGAACCGCTCGGGATTATAATATTGTACGTAGAGGTTCATCGGCCACGCGACCCGTTCGTTCAGCGTGCGGTAGAACGCCATGACCCGTTCGCGCCGGTCCGTCGGGCGGAAGAACATCGGATCCGAGAGTACGTAGTAGGCCGGGCGCAGCCGGCAGAAGCGCTCGTCCTCGGCGAAGAAGTTGACCGCCAGAAAGTCGCGCTCCCCGTCGCCCGCATGCGCCAGCAAGCCGGGCAGCTCGTCGGCCAGCGCCGGGCCGTTGCCCAGAACGGCCATCGTCGGGGCGGGCGTTCCGACAGCCCCCTCCCGGCGGATGTAGTTGCGGAAATTCTCCTTGACGGCCATCACCAAGAAATAGTATATCGTCTCGTAGAGGTCGCGCAGGAAGCGGTCGGCTTTTTGGAAGGCGGTCATCGGCGTCGGTTTTTCAGTTCGGGCAACAGTTCTTCGAGGGCTTGCCGCAGGCGTTCGGCGACCGTCTCCACCGCAAATTCGCGGCGCAGGCGGACGATGTTTTCCGCGAAGCGCGGATCGATGCCGGCGGGATATTCGGCGGCCAGCCGGTCGATCAGCCTCTCCATTTCCCGCATGTCGGCGACGACATGGCCTACGGGCAGCCGCAGAACGTCGTCGAAATAGTCGTTGCGCAGCGTGATGACCGGGCGGCCTGTGTTCAGTGCGTCGAGAATCGCGCCGCTGGCCGTCAGCCGATAGCCGGCGGGATCGTAGGCGAAGAGGAGGTAGTCGAGCTTGGCGACCTCCTCCTCGAAGCGTTCGCGCGGGATGAAGCGGTTTTCCGCTCCGGCCACGAACCGCACGTCGGGCCACTGCGCATGGTCGCGAAATCCGTAGGTGCGTCCTACGACGGTCAGCGGCACGGAGATGCGCCGCGACAGGTCGAGCAGCCGGCCGAGACCTTTGGCCGGGGTCAATTGTCCCACCGTCCCCACGCGCAGGGTGTCGTGCGGCACAGGCGGCACGGGCGTTCCGTCGAAAAATCCCGGGTGGTCGATGGCGAAGAAGAGCGGGCGGTTGGCCTCCGACAGATAGGGGCTCAGGTTGCGCAGAATCGATTCGCCCAGTACGCAGAAACGGATGCGGCGGTCGAGCCGCGCCCGTCCGAACATCCGGCGGAGTATCCGCCCGAACCACTCCTGCGCCCGCCACCACGGATGCCGTTGCGTCAGCAGCTCCAGTTCGCCGTGGCAGACGATGACTACGCGTCGGTGCAGGAACTTGTTCAGCAGGTTCAGCAGACCGAGCGCGAACGGGTTGTTGTAGTTGAAGATCACCGCTTCGTCGCGTTTCGATCGGGCCAGACGCCATGCGCTCCGGATGGCCGCCGCGGCGTAGCGGTACACCCAGCCCGCGGGGCCTTCGCATCCCGCGACCCCCATGTTGCGGAAGGTCGTGCGTCGTAACCCTTCCGTGTAGCCATGATGTTCGAGCATCCGCTCCACGCAGGCACGCTGCGAGGGGTGGCAGTGATACGCTACCCGATCGAAGAGCTCCGTGCACATGGCCAGCAGGGCGGCGTTGAACACCTCGTGGAACGAGCCGCGGGCAATGGGGTCGATGATTCGGACTTGCATTTTTCGAGGGATTTCTGCGATGCGACAAGGTACGAAAAATCTCCGAATATCCGGTTCCTGAAGCCGAAAAAGCGCCGGGAATCTTCCCGACGCTCGCTTCGGCCGTCGTGCGGCGATCAGTTCTCGAAAGTCAGCCCCTCGGCCGAAGCATCGATGCGGATCGGTTTCGAGCGGTCGACCTCGCCTGCGAGGATGCGCTTCGAGAGGTCGTTGACCACGTAGCGCTGGATCGTCCGCTTGACGGGACGTGCTCCGTAGAGCGGGTCGAAACCCGCCGTGGCGATCCATTCGCGCGCCGCTGCGGTGTACTCCAGTACGATGCCGTTTTCGGCGAGCAGCTTGCGTACGGCGCCCAGCTGGATGTCGACGATGCGCTCGATGTCGTTGCGCGTCAGGGGTTCGAACATCACGATCTCGTCGATGCGGTTCAGGAACTCGGGCTTGAGGTGCTGCTTCAGCAGCTCGACCACCTCGTCGCGCGTCTCCGCGACTGTTTCCGGGTCGATCTTTCCGCCCTCGGCCGCCGCTGCGAAGCGCTCCTGAATCACGTGGGCCCCCATGTTCGAGGTCATGATGACGATCGTGTTTCGGAAGTCGACCGTGCGGCCCTTGTTGTCGGTCAGGCGTCCGTCGTCGAGGAGTTGCAGCAGGATGTTGAAGACGTCGGGATGGGCCTTTTCGATCTCGTCCAGCAGCACCACCGAATAGGGTTTGCGGCGCACGGCTTCGGTGAGCTGGCCGCCCTCGTCGTAACCCACGTATCCCGGAGGCGCGCCGACGAGCCGCGAGACGCTGTGGCGCTCCTGGTACTCGCTCATGTCGATACGCGTGAGCATCTGGTCGTCGTTGAACAGGAACTCGGCCAGCGCCTTCGCCAGCTCGGTCTTTCCCACGCCCGTGGTGCCGAGGAAGATGAACGAGCCGATCGGTTTGCGCGGGTCGTTCAGACCGGCCCGCGAGCGGCGTACGGCGTCGGAGATCGCCGCGATGGCCTGCTCCTGACCCACCACGCGCTTGTGCAGTTCGGCTTCCATGTGCAGGAGTTTCTCGCGCTCCGAGGCCAGCATGCGCGTTACGGGAATTCCGGTCCAGCGCGAAACCACCTCGGCTACGTCTTCGGCGTCGACTTCCTCCTTGATCATCGAGCCGTTCGCCGAGGCCAGCCGGTACTCCTCCTCGAAGGCCGCGATCTCCTTTTCGGCCTCCTGAATCTTGCCGTAGCGGATCTCGGCCACCCGGCCGTAGTCGCCCTCGCGTTCGGCCTGCCGGGCTTCGACGTCGAGCCGTTCGATCTTCTCCTTGTTGTCCTGAATCTTGCGCAGCAGGTCGCGCTGCCCCTGCCACTTGGCCCGCATCGCCGCGTCGCGCGACTTCAGATCCTCGATCTCCTCGGTCAGCTGCTCCACGCGTTTTTCGTCCTTCTCGCGGCGGATCGCTTCGCGTTCGATCTCCAGCTGGCGCATCCGCCGGTCGAGGGTGTCGATCTCCTCGGGCACGGAGTTCATCTCCAGCCGCAGGCGCGAGGCCGCTTCGTCCACCAGATCGATCGCCTTGTCGGGCAGGTGGCGCGAGGTGATGTAGCGCGTCGAGAGCTCCACGGCCGCCACGATCGCTTCGTCCTTGATGCGCACGCGGTGGTGGTTCTCGTAGCGCTCTTTCAGACCGCGCAGGATCGAGATGGCGTCTTCGCGCGTCGGCTCGTCGACCATCACTTTCTGGAAGCGGCGTTCGAGGGCCTTGTCCTGTTCGAAGTATTTCTGGTATTCGTCCAGCGTCGTGGCGCCGACCGTGCGCAGCTCGCCGCGCGCCAGCGCCGGTTTGAGGATGTTGGCCGCGTCCATCGCGCCCGACGACTTGCCGGCGCCCACCAGCGTGTGTATTTCGTCGATGAAGAGCAGGATTTCGCCTTCGCTCTGCACGACCTCCTGCACCACGGCCTTCAATCGCTCCTCGAACTCGCCCTGATACTTCGCCCCGGCGATCAGCGCTCCCATGTCGAGCGAGTAGAGGACCTTGTTTTTCAGGTTTTCGGGCACGTCGCCGTCGATGATGCGGCGGGCGATGCCTTCGGCGATCGCCGTCTTGCCCACGCCCGCTTCGCCCACGAGGATCGGGTTGTTCTTCGTGCGGCGCGAGAGGATCTGCAGCACGCGGCGGATCTCTTCGTCGCGGCCGATCACGGGGTCGAGTTTTCCGGCCCGGGCCTGCTCGTTGAGGTTGATCGCATACTTGCCTAAGGCGTCGAACTGCTGCTCGGAGGTGGGGGAGTCCACCGTGGCTCCCTTGCGGAACGTGCGGATCGCCTCGATGAGCTCCTTTTCCGTTGCGCCGTGGCGCTTGAGCAGCTCCGAGGCCGCGCTGCGTTCGGCGACGAGCCCCAGAAGCAGGTGCTCGACCGAGGCGTATTTGTCGCCGAAGGTCTTGGTGAAGTCGACGGCTTTCTGAATCGTGCGCGTGGTCTCCTGCGCGAAGAACTGGTCGCCCCCGCCCTCCACGCGGGGCAGGGCGGCGATGCTGCGCTGCGTCTCCTCGCGCAGAGCGCGGACGTTCACGCCCGTGCGTCCCAAAAGAAAGGCCGAGAGCGAGTCGTCCTCGCGGACGAGTGCCGAAAGCAGATGCAGCGGTTCGACGGATTGCTGTCCTTCGTCGCGAGCGAGCGAGAGCGCTGCTTGCAGCGCCTCCTGCGCCTTGACGGTCAAAGTGTTGATGTTCATATTTCTGCGGTTTTTTTCGTTTGCTCGTTTCGATTCGCTTTTCCGCAAATGGCCTGCCACACTGCGACGTTCGGCCATCGTGTCGGTTCTTGACACGGATCGTCCGCCATTTTCCGCCATTCCGGCAGACCGGATTGCCGGTTCATGACATCCGGCCGACGGAATGGCAGGCGGAAGCAATGACATTTTTAATTCTCAATTCTTAATTTTTAATTCATAATTAGTATCTTTGCCCTACTATGAGCGAATTCATCGTCAGCGCACGCAAGTACCGCCCCGCGACCTTTGCTTCGGTCGTCGGGCAGAAACATATCACCTCGACCCTCAAGAACGCCATCGAGCGCGGGCAGCTGGCCCATGCCTACCTCTTCTGCGGTCCCCGCGGCGTAGGCAAGACCACCTGCGCCCGCATCTTCGCCAAAGCGATCAACTGCCTCTCGCCGGCCGGCGCCGAAGCCTGCAACGAGTGCGAGTCGTGCCGTTCGTTCAACGAGGGGCGTTCGCTCAACATCCACGAGCTCGACGCCGCGTCGAACAACTCCGTCGAGGACATCCGCACCCTGATCGAGCAGGTGCGCATCATTCCGCAGGTGGGGCGCTATTCGGTCTTCATCATCGACGAGGTCCACATGCTCTCGGCCGCGGCTTTCAACGCTTTTCTGAAGACGCTGGAGGAGCCGCCCGCCCATGCCGTCTTCATCCTCGCGACTACCGAAAAACACAAGATCATCCCCACGATCCTCTCGCGCTGCCAGATCTACGACTTCAACCGCATCCGCGTCGAGGATTCGGTCGGATATCTCAAATACATCGCCTCGCAGGAGGGGATCGCCGCCGACGAGGAGTCGCTGAACCTCATCGCGCAGAAGGCCGACGGCGGCATGCGCGACGCCCTGTCGATGTTCGACAAGGCGGTCTCGTTCTGCGGCACGACGCTCGACTACCGCAACGTCGCCCGCACGCTCAACGTGCTGGACTACGACACCTATTTCGGGGTTACGGAGATGCTGCTGGCCGGCGATTACGTGCAGGCGCTCGTGGCTTTCGACGACGTGCTCTCCAAAGGTTTCTCGGGCCAGACTTTCATGGCCGGCTTGAACCGCCACATGCGCGATCTGCTCATGGCCAAGCGGGCCGATACGCTGAAACTCATCGAGATGACGGGCACGCTGCTCGAACGATACCGGACGCAGGCGGGCGCCTGCGAAGTCGAGTTCCTGTTCGGGGCCATCGCCTGCCTCACGGAGCTCGACGGTAAAATAAGACAGTCGTCGAATCAGCGACTGCTCGTCGAACTGGGCCTGATGAAGATCTCCGGGCTCGGTCAAAAAAAAAATGAACCCCTGACATCCTCCGAGGATTATCCGCTGCCCGAGTTGCCGACGGCTGCGGAGCGGACAGCGGCGAAACCCGCCGTTGCACCCGCCTCCGTGCCCGCAGCATCCGCGGTTCCGGGGGCGGCTCCTGCCGCTCCGGTCGTTGCCGAAGCTCCGGCAGCCTCCGGAATCCCGGCCCCGGCTGCCGAGCCCGCATCGTCGGGCCCTGCTCCCGATGCGGCGGCGGAAAAAACTCCGGTAGCGGAAATTCCGGCTTCGCGATCCGCGGCACCGGAAGCGTTTCGGCCTGCGGAGTCCCCGCAATCTCCGGCTCCTGCGGCCCCGGTTGCCGAGACCGGGAAAGCGCCGCAGCCGGCGTCGGAAGCTCCGAAGTCGGCCGCATCCCGGTCGTCGCGCAAGCCTTTGATTTCCGGCGCTTCTTTGGCCGATCTGCTGGCTTCGCCGGCACAGTCCGAAGAACCGAAGGCCGAACCGGCCGCTGCGGCGACGCCGGTTCCCGATATGGACTTGGTAGCCTGCGCCGAAAAGCTGGAGAGTGCCCGCGAACGAATTCTGGAGCTGATCCGGTCGCGGCGTCCGCGTTTCGTTCCGGCGTTCGAGCGGATGAAGATCCGCAACAACGTGATCTCGGTGAGCGTGCCGACCACGGAGCTGCACGACGAAATCATGCGCACCCGGACCGCCATGCTGATCCGCATCACCGAGCTGGCCGGCGTCATGTGTCCTTTGCGGCTGGAGGTAACGGTCAACGAGCATATCCGGGCCGCCCGGCCGATCAAGCCGGAGGACAGGATGAAGTATCTGACCGAAAAGAATCCCGTGCTGACCGATCTGCGCAAGGCACTGGATCTGGAGATGGAATGATTCGTTCAGGATGACGGATGTTCGGAAATGGATTTCGGATAAAATGAAAACAGATATGAAGAAAAAATTTATCGAAGAACTCGAATGGCGCGGCATGATCCATACGATCATGCCCGGCGCCGAAGAACAGTTGGAAAAGGAGATGACGACGGCCTATCTGGGTATCGACCCCACGGCCGACTCGCTGCATATCGGCCACTTGGTCGGCGTGATGATCCTCAAGCACTTCCAGCTGTGCGGCCACCGGCCGTTGGCGCTCGTCGGCGGTGCCACGGGCATGATCGGCGATCCTTCGGGCAAGTCGCAGGAGCGCAACCTCTTGGACGAAGCGACGCTGCGCCACAATCAGGAGGCGATCAAGCGGCAGCTCTCCAAGCTGCTCGACTTCGAGTCCGACGCGCCCAACGCCGCCGTGATGGTCAACAACTACGACTGGATGAAGGACTTCTCTTTCCTCGACTTCATCCGCGACATCGGCAAGTGCATCACCGTCAACTACATGATGGCCAAAGACTCGGTCAAGAAGCGTTTCAACGGCGAGGGCGACGGCATGTCTTTCACGGAGTTCACCTACCAGCTCGTGCAGGGCTACGACTTCCTGCACCTCTACCAGACGATGAACTGCAAGATCCAGTTGGGGGGCGCCGACCAGTGGGGCAACATCACCACCGGCACCGAGCTGATCCGCCGTAAGTTGGGGCCCGAGTCCGAGGCGTTCGCCATCACCTGCCCGCTCATCACCAAAGCCGACGGCACGAAGTTCGGCAAGACCGAAAGCGGCAACGTCTGGCTCGATCCGCGCTATACCTCGCCTTACAAGTTCTACCAGTTCTGGCTCAACGTCAGCGACGAGGACGCCAAGCGCTACATCAAGATCTTCACGTTGCTCGATCGCGAGACCGTCGACGCCCTCATCGCCGAGCACGATGCCGCGCCTCACCTGCGGGTGCTGCAGAAGCGGCTGGCGCAGGAGATCACCACGATGATCCACTCCCGCGAGGAGTACGAAAAGGCGGTCGAGGCGTCGGCCATCCTCTTCGGGGGCGCGACCTCCGAGGCGCTGCACAAGCTCGACGAAGCGACCTTGCTGCAGGTCTTCGAGGGGGTGCCGCAGTTCCGCATCGCGCGTGCCGAGCTGGGGCTTCCGTTCGTCGATCTCGCGGCCGAGAAGACGCAGGTCTTCCCCTCGAAAGGCGAGTGCCGCAAGATGGTGCAGGGCGGCGGCGTGTCGCTCAACAAGGAGAAGGTCGCCGATCCGATGCGTCCTGTTACCGATGCCGACCTGATCGCCGGCAAATACCTGCTCGTGCAGCGGGGCAAGAAGAACTATTACCTCGTAATCGCCGAATGATGGATTACCGCATCGAGCTGAAACGCATGGAGTTCCATGCGCTGCACGGTTGTTACGAGCTGGAGCGCAAGGTGGGCAACCGCTTCACGGTCGACCTCGCGATCACGGTCCCGTTGGGCGACGTGGCGGCGGAGGATCGTGTCGACAAGGCGGTCAACTACCTCACCGTCTACGAAGTGGTCCGCGAGCAGATGGCCGTAACGCAGCATACGATCGAGCGCGTGGCCATGAATATCATCGAGGCCCTCTATGCGGCTTTTCCGCAGATCCGCCACCTCGCATGCACCGTCTCGAAGCTCGCGCCGCCTTTGGGAGGCAAGCTCGACCGCGTGAGCGTTACGTTGGAGAGGTGATTCATGTTGCGGCGTCGGGTGCCGCCTGCGGGCCTCTGCCGGGGACGGTCCGCAGAGCTCTTCGGGGCCGACGATCGTACGATGCTCATGCAAAAACGGCTGTCCGCATTTCGCAGACAGCCGTTTTTCGTATGCAATGTCTCTCCGACTAAGCCTTGCCGGCCGAGCCGAGGACGTTCTCGCACTTGTGCTTGTAGAGCTTCTTCAGCTCGTCGCGAGCCGGACCCAGATACTTGCGGGGGTCGAACTCGGCGGGCTGCTCGACGAAGACCGTACGTACGGCGGCGGTCATGGCCAAACGGCCGTCCGAGTCGATGTTGATCTTGCAGACGGCGCTCTTGGCGGCCTCGCGCAGCTGCTCTTCGGGAATGCCTACGGCATCTTTCAGGGCACCGCCGTGGGTGTTGATGATCTTCACGTACTCCTGCGGTACCGACGACGAGCCGTGCAGCACGATGGGGAAGCCGGGGATGCGCTTCTCGATCTCCTTGAGGATGTCGAAACGCAAGGGGGGCGGAACCAGAATGCCGTCGGCGTTGCGGGTGCACTGCTCGGGCTTGAACTTGTTGGCGCCGTGCGAGGTGCCGATCGAGATGGCCAGCGAGTCCACGCCGGTCTTCTTCACGAAGTCCTCCACGTCGGCGGGATCGGTGTAGTGCGAGTGCTCCGAAGCCACCTCGTCCTCGACGCCGGCCAGTACGCCCAACTCGCCCTCGACCGTTACGTCGTGCTGGTGAGCGTATTCCACGACTTTCTTCGTCAGGGCCACGTTCTCATCGTAGGGAAGCGCCGAGCCGTCGATCATCACCGACGAGAAACCCATGTCGATGCAATCCTTGCACAGCTCGAACGAGTTGCCGTGGTCCAGATGCAGCACGATGGGAATGTTCTTGCCCAGTTCTTTGGCATACTCCACGGCACCCTGAGCCATGTAGCGCAGCAGCGTCTGGTTGGCGTATTTGCGGGCGCCGGCCGACACCTGCAGAATCACGGGCGACGAAGTCTCGACGCAGGCCTGAATGATGGCCTGCATCTGCTCCATGTTGTTGAAGTTGAAGGCCGGAATGGCGTAACCGCCCTCGATGGCTTTGGCAAACATCTCGCGGGTGTTCACCAGACCCAGTTCCTTGTAAGATACCATAATCGTTATTTTTTAGCAGTGAATCGTTCGCACTCAAAAACCGCACAAATTTAATTAAATAATTTGAATAACGGTCTTTTTTCGGGGGCTTTTGTGAAATTATTAACAGAAGCTGCGCCCGCTCTCTTCCGCGTGCGTCCCGGATGTTTTCCGCCCGGAGGGCCGCCCTGCGTCTGCGCCGGCTTGAAACCGGCCGCGCATACGCCGCTCCCGCGCCTTACTTGACGGCTACGGCGTCGATCTCGACCAGTGCGCCCATCGGCAGGGCCGCCACTTCGAAGCAGATGCGGGCCGGCATCTCGGAGGTGAAGAACTCGGCGTAGACGGCGTTCATGGCCGCGAAATCGGAGATGCGTTGCAGCAGCACGGTGGTTTTGGCCACATGTTCGAATCCGTAGCCGGCTTCCGAAAGGATATGTCCCAGATTGGTCAGCGACTGTCGGGTCTGGGCTTCGATGCCTTCGGCCATTCGGCCCGTGGCCCCGTCGATGGGCAGCTGCCCCGATACGTAGAGTGCGCCGCCGGCCTCCACGGCCTGCGAGTAGGGCCCCACGGCTTTGGGTGCTTGGGGCGAAGCGATGATTTTTTTCATGATATGGATGGTTTGGTCGTTTCCGATTCGGGCCATACGGATGCAAAGTATCTTCGGCAGCAGCAAAGATAGCGAAAATTACCCTATATTTGCGGCATGATAACCGTTGGTAAAATGAAATATCCGATTCGCATTCTCTTTTTATCCGTGATCGTGTTGCTCGCGGTCGGCTGCGGCTCCGCCAACTGCCACTGCCGCGCCTACCAGAAAAAATACCGCCGCCCGCTGACGGGTACCGCATGGCAGCTCGTGCAGCTCGACGGGCGGAGCGTGCAGCCGCAGGAAGGGCGTTTTTCGCTGGTACTCTCGGCCGACGACGGCCGGTTTTCGGGCGTCGGTTCCTGCAACCGCCTGATGGGCAGCTACGAAACCGATGCGTCGCGGGCCCTGAAGTTCGGGCCGGTCGCCTCGACGCGTAGGGCGTGCCCCGATCCCGCGCAGGAGGGGAAGTTCGTCGAGGCCCTCGAAGCGACGACCCACTACGACATGGACGGGCCGATGCTGCTGCTGTTGTCGGAGGGCGAGCTGCGGGCCGTGCTGCAGGCCGTGGACGAGTGATCCGTGCAGCATGACAGAAAAGACCGTCTCTTGAGAGGCGGTCTTTTTCTGTGCGGTATGCGGTGCTTATTTCAGGTGCGGATTGACCTTGTGCCACTCTTCGACGGGCGGCAGAATGCCCATCGAGATCACCTCGTCGCGGAGCTTGCAGAGGTGCTTGTAGCTCTCGGTGAGGGCGGCATGCTCCTCGGGCGTGCCCTGCACGTTCTTGTAGGTCGCGCCGTCGCGGCCGATCGAGGTCTCCATCGCCATGAGGATGTGGCGGAACTCGTCGTTGTGGACGTAGACGCCGGCCGGGTAGGTGAAGGCCTTGCCGCCCATCGCTGCGGCGATCATGCAGATCGAAAGGTAGGCCGGGCTCTGGAACGACGAGCGGCCCCGCAGGTCGATGATGTGCTTGCCGCCCTGAATCACGCGCTGCTGCAGGTCGTGCCAGTCCTCCTCGGGCATCTCCTTGCCGATCAGCTCCGAAAGTTTGCGGCCCGCCACGAGCGTCGTCGAGGCGAAGACGGCCATCTGCTCGCCGTGGCCGCCGTAGGTGCGGCAGTTGCGGATCTCGTCGGGCGAGATCTTGAAATACTTGGCCAGTTCGGAGCGCAGACGCGTCGAGTCGAGCGCCGCAAGGGTCGAGACCTGCGACGGATGCAGTCCGCCGTAGATCAGCGTTACGAGACCCGTGATGTCGGCCGGGTTGAAGATGATGACCACATGCTTCACGTCGGGGCAGTAGGTGCGGATGTCCTTGCCCAGCTGGGCGGCGATCTCGGCGTTGCCTTTCAGGAGATCTTCGCGCGTCATGCCGGCCTTGCGGGCGGCACCGCCCGACGAGACCACGTAGGAGGCGCCCGTGAGGGCGTCGCCGATGTCGGAGGTCCACGTCAGATTCACCCCTTCGAAGGCGCAGTGGCGCAGCTCCTCGACCACGCCCTCCAGTGCCGGAGCGAACGGATCGTAGAGACAGATGTTGGGCGTCAGACGCATCATCATGGCCGTCTGGGCCATGTTGGAGCCGATCATGCCGGCCGCGCCGACGATCGTCAGTTTTTCATTGGTAACAAATTCCATAACGTATGTGATTGAATAGATTCTTCTGCGGTTCTCTTTGCGGCGTTCCGGCTTTTCGTCTTCCGGCCGTCATGTTTCGTTCTCGATTTCAAAGGCCGCCTACGCTTCACGTCAGACCGAGCTGTCTGCGGGGGCTTGGCTATCTGCTTTTCTCCTCGATTTATTCCACTTCCCGGCGGTTCATCAGCGCATGGGTGATGGTCAGTTCGTCGACATACTCCAGTTCGTCGCCGAAGCCGATGCCGCGGGCGATGGAGGTGATCTTCACTCCCGGATACCGGCGCAGGCGGTTCATCAGGTAGAAGAGCGTCGTCTCGCCTTCGACCGAGGTCGAGATGGCCAGAATCACCTCCTCGATTCCCCCCTCGGCGATGCGGTCGCACAGCAGGTCGATCTTCAGGTCGGAGGGGGCGATGCCTTGCATCGGGGAGATCACGCCGCCCAGTACATGATACAGCCCCTTGTATTGGTGCGTGTTCTCGATCGAGAGCACGTCGGCCACCTGCTCCACGACGCAAACCGTCTTGCGGTCGCGTTCGCGGTCGGCGCAGATCGGGCAGATCTCTTCGTCGGAGAGGTTGTTGCAGCGCGCGCAGTGTTTGATATCGTTGCGGAATCGGTCGATGCTGCGGGTCATCTCGACCACCGATTCGGGTTCCATGCGCAGGATGTGCATGGCCAGCCGCAGGGCCGTGCGGCGACCTACGCCGGGCAGCTTCGACAACTCGCCGACTACGTCCTGTAGGAGCTTCGACATCAGATCGTCTCGATTTTGGCGCTTTCCAGCCAGCCTTTCTTGCCGTCGTCCAGCACGATTTCGCACCACTCGGCGATCCGGTCGGCGATCCGCACCACCGTCCCTTCGTGCAGCACGAAGAGGTCGGTGGCCGACTTGTCGGGCGAGCTCTTCACGGCTGCCGATGCCGGCATCACCACGGCACGCGTCCGGTCGAGCATCTCCCGGCGTTCGGCGGCCGCGAACCACGTGGTGCAGGCGAAGAGCAGCGCCGCCGCAAGCGTCCCGTAGAATCCCGTTTTGCGCAGCGACAGGCGCCGGGCCAGCAGGTAGAGCAGTGCCAGCGCCAGCATGCAGACTAGAAAGAGGAGCGAGAGCACCGTCCATGCCGTGCAGCTCATCGTCTGCCGGATGGCGCGCATCCATGCGGCCAAGAAAAATTCGGGGATCCGTTCGATGTTGTCTTTCGTGCGGGCTTCGGCGACGCTCAGGTTGTAGCGGATGTCGTCGTTGCCGGGGGCCAGCCGCAGGGCCCGCCGATAGTAGAGGATCGCCTCCGCGAGGCGGTCCTGCTTGAAGCAGGCGTTGGCCAGGTTGTAGTAGAGCTTCACGGAGACGGTTCCTTGTGCGAGCAGTTGTCGGTAGGCGTCGGCCGCCGCGCGGTAGTCGCCGTTGATGTAGGCCGTGTTGGCCTGATCCCACAGCCCGTCGGGCGTCGAGGTTTCGGCTGCCGCGGCGGCCGTCTCAGCCGGGGCGGTTTGCGTCGCCGGGGCCTCTTCCTGCGCCGACAGGGCGCCGCCGCACCACAGGGCGAAGAGTAGCATGATGAATCGTTTCATAGCCATCCTATCGTTTGATCGTCGATTCGATGCGCGACACCAGATCGACTCCGGCCGCATAGACGTCGTTCATGCGCGTCGAGGCGGCGGGCGAGTACTGCGCTTCGTCGCACCGGGCGATGATCGAGGTGAAGCGTTGCGACTCTTCGGCCGGAACGCCGCGCCGGTGCAGCTCCTCGCGGACGTTCTCTTTGGTCAGATTGGCCACGGGGATGTTGAACTTGTCGCTCACGTAGCCCCACAGCGCCCGCAGCATCTCTTCGTAGAAGGCGTGGCGCTCCTGCTGCTCCATGAATTTCCGCGCGGCGCGGAAGCGTTGCACGGCCACCTTGTTGGCGCGGCGGCCGCGGACGAGCGCCATGTTCTGCGACTCGCGGATCCGTTTGCGCAGGGCGACATAGAGGGCGCCGAAAAGGAGCAGGATGCCGCTCAGCAGGGCCCAGTACAAGGCGCTGAAGAGCAACGGCCGGCGGTGGGGCCGCAACTGCGCGTTGCCCAGTTTGATGAAGCGGATGTCTTGTCCCAGCAGCCGCACCTCCTCTTTCGATATGCCGCGGCCCGGCATGACCACCGCCTCGCCGCCGGCTTTGGCGTCGGGTGCGATTTCGAGCTGCAGAGGCTTCGAGCGCAGGGTCCGGTACTCCATGCGCGAGGGGTCGAAGTAGGAGAATTCGACGGGTTCGATGTCGTAGGTGCCTTCGGCCCGTGCGATGAAGGGGTATTCGAACTGCCGGTAGCCGGAGATTCCGGAGGCCGACGCGTCGATCGACTCGGTGGTCTTCACGTTGTACTGTTCGAACGATCCGGGCAGCGCCAGTTTGGGCGCCTGCACGAACGTCAGGTTGCCCGTGCCCGAGATGCGGACCGTGTAGGTCGCGGCCGAGTTGGCGGCCAGTTGTTCGGGAGGCAGCGTGGTCTGCATGTCGAAGCGTCCCACGGCGCCGTTGAATCCGGCGGGAGCTCCCGCCGGCAGCGGTTTGACCGTGATGTCGACGCGCTGGCTCTGCACCTTGCGGGGTACGTTGTAGACTTCGTGCCCGCCGCCGAAGAAGGGATCGATGTCGTGCTGGCTCTGCACGACGACCTGCGCCACGGCGGTCAGCTCGGCCGGATCGATCGTGAGGGTCCCGGCCTGCTGCGGATAGAGCAGGAATTCGCGGGCTACCATCGTTTCGTAGACTTTGCCGTTGTAGGTTTCGCGCTGGCGCCGCACGTTGTCGGCGTTGAGTTCCTGAGCCCAGAAGCCGTTGAACGACGGGAACTTCACATCCTGATACCCGGCCACGTTGACCCGTTCGTAGAGCTTGAACGTTACCCGCAGCGGCTCGCCCTTGAAGACCGACGTGCGCGACACGACGGCCCGCAGCAGAATGTCGTCTTTGGCGATCTGCCCCTGCGCGGCCTTCTCGGCGCTCGCCTGTTGTCCGTTGCCGTCCTGCCGGCCCGACGAGGGTGCAGGACCCTCCTCTTCGCCGACGATCTCGACGGGCAGCGGCTTGGTCCGGTAGAGCGTGCCGTCCACGGCGATCTCGGCCGGCCCGATGGTGGCGTTTCCGGCCTCCTGCGCCAGCAGTACGTAGGTGATGGTGTAGTTGACGCTCCGGGTCATCGAGCCGTTGACGATGCGGATCGACGATCCTTTCGACACGGCCGGCCCGGCCAGCACGTCGAACCCTTCGAACGAGGGGGCGACGAACGAGTCGTCGTCGGGGCTGGCGTTGAGTGCGAACTCCACGCGGAACGCTTCTCCGGCGGCCACCATCAGCGGCGAGGAGACCTCGAACGAGACCTTCTCGGCCGCGGCGGCCGGCAGCCATGCGGCTGCGGCGAGGAGCGCGAATACGATTTTCGCAATAAAACCTTTCATCGGTCGAACAACGTGGTTTTTTGCCCGTTAGTATTCGTTGTCGCGGATTTTTCTCAGTGTTTGAAATCCGCGAAGAAGTCGTTGCCCTTGTCGTCGACGATGACGAACGCGGGGAAGTTCTCGACGTAGATCTTCCGCACGGCCTCCATGCCCAGTTCGGGGAAGTCGACCACCTCGACCGACTTGATCGAGTTGCGGGCCAGAATCGCCGCAGGACCGCCGATCGAGCCCAGGTAGAATCCGCCGTTGGCCTTGCAGGCGTCGGTTACCTCCTGCGAGCGGTTGCCTTTGGCCACCATGACCATCGAGCCGCCGTGTTTCTGGAACAGATCCACGTAGGGGTCCATGCGCCCGGCCGTCGTGGGACCGAACGATCCCGAGGCCATGCCTTCGGGTGTCTTGGCCGGCCCGGCATAGTAGACCGGGTGCTTCTTGAAGTACTCCGGCATGGGCTTGCCCTCGTCGAGCATCCGCTTGATGCGGGCGTGGGCGATGTCGCGGGCGACGATCAGCGTGCCCTTGAGGTTCAGGCGCGTCTTGATCGGGTATTTCGTCAGAATGGCGCGCACCTTGTCCATTCCCTCGTCGAGGTCGATATCCACGGCGGGCGACATGGCCGGAGCCTCGGCGGGCAGGAATCGTGCCGGATTCTTCTCCAGTTCTTCGAGGAAGATGCCTTCGGGCGTGATCTTGGCCTTGATGTTGCGGTCGGCCGAGCAGCTCACGCCGATGGCTACGGGGCACGATGCCGCATGGCGCGGCGCGCGGATCACGCGCACGTCGTGTACGAAGTATTTGCCGCCGAACTGGGCGCCGATGCCCGACTCGCGGCAGATCTTGAGCACCTTTTCTTCCCATTCGAGGTCGCGGAAGCAGCGGCCGCCCTCGTTGCCCGACGTGGGCAGCTCGTCGAGGTAGCCCGCCGACGCCTTCTTGACGGTCGAAAGACACATCTCGGCCGAGGTGCCGCCGATGCAGAGGGCCAAATGGTAGGGCGGGCAGGCCGAAGTCCCGAGGTCCTTGATGTGCTGGGCGATGAATTTCGTAAGCGACTCTTCGTTCAGCAGCGCTTTGGTCTGCTGATAGAGGAAGGTCTTGTTGGCCGAGCCGCCGCCTTTGGTGATGAAGAGGAATTCGTACTCCATGCCGGGTTTGCCGCCGTAGATGTCGATCTGGGCCGGGAGGTTGGTCGCCGAGTTCTTCTCGTCGGTCATCGTGAAAGGCACCACCTGCGAATAGCGGAGGTTGCGTTTCCGGTAGGTTTCGTAGACGCCGCGCGAGATGTGCTCGGCGTCGTCGGCACCCGTGTATACGTCCTCGCCCTTGTGGCCGATGCAGATCGCCGTGCCGGTGTCCTGGCAGGTGGGCAGCTCGCCTTCGGCCGCCACGCACTGGTTGAGCAGCATGGTGTAGGCCACGAACTTGTCGTTGTCCGTCGCTTCGGCATCGTCGAGGATATCGCGCAGCTTCTGCAGATGGGAGGCGCGCAGGTAGAACGACACGTCGGCGTAGGCGGCTTCGGAAAGCAGCTCCAGACCGGCCGGGTCGACCTTGAGGATTTTGCGTCCGTCGCACTCGACGACCTGAACGTGATCTTTTGTCAGCAGTCGGTACTGCGTCTTGTCTTCTCCGACGGGGAACGGTTCCTGATAGATGAAATCGGCCATGATTATTATGTTATTATTATTATGTGTTTGCGCATTCGGTTCGGCAAAGATACGAATAAGCAGAGAGCAAAAAAACGAATTCACTCGATTTTTTTGCCGAGGCGGAGTATCTTCGGCGCAGCCAAAAATACAAAAAACTCTCCGGTTTGCGCAACTATTTGTTATTTTATTAACACAACCCGCTCTTCCTTGCGGTTCCCGGTTCCGCTTCCCGGCTTCGGCGGCCGACGGTCCGGATCGCGGACGCTGCGCGGATGTCCGGGATTCGGGGCGTGTGTTTCAGCAGGTTGGAGCGCCGCTCCGCGTTTTGTAGATAATTTGTGTATAATTCGGACGAGCTTTGTTGGGTTTTCCGGTCGGAATGCGCCATCTTTGCAGAACCGCGCGTTACGGCACTCCGTTCGAGCGCGCGATGGCTGGAATAATCAAAAAAGGTATCTGTACGATATGGCAAAAGTTACTAATCCTCCGGCACCGCAGAAAGTCGACTACAACGACGCGGTCGCCGAATCGAAAGTCTACTTCGACGGCGACGATCTGGCCGCTACGGTGTGGGTCAGCAAGTATGCCCTCAAGGATTCGTTCGGCAACATCTACGAGAAGTCGCCGCGGCAGATGCACGAGCGCATCGCCTCCGAGATCGAGCGCATCGAGAAGAAGTATCCCGATCCCATGTCCGCCGACGAGATCTTCGCCTTGTTGGACCACTTCCGTTACGTCATTCCGCAGGGCGGCCCGATGACCGGCATCGGCAACAACTTCCAGGTCGCCTCGCTCTCGAACTGTTTCGTCATCGGCCACAAGAATCCGGCCGACTCCTACGGCGGCATCTTCCGCATGGACGAGGAGCAGGTGCAGCTCATGAAGCGGCGCGGCGGCGTGGGCCACGATCTCTCGCACATCCGCCCCACGGGCAGCCCGGTGCTCAACTCGGCGCTCACCTCCACGGGCATCGTGCCTTTCATGGAGCGTTACTCCAACTCCACGCGCGAGGTGGCTCAGGACGGTCGCCGCGGAGCCCTGATGCTCTCGCTTTCGATCAAGCATCCCGATGCCGAGCGCTTCATCGACGCGAAGGTCGACACCGGCAAGGTTACGGGCGCCAACGTCTCGATCAAGATCGACGACGAGTTCATGCGCGCCGCCATCGCCGGCAAGAAATACCGCCAGCAGTTCCCCATCGTCTCCGATGCGCCGAAGTACGAGCAGCAGATCGACGCCCGGAAGCTGTGGGAGAAGATCATCCACAACGCTTGGAAATCCGCCGAACCCGGCGTGCTGTTCTGGGATACGATCATCCGCGAGAGCATCCCCGACTGCTATGCCGACGAGGGCTTCGTTACGGTCTCGACCAACCCCTGCGGCGAGATTCCCCTGTGTCCCTACGATTCGTGCCGTCTCTTGGCGCTCAACCTGCTCTCCTATGTCGACGATCCTTTCACCGAGCGGGCCGAGTTCAACTTCCCCAAATTCAAGGAGCATGTCGCCAAAGCCATGCGCATGATGGACGACATCATCGATCTGGAGCTGGAGAAGGTCGAGCTCATCATCGAGAAGATCGCTGCCGACCCCGAGGACGAGGATGTGCGCCGCGTGGAGCTCGATCTGTGGAAGAAGATCCGCACGATGGCCCTCAAGGGGCGCCGCACCGGTCTGGGCATCACGGCCGAGGGCGACATGCTCGCCGCGCTGGGTCTGCGCTACGGTTCCGAGGAGGCGATCGCCTTCGCCGTCGAAGTGCAGAAGACGCTGGCCGTCGAGGCCTACCGCGCCTCGGTGAAGATGGCCGGCGAGCGCGGCGCTTTCTCGGTCTACGATGCCGCCAAAGAGAAGGACAACCCCATGATCGCCCGCATCCGCGAGGCCGATCCGGAGCTCTACGCCGAGATGGTCGAGAAGGGACGGCGCAACATCGCCATGCTGACCATCGCCCCGACGGGCACCACGTCGCTCATGTCGCAGACCACGTCGGGCATCGAACCCGTCTTCCGCACCGTCTACAAGCGGCGCCGCAAGATCAACCCCTCGGACCACGACACGCATGTCGACTTCGAGGACGAAACGGGCGAAAAGTTCCAGGAGTACAACGTCTACCACCACAACTTCGTCCGGTGGCTCGAAGCCAACGGCTACGATACCTCGAAACTCGCGTCGATCTCCGACGCCGAACTCCAAAAGTGGGTCGAGGCGTCGCCCTACTACAAGGCCACGGCCAACGACATCGACTGGGTGGCGAAGGTCAAGATGCAGGGTGCGATCCAGAAGTGGGTCGACCACTCGATCTCGGTAACGGTCAACCTCCCCAACAACGTCTCCGAAGCCCTCGTCGCCGACGTCTATCGTACGGCTTGGGAGTGCGGCTGCAAGGGCGTTACGGTCTATCGCGACGGCTGCCGCGAGGGCGTGCTGCTCGACAAGAGTTCCAAGTCGAAGCGCAAATGCGAGGAGCACCCCGGACAGGCGCCCAAGCGCCCGAAGTCGATTCCGGCCGACATCGTGCGTTTCAAGAACGGTTCGGAGGACTGGATCGCCTTCGTCGGCCTGCAGGACGGACGTCCCTACGAGGTCTTCACCGGCAAGGTGGAGGAGGATGCCATGTACATCCCCCGCAAGATCACCAAAGGCTTCATCATCAAGGTCCGCGAGGAGGACGGCACCAAGCGCTACGACTTCCAGTACAAGGACCGCTACGGCTACATCAACACCATCGGCGGCATCTCGCGTCTCTTCGACGAGGAGTTCTGGAACTACGCCAAGCTCATTTCGGGCGTGTTGCGCCACGGCATGCCCATCGAGAAAACCGTCTCGCTCATCGAGTCGCTGCACCTCGACAGCGAGTCGATCAACACGTGGAAAACCGGCGTCTGCCGCGCCCTCAAGCAGTATATCGCCGACGGCACCAAGTCCAAAGGCAAATGCCCCTCGTGCGGGCAGGAAAACATGGCCTATCAGAACGGCTGCCTGACCTGCATGTCCTGCGGCTACTCCAAGTGCGGCTGATACCGCCGCGGGGGCCTGAGTGAGAGGGGGCCTGCGTGAGAGGGGCCCTGCGTGAGAGGGGTCCGAAAAGAGAGGGGCCCGAAAGGGGGCTGAGAGGGACTGAAGCCCGAAAAAGCCGAGAGAGGGGCCGGAAGCGAAGAAAACCGGATCCTGAAAGAAAGGTACCCGAAAAAGCGAGGGAATCCGTCGTCGGATTCCCTCGCTTTTTCAGTATCTATCGGATGATTACCGCGTTGACGATCCGCACGCCCGAGCGGCGGTTGATCTCCTCGCCCAGAGCGTCGCGCTGGCAGAAAAGCTCGTGCCGCAGGACGCTCGACCGGATGCGGACATGCAGGATATGTTTCTCGAGCCGCAGTTCCGTCGTCAGGTCGGCGGCCCGGTCGCCGACGATGGCGCGCCATGTCTCGGGCAGCTTGCCCTCGGCGACTTTGGCGGCGACGTAAGGGCGGCGAAAAAACTCCTCCAACAGGTCGCCCATCAGCATGGTTTTCGTGCGTCTCATGGTGCGTCGGGGGTTGCGGATTCTTCGTGTGCGTCGTCGGAGGTGCGGATCTCGCCGTTCTCCACCAGGAAGAGGGCGTATTCGCCGCCGGCCTTGTCGAGGATCGCTTTCAGCCGCGTCGGGTTGCAGTCGGTGATGAATATCTGGCCGAAAGCGTCGTCGGCGACCAGCCGGATCAGCTGTTCCACGCGTCCGGCGTCCAGCTTGTCGAACAGGTCGTCCAGCAGCAGGATCGGACGCTCGCCGCACGCTTCGGCCACGATGGCGTACTGCGCCAGCTTGAGGGCGATCAAGAACGACTTCTGCTGTCCCTGCGAGCCGTATTTGCGCAGGGGGTAGCCGCCGATGCGGAGCACCAGATCGTCGCGGTGGATGCCCGAGGTGGTGAATTCGTTCACCAGATCTTTCTGGCGGGCGGCCTGCAGGATCTCCTCGAACGGCCGCTCGTTGAGCTCCGACTTGTAGTGCAGCTCCACTTGTTCGCGATCGTCCGAGAGGCGTCGGTAATATTCGGCGACCACGGGTTGCAGCCGCTCCACGAACGCCGCGCGCGCCGCATGGATTTTCGTGCCGTGCTCCGTGAGCTGGCGGTCGTAGATCGAGAGCATCGTTTCGTCGGGCTGCATCTTGAGCAGGCGGTTGCGTTCGGCCAGCACGGCGTTGTAGCGCATGACGGTGTGCAGGTAGCCGCGGTCGAGCTGCGAGATGCAGGCGTTCAAGTAGCGGCGCCGCTCGTCGGCCGCGTCGCTGATCAGCGCGCCGTCGGCGGGCGAGACGATCACCGCGGGCACCAGCCCCACGTGGTCGGAGAGCCGCTCGTACTCCTTGCCGTTGCGCTTGAGGACCTTGCCTCCCTTGCGTGAGAAGGAGCAGATCACCCGCTCGGTTTTCTCTGCGTCGGAGAGATAATGTCCCTCGATCAGGAAACCCTCCGCCCCGTGCCGGATGCTCTGCGTGTCGGTCATCGGCAGCGAGGACTTGCACATCGAAAGGTAGTGGACCGCGTCCACCACGTTGGTCTTTCCGGCGCCGTTGTCGCCCACCAGACAATTCGCCCCGTCGCAGAACGAGAGTTCCTGACGGGCGATGTTCTTGAAATCGAGCAGCGATAGTTTTTTCAGACGCATGGCGTGCAGCGGTGTTTCAGGGTGTAAAGGTACGAATAAGCGAGTGCAATGCCAAATCGATTCGAGCATTGCCGAGCGGAAGTATCTTCGACAAAGTCAAAAATACGAAAAATAAGGCGAAAGGCGATGGGGCTTCGCGAAGCCGAAAATCCGAAAATCCTCTCTCCGGAAGCGATCCGACGAAAAAAGCGGACTCCGGCAAACTTTTCGCTCCGGAAACGATTCGTTTTGTGATTTTTATCTATCTTTGTAATTTTGGAAACGGAAAACAACCGCGGAATCTTCTTCCGCCAACGAAACAAGTTATGTCCGAACACAGACTCAAAATAGGCATCGCGCAAGGCGATCCCAACGGCATCGGCTGGGAGGTGATCCTCAAGGCGCTCTCCGATGCCCGCATGACCGAATTGTGCACGCCGGTGATCTACGGGTCGCCGAAAGCGGCCGACCACTACCGCCGAACGATCGCCGACTTGGAAGAGACGACTTTCGTCCCGGTCGCTGCGGCCCGGGAAGCGCGCCGCGGCAAGGTCAACATCGTGGCCTGCGGCGACGTGGAGCAGATCGCGCCGGGCAAGGCGACGCCCGAGGCGGGCCGTGCGGCGGTAGAGGCGCTGCGCCGGGCCGTGGAGGAGCTGAAAGCGGGAGAGCTCGATGCGATCGTAACGGCGCCTTTCGACAAGGAGAGCGTGCAGAGCGACGACTTCCGCTACACGGGCCATACGGAGTATCTGGGAGCCGAACTGGAGGGGGAGCCTCTGATGATCATGTGCAGCGATATTCTGCGCATCGGGCTGGTAACGAAGCATATCCCGGTTTCGGAGATCAGCCGCAGCATCACCCGGGAGAAGATCGTAAAGGATCTGGAGACCATGCGCCGCACGCTTGTCGCGGACTTCGGCGTCGTGGAACCCCGCATCGCCGTCATGGCGCTCAATCCCCATGCGGGCGACGGCGGTCTGCTGGGCACCGAAGAGGAGGAGATCATCCGTCCGGCGATCGGGGAGGCCTACGAAAAGGGCATTCTGGCATTCGGTCCCTTTGCGGCGGACGGCCTCTTCGCCGGCGACGCCTATACGCGTTACGACGGCATCTTGGCCATGTACCACGATCAGGGACTGGCGCCTTTCAAGAGCCTTTCGCCCGACGGCGTGAACTTCACGGCGGGACTTGCGGCCGTCCGCACCTCGCCCGACCACGGCACGGCATTCGACATCGCAGGCCGCGACAAGGCCGACGCCCAGTCTATGCGCAACGCCATCTATGCAGCCATCGACATCGTGGAAAAGCGCCGGGCCCATGCCCGCTGGTCGGCCGATCCGCTGCCCCGGGCCGAGCGGGAGCGCGACCGCAACAATCGGGATACGCGCGACCATGCGCCCCGGGACATGCGCGCGCGGAAAGAGAGCAGCGGCCCGGAATGCGATTTTCCGGCTGAAAAGCAACGAAGTAAAGAAGAAATATCGTAACTTTGCAACGTACGGGGAACCGGCGGCGTATTCCGTCTCGTAATTGCGGAAGCGTCGCAAAACCTCGAAAACCAATTCGATAAACGCAATGATCAAAATCACTTTTCCCGACGGCTCCCGGCGCGAGTTCGAGAAGGGAACCACGGCCTACCGGATCGCGGAGAGCATCAGCCCTCGTTTAGCTGCCGACTCTTTGGCCGCTTCGGTAAACGGCGCGACGGTCGACATGATGCGCCCGATCGAGGAGGACGCCTCGGTCAAATTCTACAAATGGGACGATGCCGAAGGCAAGCACGCTTTCTGGCACACCTCGTCGCACCTGCTGGCCGAAGCGCTCGAAGCCCTCTATCCGGGCATCAAGTTCGGCATCGGCCCGGCTATCGAGAACGGATTCTACTACGACGTGGACTGTCCGGAACCCATCACCGAGGCCGATCTGGAGAAGATCGAGCAGAAGATGCTGGAGCTTTCGCGCAACAAGGAGGAGCTGATCCGCCGCGAAGTGCCCAAAGCCGAAGCGCTGAAGACTTTCACCGAGAAGGGGGACCAATATAAGGTGGAGCTGATCTCCGATCTGGAGGACGGCACGATCTCGTTCTACTCGAACGGCGCCTTCACGGACCTTTGCCGCGGTCCGCATATCCCCAATACAGGTTACATCAAGGCGATCAAACTCACCTCCGTGGCGGGTGCCTATTGGCGCGGCAACGAGAAGAACAAGATGCTGACCCGTATCTACGGCATCACGTTCCCCAAGAAGTCGATGCTCGACGAATACCTCGCAATGATGGAGGAGGCCAAGAAGCGCGACCACCGCAAGCTGGGCAAGGATCTGGAACTCTTCACCTTCTCGCAGCGCGTGGGTCAGGGTCTGCCTCTCTGGCTGCCGAAAGGCGCCGCCCTGCGCGACCGGCTGGAGCAGTTCCTGCGCGGCGTCCAGAAGGAATACGGCTACCAGCAGGTCATCACGCCCCATATCGGCAACAAGGAGCTCTACGTAACGTCGGGCCACTATGCCAAATACGGCAAGGATTCGTTTCAGCCGATCCACACCCCGATCGAGGGCGAGGAATACCTGCTCAAGCCGATGAACTGCCCGCACCACTGCGAAATCTACCGCTCGAAGCCCCGTTCCTACAAGGAGCTGCCCGTGCGGCTGGCCGAGTTCGGTACGGTCTATCGCTACGAACAGTCGGGCGAGCTGCACGGACTGACGCGCGTCCGCGGATTCACGCAGGACGACGCCCACTTGTTCGTGCGTCCGGACCAGTTGTTGGAGGAGTTCGAGCGCGTGATCGACATCGTGCTCTACATCTTCCGGACCTTGAAGTTCGACAGCTACACGGCACAGATTTCGCTGCGCGATCCCCATAACAAGGAGAAGTATATCGGCTCCGACGAAAACTGGGAAAAAGCCGAGTCGGCGATCATGCAGGCGGCGAAAGAGAAAGGATTGAATACGGTGGTGGAGTACGGCGAGGCCGCATTCTACGGCCCGAAGCTCGACTTCATGGTCAAGGATGCCATCGGCCGCAAGTGGCAGCTGGGTACCATTCAGGTGGACTACAACTTGCCCGAACGCTTCGATCTGACCTACAAGGGCGCCGACGACAAGCAGCACCGCCCGATCATGATCCACCGCGCGCCGTTCGGTTCGATGGAGCGCTTCGTCGCGGTGCTTCTGGAGCATACGGGCGGTAAATTCCCGCTGTGGCTCTCGCCCGATCCGGTGGTGGTCCTGCCTATTTCGGAGAAGTTCAACGACTATGCGCAGCAGGTCGTCGACTTCCTGACCTCCAGCGACATCCGGGCTCAGATCGACGACCGCAACGAGAAGATCGGACGCAAGATCCGCGACAACGAACTCAAGCGCATCCCTTATCTGTTGATCGTCGGAGAGAAGGAAGCGGCCGAAGGGCTGGTCTCCGTTCGCGCGCAAGGCGAGGGCGATCAGGGCCAGATGTCGATGGAAGCATTCCGCGATCGCATCGCGGCGCAGGTCAAGGCCGAAACGGAAGCCAACAAACTGAAAAAAGAGTAACGGTCCGCTGTTCTGCCGGAACACCGACCGACGTGTAACAATTTAAATACATTACAACTATCGCAGCACCGAAACCGTTCCCGCCGAGGCCGTTCAACCCCGGGAACAACCGGCCGAGACCGGCCAACGGCAATTACGGGCGTCGCCCGCCCGTCAAGGAGAATCCCCACCGCATCAACTCGGAGATCACCGCTCCGGAAGTACGCGTGGTAGGCGAAAACATCGAACAGCCGCAGGTTCTGTCGATCCGCGACGCGTTGCGTCTGGCCGACGAAATGGAACTCGACCTGATCGAAATCTCGCCCAAAGCCGATCCTCCCGTCTGCCGCATCGCCGACTATCAGAAGTTCCTCTACCAGCAGAAGAAGAAAGCGAAGGAGCTGAAAGCCAATCAAGTCAAGGTTACGATCAAGGAGATCCGTTTCGGACCCCAGACCGACGACCACGACTATAACTTCAAGCTCAAGCATGCGGCCAACTTCCTCAAGGAGGGGGCGAAAGTCAAGGCTTACGTCTTCTTCCGCGGCCGTTCGATCGTCTTCAAGGAGCAGGGCGAGATTCTGCTTCTGCGCTTCGCTACCGATCTCGAAGAGGTCGCCAAAGTGGAGATGATGCCTAAACTCGACGGCAAGAAGATGAACATGATGCTCGCGCCGAAAACCAAAAAATAACCGGTCGCAGCAACTCGGAAATTCATAATCGGAGCCTGCGGGTTCCGATTATGGTTTTATCGATCACCTATTATAAAATACCGATTGTTGAAATCGACACGGCCGGGGGTTATCAAGCATGTCGGGGCAAAGGAAGCCGGCGAATGGATAATCCTCGCAGAGAACGACCGATGAACGACCGATGCGACATATTCCGGACCCGGACCGACGCCGAATTCGAAGCGGCGGCGCTGGAGATATTCCGGCGGCAGGCGGCGGAATGCGCGCCCTACCGCGAATATCTGTCATTGATCGGCGTCCGGGCGGCGGAGGTCCGTTCGTCGGCCGAAATCCCGCACTTGCCGATCGAGTTGTTCAAAACGCATGAAATCTATTGCGGCAAGGGCGAGCCGGAGGCGGTCTTCACTTCGAGCGCCACGACCGGAATGATCCCCTCGCGCCACCCGATGCGGTCGCTGGCTCTCTACGAGGAGGCATTCCGGGCATCGTTCCGCACTTTCTATGGCGAGCCGTCTGGCTGGAGCCTCTATGCCTTGCTTCCCAATTATTTGCAGCGCAAAGGTTCTTCGCTGGTCTATATGGCAGACCGGTTGATCGCCGACTGCGGTTCGGGCGGTTTCTATCTCGATGATTACGAGGCGCTTTTGCAGGATATGGCCGATGACCCGAAACCGAAGATCCTGTTGGGCGTGAGCTATGCCCTGTGGAATCTGGCCGAGCAATATGCTCCGAGACTTCAGGATACGATCGTCATGGAGACCGGCGGCATGAAAGGCTATCGCGAGGAGCTGCCTAAGGAGGAGTTCCACAAAATACTTTGCAGCGCATTCGGAGTAAGTGAAATACATTCGGAATACGGCATGGCGGAGCTTACGTCGCAGGCTTATTCGGCCGGCGGCAACCGCTTCCGTTGTCCGGCATGGATGCGCGTAACGGTTCGCGATGTCGATGATCCGTTCGACCGGTTGCCGGCAGGTTCGCGCGGGGGACTGAACATCACGGATTTGGCCAACTTCTGGTCGTGCGCTTTCATCGAAACGCAGGACGTAGGCCGCGTGCTGGCCGACGGTTCGTTCGAAATCGACGGCCGCATCGACCACGCCGAGATCCGGGGCTGCAATCTCTTAGTACAATGAATCCATGAAAACCGTCGCATTCGTACCTATCCGGCTGAACAGCCAGCGCGTCGAGGGCAAAAACCTCCGGCAATTAGGCGGTAAACCGCTTCTGCGCCACATCCTCGATGCGTTGTCATCGTGCCGGCGGATCGACGAAATCTACGTCTATTGCAGCGACGAAAGCATCCGTCCTCTGTTGCCCGGCGGAGTGCGTTTTTTGCGCCGGAGCGAAATGTTGGACCGCGATACGACATTGGGATGCGAAATATACGACGCATTCACCGCCGAGGTGGAAGCCGATTTCTACGTGCTGGCACACGCGACTTCGCCTTTCATCCGGCCCGAAACGATCGACGGCGCATTGGAGCGGGTCCATTCGGGGGAGTACGATTCGGCTTTCAGCGCCGAGCGGATCCGGACGTTCGCTTGGTACGGAGGACGACCGCTCAACTACTCGCTCGACAACATCCCCCGCACGCAGACCATCGAGCCGGTCTACGTCGAAACGAGCGCTTTCTTCATCTTCCCGCGGGCATTGTGGTGCGAGCGGCATCGGCGCATCGGCGACCGGCCCTACATGGCCGTCGTCGACCGCATCGAAGGTCTGGATATCGACTATCCCGAGGATTTCGCGATGGCCGAGACGATCGCTGCGGCAAGGGGCATCCGTTAGAACGGACAAGGTTCAGGTTAGGTTAAATAGTATGATTCATTCGCAACGCGCCACTTTGGGTGGCAAGCTGAGCGCCGTGCTGGTCGCGGCCGGTAGCTCGGTCGGACTGGGGAACATCTGGCGCTTCCCCTATGTCGCCGGCGAAAACGGCGGCGGCGCTTTTTTGGCGATCTATATTTTGTGCGTGCTGGCGGTGGGTCTGCCGTTGATGATCGCCGAGTTTTCGGTGGGCCGCGCTTCGCAGCTCAATGCCGTGGGTGCCTATCGGAAACTCGACCGGAGGTGGAGTTTTCTGGGGTATAACGGCGTGTTGGCGGCTTTTTTGATCCTCGGATTCTATTTCGTGGTTTCGGGATGGACGGCAGAGTATATGGTCCACTCCGTAACGGGCGAACTGGCCCGCTATACGACGGCCGAGGAGTATGCGGCCATGTTCGACCGTTTCATCCGGAATCCGTGGCGGCCCCTTCTCTACACGTCGTTGTTCATCCTGACCACCCACTTCGTCATCGCAATGGGCGTGCAGAAGGGCATCGAGCGTTCGGCCAAAGTGTTGATGCCTCTGTTGTTCATCATTTTGATCGCATTGGCTGTCCATTCCCTCTTGATGCCTCACGGCGCCGAGGGTTTGCGGTTTTTCCTGAAGCCCGATTTCTCGAAGGTTACGCCGGCCACCGTCCTGACCGCATTGGGCCAGGCATTCTTCTCGCTCTCCATCGGCATCGGCACAATGGTAACCTACGCTTCTTATTTCAAGCCCGATACCGACCTTCGGCGTACGGCGCTCAACGTAACGATTCTCGATACGGTCGTCGCTTTGTTGGCCGGCATCGCGATCTTTCCCGCGGTCTTCAGCGTCGGCATCGAGCCTTCGTCGGGTCCGGCGCTGGTCTTCATTACCTTGCCCGGCATCTTCAACGGCATGCCGCTGAGCATGGTCTGGTCGTCGATTTTCTTTCTGTTGTTGGTCGTGGCGGCCCTTACTTCGACCATCTCGCTGCACGAGGTAATCACAGCTTACCTGCACGAGGAGTGGCACCTGAGCCGCCGTCGCGCAGCTTGGGCGACGACGGCCGCTACTATGGCGTTGGCCGCATCGGCTTCGTTGTCGCTGGGTTTGTTGAGCGGTTGGCAGATTTGCGGTCTGAATTTATTCGACTCGCTCGATTTCTTGACCGCCAATATCTTGTTGCCCGCCGGGGGTTTCTTCACCTGCATCTTCGTCGGTTGGCGGCTCGACCGCAGAATCCTCCGGACGCAGATCACCAACGGCGAAACTTTGCCGTTCCGCATGCAGCGCGTCTTCTTGTTTCTGTTGCGTTACTTCTGCCCGGCCGTTCTGTTGTTGGTCTTTCTCGATAATTTGGGCCTCTTCAGATAGTCGTTTTTTCCGATTCGGGTCGCCATAAAACATAAAAAAGAGTCGCCGCAGCAATCCGGCAACTCTTTTTTTCTTTCGGGCTTTTTCCGAAGCATTCGGTACTTTCTTCGCGCCTCTTTTCTTCCGGTCCCTCTCCGGCCTCTCTCTCCGGCCCTTTCTCAGCTCACCTCTTTCGGCCCCTTCTCGGCTCACCTTTCTCGGTTTTCCTCTTTCGGTCCCTCTCCGGCCTCTCTCTCGGCTCACCTCTTTCAGCCCCCTCTCTCGGCCCTCCTCGGACTCAGTTGATGTTCCGGCGGTCGGGTTCCTTGTCCGGTGCTGCGGCATCCATGTCGATCTGCAGCTTCACCATGTTGATGGCCGTGGCGGCCGCTTCGTCGCCTTTGTTGCCCAGCCGGCCGCCGCAGCGGTCGAGGGCTTGTTGCATGTCGTTGACCGTAAGCACGCCGAATGCGATGGGCATGTTCCACTGCAGCTGCAGCTGGGTGATGCCTTGCGTAACGCCTTGACAGATGAAGTCGAAATGACGCGTGTCGCCTTGAATCACGCAGCCGAGCACGATCACCGCATCCACATCGGTGTATTCGGCGAAGAACTGCGCTCCGAGCGCCAGTTCGAACGTTCCGGGAACATACTTGATTTCGATGTTCAGATCGGAACATCCGGCGGCTCTCAGCGTACGCACGGCCCCCTCCAGAAGCGCTTCCGTTACTTCGCGGTTCCACTCGGCCACGACGATGCCGAAACGCATGTCGGATGCCGACGGCAGCGGACCGTTGAACTTGGAAAGGTTATGATTCCGGGTAGCCATCGCGCGTCGATCAGTTTACGCGGCCCAGCGCCGTCTCGGCTTCGCGGGCTTCCAGCGACATGGGGTAGGAGGCAAGAATGCGTTCGAGAAGTTCGGCAGCCTGCGCTCCGCGGCCTGAGGCTTGCTCGGCCAGCGCTGCTTTGTAAAGGTACATGGGCGCCGTCAGGTTGTTGTCCGACGCTTTCACGGCCTTGTCGAAGAACTTCACGGCTTGGGCATACTGTTGACGGTCTACGGCTACGTCGCCTTGCAGACCGTAGTTCTGGGCGTTGAGGATCTGACCGGGAATGCCTTTCACGGGCGAGAACTTCGCCAGATAGGCGGCCGCGTTCTCCAGATCGCCCATGTGGAGGTAGCAGATGCCCGCATAGTGCTTGGCAAGGTTGCCCGAGGGGGTGGAGCCGTACTGGGCGATCACATCCAGAAATCCCGCTCCGTTGGCATCGCCCAGAAGGGCAAGTTCATAGTCGGGGGTCTCTCCTTCGAAACGGTTCTGCGCCTCGGAGATCATCGCGGCGGCCTTCTCGGCGCGCGGCGCGACGATCAGCGCCCGGTATCCGAAGACCAGAGCCGCCAGAACGAACAGCGCGAGAATCGCGTAGGACATCGTGCGACCGTGCTTTTCGAGGAAAAACTCGGTCCGGTTCATTGCTTCGCCGAGCGACTCCGGCCCGGCTGCCTGCTGTTTTGCCATATCGATAAAATATTTAATATATGCGTCGGAAAGCACAAAGATACAAAACTATTCACAATGTACAATGCCATGTCGGCGATTTTTTGTAACTTCGACCCGTGCTCCGGCCGTTGTTCCGTCCGGATGCGGAGCTTTCGCTTCGTCGAAGCGCTTCCCCGCTTTGCTGCAAACTTAAAATATCATAGCAATGAAAATCAACCTCGCACTCTTGTTCTCATTCTTGTTGCTCGGGTTCCGCCCGGTCGCAGCGCAGGATTACAGCGAACTCCTCAAACCGCTGGATACGTTGTCCGAGCGTTCGCGGCAGGCGCAGGAGGCCGGTCGTTATGGCGATCTGCTGCGTTGTCGCGAGCAGCAGATCCGTTTCTTCGGCTCGCTGCCCGACAGCGTGCGGCGCGACCTCGATGCGTGGAACGGCGGCGACTGGCTGGCCGGCCAGTATTACAATCTGGCTTGCGCCCAGTCTCTTTCCGGCCGTCGCCGGGCCGCCGTCGCCAGTCTCGAGAAGGCTTACGACCACGGTTACTTCGAGCAGAGTTACAGCGCCTACGGTTGGATGCTTCGGGACCCCGATCTGGATCCTATCCGGGCGGAAAAGGGTTACGAGGCCCTTCGCCTGAAGGCGGCCGGACAGGGCGATTTCATCGGCATGTTGCGTGCGGCTCAGCCTTACGACGATGCTCAGGCGTGCGATTCGCTTCCGGCGTTCCGTTATGCCGATCCCGACGACCGCAATCTGGTGCGGCTGCGGCAGCAGTTCAATCTCGACAGCATCGCCGGCGCGGGCGACGAAATATCGAAGATCCGTAACCTCTGCCACTGGGTCCACAACACCGTGCGCCACGACGGCGGTTCCTATAATCCCACGGAGCGCAACGCCATCGCCATGATCGAGCTCTGCCGGCGCGAGGGCCGGGGCGTCAACTGCCGGATGCTGGCTCAGATTCTCAACGAGTGTTATCTGGCGATGGGTTTCAAGTCGCGCTTCGTTACTTGCATGCCCCGCAAGATGGTGAACGACTGCCACGTCATCAATGTCGTCTATCTCAATACGTTGGGGAAATGGGTATGGATCGATCCTTCTTTCGAGGCTTGGGTAACCGATTCGGAGGGTACGATGCTATCGATCGCCGAAGTGCGCGAATGCCTGCGGGAGGGGAAGCCCTGCTTTTTGAACCGCGAGGCCAACTGGAACAACGAGGAGCCCCAGACGCAGGAGGATTATCTGGAAACCTACATGGCCAAGAACCTCTACTACGTGGTCTGCTCCGACCGCAGCGAGTTCGATACGGAAACTTATCGCGAGGGGAAGCGTCCGCTGCGGTACGTGGCGCTGGTGCCGCCCGGCTACGAGACCGATGTCGACTGTTCGACTTCGAACGATGCGTGGTTCTGGCAGCGGCCTTACGCCGAAAGGGAGCGATAGCCGCTCTCTTTGCGGCGGAATCGTTTCGGGGCGGGGCCTGCGGCCTCGCCCCGTTTTCAGAGCTTGCGGCGCCGGAACTCGGCGCAGACGATCCCCGTGGCCATCGCTACGTTGAGCGATTCCGTGGTGCGGCGCCCGGCAGGGTAGGGCGGGATGAAAAGTCTGTGCGTTACCGCGGCGGCCACTTCGGGCGTTACGCCGCGGCCTTCGTTGCCCATCACCACGATGCCTGCCCGCGTCAGCGGCGCGTCGTAGAGGTCGTCGCCCTCCAGAAAGGTGCCGTAGATCGCAACTCCGCGCGCCGCCGCTTCGCGCAGCACCCGCTTCAGATCGACATAATGTACGCGCACCCGCAGAATCGCCCCCATCGTCGCCTGCACGACTTTGGGGTTGAAGCAGTCGGCCGTTGCTTCGGAGCAGAGGATGTCGCGGATGCCGAACCAGTCGGCCAGCCGGACGATCGTGCCCAGATTGCCGGGGTTCTGCACGTCGTCGAGCGCCAGCGTCAGGTCGTTTCCCAGCTCCGGGAGGTCGAGTTCGTAGCGGGGTATCTCCACCAGCGCCAGCGAGTTGCCGGCCGTCTTGAGCAGCGAGAGCCGCTCCATGTCGTGCCGGGAGACGGTCTCCACCTCCGGGCCTTCGAAAATCCCCTCCAGTGCGAACATCTTGCGCACGCGCAGCTGCGAGGCCCGCAGTTCGCCGATCAGCTTCTCTCCTTCGGCCACGAAAAGTCCATGTTCCGTGCGGCCGCGTTTGTCGGCCAGCGCGCGGACCAGTTGTATTTCGGCTTTTGTCATCGTCGTTTCTCTATGATGAACGTGCTCCCTTCCACGGCCGCATAGGTCTCGGGAAAGATCCGGCGGGCTTCTTCGACCAGCATCCGCTCGTCCTTGTAGCGCGAGGAGTAGTGGCCGATTATCAGGCGTCCGGCTCCCGCTTCGACGGCCGCGCGGGCCGCATCTTCGGTGGTCGAGTGCCCTCGTTGGGCCGCCGTCTTCTTCTCGGCTGCTGCGTAGGTCGCTTCATGGTACATAAGGTCGACGCCCGCCGCCAGCGCCGCCGCTTTGGGCGAGCGGGCCGTGTCCGAAAGATAGGCGTAGGCGCGGGGGCGGTAGGGTTCGTAGGTCAGTGCTTCGTTGGGCAGCACTTCGCCCGTGTCGAGCCGCACCTCTTCGCCTCGTTTCGCCGCCGCGATCTGGGCGATCGAAAGGCCGTATTTCACGATCTTGAACTTGTCGACGTTGCGCGGCGGTTTCTTTTCGCGGAACAGGAAACCCGCCGTCGGCACCCGGTGGCGCAGCGGAATGCTCCATACCTCCAGCGTGCGGTTCTCCAGCAGCAGGCGGTGTTCGGTCGTCCGCACTTCGTGCCACTCCACCTCGTAGGGGAGCTCGCTGTCGAAGTAGCGCAGGTGGGCTTCCAGTATCTCCCCCAGCGGGGCCGGGGCGTAGACCGGCAGGGGCGTCCGGCGGCCGTAGAGCCCTAAGGTCGAGAGCAGCGGAAAGAGCCCGTAAACATGGTCTCCGTGCAGATGCGAGATGAATGCGGCCCGCAGCTTCAGGGGATTGATGCCCGCGCGGATCATCTGTTGCTGCACTCCCTCGCCCGCGTCGACCAGATAGTATTGTTCGTGTACGTTCACCGCCTGCGCCGACGGATGGCGCACGGCGGTCGGCTTGGCCGACGAGGAGCCGAGGATCGTAACGGAGAAACTCAACGTTCGACGGGGTTTTATCTCAGCAGGAAGCGTTCGCAGTCCAGCGCCGCCACGCAGCCCGAGCCGGCCGCCGTGATGGCCTGACGGTAGTGGGGATCTTTGACGTCGCCCGCCGCGAAGACGCCCTCCACCGAGGTCTTCGAGCTTCCGCCTTCCACCGCAATGTAGCCTTCGGCGTCGAGTTCCAGTTGGTCGGCGAAAAGTTCCGTGTTGGGATGGTGGCCGATCGCAAGGAAGAATCCCGCGATGTCGATCGTGGTTTCCGAGCCGTCGTTCTTGCGCAGCAGGGCACCCGTTACGCCCGTCTCGTCGCCCAGCACTTCGGCCGTGTTGTGTTCGAAGAGCACTTCGATGTTGGGGGTGCGGAGCACTCGTTCCTGCATCGCCTTCGAGGCGCGCAGGTAGGGCTTGCGGACGATCATGTAGACCTTGCGGCACAGCGATGCCAGATAGGTCGCCTCCTCGCATGCCGTGTCGCCGCCGCCTACCACGGCCACGTCCTTCTTGCGGTAGAAGAAGCCGTCGCACGTCGCGCAGGCGCTCACGCCCTGCCCGCGGTACTTCGTCTCGGAGGGAAGTCCCAGGTATTTCGCCGTCGCACCCGTGGCGACGATCAGGCTCTCGGCGCAGATCTCTTTTTCGCCGTCGACGATTACGTGGAACGGCCGCGACGAAAGGTCGACTTTCGTGATCGTGCCCGTGCGGATGTCGGTGCCGAAGCGCTCGGCTTGCCGGCGCAGGTCGGCCATCAGCTGGTTGCCGTCCACACCTTCGGGGTAGCCCGGGAAGTTCTCCACCTCGGTGGTCGTCGTCAGCTGGCCGCCCGGCTCGATCCCTTCGTAGAGCACCGGCGCAAGGTTGGCGCGCGACGTGTAGATGGCAGCCGTGTAGCCCGCCGGGCCGCTGCCGATAATCAGTACCTTTACTTCTTCCATATTCGTCGTCGTTTTGTTTTTTCGTCTATCCATTTATCGTTCCGAATCCAGTCCTCTCACCGCACGGTAGTCCCTCAGGATCTCTTCTTCGTCGTCGCTGTCGGCTCCGTAGCTCACGGACATCGCCGGCGAGCAGTCGCGGTCGCGGTCGGCATCGGTCGTGCGGCGCATCGCGGCATGGGCGTTGCGGCCCGCTTCGATCGCTTCGGCCACTTCTTCGGACGTCGGGACGTGTCCTAACAGCGTCGCATAGAGTTGTTCCGCCCAGCTGCGGGCATATTCCGCATAGTGGACATGGAATACCCGGAAGCGGTTGTCCGCTTCGTCGGGGGTCGTCAGCCGGCCCGCTTCGATCGCCTCCACGATCGCGTCGACTTCGCGTTTGGCGATGTATTGTCCCGCCACGTCCAGCCAGCGGCCCGAGCCGTCGTAGCGGGGATCCGGGGCTCCGGCTTCGAGCATCGCGCCCAGCGACGCCACGATGGCTTTGTCGTAGAGCTTCAGACCGCGTTGCAGCGCCGTCTTCGTGATGACGGCTTTGTTGTGGATGTATTGCGTCGCTTCGGGCGCCGCGTCTTCCAGCGTGTGGAGCGCATCCACCGCCCGGAGCATGTCGCCCGCGATGCAGGGGTTGTATTCTGCGTAGTCGATCACGTCGCGGCCCACCGTGCGGCGGTCGCGTGCGGGCCACTTCTCGATGTCGCGTACCGTGCCGTAGTTGGTCAGATTGGCCCCCGGCATCAGTTGCGAGCGTCCCTCCTTCTCGATCAGGTAGGAGTAGGGGAAGATCGCCGTGTCGTGGTGCGCGGCGTGGTGGCCCTTGACCATCGTGAAGGCTCCTTCGACGGCCGGCGACATGACGTAGGCTCCGCTGGCGAACTTGCAGCCCCGGCGGTGCACCGCCTGATGTACGGCGCCGCACTTGAAAAGGTGGTTGCTCTGGTTCGAGCCGCTGCCGGCGTTGAAGAACGAGAACATGCCGGCGATCAGCAGCGACGACTTGTGGTGCGACACGGTGCAGGGCCCGGCGAAGATCGAGGAGGCTTCGCCGTTTTCGCAGTGCGAGTTTGCGAAGAAGAGCGAATCCGTGGCCGTGAAGCCTTTGTCCAGGATGCAGTTTTCGCCTGCGAAGCAGCGTTCGAGGGTCGAGCCGTTGTCGATGCGGCTGTTTTCCGCGGCGATGAAGTCGTAGGCTTTGACGTCGGCGCCGATCTTCGCTCCGGCACAGAGGGTGCCGTTTTCAAGAATCGAGGCTCCGTCGATCTCCGCCCCGTCGCCCAAGCGTACTTCGCGGACGAAGCGGGCCCCGACGATGCGGCAGTCGCAGCCCGTCTCGCCGATCTCCGACGCACGCTTCTCAGCATGGGCCGCGATCATCTTCTCCAGCGCCGCAATCAGTTGCGGACGATGCCGGTAGAGCGCCATCAGGTAGGCCACCTGCGCCGACAGCCGGTCGTATATCGCCACCGTGCGGCCGCCGCATTCGTTGATCGTCGCGACGCGTACTCCGTTGCCGAACAGGCTCCGGCGGCGGCACTCCAGCGCCGTTACGTCTTCCACCAGCGTCCGGGCGCCCAGCCGGTAGTTTTTCACCCTCGAGCGGCGGATCGAGGCTCCGGGGCCGATCTCCACGCGGCCTTCCAGCCGGCTTCGTTCCAGTTGCGCCGGGTCGAAATCGTCGCTTACAAGGATCTGCGACCACGTTTCGGCCGTGGTTCCGAGCGCTTCGGCTGCTGCGATTTCCGCGGCGGTCATCTTTCTCAAGCGGGACATGCGTTTTGCTTTAAAGTAGTCGCAAATATAGCGATTCGCCTCCAATTATCCAATTCGGACGCCGTCGTCGGGGCGTTCCGGGTACTTCCTTAAGGCAATCTCCCTCGGGGGCTTCCATAAAGCAAAAGGTGAAAAGCTCCGCTTCTCACCTCTCCGCTTTTTCTTCGGGATCTCTTTCGGGTACGGTCCGCCCGGAGGGGCTTCTTTCGGCCCTTTCCCCGGTTTTTCGCTCCGGTTCCGCGTGCCTTCTTCCGGCCCTTTCCCCGTTTCTCGCTCCGGTTCCGCGTGCCTTCTTCCGGCCCTTTCCCCGGCTTTTTCGCTCCGGTTCCGCAGCCCCCCCCCTCCTAATGGCAGTTGCAGTGGCCGTCGTGGTGATGGTCGTGATCGCCGCAGCCGCAGCCGTCGTCGCCGCAATTTCCTCCGCAGTCATGGTCGCCGCCGCACGAGCCGCAGGAGCAGTGTCCCTGCAGATCTTCGGGCGTTACGTCGCGGACGCTCACCACCTCCACTTCGAAGTTCAGGGTCTTGCCGGCCATCGGGTGGTTGAAGTCCATCTTCACGGTCTCTTCGCCCACTTCTTTGACGATGCCCATCATGCGGTTGCCTTGCGCATCGCTCATCGGCACCTGCGAGCCTTCGAAAAGGATGTCTTCGGCCAGCTTGCCGTCCACCATGAATATGTTTTTCGGCAGGTCGACGATCGCTTCGGGAATCAGTACGCCGTAGCCGTCTTCGGGGCTGAGCGTGAACGACACCTTGTCGCCCGGTTCCTTGCCTTGAATGGCTTCTTCGAATTTGGGCAGGAGCATGCCCGTTCCGAAGATGAATTCGAGCGGCTGCCCCGGTCGCGACTGATCGGCGATCTGCCCGTCGACGGTCAGCTTGTAGTCTACGCCGACCATTTTGTTTTGTTCTGCTTTCATGTATTGTCAGGTTGTTTCTGTCGACAAAAATACGAAAAATTAAGGTAAAAATCGAAAGGTCGATTCATAAAATCCCGTTCTTGCACGGGGTGCCGGACGGGAGTATCTTCGGCACAGCCAAAAATACGAAAAAAACTCCGGGTTCCAAAATCCGTACCTCATTCGCGGTTCACGCAGCAAAGGTTGCGGTCTCCGTAGCCGTTGTCGATCTTCGCGACGTAGGGGAAGAACTTCGACTCGCGGATCCACGCCAGCGGGAAAGCCGCTTCTTCGCGCGTGTAGGGATGTTCCCATTCGCCGCAGAGTTCCCCGGCCGTGTGGGGGGCATTCGCCACTACGTTGTCCGCCTGCCCCGCGGCCGCTTCGCATTCGCGCTTGATGCGCACCAGCGCTTCGACGAAACGGTCCATCTCGGCTTTGGGTTCCGATTCCGTGGGTTCCACCATCAGCGTCTCGTGTACCGGGAACGAGAGGGTCGGGGCATGGAATCCGTAGTCCATCAGACGGTGGGCGATGTCGCCGCAGTCGATGCCGTAGTCATGTTTGAAGTGCGTCAGATCGAGAATCATCTCGTGGCCTACGCGGCCCGTTTCGCCAGCATAGTAGGTGCGGTACTCCGACGCCAGCGCCGCCGACATGTAGTTGGCGTTCACGATCGCCATTTCGGTCGCGCGGCGCAGGCCCGCTTCTCCCAGCATCTTGATGTAGCCGTAGGTGATCGGCAGCAGCAGGGCCGAGCCCCACGGCGCCGAGGCCACGGCCGTGATGCCTTCGTCGCCGCCCGTCGCCGCGATCGGGTGCGAGGGCAGGAACGTCCGCAGGTGCTCGGCCACGCAGATCGGGCCTACGCCCGGGCCTCCTCCTCCGTGGGGCATGGCGAAGGTCTTGTGCAGGTTCAGGTGGCAGACGTCGGCTCCGATGTAGCCCGGGTTGGTCAGCCCCACCTGCGCGTTCATGTTGGCTCCGTCCATGTAGACTTGGCCGCCCGCGTCGTGGACGATCTCCACGATCTCGCGGATGCGGCTCTCGAATACGCCGTGCGTCGAGGGGTAGGTAACCATCAGCCCGCACAGCTCCGAGGCGTGTTCCCGGGCTTTGGCTTCGAGGTCTTCGACGTCGATGTTGCCTTTCTCGTCGCACGCCACCGTTACGATCTTCATTCCCGCCATCGCCGCCGACGCAGGGTTCGTGCCGTGGGCCGAGGCCGGGATCAGCACGATGTTGCGGTAGCCTTGACCTCGGCTCTGGTGGTAGGCGCGGATCACCATCAGACCCGCATACTCGCCTGCCGCGCCCGAGTTGGGTTGCAGCGAGCAGGCCGCCAGTCCCGTGATCGTCGCCAGGTCTTGCTCCAGCTCGCGGATCATCTGCATGTAGCCTTCGGCCTGATCGGCCGGTGCAAAGGGGTGCATGTTCTGGAATCCCGCCAGCGAGAGGGGTTGCATCAGGGCCGCGGCATTGAGTTTCATGGTGCACGAACCTAAGGAGATCATCGAGTTCGCCAGCGAGATGTCCCTCAGTTCCAACCGCTTGATGTAGCGCATCAGGGCGCTCTCCGAGCGGTAGCTGTTGAATACGGCTTCCTGAAGATAGGGGCTCGTGCGGCGCAGCGCAGCCGGGATGCAGCTCTCGTCGACCGCCTTCACCGACTTGATCTTCTTGCCTTTGGCCGCCGCGAAGATGCGCACCACTTCTTCGATTTCGGCCGGGGTCGTTACTTCGTCGAACGACATGCGCACCGTCCCCTCGGAGGGGTAGTGGAAGTTGATGCCGCATTCGAGGGCGAGCGACTGCACCACGGCCGCTTCCGCTTCCACCTGCAGCGTGTCGAAGAACTCGCCCGCTGCGGGTTCGTAGCCCAGCGCTTCGAGAGCCCGGGCTACCGTCAGGGCGGCCCGGTGAGCCGTCTCGGCCGCGCGGCGCAGCCCCTCGGGACCGTTGTAGACGCAGTAGAATCCCGCCATCGAGGCCATCAGGGCCGAGGCGGTGCAGATGTTCGAGGTCGCACGTTCGCGCTTGATGTGTTGTTCGCGCATCTGGAGCGCCATGCGCAGCGCCCGGTTGCCTAAGCGGTCCACCGAGACGCCGATGATGCGGCCCGGCATGTTGCGTTTGTAGGCTTCGCGCGTGGCCATGTAGCCTGCCGCCGGACCTCCGAAGCCCATCGGCGTGCCCAGTCGCTGGGCCGAGCCCACAGCGATGTCGGCGCCCCACTCGCCCGGGGCTTTCAGCAGGGCCAGCGAGAGCAGGTCGGCTACGGCCGTTACCAGCGCTCCTTGCGCGTGGGCCGCCGCCGTGAAAGCGCCGTAGTCGCGCACCGCACCGTCGGCGGCAGGGTATTGGACGATGGCGCCGAACTCGCGTCCCGTAAATTCGTATTGGTCGTAGTCGTCGACGATGAGTTCGATGCCGAAGGGTTCGCTGCGCGTGAGCAGCACGTCGAGCGTCTGCGGAAAAAGGTTGCGGTCTACGAACAGTTGGTTACGCCCCTCCTTGACCGCTTCGCGCGAGCGCAGCGAGTGCATCATCGCCATCGCTTCGGCCGCGGCCGTCCCTTCGTCCAGCAGCGAGCAGTTGCCGATCTCCATGCCCGTCAGCGAGATGACGGCGGTCTGGAAGTTCAGGAGCGCTTCCAGCCGGCCTTGCGAGATCTCGGCTTGATAGGGGGTGTAGGAGGTGTACCACGCCGGGTTCTCGAAGACGTTGCGCACCACGGCGGCCGGCACGGCGCACGGGTAGTAGCCCATGCCGATGAACGAGCGCAGCTGTCGGTTGCGGTCGGCCAGCGAGCGGATGTGGGCGGCGAATTCGTATTCGCTCATTCCCGCGTCGAGGGCCAGCGGTTTTTTCAGGCGGATCGAGGAGGGAATGACTTGCGAGATCAGTTCGTCTACCGATTTCACACCGATCGTTCCGAGCATTTCGCGAAGCTCGGTTTCGTTGCTCACGCCGATGTGGCGCGCAGAGAAGTTGTCGAACATATTTCGGGGTTTAGTTGTTTTTCAAATTAAAAATTAAGAATGAAAAATTAAAAATCGTTTTTTTCGTCGTTCCGGGCACAGAAGCAGAGACGGATTATTTTTAATTCTTAATTTTTTCATCGAATGCGTCAGTATTTGAAGCTGCTGCCGCCGATGAATTCGCGGATGATCGACGTGGGCGGTATCTCGTCGGGCGCAATGGGTATGAAGTTGTCCAGAAAGTCGAGCATGCGGCGCGCTTCGTCGTATTCGGGCACCGTGTCGGGCACCTCGCGCAGCAGCTTCTCGGCATAGGGCCGCAGCACCGATATTTCGTAGAAGAGCGACGAGTTGAGCATCACGTCGGCATTCTCCTGATAGGGGAATATGTGTCTCTCTTCGCCGCGGCGCACGCTCTCCCAGCGCGAGAGGGTCGCCAGCGCGTCGGAGCCTCGTTGGCGGCTGTCGCGCACCAGCCGGCGCAGCAGGCGGTTGTCGGTGGTGGCGATGCGCGTGAGGTTGTCCATCGCCACGGACGTGAAGCACGAAATGTAAATGCGGAATTTCTGCGTGTCGGGGATCGAGGGCGTGAGCTGCGGGTTCAGTCCGTGTATGCCTTCGATGATCAGGATCGAGCGGTCGTCGAGCGTCAGCGGCGCATCGTGCTGCGTGCGGCGGCCCGTGATGAAGTCGTAGCGCGGGATGTCGATGCTTTCGCCGGCCGTCAGGCGGCGCAGGTGGTCGTTGAAAAGTTCCAGATCGATGGCTTCCAGCGCTTCGTAGTCGTATTCGCCGTTTTCGTCCCGCGGGGTCTTCTCTCGTTCCACGAAGTAGTCGTCCAGCGAGATCATCACCGGCTTGAGTCCCAGCACGCCCAGCTGAATGCCCAGGCGCTTGGCCGACGTGGTCTTGCCGCTCGACGAGGGTCCCGAGATCAGCACCATGCGGGTTCCGCGCGTGCGGTGGGCTTCGAGGATCGAGTCGGCCACCCACGCGAACTTGCGTTCATGGAACGCCTCGGCCAGCTTGATCATGCCTCCGGCGTCGCCCGCCAGCACTTTGGAGTTCACGGCGCCCACGGTCGGTATGCCCATGATCTCGGCCCACGACTGGTATTCGCGGAAGATGCCGAACATCTTCTCTTGATAGAAATCGGTGTGGATGCTCTCGGGCGCCGTGCGTAGGGGCAGCGCCAGGTAGAACCCGTTGTAGTAGGGTTCGATGCCGAACAGGGAGACGTAGCGCGTCGAGGGGGCCAGCGCTCCGTAGAAGTAGCCCACCGTGTCGTCGAGCGTGTAGTATTCGCTGTAGAGACGCGGTCGGGTGTCCAGCAGGGCGATCTTGTCGTCGTATCCCGAGGCGGCGTAGCGTGCACGGACTTCGCTGGTGAGGGCCCGCGTGCGGCGGATCGGCAGGTCGGCCTCCGCGATCTCTTTCATGCGGCGGCGCAGGGCCGCGGCTTTTTCGGGCGTGAAGCGCTCCACGCCTTCGATTTCGCAGTAGAAGCCGCTGCGGCCCAGCGAGTGGCGGATGTGGAGTTTTCCGGCAGGGTAGAGGTCTTGCACGGCTTTCTGAAGAATGAACCACGCCGTGCGTTGGTAGACGCGGATTCCCGCGAACGAGGCGATGTCCACGAAGCGGACCGTCGCCGGTGCATATATTTTGTAGCTGAGTTCCCGGATGCGGTTGTCTACCGTGGCGGCCAGAAAGGGCCGGGGTCCCGGGGCGATTCGGGCGGCCAGCTCCGAGAGCGACGTGCCCATCGGCGCTTCGATCTCGCCGCCGAGGTTCTCGCAGACTATTCGGATGGTGTCGGTCATACGGAAAACGGTTGTTCGCGAAGACAAGCGAAAATAAAAGTACGTAAAGATAGAAATATTTTGTAATTTTGGCAACTCCGAAGCGATATTCGAACACAAAACCTATCCGATATGAAAAATTTCTTTCGTGCGGCCCTTTTCGCGGCCGCGATCATCGCGGCGGCTTGTACGCCGCGCGAGCGTACGCTCGTCATTCTCTCGACCAACGACATGCACGCCCGGATCCAGCGTTTCCCGCAGTTGGCGGCGGCCGTCGAGGCTTGCCGCGACACGGCGCAGATCGTCCTGCTGCTCGACGCCGGCGACCGCTGGACGGGCAACGCCTTCGTCGACAAGGTGCCGGCTCCCGGCAAGCCCATGATCGAGTTGATGAACCGGTTGGGCTACGACGTCGCCACGCTCGGCAACCACGAGTTCGACCACGGACAGGCTTTCTTGGGCCGCATGCTCGACAGCATGGAGTTCGAGGTCGTGTGCGCCAACTGCCTCAGCGACACCTGCACCTTCCCGCAGGTGCCGCCTTATGCGATCCTCCGGCGCGACGGCATCCGCATCGGCATCGTGGGCGTCGTTACCAACTACGAGGGCCCGGGACACCCCGCCGGCCATAAGACTTCGTTCGTCGGGCTGCGCTTCCCCGATCCGCAGGCCGAGGCCATGAAGTACGCCGCCGAGCTGCGGCCGAAGGTCGACGTGCTGATCCTGCTTTCGCACATGGGCGACGACCGCGACATGGAGCTGTTGAACAAGACGCAGCTCTTCGATCTGGCCATCGGCGGTCATACGCACGTCGTGCTGGATACGTTGGTGAACGGTACGCTGCTCACGCAGACGGGCCGCAACCTCGCCAACATCGGCGTCTCGACCCTCCGCATGCGGGGCCGCAAGGTCGAGAGCGTCGATTTCCGCACCGTTTCGCTCGACGGCTACGCCCCCGATGCCGCCTATGCCGAGCAGGTGGCCGGTTATTATGCCGATTCCGAGCTGAACCGTTCGATCGGCAGCTTCGCCCGCACCGCCGACAAGGCGGGTCTGGCCGATTGGATGGCCCGGTCGATCGCCGAGGATGCCGGGGCCGACATCGGCGTCTACCACGTGGGCGGCGTGCGGCTGGACGAGATCCCGGCCGGCGACGTGAGCCGGGCGCGCGTCTACGATCTGGAGCCGTTCGACACCACGGTGGCGACCTTGCGCATGACCGCCGACCAGATCCGCCGCATGATCGTCGCCAAGTACAACGAGGATACCCGCGAGGGACACCGCGTGGACCTCATCCTGACCACGCCCTATACGATTCTCGTCGACGAGAACGACCGGGCCTTCGACGTGCGGTTCCACGAGCTGCGCGAGGGTCGGACCTACTCGCTGGCCATGAGCGACTACATCTTCAAAAACTATCCGGGCCTCAGCTACGCCGACGGCCGCGTCCTCGACACGAAGGTGGCCGACGTGCTGATCGGCAAGTTGCAGAACGGCAGTCCGCTGCAGCCCGACAACACGCGCCGCCAGCAGATTCTGGTCGTCGCCGAATGATTTGCTGCGCAGGAATTTGAAATTCGCCGAAAAAGCATTATCTTTGGCACTCCTCCCGTGCGCGCATCGCATGCGAGGCAGGGTGGAGTAATCACATTATCAACCATTTAACGAGCGATTGTATCGCAAAAATTTCCAACTCATGGAAGAAATCAAAAACGGAGTCGCGAACGAGAATTTCGACTGGAACGCATTCGAAAACGATCTGGGCGTCTACAACCAGCCTAAGGACGAGATCGCGGCTGCTTATGACAAGACCCTCTCCAACGTAACGGTCGGCGAGGTCGTCGAGGGCACCGTAACGGGCATCACCAAACGCGAGGTGATCGTCAACGTCGGTTACAAGAGCGAGGGCATCATCCCCGTCTCGGAGTTCCGCTACAACCCCGACCTGAAGGTCGGCGACAAGATCGAGGTCTACGTCGACTCGGCCGAGGACAAGAACGGCCAGCTGGCCCTCTCGCACAAGAAGGCGCGCCAGCTCAAGTCGTGGGATCGCGTCAACGAGGCTCTCGAGAAGGACGAGATCATCAAGGGTTACATCAAGTGCCGCACGAAGGGCGGTATGATCGTCGACGTCTTCGGCATCGAGGCTTTCCTGCCCGGTTCGCAGATCGACGTGAAGCCCATCCGCGACTACGACGTATACGTCGACAAGACGATGGAGTTCAAGGTCGTGAAGATCAATCAGGAGTTCCGCAACGTCGTCGTGTCGCATAAGGCGCTCATCGAGGCCGAGCTCGAAGCCCAGAAGCAGGTCATCATGTCCAAGCTCGAAAAGGGCCAGATTCTCGAGGGTACCGTCAAGAACATCACCTCCTACGGCGTCTTCGTCGATCTGGGCGGCGTGGACGGTCTGATCCACATCACCGACCTCTCGTGGGGCCGCGTCAGCCACCCCGAGGAGATCGTTTCGCTCGATCAGAAGATTCAGGTCGTGATCCTCGACTTCGACGATGCCAAGAAGCGCATCGCGCTGGGTCTCAAGCAGCTCACCCCGCATCCGTGGGAGGCGCTCGACCAGAACCTCAAGGTCGGCGACAAGATCAAGGGCAAGGTGGTCGTCATGGCCGACTACGGTGCGTTCGTCGAGATCGCCGCCGGCGTCGAGGGTCTGATCCACGTCTCGGAGATGTCGTGGAGCCAGCACCTGCGTTCGGCTCAGGAGTTCATGAAGGTCGGCGACGAGGTCGAGGCCGTCGTGCTGACGCTCGACCGCGAGGAGCGCAAGATGTCGCTGGGCATCAAGCAGCTTTCGGCCGATCCGTGGGCCGAGATCGAGAACAAATATCCCGTCGGTACGAAGACGATGGCCAAAGTGCGCAACTTCACCAACTTCGGCGTCTTCGTCGAGATCGAGGAGGGCATCGACGGTCTGATCCACATCTCGGACCTGAGCTGGACCAAGAAGGTGAAGCACCCCGGCGAGTTCACGCAGGTAGGTGCCGACATCGAGGTCGTCGTGCTCGAAATCGACAAGGAGAACCGTCGCCTCTCGCTGGGCCACAAGCAGCTGGAGGAGAACCCCTGGAACGAGATCGAGGGCAAGTTCCCGCTCGACTCCGTACACGAGGGCACCATCACCGAGATGACCGACAAGGGCGCCGTCGTTTCGTTGGCCGAGAACGTCGAGGGCTTCTGCCCGACGCGTCAGCTGGTCAAGGAGGACGGCACGACGCCTAAGGCCGGCGATAAGATCGACTTCAAGGTGATCGAGTTCTCGAAGGCTACCAAGCGCATCACCCTCTCGCACCTGCGCACTTACGACGACGCCCGCAAGGAGGCCGTCGCTGCCGAGAAGGCCGAGAAGCGCGCTGCCGCCGACGCCACGAAGTCGACCGTCAAGAAGATCAATGCTTCGGTCGAGAAGACCACGCTGGGCGACATCACGGGTCTCGCTGCGCTGAAGAGCGCTATGGAGGCCGAGGAGGCCAAGAAGGCTCCCGCCAAGAAAGCCAAGAAGGAGGAGACTGCCGAGGAGTAATCCCCGCGGATTTCCGATCGCAAGCCGCCCGTCCGGAATCCTCCGTGCGGGCGGTTTTCTATCGTTCCGAATACCGAATCCGGACCGCCGGCGTTCTATACCCCCACCCTACGAAAACTCGCTATTCTGCTTATGAAACGAATCCTCGCTCTGTTCTTCGCAGCGGCCGCATGCGCTGCTGCGATGGCGGGTCCTGCTCCCGTCGCCGCACCGCCGGCCGATCGCCCCTCATCCGCTCCCGAATATCGTCCTGACGACAGGCCGGGAGAGCGCTCCGACCGGCATCCCGACAAATATCCCGACGGACATCGGGGCGGCCCGCACAAGAAACCCCGCCGTGCCAGCTACTTCGTCGACGACTGGGACGTCTACTTCCTCGGCCGGAAAGTGGAGGGGGCATCGGCCTCCTCGTTCCGGGAGCTGGACCACGGCTACGGCTGCGACGCCTGGTCGGTCTTCTTCAACGGTGTGAAGATCGAGGACGCCTCCGTCTCCTCGTTCGAATACCTCGGCGAGGGTTATGGCCGCGATGCCTGGTCGGTCTTCTTCAACGGCGTGAAGATCGAGGACGCTTCCGTCTCCTCGTTCGAATACCTCGGCGAGGGTTACAGCCGCGACGCCTGGTCGGTCTTCTTCAACGGCGTGAAGATCGAGGACGCTTCCGTCTCCTCGTTCGAATACCTCGGCGGGGGTTATGGCCGCGACGCTTGGAACACCTACTACCACGGCCGCAAAATCTCCGGCACGGCACCCGCGCCCCGGCCACCTCGGTAGCGATTGCCGCCCCGCCCTCGGTTTTGGCTGGTCCTGACCGTCCCGGCAGGCCTTGTTTTTGGCCGTTTCCGCCCCTGACCGCCTTTGCTTCGGTCCCGGCTGCCCTTACTTCCGGTTGTTCTCTCTCCCGGCTATCCTTGCTTCGGCCTCTGCCGGCAGATTTCGGACCGTCCCTTCGGAAAGGAGGGACGGTTTTTCGCTTTTTTTGCGGCCTGCATCGCAGAAATCGGAGTGTTCGGCTTCTCGGGCCCAAGATTTGTAATTTTTTATTTTGTAAGATCGGATTTTTTCGCTATCTTTGAATGCGTCATATAGTTATATGTAAAATGTCGAAAGCCCTGCTCGCACCGATAGCCTTTTGCTATAAGATGGCGGTTACGTTCCGCCATCGGCTTTTCGACTGGGGCATCCTCAAGAGCGAGAAGTTCGACATTCCGATCATCTGCATCGGCAACATCACCGTCGGGGGCACAGGCAAAACCCCGATGGCCGAGATGATCCTCGACTACATGTCGCAGAAGCACAACGTCGCTTTGTTGTCGCGCGGCTACGGGCGCCGCACCAAAGGCTACCGCGAGGTGCTTCCCACGTCTCACTACCGCGAGGTGGGCGACGAACCCCTGCAGATCAAGCTCAAGTTTCCCGATACGGTCGTCGTCGTGTGCGAGAAGCGCGCCGAGGGCATCCGGCGAATCCGGGCCGAGCATCCCGAGATCGACCTCATCATCATGGACGACGGCTTCCAGCACCGCTACGTCGAGCCGAAGATCAACGTCCTGATGATCGACGCCACGCGTCCGATTCAGCACGACAAGATGTTGCCCGAGGGCACGTTGCGCGACTTGCCGTCCGAGATCTACCGGGCCCATTACTTCATCGTTACCAAGTGTCCCGAGAAGATGGCGCCCATCGACCGGCGCATCTTGCGCAAGGTGCTGATCCAGATCGCCTACCAGCGGGTCTATTACACGCGCTTCGAAAGTTTCATTCCGCAGCCGCTCTTCGCCGACGAGGCTCCGCCCGAACCCTTGATGCAGGGTTGCAAGGTTATTGCATTGTCGGGCATAGGCAATCCCGAGCCCTTTCTCAAGACGTTGCACGAGCGTTACAAGGTCGTCGCCGAGATGACGCTCGACGACCACCACGTCTATCGGGTGCGCGACATGAAACTGCTCGCCGCCTTGCTCGCCAAACATCCCGACGCCGTCGTCGTTACCACGGAGAAGGACGCCGTGAAGATGGTCAACCGGGCGAAGATTCCGGACACGGTGCGGCGGAGCCTGTATTATCAGCCGATCAATATTTCATTCATAGAGGATTCGGCAACGGATTTTCTGCAAAATTTGGAAGAAGATGTCAGAGGAAATTAAACGAACCGCGGCATGGATCCGCGAACGGACCTCCGGGTTCCGCCCCGAGGTGGGGATCATTCTGGGCACGGGGCTCGGCGATTTCGCCGAGCGGATCGAGGCCGAATATTCGCTCGACTACAAGTCGATTCCGGGTTTCCCCGTCTCGACGGTCGAGGGGCATAAGGGGCGTATGATCTTCGGCAGGCTCGAAGGACGTAGCGTCGTGGCCATGCAGGGACGGTTCCATTACTACGAGGGCTATACCATGCAGCAGGTAACGTTCCCCGTGCGCGTCATGCAGCAGCTGGGCATCGGCTACCTCTTCGTCTCGAACGCTTCGGGCGGCATCAACACTTCGTTCCGCACGGGCGACCTGATGGTCATCACCGACCACATCAACCTCATGCCCAATCCCTTGATCGGGCCCAACATGGCCGAGTTCGGTCCCCGTTTTCCGGACATGCACAACTGCTACGACAAGGAGTTGATCGCCCGCGCCACGGCCATCGCCGAGCAGGAGGGCATCAAGCTGCAGTACGGCGTCTACGTCGGCGGCACGGGCCCCACGTTCGAAACGCAGGCCGAGTACCGTTACTTCAAGGCCATCGGCGGCGATGCGGCCGGCATGTCCACGGTCCCCGAGGTCATCGTCGCGCGGCACATGTCGATTCCCGTCTTCGGGGTCTCGGTCATCACCAACTGCGGCCTCTCGGACGAGATCGGCGACCACGAGGACGTGCAGCTGCAGGGCCGCAAGGCCGGCATCAAGATGCAGACGTTGTTCCGTCGGATGATCGCTCAACTCTAAGATTATGGTCAACAAGGTTATTTTGATCGGCAACGTCGGGATGGATCCCGAGGTGCGCACCACCGAAAGCGGGGTGAAGGTGGCCCGCGTGCGTCTGGCTACGACCGAGCGGCTTTTCGACCGGCAGGCCAACGAAACGCGCGAGCATACCGAATGGCATACGATCACTTTGTGGCGCGGTCTGGCCGACGTGGTCGACCGCTACGTCCGCAAGGGTTCGCAGATCTACATCGAGGGGCGGCTGCGTACGCGCGACTGGATGGACAAGGACAATAACCGCCGCTATACCACCGAGATCCTCGCCGATTCGATGAATCTTCTGGGCCGTCGCGGCGACAGCCCCGTGCAGGAGGGCGCTTCCGCTTCCTACGGACAGTCCGCCGCACCCGCCGCCGCTCAGACCGGCTATGCTTCGCAGGCCGCTGCTCCGGCTCGGCCCGCTGCAACACCCGCCGCTCCGCAAACTCCGGGCTATGCCTCGCAGGCTGCTCCGGCTCCCGCGCAGCCTGCAGCCGCTCCCGCCATGCCGGCCGAGGATCCCGACGATCTTCCGTTCTGAGCCCCGCCCCTCTCCGTCTCTTCTTTACGGTTGTTCCGGCGAGCGCATGGCACCGATGGTGCGGATGCGTTTTTCGAAGTCGTCGCGACTGCCGGCCGCGTTGTTCTTGATGCGGGCCCGGTAGTTGTAGATCGTGTTCACCGAGTAGCGCAGCAGCGAGGCGATGCGCGACGAGTCGGTGATGCCCAGCCGGATCAGGGCGAAAATGCGGAGCTCCGTGTTCAGGCGTTCGCCTTTCTTGAGTTCGATGCGGGCCGAGGGGACCAGCAGTCCGTTGAATTCTTCCACGAAATCGGGGTACAGCTGGAGAAACGCATTGTCGAACATCTCGTAGAAGTTTTGCAGCTCGGCATCCATCAGCGACGACGACGAGCTCTCGGCCTGCAGCTCGGCGATGCGCCCTTTGGCCAGTTTGTTGCGTACGTTGCGTTGGTAGGCCGTCAGCTTCTCGATGTAGTTCGAGCACATGGAGAGGAAGAGGGCGATGTACTCTTCTTTCACGGCGTTCGATTCCACGAGCGCCGTGTTCATGTCGCGCGTGTGTTCGTTCACGGCCGAGAGCGAGGCGTTGTACTCCTGAATCTGCCGGTTCATCGACTCGATCTTGCGTCGGGAGATCTGCGAGCGGCGGTAGAGACGCATCACGAAGATGCAGATTCCGAACAGCACGGTCGCAAGTATCGATATGACGATCAGGTAGTCGCGGGCTATTCCTTCTTGCTGGGCCCGCATCTCCAGATACGATTTCTCGACCATCGGGATGATGTTGGCGATCTGCCACGGCCGCAGCTTGGCGTTGTAGAAGAGCGCGTCGTTGAGCGAGAGGGTGATGTAGCGGAACGCCCGGTTGATTTCTTGCCGGTTGAGCATGACTTGCGCCAGACAGCAGAGCGACGCGTTGTCTTTGGTTGCGCAGCGGACGTCGGCCAGTGCCGACCGGGCATACCAGAGCGTCTTCTCGTCTTCGCGGTCCAGCGCCTCGGCGATCAGTGCCTGATCGTAGGCGTGTACGGCGTAGGGGTGGCTGTCCGGCGCGAACTGGGAGAGCAGTTGGCGGTTGAGACGGTCGGCCTGCGCGTACTCCTGCCGGTCCATGCAGTCGCGGATGGCCATGTATTGGCGGATCTCCGAGGAGGCGGGCGCTTCCTGCAGCAGGCGGTCGCGGTAGTAGCGGATCTTGGCCGTCGAGATGCGGTTCATCTCCGGCGTGCGGGTGTATTCGTTGAAGTCGAAATAGAAGCGGTGCTGGGTGTTGTGGTAGGCGATCCGTTGCCGGGGCGTGAGGGTCGCGGTGTCGATCGTCGAGTTGAGCACCACGTTGGCTTCGAGGAACATGCCCGACGTGGTGTAGAGCATGGCGCGGTCGAGCAGCACGTCGGTCCGGCGTTGCGGATCGCCGATCCGGTCGGCCAGCTCGGCCCGTTTGTCGAGCAGCTCCATCGCCTTGTTGAACTGGAAGGCGACGTATTCGTCGTACAGTTGGTCGTAGATTTCGTATTGTTGTTCGAGCGAGACGCCCCGCGACTGAAGCATGTTTTCGATGGTCATCACGCGTACTTCGTGCTTGGCGACATATTGGTCGGCCCGGTCGAGCGCGCGGTCGAGTTCTTCGAGCGCTCGGTCGAGTGCGGGCAGGGCCGATGCGCCGGATGCGGGGAGCAAGACTGCCGACAGCAGCGCGATGCGCAGAAGAGGGGCGGTTGGTTTCATAGAACAAATATAACGATTTTTCGGAATTATTCTTCCCGAACGTCTTTTCTTATGCCGCAATCGGGTGCTGCGATCGCAGGATATTCCACTTTTATTTTGCGATAACTGATTTATATTCATTCCGTTCTTTCTCCCGATATCTATATTCTGCACGGGGCACCGGCGGGCATCGGCGTCTTTTTCGTATCTTTGACTACGTCGAAGATACTCCGTCTCGGCATAATCAAGCTGTCGCTTGCTTCTGCGCTCGACTTTTCGTATTTTTGACTTTGTCGAAGATACCCCTCTCGGCATAACCAAGCTCTCGCTTGCTTCTGTTCTCGGCTCAATCGTATTTCGTATATAAACCTAAAACCGACCAACAACATGCTCAGACATCTATTTCTCGCAGCCGCGGCCTTCTTTTCGCTCTCCGCCTGCGGCAAGGACGGCGCCCCGGAGGAACCGCAGGACAAGACGGCGATCGAACTCTCGTTCGTCGAGGCTACCGAAAATTCGGTAACGGTCGACGCGGAGCTCCGCCACGCCGACGTGGCTTATTGTACGATCGGCGCCGCCGACAGTCCGGCTCCTTCGTTGGCGGAGTTGCGCAAGGGACAGGAGCTGACCGCTTCCGGAAAGTTGACTTTCGACGGATTGGAGCCGGGTTCCGCTTACAAGGTCTTCGGCGTCGCCGCGTTGCAGGGCGTCTATACGGGCGTCGGGCAGCTCGCGGTGAAAACCGCCGGCCATGCCGAGGAGAACTATCCCGCCCGGATCGAGGCTTGGTGCACGACGGCCGACAGGAAGTCGCTTTTCGCGGCGTTCGAGCCTGCCGCGAAGTCGACCGCCGCGGCACAGGCCCGGGCGATCTCGATCGACCTCTCGACCCGTTACCAGACTATGGAGGGCTTCGGTCCGGCCATTACCGGCTCGGCGGCCTACAACTTGTTGAAGATGTCGGCCGCCGACCGCGACCGCATCTTGCGCGCGGCTTTCGATCCCGACGAGGGCATGGGTTACAACTACGTGCGCATTTCGATCGGTTGCTCCGACTTCTCGCTCGACGAGTACACCTGTTGCGACCGCGAGGGCATCGAGTTCTTCGAGATCCACGAGCTCGACCGGCGCGATCTGTTCCCCGTCTTGCACGAGATTCTGGCCATCAACCCCGGGGTGAAGATCATCGCCGCACCGTGGACCTGCCCCTTGTGGATGAAGATACCGGTCAGCGGTTCGGGTTCCTACGACAAGTGGAACGGCGGCCGCGTCGATCCCGATCATTATGCCGACTACGCCGAGTATTTCGTGCAGTGGATTCTCGCTATGGAGGAGGAGGGCTTCGCGATCGAGGCCATCACGCCGCAGAACGAGCCGCTCAACGAGGGCAACTCGGCTTCGACCTACATGTCGTCGGACCAGCAGCGCGAGTTCGTGAAACGCTACCTCGGCCCGGCGTTCGAGAAGCAGGGCATCGCGACCAAAATCTGGGCCTACGACCACAATTTCGACGTCCCCGACTACGTAACTTCCATCTTCGCCGACCCCGAGGCGGCCAAATACTTCGACGGCTCGGCCTGGCATGCCTACGGGGGCAAGTATACGGTTCTGGAGCAGGTGCACAAGGCCGCGCCCGACAAGCACATCTACTTCACCGAGCAGAGCATCGGCACATGGTGCCCCGACTTCGGCGATAACCTCATGTGGCATATGTCGGATGTCTGCCTGGGGACGATCAACAACTATTGCCGCGCCGTCGTTCTGTGGAACTTCATGCTCGATGCCCAGCGCGGTCCCAACCGCCCCGGCGGCTGTACGACCTGCTACGGATTCGTCGACTGCGACGGCAGCTATTCGTTCTCGTCGCTCAACTACCGCAGCCATTGGTACGCCGTCGGCCACCTCTCCAAAGTCGTGAAGCGCGATGCTTGCCGCGTGAAGTCGGCCGGCGCCAACTGCGCGGTCTTCGAGAATCCCGACGGGTCGCTCGCACTGGTCTTGCTCAACAGCGGCAGCAGCGCCCAGCAGTATGTCGTCCATAGCGAAAAGGGCGATTTCGTCCTCGACGCTCCGGCCCGCTCGGTCATCTCGACGATCTGGAAATAAGACGGCCGGTAGGGGCGGGCGGTGCTCGCCGGCCCCGGTTTCCATACTCCGTAAAAAAGGGAAGAACTCCGATGTTCTTCCCTTTTCTCTGCTCCCTCCGGACCTTTATTTCAGATCTTCCGGAATCCCTTCGATGCGGACGTAAACCGAAATATCGGTCGGGTCGTCTTGCGCGATCCAGACCATGCGGTCGGCCGAAAGTTCGGTGATCCGGTAGGCGTGCTTCCAGTCGCCCGTGCCGTGGTCGTAAAGACCGCGGATCACGGCTCCCGTCTCTTCGTCGTCGGTGATGTTGAAGCGGCCCGTCAGCGAGCGCTTGAGGAAGCTGTCGACGTTCTGCACCATTTCGAACAGACACTCTTTGCGGACGAGCGTCAGGTACACATAGGTGCCCGCCGGCAGCGGGGCTCCGTTCCATTCGGCGAGCTGCCACGTGCCCGCCACGTTGTTGGCGTTGACCTCCAGCCGGCTCGGGACTTTGTTCTCGTCGTCGCAGGCGCCGCAGAGGACGAGGGCGAGCGAGAGGAGGGCGAATTCGAAAATCTTTTTCATCGTATCGTTGTTTTTTTATCGTTTCGGTTCGTCGGCGCCGATCTCGATGCGGAGCGTGCGGCGGCTCGGCGGCAGGCGCAGCCCTTCGAGGATCAGCGGAATCTGCTTCGGCAGGTTCTGCGGCGCATAGGCAGGGTCGAAGCGGACGATCAGGTCGCCCTTTTGCCCGGGGGCGAATATCTCGGGTTCGCATTCGAATGCAAGATACTCCGGCAGCAGTCCTTTGCGGGCGCTCAGCCGCAGCGGTTCGTCTCCGACGTTCAGACATTCGATGCGTTCGGCCTGCAGTTCTTCGCCCGACAGGCGGAGAGTCCGTTGCTTGAGCAGCAGGGGACCCATCGCATGGGGGTAGTCGTAGGTCGGCAGCACCGAGGGCGTCGCGCGACCCGTCAGTTCCAGTACGGCCGTCGGGCGTTGCTCCGAGAGTTGCGTGTAGACGAGGATCTTGCGCCGGAAGTTTCCCGGGTGGCCTTTCGGGTGGTAGACGATGCGCACTTCGCCGCTGCCGCCTGCCGCCACCGGATTCCGGTCGTAGGTCGGTTTCGCACAGCCGCAGCTGCTCTCCACGCGCGTGATGACCAGCGGTTCCGCTCCTTCGTTGCGCCAGCGGTAGGTGTAGGTCCGGGGGGCGTCGTCTTCGTTGATTTCGCCCGTCTCGATGCGGAGGCGTTCGAAGCGCATCGCTTCGCCGCCCGGCACCGGGGTCGGATTGGCCGTCCGCTCCAGTTCTTCGAGGCTCCGTTTGGGCGGAAACTGCCCCTTCAGCGGCAGCGCCGCCAGCAGCAGCGCCGCCATGAGCACCCCTATCTTCCCGCGTCGTCGCATCGTTTCGTCAGAGCCAGCCGTTGCCGTCGGCTCCCGCGCGGACCACTATGTTGAACTCTTGCTTCTCGCCGTTCGAGGCGGCGACCGACGCGGCCGTCGTTCCGGCTCGGAGACCTCTCACCGTCAGTTTGGCGCCGTCCATCGTCGCCGTCGCCACCGTCGTGTCGGCGATCGTTACGGTGTAGGTCAGCCCTTCTCCGCCCAAGAAATAGTTGGCCGGTATCGCCGTTACGTCGCCGCCCAGCGGTACGTACAGGTGGGGGAAGGTCATCTGCGTTCCGTTTCCGGCGATCGCATTCAGCAGCTTGGCGGCGTTGACTTGGCCCGATCCCATCTTGCCGCGGAACTCCGAGAGGAGCATCTGCCGGGGGTGGCTCAGCTCCAGATCGGTTACGTAGCGGTAGTAGGTCTTGCGGCCCGTCATGCAGTCGTCGATGGGCGTTACGTTTTCGTGCAGCAGCCGTTTGAATTCGTCGGCCGTGAAGTGGCGGCGCAGCTGAGCGGCGTAGCTCAGCGCCAGCGCCGCGACGCCCGATACATGGGGACAGGCCATCGACGTGCCTTCCATGTAGCCGTAGCCCGTTTCGCTGACGGTGTAGGGCAGGGTGGAGAGCACGCAGCCCACCATGCCGCGTTCGCCGTCCGCCTCTTCCAAGCCCACGTAGGTTCCTTCCGCGCCGGCATATTCGAAGTAGTAGTCTTGGTCGCCGCCGGGCGCCGAGATCGTCGTGCCGGGGCCGTAGTTGGTGTATACGGCCGGCGTGAAGTCGGCGGCCGTGCCGGCTACCGATACGCACATCTCCGCCGCACCGGGGAATCCGGCCATCGGGGCGCTCTCGTTGCCGCCCGCGAAGATCGCGATGCCTCCGTCGATCGGGCCGTTGGGCGATCCGGCGTTGTGGATGAAGTAGTCGAGCGCCTCCTTTTCGAGGGGTGCTCCCGCTTCCCACTCCTCCTCGGTGGCGAAGGTCGGGGACCAGTCGTAGCCGTTGGCCAGCCCCGATACGTAGCCCCAGCTGCATTGGAGAATCACGGCTCCGTTGTCGGCCGCATACTTGATGGCGCGGATCGTGGCCATCGCGCTGGATACCATATTGCCGGAGAAGATCTGACAGCTCATCAGCTTCACGCCGGGTTTCGAGGCCGTGCCGCCGGCGATCGAGGCGATGCCTTCGCCGTTGCCGTTCTGCGCGGCGATGACGCCGGCCACATGGGTCGCATGTCCCGAGTCGGAGATGTTGTCCCACGAGATGATCCCCGAGCCGGCCACAAAGTTGTAGCCGTGGTAGTCGCCCGCATAGCCGTTTCCGTCGTTGTCTTCATGCGAGCGTTCGATCTCGTCTTCGTTGACCCAAAGGTTGGCCCGCAGGTCGGGGTGCGTCAGGCAGATGCCTTCGTCGAGCACGGCCACGACGATCGAGGGGTCTCCTTCGGAGAGTTTCCACGCCTCCTCGCACTGCACGTCGGCACCCGCTACGGATTTGATCTCGCCTCCTTCCGGCCGGAACATGTCGCCGCGGTTTATCAGGTGCCATTGCTTGGGCAGCAGCGGGTCGTCGTAGGGGTAGTCGTCCGCCGCGCGCGTCGCCTTGCGGGCGATCGCTTCCAGCGCTGCGGGGGTCAGCGGTATCGCCCGCTTCTCGGCATTGTAGGCTCGCTTGATCGTGCGGTTGAGGCTCACTTTCTGTACTTCGCCCAGCTGGGAAAGATGTTCTGCCACCTCTTCCGGGCTTTGTTCTCCGCCGAAGCGTACCACGTACCATTGGTGGAGCCCCGCCTTGCGGGTCCTCTCTTCGGTGCGTTCGTCGACCGGGAATACGCGTTCGATTTCGTAGCCGCCCACCAGATCGAGGATCTCGTCCACGCCGGGTACGCCCGATCGGGTGGCGGGTGCGCCGTTGTGCGCTGCGAGCGCCGCGCGTTCGATGATTTCGCTCACCCGGGGATCGAACTTGACCATCAGCTCGCCGGCGACTGCGGTCTGTTCTTCCCGCTCGGCCGGTTTTGCGGTCGTCCCGGGCAGCGTCTCGGTCGTACATGCGGCCAGCGCCAGAAGCGCGGATGCAAAAATGCCGTATGTTGCTTTTTTCATCTTCATAACTTTGTTGGTGTTCGCTTACTCGTCCTCCTCTTCGTCCGTGGGACGTTTCTTGGTCGGGTAGAAATCATAATAATAGTTGAGGTTGACCGGTTCGTTGTCGAATCCGGCGGTCGTACCTGCCGCGTCGCGTCCCTCCTGATTGAAAATCAGAATGTAGGGAATCCACCAGTCCAAGGCCGGGTGGTAGAGCAGCCAGTCGGGCAGGCTGCCGCTCAGGCGGTTGAGGTTTATCGCGAAGAACTTGGTGCGGGGCAGCACTTTCGGTTTGCCGAGCATGGAGGCCGGCAGGGTGTCCACGCCCTTGTCGTTTCGCGAGTTGTCGATGTCTTCCTGCGTGTAGACCGGCCACGAGGGATCTTCTTCGAACGTGGGCAGCGTGCCTTGCAGGTAGTTGACCGAGAGCGACAGCGTGTCGAGATCGTCCCATGCCAGCAGTTCGACCGGGAATACCGTCTCGTCGACCAGACCGCCGATGTCGGTCTGCACCGAGTTGCTCAGGTCGTAGACCAGTTGGCGTTGGTTGGTTCCCAGAAAGAGTACCCGCAGCTTGGGCAGCTTCTCCTTGCTGATGACTTCGGGAATCGACTGGAGGTTGTTGCTCCGCAGATCCAGGTATTCCAGATTTTCGAGTTTCGGGAAATCGGGGTGGAGCGACGTGAGACCGTATCCCGAGATGGTGAGACGCTTGAGTTGCGTCAGCTTGGTGATGGCGTCTCCCGTGTCCAGACTGTAGAGGAACATGTTGCTGTTGCTGAAGAAGCGCAGTTCTTCGGCCGCCGTCAGATACTGCACTTCGAAGGGCAGGCTCTCTTTCGTGCTGAAGAACGAGAAGTCGGCCGATTTCACGCGGCCTTTCTTTTCGGGCGTGCAGCCTTCCATGCTTTCTTCCCACAGGACGATGCCCTCCCATTCGGTCATGCTCTCCGTGGCGTTCCACTGCACGCCCCATACGTCGAGCGAGCGGTGGATACCCAGCAGGGCCACCGAGTCGCCCTCGCGGGTGTTCTCCTTGATGGCGGCCGCCGCATCCTGCACCACGCGCAGCTTGTCGTGGCGGGCGAGGGGTTTGTCGCTCTTGGGCGCGAACTCCACTTCGGCGATCCGTTCGAAGGGTATGGAGCTGATGTTCCATTTGAAACGTACGGTTACCTCGCGCGGGCGGATTCCGCGGTCGAGGCTGACCTTGTAGGTGTCGTACTTGAGCCAGCCGGCATCGTCGGGGAGCTTCACGTCGAAGTCGATGTTGGTCTTCACCTTGACGTCGAAGTAGCGTCGGTCGAGCGTGGCGTAGTTCTTCACCGCGACTTCCGGTTTTTCGAGCGAGATGCCGTATTCGTAGCCGTCCTGATCGACCGTGATTTCGCGGTTGTCCCACGACTGCTGGTTCTGGATGCGGACGATGCCTTGCCGCGGCGTCTCTACGAGAGCCGAGTCGATGATGATCCGGCACTCGACCGATCCGCGACCGTTCGCCGGCGATACGGTGATCCAGGGTGCGTCGGTCGTGGCGATCCAGTCGTCGCCCGACGAGATGCGCACGGTGCGGGTTCCTCCGTCGGCGCCTATGGCGATCCTGTTTTCGTCGAGCCCGAACTGCACCGGTTCGTCGTTCGAGCAGGATACGGCCCCTAAGACGCAGAGGATGAGGGTTATATAACGGATGTGTTTCATGATTCGTCGTTATGTCGTGTTTATTTCAGCATTTCGTCGCAGTTGATGATCTTCTGCGTCTTGTCGTAGGTGAGGAAGTAGCTGCCCGCTTTCCACGCGTTGCAGATCGCCGAGGCGTCGAACGTGATGTTGGGGTTGTCGCTGATGTCGAGATAATAGATCAGGTAGGAGATCGTGTCGTCGATTTTGCGCAGGTCGTTCGAGCCCAGGTAAAGGCCTCGCAGTCCCGTGTGCTGATAAATTCCCGTCGGCCACTCCCTCAGGCAGCGTTCGCCCTTGTCGTTGCGCTGGCCCCGCACGGCGTAGATCGTCAGTCCGGAGGAGTTGAGCGGTTTGTAGGGGAACTTGTCGAAGGCGTTGTAGGAGAGGTCCACGCCGTAAAGGTAGGGCAGGTTGTCGGCCGAGAAGTCGTCGGGCAGCTCCGTCAGGCGATTGTAGGTGAGGTCCATCGAGGCCAGCGAGCTGGCGTATTTGCCGTTGAAGGCATCTTCGGGGAACTCTTTCATGCCGCAGCTGCGCATGATCAGATAGGAAACATAGGAGTTCGTTTCGCTCAGCAGGGTCTTGGGGAAGGCGTCGAAGCGGTTGCCCGAGAGGGTCAGCGTGTTCACCAGAATGCCGTTGAAGTCGTCCGGGAACTTGGCGATCCGGTTGGCCGCGAAATTCACGCTGTTGATTACATACTTGATCTTCGACGAGAAGATGTTGGGGAACTCTTCCAGCTTGTTGTAGCTCGCCGAGAAAGTCTCCATGTCTTCGATCATGCAGAAGCGGCCGTCGGTGGTCGGGAACTCCGTGATTTCGTTGTTGTCAAGATAGAGTTGCGTGGGGGCCACTTCGCCCAGACCGCCTGCCGGCAGTTTGCTGATCTTGTTCTGGCTCATGTCCAGCAAACCCAGTTTCTTGAGGTTGCGGAACGAGTCGGGCATCTCTTCCACGCCGTTCTGGCAGCAATAGAAAAGTTGCAGTTCGTCTTTCGAGGCTCCGTTGCCCAGCGCTTCGAGACCTTTTTTCAGACCTTCGGGATCTTCCTTGCTCCACTGGATGTTGTTGGAGATGTTCAGCGATATGAGCTTGGGCATGCGGGCGAGCACCTGCGGGAACTGTTTCATCTTCGGGCAGTTGTAGAGCTCGAAGTCCGTGCAGCTCGTCAGTTCGGCCATCTCGTCGGGCAGGCTCTCGATCTCGCTGTTGGCGATGTTCATCTGCTCGAGGTTCTTCAGGTTGCCGATCGTCGAGGGCAGCGAGCGGAGGCCGTTGCAGAGTTTGCCGTAGTGGGTGTCCATCGGGCGTATGCTTGTTTGCACGCCTTTGGCGTCGAAAATCTCGCTTTCGCTGTATCCCGCGTCGTAGAGCGCCGTGGCCGGGATGTGGATGCCATGTTCGCGCAGGGCGTGGGCGCAGGGACCCGACATTTGCGGCGCAGGGTGGATCATCGAGAGGTATTTTTTGTGATTCTCCATGCGGTTGCGCGAACGCTCGGCCGAGCTCATCCGCGTGTCGGCCGTGGGGTCGTACTCCAAAAGGTTGGTGTCGTTGTGCGTGCCAAGATAAAGTTCCACTAAGGCCGTCAGCTGCCCCAGTTCTTCGGGCATGTCGCCCCGGAATCCGAAGTTGCTCAGATCCAGACGGGCCACACGGCCGTTCGAGTGTACCTGCACGCCCGGCTGGTCGCCCCAGAGATCGGGATCCTTGTTGAAGTCCCAGTTCGCGCCGGCGGGGTAGTTCTCGCCCGAGTAGTACCAGTTCGGGCCGTCGAGCGCTTCCCAGATGCGGTAGAGCGCATAGTAGTCCTTGATATATTCGTCGCTTTCGTAGAGCGTGATTTTCGCTTCGGCGTCCGTCGTCCGGTTGTCTTCGACCGTAAATTCCGCCGATTTCGGACGGTTGTTGATTTCCAGCGTGTTCTTGTCGGCATCGGTCGTCGTGTAGGCTACGATGTCGTATCGGCCGGCCGGGAGCCAGAGCAGCGAGTCGCACGTGCTCGACGAGGTCTGATAGCCCGGCGTTCCGTTTTCGGCGTTGTTTTCGTCGAAGTGGACCGCGAACTTCATCGGCAGTTTGTCGAAGGTCGTGCGTTGGTTGGTCTCTTTGTTTTGCACCGTGATGTCGATCGTGGCGATTTCATCGAAGGTGTAAATCCGGTTCGCGGCACGCGTTTCGGGCTTCTGGGTGAAGTCCGAAAGGTCTTTGACGAGCGTGAAGCGTACTTTGCCGCGCGGCACGACGTTGACCGTCAGGTCGTGCGACGTCAGGCCGCCCGCCGTTACCGAGAGCGCCGCTTCGCGGGGCGTTCCGTTGTAGAGGGGCTGGTCGTTGGCGTCGTAGAGCGAGAAGGTGATTACTCGGTAGTCGCCCGTCAGCAGCTGGAGTTTCTCGCTGCGCAGTCCGTATTCGGCCGCTTCGGCGTTCGTCGCGGTGAGGGTGAGGGTCTGGGCGATGGTCGTTCCGTTGTACTCCAGCCGGACCGTTACTTTCGAGGCTTGCGACAGGTAGTCGAGCTGCGTCTGTACGGCTCGCGACTGCGCTGCGGGCGAGGCTTCGTAGGAAGCATCTTTGTAGAGCTTGAATTGTACGTAGCCGTAGTCCCGATCGCGGTTGTCGATGCCTTCGTCGTCGGAGCATCCGCCGGGGAGGACCGCTGCCGCGCCGATCAGGAGTGCGATTACGGTGTTTCTGAAAAGTTTCATGTCGAAAAACTTGTACTGTATTCTCTGTTAACTATAGCTTCGGTTCGAAAAGATGCCCCCGCCCCGCAGGACGGGGGCATTCGGTTTCCGGAAAAGATCGTCTATTCGTCGTCTTCCGTGTAGTTTGTCAGATCGAGCGTGCAGACGAGGGTTACGGCCGTCTCCCACGACGAGTTGTAGAAGACGATGCTGCTCGTCATCGTTTTCGCATCGCCTTCCAATGCTTCGGCATTCATCGTGATGATCATCATGTCGCCGTTGGGTTCGTATTCGAGCCACTCTGCATTCGGAGCTCCCATCGTTACGCTCGACAGACCTTTCAGCATCGACATGCTCGCAAAAGGTTTGCGGTAGGTCAGATGATAGACGGGACTGCCGTTTCCGGGGTTGTATTCTTCGAAGAGCTCGCCCTCGGTCAGCAGTTCCAACGTCGATTCGTCGAACTGCATCGCGTATTCCGGATAGTAGAACGCTACCTTGATCTCTCCGTCGTCGCCGCCGAGCGATGCGTTTTCGTCATAGACGCAGCGGATCACTACGAAATCGCCTTCGGCATCGGCGAAGACGATGAAGCCCGCATGGGCCACGCCCTCGTTCATCTGCGAGCTGTTGCCGCACTTGTCCTTGTCGGGGTCCATGTCGATGACGGTGCCGTTGGCGACCTTGCGTACGCTCAGCCACGAATCCGTTCCGGTCATTTCATTCCATTCGTAATCGTAACATTTGTACGACGTGTATTCGCGGTCGAATGCCAGCGTCGAATCTTCGTTCGACCATGCTGCGGTGTAGATCAGGTTGAAGCCGTCGGTTACGCCGAAGCCTTCCATGATGAAACCGTAATTGTCAGGATCCAGTCTCTCCAGCGCGGCGCCTACTTCGGCCATACCTTCGGGGTTCACCGCCGATACGAGGTCGGGTTTGGCCGCCTGATTCACGCGTGTTACGATATATTGCCGGTACTCCTCCTTGATGTCCATTTCGGCGAGTTCCCACGCACCTTCCAGTTTGTCGGCCACTGATTTCGGCAGGGCCAGAATCACGCCGTTGCGGGCCTCTGCATTCGTGTTTTCTTCCACCGTGATCGTGTAGCGGCGGTCTTTCAGTACGTTTTCCGCATCCGAAAGCGTGTTCTCGATCTTGATCCACGAGGCCTGATCGGCATCCAGATAGCTGATGTCTCCTTCCGTTACCTCAGCGAACTTGTAGATCACGGGTTCTTCCACGCTCACGATGTTGCCGTGCGCACCGCCTTCTACCCATGCTCCGGCCGAGCTGCTGCCGGCACTGAAGAATTGACCTTGAGCGTTGAACCGGCTTTCGGCCACGAAGTCCGAAACGGCGAAGTGGTCGCGGCAGGCCGGAATCGTTACCGTGTACTCGTAGGTCTTCTCCGGATTGCTCACGGCGCACAGCACCAGCTTGCCTTCCTTGTCGCCGTCGAGCGGATATTTCGTCGGGTCGGCTTCCAGACGGATTTCGGTCTTCTCGCCGGGGTTGCCCGCGATGTTCATGTCCCGGATCCACTCCGACTTCTCGGCCAGACGCCATGCGAAGTTGGCTTCCACCATGATCGGATACATGTAGCCCGAAAGTCCGGCAGGCCACGTGAGATCGATCGTCTCGGCCGGGGTCTCGCCATAAACATAGCGGAGGTCGCCTTCTTCGCTGTATACGAAGTTGCCGTCTTCGTCGAGTCGGCCCGCATAGAGCGCCAGCGTGCGTTCCGCCGTGCCGATGGTCAGCGTGGCGATGGTCTTCGTCTGCTCGGCCGCGGTCATCCGCACCTCGCAGCTGTGTTCGGTGTCGAACTCCTCGACATCCGAAACGCCGATCGTTACGGTCGTCTTCTCAAAGGCTTTGCCGTGTACGCTGTAGGTCTTCTGCGTGCCGTCGATTATCCAGAACCACTCGGCCGATTCGTCGGGAATCCTCACTTCCCAGTCTACGTTGCTCTCGATTTCGAGGTTATAGGTGTCTCCGGCCAGCACGGTCGCCGTCTTGGCTGCGGGGAAAACGGGTTCGACGGGAAGATTCTCTTCCGGGTCGTCGGAGCACGCGGTCGTCAGACCGGCTCCGGCCAGCAGGGCGACTGCCAGATGCAGGAAGTACTTTTTCATAAGGATCGTTTTTTTCATTAAACTGACTATAATTAAAAGAGAAACCGATTGTTCCCGTTCCGAAGAGGGGCTACATGCCCTCTTCTTTCTGCAGTCTTTCCGCTTCTTCGTCGCTGACCCACTCCAGAATGTTCAGGTAGTTGCCGACCGTCCCCACGGGAGTTCCCAGATTTTTCACGTATACGTGGATCCACAGCGACACGAAATTCTCGCACGAGCTGAAGTAGGAGAGGTAGGCCGGGCTGGTCGTTGCCAGAATCTTGTTGTCTCCGTTGATCTTGCCGAATACCGATTCTTCGTCGCTGAGCACCTGATCTTCGTCCATCAGGACTTTGGGTTCTGCCGGGTCGCTCGCATCGAAGCGCAGGGTTACGTCGTAGCCCGTGAAGAGCCAGTTGCGGATGACGATCGCATTCTCTTCGGTCGGGTGCCGCTCCGTGCGGACCAGCCGTTGGATGCTCGTGTTCTCCACTCCGGGGAACGACTGGAGGAAGGCCGAGGTAACCATGCACCAGCCCGTGTAGTCGTCGATCGCGAAGGGACAGCTCTTCACCATCTTCACATGGGTGCGGTCGCCGTAGAGTTCCCATTTCAGTTGTTCGGGCATCACCAGCCGCAGGGCGAATCCGAGCGTGTCGCCCGCTTCGAGTTCATCGTAGCAGCCGTGTACCAGCACGTCGGCCGTCCGCCGGCCCGCAGGGATCGTGATCGTGTTGGATTTCAGGCGGTAGTGAACTCCTTCGATGGCCTTGCTCCGCTCGTCGAGCACCTCGACTCCGAAGTTGCGGTCGTAGTCGCAGGCCGTCGTCGAGGCTACCGTTACGGCGAAGTACTCCTGATCCTGCAGCACCATGTTGACCGACATCGTGTCGGCGAACATCACGTACTCGGCGTCGGAGTAGGTCGTGCGCTCCCGGTCGCATGCGGCGAGGGCCGCAAGCAGTCCGGTCGTCAGTAAAACCGTTATGATTCGTTTCATGGTTTATGCGTTGCTTGTGTTCGTTTCGGTTATTTGCTCTCGTTGGGGAGGATCTGCGAGCCCGGCGCTTCGATTTCGTGCTGGGGAATCGGCCAGACGAAACGCGGGTCGCCGGCTTCGATCTTCAGGGTGCTGCCTTCCTGCTGGGCGAACTTCTGTTCCGTGCGTTCGAAGCCCATGTTCCAGCGCTTGAGGTCGTGCAGGCGGAATCCCTCCATGTAGAGTTCGCGCATGCGTTCGTCGGAGATCTGTTGTTTCCAGTTCTCTTGCGTCAGGTTCATCGTGCCGCCCGTTTGATAGCGCGTGGCGCGCAGGGTCGTCAGGTCCTTGCCCGCCGCCGCAAAATCGGGCGTCTCCAGATTGCAGCGGGCTTCGGCCCGGATCAGGTATTGTTCGGCCAGGCGGAAAAGTTTGGGCATCGATACATGGTAGATGCGGTTCTGAATCAGCGTCCGGTTGCCGTAGTACTTCACCAGCAGGGGCCATTGCATGCCGTTCGCATAGCCGATCACGATGCCGTTGTCCGCATCGGCGAAGTAGGCCGCCTTGCGCAGGTCGCCGTCGTCGTAGGCGTCGAGCACCCACTGCGCCGGTACGTAGTCGGGATAAAAATAGTAGTAGTCGCGCTGGAAGTTGAGGAATACGGTACCCAGACTGCCGCCGTAGGAGGTCGAGGTGAAGCCTATGCGGAAGATCACCTCGGGGCTCTGGTCGTAGAACCACATGTAGTCGAATTCGGTTACGCCGTTGGCCGCCACCTGCTTTTTGGCGCTGGCCAGCGCGAAGTCGTACTCTTCGATCAGCTCGGTCGAGTAGTCGATCGCCTCCTGCCACTCCTGCATGTAGAGGGCTACGCGGGCATGGAGCGCTTGGGCCGTCGCCAGCGTGAAGAATACCGCGTTGGCTTCGTTGTCGGCTCTTTCGTCCGAGAGCAGCGCCTCGGCGCGGGTCAGATCTTCCAGTACGAATCGGTAGGAGTCGTAGAGCGAGGCCCTCACCGCGGGTTCTTTTTCAAAGTATTTCGTGCGCAGCACCACGCCGAGTTCGTCTCGCGCCGTCCCGGGATCGTAGGCTTTGCAGAAGCATTTGAGCAGTTCCGTGTAGCAGAGCGCACGGATGGCGTATACTTCGCCCGTGTAGAGATCCAGATCGTCCAGTTTCTCGTCGTCGGTTTCGTTGGCCTTCACCCGGTCTATGCAGTCCAGAAAGAAGTTGCAGTTTCCGATCACCGAGTAGAGCGAGCCGTAGACGGCCACGATCTCGGCGTTGGTCGAGCGCACGGTCCATTGCCAGTGGTTGCCGTAGATGTTGGTGTTGCCCTCGGCCGCATATACCAGGTCGCTCTGGATGTCGGGCAGCAGGGTCAGGTAGCCGCTGAAAAGCGCGCTGCTCTTCAGGCTGGCGTAGATTCCTACCACATGTTGCTCGGCGTCGTTGTAGGTCTGCATTCCCTGATCTTCGGGAATGGCTTGTCCGGGGTATTTCTCCAGACAGGAGACCGCCCCGATGAGCAGCGCGAACGCCGTGAAGCAGATTTTGATATTTCGTAACATGTTTTTCATCGTCTTGGTCCGCTGTTAGAATGTAAGGTCGAGTCCGAACGTGAACTGGCGGGCCGCAGGGTACTGGGCCACGTAGATGTTCGACGGGCTCTCCGGGTCGAGACCCGAGAACTCGGTGAATGTGAAGAGGTTCTGGGCCTGAGCGTATATGCGTACGCCTCGGAATACGCGGCTCTTGCCGAGCAGTTCTTTGGGCAGCGAGTAGCTCAGCATCACGTTCTTCAGACGCAGGAACGAGGCGTCTTCGAGCAGCCGCGAGTCGAACTCCGTGTAGACGCCGTGGCGGGGAATCTCCGCAACGTCGCCGGGTTGTTTCCAGCGTTCGAGCAGGCGCCGCGACTGGTTGTAGGAGGCGAATCGGCCGTTGGATTCGTTGAAGAAGCGGTCGTTGTTTATCATCCAGCGGTCGGCCACCCAGCTGAACTGCACGGAGAGCGAGAGGCCTTTCCAGTCGAGCGACGTGCCGAAACCGCCTTCCCACGGAGCGTACATGCTCTTGCCGGTCATCACCTTGTCTTCGTCGCGCAGCTCGGTCGTCAGTTCGCCTTCTTTGGTGTACCACAGGGCGTCGCCGTTGGCCGGGTTCACGCCCGCATAGCGGTTCAGGTAGAATTCGCCCACGTCATGACCCACCACCAGCTTGCGGTTGGTGTTGGTGATTTCGTACTCTCGCACTCCGTTGTAGAGGGCCGTGATCTTGTTCTTGTTGTAGGAGACGTTGGCGTTGAGCATCCAGAGGAAGTCGTCTGTGGCGATCACCGAACCCGAGAGGGTCAGCTCCACGCCGCGGTTGACCATCGTGCCCACGTTGTCCCAGCGGAATCCGTATCCGTTGTCCGAGTAGGACTGGGGCACCTCCATGAGCATGTCCGTGGTCTTCTTGTTGTAGAACTCCAGATCCGCGTTCAGCCGGTTCCAGAATCCGAAGTGCAGACCCACGTTCGTCGTCCAGGGCTTCTCCCACTTCAGACCGTCGGTCGCCTGATTCATCGGGGCCACGCCGGCGTTGCCGATGTAGTCGTATCCGCCGCCTATGAGGGCCAGATGTTCGTAGTTGGGGATCGAGGAGTTTCCCGAGGTTCCGGTCGAGACTTGAATCTGGGCGTTCGTAAGCCAGCGGCTCGCCTGCTCCATGAAGCGTTCGTTGCGCAGGTTCCACATGAATCCCACCGACCAGAAGCGGCCCCAGCGGTTGTCTTTGCCGAATCGCGACGAGGCGTCGGTTCGGGCCGCCAGCTCCACGAAGTAGCGGTTGTCGTAGGTGTATTCGCCGCGGGCGAAGAACGAAAGGTAGCCGTAGTCGTTGTCCGTTACGTCGTTCCAGCTCATCACGCGCGTGGCGTTGCTCAGGTCCGTCAGGCGGTTGCTCGTCTGACCTTTGCCTAAGAGCGAGAAGGCTTCGTAATGGTAGTCGATTCCTTCGTGTCCCACCATGAAGTTGAAGTCGTGGCGGTCGGCGACCTTGAAACGGTAGTTGATCGTGTTGGTTACTTGCAGGGTCAGACCGTCGGTCGTGCTGCGTTGGGCCGTTCCGTCGTTCTGGTTGGGCGTGTATTCCGGATAGGAGACTCCGAATCCCGTCGTGTGGGAGTAGTCCGCGCTGAATTGCGAGCGCAGGGTCAGCCCTTCGATCGGGGTCGCCTCGGCGTAGATGCTCGAAAAGACTTTGTATTTCTTGTAGGTCAGGGGGTTGTTGGCCAGCCACTCCAGCGGGTTCTGGCCGTCGCCTTTCCAGCTGCCGTCTTCGATCGAGGCTATGGAGCCGTCGGGGCGCTTGGGGTTCCAGTAGGGCATCATGAACTGCGCCGCCGAAATGGGGGTTACCAGCGTCGGCTCCCCTTCGTCGGCTTGTTCGATCTCCTGATAGTTCAGCGAGGTGTTGGTGCCCACTTTCAGCCAGCGGGCGGCCCGTTGTTCCACGTTGGCCCGCAGGGCGTAGCGCTTGAAGTTCGAGCCTACGGCCGCACCTTCCTGATTGTGGTAGCCGCCCGAGAAGTAGTAGTTGGTCTTCTCCGTGGCGCCCGATACCGAAAGGTCGTAGTCTTGTTGCAGCGCCGCGTTGTTGTATACGGCATCCAGCCAGTTGACGTTCGTCTTGCTCAGCAGGTCGTAGTTCTTGCCCGTCGTCAGACCGATCTCTTTTTCATAGCGGATGCGTTCTTCGGTGTCCATGATCTCCCAGTTCTGTTTGTTGATCTGCGAGAATCCCAGTTGCATGCGGAAGTTGATCGTCGGACGGTCGGCCATGCGGCCGCGTTTGGTGGTGATTACCACCACGCCGTTGGCTGCGCGGGCTCCGTATATCGAGGTCGACGAGGCGTCCTTGAGGATCGACAGCGACTCGATGTCGCCCGGGCTTACGGTATTGAAGTCGGCGCTCGATATGGCCGCTCCGTCCAGAATGTAGAGGGGTTCGGTTCCCGAGTTGATGGAGTTGACGCCGCGGATCTTCATCACGGTGGATCTGCTCGGTTCGCCCGATACGGACATCACCGAGAGACCCGGCACCTGACCTTGCAGAGCTTGGTCGAATGCGGCGGTCGGGGTGTTTTCCAGTTTCTCCGCCTTGACGGTCGCCACGGATCCCGCCACCGTGCCTTTCTTGCGGACACCGTAGGCGATCACCACCACGTCTTCGAGTTTCTGCGCGTCGCTCTCCAGCTCTACGTCGTGGCGGAGCGTCGCCGCGCCGGCCGGCACCGTATATTCGACGCTGCGGTAGCCGATGTACTGGAAGATAAGTCGGGTTCCGGCCTCCACCGCAATAGAATAGGAGCCATCGGCGAGCGTCGAAACGCCCGTGGTGGCTCCTGCGATGACGTTCACGCCGATCAGAGGTTCGTGGTCCTCCGCCGACGTAACTATGCCGCTGACCGTGATTTTACCCCCCCCCTGCGCTTGGGCCGTCCCCGACCCGAAATAGAGCGCGAAGGTAAGGATCGTGAGTAAAAGTTTGGTTTTTTGCATTAGAACGATACGTTGTTTAGGGTACAAATATAGCATATCCGGATCTAAAAACAAAGGCGATTCCCGAATGGGCCCCCGTTTTTCGATCATAGTTTCCTTTTCTCTCTCCGCCGCCCGCGTCAGACCTTTCCGTCTCCCGGCGTTTCCTCTCTCCGCCGCCCGCATCGAGCCTTTCCGCCGTCCGGCATTTTTCTCTCCGCTACTCGCATCGAGCCTTTCCCGCCGCCCGGCGTTTTTCTCTCCGCCGCTCTCGTCGAGCCTTTCCCGCCGCCCGGCATTTTCTCTCTCCGCCGCTCTCGTCGAGCCTTTCCCGCCGCCCGGCATTTTCTCTCTCCGCCGCTCGCGTCGAGCCTTTCCCCGCCGTCCGGCGTTCTCTCTCTGCTGTCCGCATCGGAGGCCCTTTAAGGTTATCTCCGCAAAACAGATGGGCTCTCCGGCGAATTCCATATAAAGAAAGGAAGCCTTTCGGGCTTCCTTTCCTATACTTTGAGACCGAAATCGCTTAGTCTTCGTCGCGGTACATGTGTTCCACGTATACGGCGTGCATCATCGCCTCGCGCTTCTGAACCGAAGGCTTGGTGAAGTACTGGCGACGTCGGAGTTCTTTCAGGACACCCGTACGCTCGTATTTGCGTTTGAACTTCTTCAGGGCGCGTTCGATGTTTTCGCCCTCTTTTACCGGCATGATAATCATAGTATTCTGCTTTTTTTAGTTTTTTTTGTCGTCGTTTCTCGTTTTTCTTTGCTGGGGGCAGGAACCTCCCGATTCCCTCGCGGCCGCTCGCACAGCTTTTTTTCCGGCTTCGCTTCCGCCTTCCGGCTCGCGTTGCCTCGGCGTTTCCGCTTCCGTTCTTCGCCCGGCTCGGCTTCGTCTTTCGCTCAGCTGCGAACTTTTCTCGCTTCCGCCTCGCGTTGCCTTCTCGTTACCCCTCTCTCTCGTTTACTCGTCGTCGGAACCGCCCGAACGCTCGAAACTCAGATACGGCACCAGCCTGCAGGCTTCGTCCGGTTCGAGGATATGTTCGTCGTATAATTCTTCAGCGGTGCTCCAACCTCCTTTCAGCTGTCTCTTTTTGAGTATCTTCCGAAGCAGCCGCGGCGCCATGTAGGGGTGGGCCGCCAGCTCGTCGGCGGTCGCAAAGTTAATATGAATTTTCCTAATTTCACAACTGTCGCAGTAAATTTGTCTCAAAATCTTTTCATAGTTGCTCTCCGTGATCCCTTGTACTTCGGCAAGTTGTTCTTTCCGTACATAGCCGCCCAGACGTTCGCGGTAGCGGACGATGCGGCCGGCGGTCCGGGGCCCGATGCCGTGCACATGCAGCAGCAGCGCCGAGTCGGCTCGGTTCAGGGCCAGCGGAAATGCGGGTTCGGGCGCTTCCGGTTCCATAAAAAGAATGTAGGGTTCGAGCGCCGCCGCCAGCGAGTCGCTCACTACATAGCAGCGGCATAGTTCTTCCTTATTATATATGGGGTGGGTGTCGCGCCAGCGGACGAATACTTTGGCTTGCTTCTCCGACATCGCTCCGATGGCCCGCAGGTAGCGGGCGCTCACGGTATCGATGCGGAACGGTTCGGGGGCCAGCGGCCGGGCGACGATCCGTCCCGGGCGGTATTCGGGCGGGGCCGCAGCATAGCGGCGTCCGATGCGGATGCAGGGTGCCAGCCGGCGGTAGAGCGAATCGTCGATGGTGCGGCAGGTCGCCACATCTTCCGGAATGCGGAAGATCTTGCCGTAGGAGCGGTAGCGGATCAGCCCCGCGGCTTCGTCGGGCCCGAGACCCATGCCGCGCAGTTCGTCGTAGGTAACGGTGTTGGGGTCGAACGGTTTGGGCCGCAGCGTATCGCCCGGCATTTGGGTCCGCATGTCGGTTTGCCGGGCAGGTCTTATGTCGTGGCGGGGCCGCACCAGCAGCAGGCCCGCGAGCGCCAGCAGGGCCAGCGGCAGAAAAACCGCCAGCGCGCGGATTTCCCGTTCGGTGAAAAGGGGTTTCATGTTTTTCGCGGAAGTTGCGTTTCCCGTTCGACAAATATAGTGCGAAACGGGCAGTTCGCCAAATTACGTTCCGCGCTTTTCCCGACGGGGGCGGCTCTTTTTTCTTAACTTTGCATCGAGCAGCTTCGGCCCGGAATGACGGGAGCCACGGTTTCCGCCAGCGCGGCCGCAGATTCAGCAATCCCCCCGCTAAGAGCGGGGATTTATGGGGAGATAGGGCCGATTATCTCTGTTCGTCCTCATCTGTCCCCTCCCGCTTAAGAAGCGGGTTTTATGGGGAGATGAAGCCGGGTATTTCTATTCGAGCTTATCACTCCCCTCACCCCCGGCGGGGTGTATACTCCAGTCTGCCGGAAAGCAGCCTTAATGAATAGTGAATAATGTATAATGAATAATTTTGCACGTTTCCATTATTAACTATTCATTATTCATTATTCATTGCGAAAGGTTTCCTTTCTGGCATTCATTCCAGCGATTGCTCTCACATGCTTGCTTCGGGCTACCGCGAGCGTACGACGGGAGCCCTGACGAATGTCGGCACGTACGGTGAGTGTTGGTCTTCGTCGCCTGCAGCGGCCGGTAGTGCCAATGCAAGCTACGTCGATTTCCACTCCGGCCGCGTCTACCCGATGTACCTCTTATGTCGGGCTTACGGCTTCTCCGTGCGCTGCGTCCAGCATCTGCAGCTGCTTTTCTTCGATACTTCCCCTCTTCATGCAAATAATCTGTTGATTATTAGCTGTTTATAATTAAAAACTAAGTTTTTTAGTTGAAAAACTATGAAAAATAGTTGCACGTGAAATTTTTTTAGTTACCTTTGCTGTCGAAAGGTGTGCGCCGCGGTGGCCGCACCGTAATCGATCGCTTGTCATGGAAAAACTCACACCGCGCGAAGAAGAACTGATGCGTTGTTTCTGGCAGCACGGACCGCTGTTCGTCCGGGAGTTGGTCGACCTCTCGCCCGAGCCCAAACCCCACTTCAACACCTTGTCGACGATGGTGCGCACGCTCGAGGCCAAAGGTTACGTCGGCCACAAGGCTTTCGGCTCCACCTACCAGTATTTCCCCCTCGTCTCCGAGGCCGAGTTCTCGCGCCGGACGCTGGGCGGCGTCATCCGCAAATATTTCGAAAATTCCTACCTCGGGGCCGTCTCCGCATTGGTCGAGGAGGAGAAAATCTCGGTGGGGGAGTTGCGGGAGCTCCTCGATCGCATCGACCGTCAAAATCGTTCGTAGCCATGTTCGATCTGTTCCTCTATAGCTTGAAAGCCGGGGCTTGTCTGGCGGTTTTCTATCTGTTTTTCAAATGGTTGCTCAGCCGCGAAACGTTGCATCGCTTCAATCGCATCGTGGTGTTGGCCGGCATGGTGCTGGCGTTCCTCCTGCCTCTGTGCGTCGTAACGGTCTACCGCGAGTTGCCGTCGTTGCCCGAGGTTCGGATCGCGGAGCCGGCGGATTTGCCTCTCGTTTCGGAGACGGCTTCTCCAGCTTTCGATTGGGAGCGCCTGCTCGGCGGACTTTTCGTCGCAGGGGCCGTCGCCATGTTGGCATGGACGGGGCGGTCGTTCGTCGGGATGTTCCGCGTCATCCGTTCGGGCCGCCGCGAGCGGCTCGACGGCGGGGCCGTGCTGGTGCGGGTGCCGCAGGCCGTTACGCCTTTCAGTTGGGGACGGTATATCGTCGTCTCGGAGGAGGATCTGGCTACGGCCGGTCGGGAGATCGTCTTGCACGAGCAGGCTCACCTGCGGCTGCACCATTCGGTCGATCTGTTGCTCACCGATCTGGCCGGGTGCTTCCAGTGGTTCAATCCCGCCATGTGGTTGTTGCGCCGCGAGCTGCGGGCGATCCACGAATACGAGGCCGACCGGGCCGTGATCGCGAGCGGGGTCGAGGCCCGGGATTATCAACTGTTGCTCATAAGGAAAGCTGTCGGCGGGAGGTGGTATTCCGTTGCCAACAGCTTCAATCACAGTAAACTTAAAAACCGTATTACCATGATGTTACGTAAGGAATCGTCTCGGTGGGCGGGGGTCAAGGCACTCTTCGTCCTGCCGCTCTCGGCCGTCGCCGTCGGGGCTTTCGCCCGCACCGCTTATGTCGTCCCCGACGACAAAGTTACGAAAGAATCCGTTACGGTCGCCATTTCGGAGCCGAATATTTCGCTCCGCAGGCTCAACAGCGAGCCTCCGGCGCAGCCCGACGACTCGATCCGGCTCGAAGATACGGTCGTCGTCAGTTACGGCGGCGATTCGAAGTCTCCGGCGCCCGCTTTGCTCTACATCGTCGACGGGCAGGAGGTCGCTTCGTTGGACGACCTCGATCCCGGTCGCATCGCCTCGATCGACGTCTATAAGGATGCCGCGACGTACGGCAAGAAAGCCGAGAACGGCGTCATCGTCATCACCACCAAGAGCGCCGCACGTACGGCCGGAAAGGCAAAGAGCATCCGCTTCCCCGCCGACCGCAAATTCACCATCGAGGGCCGTGCGGCTTCTCTGTCGGACAAGAACATCCTTTACATGGTCGACGGCATACCGGTGGACGGCATCGACGACCTCAAGTCCGAGGAGATCGCCAGCATTACGGTCGTCAAAGATCGGGTGCCCGAAAAATACAGGGAGCAGGGCTATGAAAGCATGGTGGTCGTAATAACCAAGAACAGCAGCGTCGGCCGCGATGAAACCGAGGCTTATTTCAATTCCGACGAGTGGAAATCCGTACAGAAAAAGCTCGAAAAAGTCGACAAGTATTTCCGCTCCGACGAATGGAAGGCCAAGCAGAAGCAGTTCACGGATGTCGGCGAGTACTTCGAATCCGACGAGTGGAAGCAGGCGCAGCAGCAGATCGCCGACGCCGCGGAGCAGGCGGCCGCCGCCGGCAGTTCGCTCAACGGACAGGTGGTCTCGATCCGCGCCGACCGCTATACGGAGAAGCCCGAAAGTTCCGGAGTTACCCACTCCACCGGACGCATCACGCTTTCCGGTACGGAGGGCATCCCCGACGATTGCCTGATCTTCATCAACGGCCGGCGCGTTTCCAAAGCCGATCTGGAGGGTATTCCCGCCGGCAAGATCCGCCGCATGAGCATCTACAAGGGGCAGCAGGCCGTCGACAAGTTCGGGCCCGAAGCCGTCGGTGGCGCCATCGATATCAAGGCCAAAGGTTTCAAAAACAAATAAAAAAGTTCATCCGCAAGTCGGGCCGTCCCTCAGGGACGGCCCGACTTGTCATCTATTCGAACCCGATGACTTCGGGTTGCGAGGGACGGTAGCGGTATTGTTCCAGCCGCGTGGAGTTCGAGAGCCGGAAATATTCGCTGCCGGCCAGCCCGTTCTTGCCGAACGCTACGCCCAGACGGATCTGTATCGTGTTGAATATCAGCCGCTCGTTTTTGATGCGTATGCCTCCTCCCAGCGAGGCGAAGAAGTCGTTTCGGAACGGATTGGGCGCATATCCGATCAGCCCGAAGTCGGCGAACCCGAAGAAGGCGATTCGGAATCCGAGGGGTTGCCACGGCGTGAATACCACGGTCTCCGTGTCGAGGACCATGCGGTTGGTGCCCAGCGCCCGTTCGTCGAGCGCCTGCAGTCCGTCGCGGTGCGTGAAGCGGATGCTTTCGTCGTTTCCCGTGCCGCGGTTCCAGCCTTGCGTGTAGTTGAGCATCAGGAACTGGCGCATGCGGCTGCGGCGCAGCAGAAAGAGGTTCGAGAACCAGCGCAGGTCGATATCCACGGCATTGCGGTTCCACGCGCCCGTGCGGCGGTCGATGTAGCCGCCGAAGGCCGCGCCGCCCATGATGTAGCCTATGGAGCGGAATCCGCCGGTTTCGTAGCTCAGGCCGAGGTAGATCTCGTCGTTGAATTCGCCCCACGCATGGCCGCTCACGATCTCGGCTTTGTAGCCCGTCGCAAGATACTCGTCCGAGCCGAATCCGTAGATCATGTTGGCCGTGTAGAATTTTTCGCGGTAGAGACCGGCTCCGAAGAGCAGCAGGTCATGGTCGTGCAGCGCCGGGTGATGGGTCGCCGTTACTCCGTCGGGGCGGCGCAGGAAGCGGCGGTAGTTGTAGCGGGCCGTCAGGAAGAGGCTCGATCCGATGGGCCGCAGGAGGTGCGAGTAGCCGCCCCACAGGTCAAGGTTGCGTTCTTTGACCAGCAGGGAGGTGTCCCGTTCGATCATGTATTGCTTGAACTTGAGGTTACTGTACCTCACTCCCGCTTCGTAGTCGGTCGGTCGCAGAAACTCCTTGCTCAGCTTCAGGTCGAGGGCCGAGTCGTAGAAGTCGCGGCCGGCCGCGAATTCCGCCGTGTAGAAGGTCCCCAGTACGTTGGGAATCTCGTATTCCACCGCGTTGCCGCCGTAGGAGAAATCTTTGCGGCTGAAGTTGGTCTTCAGTTTCAGCAGGTTGCCCGTGCCGAGGATGTTGGCGTCGACGAGCGCCACCATCGTGCGGCCTTCGGAGCGGGCGGCTCCGTCCACGGTGATCGTCCAGCTGTCGCGCGTGCGGATCACCAGATCCACGCGCGTCGTGTCGAGCGTGTCGGGTCGTACGTCGATCGCTACTTTGGAGATGTAGTTGCGCGAGCGGAGCAGTTGTTTGTTGCGCACGAGGAGCCGGGGATCGAACCGGTCGCCCGGGCGGAACAGCAGGTCGCGGCGGATCACCCGTTCCCGGGTCAGGGCATGCACTTTGTTGCCCGTGCGTTCGAACCAGTTGCCGTCGGGGTCGAATACCCGGTCGCGTTCGATGCGGATCTCCCCGATCGTCTTGCCTTCGTAGCGGGCCAGTTCGCGGCTCTCGTCCAGCACACGGCCGTTTTGCGTCGTGTCGTGCCGGGGGCGGACAAAAAGCCAGCGGTAGAGCAGGCGGGGCACCGCATGGCGGCTGGTCTTCTGGCGGATGCTGTCGTAGAGACGGTCGTTGCGGGCCGCGGCCGCACGGGCAAGACTGTCTTCCGGAAATCGGTCGGGCGAGTACGTGCCGGGGCCTGCGGCGCTCGCCCGGAGGAGGGTAAGCGCCGTCGCCGCTGCCAGAAAGCATATGCAGAGCCGACCGACCATCACGTCAAATATAACGGTTTTTCGCTGAAAAACGTATCGCGGAGCATTCGTGCGCCGGCATGGCGGGGCCCATGCAGAATCGTGCCGTGCCGTTTTTCTCCTTGTCTCTTCGCATTTTGCAGGGGCGGATGTCCGGGCGATGACCCGGCGGAAAAAATGGAAAAAGACCCGCTTTCCGCAGGTCTTTCGTCTTTCGCTCGTCTGTTTCGTGCTTCGTTCTCGCCGGGTTTCGGGTTCCAGATTCCGCTTGCCGGGCTTCGTCTCCGGGTTCCGTTGGCCTTTTTCCGTTTGCTCCCTTTCTCCCCCGATCTTGCTTTCTCTCGGTTCTCTCCCCGGTCCTCAGTTTCCTCAGTTCTCGGTCGGCCGCTCGGCCGCTTTGTTCTTCGTTCCAGCTGGGTTCCGTTGGCCTTTTTCCGTTTGCTCCCTTTCTCGGTCCGCCCCTCGTCTCTTTCGTTTCGGACCTCCCTTTTTTCTCTCCGGTCCTCAGTTTCCTCAGTTCTCGGTCGGCCGCTCGGCCGCTTTGTTCTTCGTTCCAGCTGGGTTCCGTTGGCCTTTTTCCGTTTGCTCCCTTTCTCGGTCCGCCCCTCACCTTTCTCGTTTCTCTCTCCGGTCCTCAGTTCCTTCGGTCCTCAGACGGGCGGCCGCTAAATTCCTTTCTCTCCCCGGTCGCTCCTCGGTTCGCGGGCTTTCGCTCAGCCGCTTGCGTTCTTGGCTCAGGTCTTCAGCTCTCGCTCGGCCGCTTACTCCCTTTCTCTCCCCGGTGGCTCCTCGGTTCGCGGGCAGGCGCTCGGCCGCTTGCGTTCTTGGCTCCGGTCTTCGGCTCTCGGGCAGCCGCTTCGTTCTGGGCTTCGGTCTTCGTCTCTCGTCCCGATCTTCGTCTCTCTCTCTTCGGTCTTCCTCCTCAGCCCCCCCCCGGATCGGCCCCTCGGCTTAGCGGCGGTTTTCTTTGGCTTCGATGCACTCGGTCGCGTGGGGCACCTTCATCAGGCGTTCTTTGGGTATAAGTTTCCCCGTCGTCTTGCAGATCCCGTAGGTCTTGTTTTCGATGCGGACGAGTGCCATTTCAAGGTTGCGGATGAACTTCATCTGGTGGGTCGCCAGACGGCCGTTTTCTTCTTTGGAGAGGGTCGCGGCTCCTTCTTCGAGCACCTTGTAGGTCGGCGAGGTGTCTTCCGTGTCGTTATCGGCCGTGTGGGTGATGGTGGCCCGCAGCAGTTCGTAGTCCGCCCGGGCGTTCTCCAGCTTCTTCAGAATCAGCTCCCGGAACTCTTCGAGCTCCGCATCGCTGTATCTCGTTCTCTCGTCTGCCATAGTCGATTCACGTTAGGTTTAATGTAAAATTAGGTATTATTTGCGACAATACCAAATTTTGCGCCTTTTTCCTCTCTCGAATTCCGCGCCCGTTCTTTTTCCGGTTCCGACCTTCCGAATTCCGGCAGGTCCGGATTTCCGAATTTCGGCAGGTCCGGATCTTCGGGTCGTCCGAATCCCTAAATCCCGCCGGGTCGCTCTCTTCCGACCTTCCGAATTCCGGCATGTCCGATCTTCGGGTCGTCCGAATCCCTAAATCTCGCCGGGTCGCTCTCTTCCGACCTTCCGAATCCCGGCATGTCCGATCTTCGGGTCGTCCGAATCCCTAAATCCCGCCGGGTCGCTCTCTTCCGCGTGTCGCCGGCTTCTCGGCTTTCTCCGAATGTTCGTCCGCCCAAAAACTTTTCCGGGCGCAGAATCTTCGCATACCCCCCCCCTCCCCAAAAATGCAGAAGCCGACCCCGGAAACGGGGTCGGCTCGGCTGAACGCACCGCACCTCCTATACTCGCGTCAGGGCTATGCGGAGCGGGCGGTCGTCTACTTCCGACTCCACGCAGATTTCGCCTGCCGGTTCCTTTGCCGCCCGTACTTCCACGGCCAGCGTCTGCTGGGCTATGTAGTCGGCATGGCGGGCCAGAGCGTCGGCCACGAACTCCGTTTCGGCTATCTCCGCCCGGATGCGGTCCGTTACTTCGAATCCCGATTCCTTGCGGATGTTTTGTATGCGGTTCACCAGTTCGCGGGCTACGCCTTCGGCGCGCAGGTCGTCCGTCAGCGTGATGTCGAGGGCTACGGTCAGCTTGCCTTCGGTCGCCACCAGCCAGCCCGGCATGTCTTCCGAGGTGATCTCGAAGTCGGCGGGCGTTACCGTGATGCGTTCGCCGCCCAGGTCGAGCACCGTCTCCGGCGCCGTCTCGATTTCGGCGATCTTCTCTTGCGTGAACTCCGCCGTCAGGGCCGCGATCTGCTTCATGTACTTGCCGTAGCGGGGCCCTAAGGTCTTGAAGTTGGGTTTTATGCGCTTGGTGATGATGCCGGCCGTGTTTTCGATCAGCTCCACCTCCTTCACGTTCACTTCGTTCATCACCAGCTTCTTCACCGCTTCGATGCGGGCCGCCACCGCCGGGTCGAGCACCGGTACGATGATCTTCTGCAGGGGCTGGCGCACCTTGATCGATACTTTGCGGCGCAGGGCCAGCACCATCGACGAGAGTTGCTGGGCCAAAGACATCATCTCTTCCAGTCCCGTGTCGATCCGCGAGGGATCGGCTGCCGGGAAGGTCGCCAAGTGCACCGATTCGTCGGCGTGGCGGCCGCTCACGGCGTTGAGGTCCATGAAGATGCGGTCCGAGATGAAGGGCGCGAAGGGCGCCGTCAGCAGGGCCACGGTCTCCAGACAGGTGTAGAGCGTCTGATAGGCCGCCAGCTTGTCTTCGGTCATCTCGCCGCCCCAGAAGCGTTTGCGGTTCAGCCGGACATACCAGTTCGACAGGTTCTCGCCCACGAATTCCTGAATGGCGCGGGCCGCCGGCGTGGGGTCGTATTCTTCCAGATAGCGCGTTACGTCGGCTACCAGCGTGTTGAGCAGCGAGATGATCCAGCGGTCGATCTCGGGACGCCGTTCCACGGGCACCTCCGCTTCGCGGCCCGTGAATCCGTCGATGTTGGCATAGAGGGCGAAGAACGAGTAGGTGTTGTAGAGCGTGCCGAAGAACTTGCGGCGCACTTCGTCCACTCCTTCGCGGTCGAACTTCAGGTTGTCCCACGGCTGCGAGTTGGAGATCATGTACCAGCGCGTGGCGTCGGGTCCGTAGGCGTCGAGCACTTCGAACGGATCCACGGCGTTGCCCAGACGCTTCGACATCTTGTTGCCGTTCTTGTCCAGCACCAGACCGTTGGATATGATGTTCTTGAAGGCCACCGAGTCGAAAAGCATCGTCGCCAGAGCATGGAGGGTGAAGAACCAGCCGCGCGTCTGATCCACTCCTTCGGCGATGAAGTCCGCAGGGTATACGTCGGCGAACGCCTCCTTGTTTTCGAAGGGGTAGTGCACCTGCGCATAGGGCATGGCTCCCGAGTCGAACCATACGTCTATGAGGTCGGGTTCCCGGTGCATGGGTTCGCCTTTCGACGATACCAGCACGATGCGGTCCACATAGGGGCGGTGGAGGTCGATGTTCGCGGTCGAGTAGTTCTCTTTCGACATGTCGCCTACCTTGAACTTCGCATAGGGGTTCTCTTCCATGAATCCCGCGGCGATCGATTTCTCGATTTCGGCCATCAGTTCTTCCACCGAGCCGATGCACTTCAGCTCCCCGTGGTCTTCGGTCGCCCATACGGGCAGGGGCGTGCCCCAGAATCGCGAGCGCGAAAGGTTCCAGTCCACCAGTCCTTCGAGCCACTTGCCGAAGCGGCCCGAGCCCGTCGACTCGGGCTTCCAGCGAATGGTCCCGTTCAGTTCGATCATGCGGTCGCGCAGAGCCGTCGTGCGGATGAACCACGAGTCCAGCGGGTAGTAGAGCACCGGCTTGTCCGTACGCCAGCAGTGGGGGTAGCTGTGGGTATGTTTCTCGATCTTGAAGACCTTGTTTTCGGCCTTGAGCATCACCGAGAGATCTACGTCCAGCGTCGTGTCCGCTTCGCCGAGCTTCTCGTCGTAGGCGTTCTTCACATAGCGGCCCGCATATTCGGCGTAGCGTTTTGCGTCCACATGCGTGCGTACGAATTCCGGGTCGAGGTCGTCCAGTTCATAGAACTTGCCCGTCCGGTCCACCATCGGTTGGTTCTTGCCCGCCCGGTCCACCATGAACAGGGGCGGTATGCCCGCCGCACGGGCCACTCGGGCGTCGTCGGCTCCGAACGTCGGGGCGATGTGCACGATGCCCGTTCCGTCGGAGGTCGTTACGTAGTCTCCGGCGATCACGCGGAAGGCATCTCCGTCGGGTGCGACCCACGGGATCAGTTGTTCGTAGCGGATGCCCGTCAGTTCGTCGCCGCGCCAGCTCTCGCCGGTGAGTTCATAGGTCCCTTCCAGCTTCTTCGTGAAGTAGGCCGATACCAGATCGCGGGCCAGAATCACGGATTGCTGCGTCTCCGTGTAGGGATTCGTGCAGCGCACCTTCACGTATTCGATCGCCGGACCTACGGCCAGCGCCGTGTTCGAGGGCAGGGTCCACGGGGTCGTCGTCCACGCCAGGAAGTAGAGCGGTTCGTCGTCCGCGCCGAAAAGTTTCTCGCTCTTCGCGTCGCGTACGATGCGGAACTGCGCCGTGCAGGTCGTGTCCTTGACATCGCGGTAGCAGCCCGGTTGGTTCAGTTCGTGGGTCGAAAGACCGGTTCCGGCCGCCGGGGAGTAGGGTTGTATGGTGTAGCCCTTGTAGAGCAGACCCTTGTCGAAAAGCTGCTTGAGCAGCCACCACAGGGTCTCGATGTATTTGTTGTCGTAGGTGATGTAGGGATCGGTCATGTCGACCCAGTAGCCCATCTTGCGCGTCAGATTCTCCCATACGCCCGTGAACTCCATCACGGCTTCGCGGCACGTGCGGTTGTATTCTTCGATCGAGATCGTGCGGCCGATGTCTTCTTTGGTGATTCCCAGCTTCTTCTCCACGCCCAGTTCGACAGGCAGTCCGTGGGTGTCCCATCCCGCCTTGCGGTGTACGCGGTAGCCTTGCTGGGTCTTGTAGCGGCAGAATACGTCCTTGATCGTGCGGGCCATGACATGGTGGATTCCCGGCAGGCCGTTTGCCGAGGGGGGACCTTCGTAGAATACGAACGAGGGGTGCCCTTCGCGGGTCGAGATGCTTTTGCGGAATGTGTCGCGGGCGTCCCATCGGCCGAGCACTTCGGCTGCCAGCCCGGCCAGATCGAGACCTTTGTACTCCTTGAACTTCATAGCGGGTTTGTGTCTTTGCTCGAAAATGCAAAGATAGGAAATCCGGATTAAAAATTAAGAATTAGGAATTAAAAATTGATTCGCCCCGCCGAAATGAATTTCGTTTCCGCTTCCGACCCGATAAAAAAGAGGAGAGCCGAACTCTCCTCGATTTTTAATTCTTCATTTTTAATTTTTAATTGCGGCATCGCGATGCCGCGGCGCCGCCTATTCCAGCGACTGCATCTCGATCAGATGGGCGTATATGCCGCCGCGGGCCATCAGGGAGGCGTGGGTGCCTTGCTCGGCGATGCGGCCGTGGTCGACGACCAGAATGCGGTCGGCATTGCGGATCGTCGAGAGGCGGTGGGCGATGACGATCGACGTGCGGCCTTCGAGCAGCTTGTTCAGAGCCTCCTGCACCAGCTTCTCGCTCTCCGTGTCGAGGGCCGAGGTCGCTTCGTCGAGGATCAGGATGTCGGGGTTCTTCAGGATCGCCCGGGCGATCGAGAGACGTTGGCGCTGGCCTCCCGAAAGTTTCGTGCCGCGGTCTCCGATGTTGGTGCGGTAGCCGTCGGGGGCTTCGCGGATGAAGTCGTCCGCGTTGGCTATGCGGGCCGCTTCTTCGATCTCCGCGTGCGTGGCCGTCGGGCGGCCCATCGCTATGTTGCCTTCGATCGTGTCGTTGAAGAGCACCGTGTCTTGGGATACCACGCTCAGGTGGGCGCGCAGGCTCTCTTGACGGTAGTCGCGCAGGGGCACTCCGTCTATCAGAATATCTCCCGCCGTGGGGTCGTAGAAGCGGGGTATGAGTTCGCTGAGGGTCGACTTTCCGCCGCCCGAGGGACCTACCAGCGCCACGGTCTCTCCGCGGCGGATCTCGAACGACACGCCGTCGATCACTTCGCGGCTCCCGTCGTAGGAGAAATGCACGTCCCGGAATTCGATTTTCTCTTTCAGTCCGTCGAGTTCGCGGGCTCCGGCTTTGTCTTCTACTTCGCTGCGCGTGTCCAGAATCGAGAAGATGCGTTCTCCGGCCGCGATGCCTTGATTGATGTTGGCGAACTGGTCGATGAAGGTGCGTACCGGGCGGGTGATCTGGGAGAACATTGCGATGAAGGCGATGAATCCGCCGGCGTTGAGCGATCCCTTGACTACTAAGGCACCGCCGAATACCAGCATCACGCCCACGGCCGCGATGCCCAGAAATTCGCTCATCGGCGAGGCCAGTTGTTGACGGCGGGCCATCGCCAGCGTGATGCGCGAAAGGTCGGCGTTTATGTCGTAGAACTTGCGTTTGACATATTCCACGGCGTTGTAGCTCTTGATGACTTTGATTCCCGAGAGCGATTCGTCGAGCGTCGATACCAGCTCGCCCATGCGTTGCTGGTTCGTCAGGGCCGGGTGGCGCAGGCGTTTGACGATGCTGCCTATGAGCAGCGCCACGACCGGAAGATAGAAGAGCGAGAAGAGCGACAGCTCCCACGAGATGCCGACCATCATGATCAGGTAGAAAAGGATCAGAAAGGGTTCGCGGAACGCCACCTGCAGCGTGTTGGTGATGCAGAACTGCACCACGTTGACATCCGAGGTGATCTTCGAGATGATGTCGCCCTTGCGTTGGTCGCTGAAGTAGCCCGCGTGCATGTCGATCACCCGGGTGAACATCTCGTTGCGGATCCGTTGCAGGGTCTTGGTGCGGAGTTGTTCCACGGTCCACGCCCCTAAGTAGCGGAACAGGTTGCTCAGGAAGCTCGACGCCACGGCTATCGCCGCCAGCAGGATCAGCACGTTCTCGACTCGGAATTCGGCGAATATGCGGGCGTAGCAGTAGTTGAACAGGGTCTCCAGATAGGCCGCGTCGAACGCCACCGGGGGCAGCTCCTCCACCGCTTGAAAGGCATAGTCCGGCTTGAACATCGTGTTCAGAATCGGGATGATGAGCAGGAACGTGCAGGAGTTGAAAAGCGCGTAGAGCAGCGAGTAGAAGAAGTAGGGTACGGCGTATTTCTCGATCGGCTTGGCGAATCCCAGAAGCCGCAGATAGGTCTTGAGCATGCGTTCTCTTTTAGTGTCGGATTTTCGTTTGTCAGTCCGGACGGTAGCCCGTATCTTCGGGCAGCCGGTCTCCGTTCGCCGCCGCTACGGCCAGTGCGTCGCAGCGGTTGTTTTCCGCGGTCTCGGCGTGTCCCTTGATCCATACGAAGCGAACCCGGTGGCGGCGGTAGGCCCTCAGGAAGCGGACCCACAGATCGGGGTTCTTCTTGCCGCGGAAAAGTTTGCGTTCCCAGCCGAATACCCAGCCTTTCTCCACGGCGTCCACCACATATTTCGAGTCCGAGTAGATCACCGCGTCCGAGCCTTCGAACTTCAGCGCTTCGAGAGCCACGCATACGCCCATCAGTTCCATGCGGTTGTTGGTCGTCAGGCGGTATCCTTGCGATATCTCCTTGCGGTGGGGTCCCGAAATCATCACGATGCCGTAGCCGCCCGGACCCGGATTCCCCCGGGCCGAACCGTCGGTGTATATCGTAATCTGCGCCAAAATTCCGAGAAATCGAAAACGAAGAATGAAGATTTAATTTTTAATTCTTAATTTTTCATTTTTAATTCCCCAGCCCCTCCAGCTGCGCCTTGATCGCCGCGATCTTGGCTTCGGCGTCGGCTTGCTTGGCCCGTTCGTTGGCCACCACTTTCTCGGGCGCCGACTGCACGAAGCGGTCGTTCGAAAGTTTCTTCAGCACCGAGGCCAGGAATCCTTCATAGTAGGCTAAGTTGTCGGTCAGCTTCTTGCGCTCGGCCTCGGCGTCGATCTTGCCTTCCAGGGGCACGAAGTATTGCGTCGTCTTGACAAGGAAGGCCGCGGCCGCCGGGTCTTTCTCCTCTACCGGCTCGATCGACTTCAGGTTCGCCAGCTTTTCGATCACCGGGGCATACTCCGCAGGGTAGTTTTCGTCGGCGATCGCTTGCAGCGTCAGCGCCTCTTTCTGGGGCAGGTTCTTCTGGTTGCGGATGTTGCGCACCGCCGATACGATCTCGCGCGCCAGTTCGAAGCGTCCCAGCAGGGCCGCATCTTCCGGTTCGGCTTCCGGCATCGGGGCCACGCAGATCGACTCTCCCTCGGCTCGGGGCGCCAGATCTTGCCAGATCTCTTCCGTTACGAAGGGCATGAAGGGGTGCAGGGCCCGCATCAGGGCGTCGAAGAAGGCGCGCGTCTGAGCGAGCGTCCGCTTGTCGGTCGGCTGCCCGTAGGCCGGTTTCACCATCTCCAGATACTGGGCGCTGAAGTCGTCCCAGAAGAGGCGGTAGAGGGTCGTGCAGGCTTCCGATATGCGGTAGGTCCGGAAATCTTCTTCCACTTCGCGCAGCGTGCGGGCCAGCACTTGTCGGAACCACTCCGCGGCCAGCCGGTCGTTCTCGCTCTGCGGCATCGCGTCGTCCGCCTGCCAGCCGTTCACCAGCCGGTAGGCGTTCCAGATCTTGTTGCCGAAGTTGCGGCCTTGTTCGCAGAGGGCTTCGTCGAACATCACGTCGTTGCCCGCCGACGAGGACATCAGCATCGCCAGCCGCACGCCGTCGGCTCCGTACTTGTCGATCAGATCCAGCGGGTCGGGCGAGTTGCCCAGCTGCTTCGACATCTTGCGGCCGATCTTGTCGCGTACGATGCCCGTGAAGTAGACGTTCGCGAAAGGCTTCTCGCCCCGGTATTCGTAGCCGGCCATAATCATGCGGGCTACCCAGAAGAAGATGATGTCGGGTCCCGTTACCAGATCGTTCGTCGGATAGTAGTAGCGGATTTCCGCGTTGTCGGGGTTGCGGATGCCGTCGAATACCGAGATCGGCCACAGCCACGACGAGAACCACGTGTCCAGCACATCTTCGTCTTGCCGCAGGTCCGCAAGTTGCAGCGCCGGGTCGTTCGCCTTCGCGCGGGCTTTCTCCAGCGCCTCTTCGGCGGTCGGCGCCACCACGAATCCCCCTTTCGGGAGGTACCACGCCGGGATGCGCTGACCCCACCACAGCTGACGCGAGATGCACCAGTCCTTGATGTTCTCCATCCAGTGGCGGTAGGTGTTCTTGTATTTCTCCGGCACGAAGCGGATCGCATCTTCCATGACGGCTTTCGTCGCAGGCTTCGCAAGTTCCGACATCGAGAGGAACCACTGCATCGAGAGCTTGGGTTCGATCGCCACGCCCGTGCGTTCCGAGTAGCCTACGTTGTTGGTGTACTCTTCCACTTTCTCCAGCAGCCCCGCCGCCGCAAGGTCTCCTTCGATCTTGCGGCGTACTTCGAAGCGGTCTTCGCCGACGTAGAGACCTACCTTGTCGTTGATCGTGCCGTCGTCGTCGAAGATGTCGATCGTCTCCAGCCCGTATTTCTCGCCCAGCATGTAGTCGTTCACGTCGTGCGCCGGCGTTACTTTCAGGGCTCCCGTGCCGAACTCGATGTCCACGTAGGCGTCGCGGATCACGGGGATCGAGCGGCCTACCAGCGGCACGATCACGCGGGCGTCCTGCGGCAGCCACGCATAGCGTTCGTCCGCAGGGTTCACGCAGAGCGCCGTGTCGCCCAGTATGGTCTCCGGACGCGTCGTCGCCACAATGATCCGCTTGTCCGTCCCCTCCACTTCGTAGCGCAGGTAGTAGAGCTTGCCGTGCGACTCCTTGAAGATCACTTCTTCGTCCGAGAGGGCCGTCTTGGCCGCCGGATCCCAGTTCACCATGCGTACGCCGCGGTAGATCTTGCCTTTTTCGTAGAGGTCGCAGAATACGCGCAGCACGCTCTCCGTGCGGGCTTCGTCCATCGTGAAGCACGTGCGTTCCCAGTCGCACGAGGCGCCCAACTTGCGCAGTTGCTTCAGAATTACGCCTCCGTACTTCTCTTTCCACTCCCACGCATGCTCGAGGAACTCTTCGCGCGTGAGCGACGACTTCTCGATGCCTTTTTCATGGAGCATCGCCACCACTTTGGCTTCCGTGGCGATCGAGGCGTGGTCCATGCCCGGCACCCAGCAGGCGTTCTTGCCCGACATGCGGGCGCGGCGCACCAGCACGTCCTGCAGCGTGTTGTTGAGCATGTGGCCCATGTGGAGCATGCCCGTAACGTTGGGGGGCGGTATGACGATCGTGTAGGGTTCCCTCGCGTCGGGTTCGGAGTGGAAGAGCCGGTGCGCGGTCCAGTAGTCGTACCACTTGGCTTCGATTTCGTGCGGAGCGTATTTGTCTGCTATCTGCATATGTTTTGTGTTTTTGCGGACGATGTTATGAAGCGCAAAGTTATTAACAATATGCTAAACTTGAAATAAATTCCATGAAAAATCGTTACCTTTGCACCGATATACATATACGAAACGAAATCATGAACGAAAAAGATAAGATCGAAACCGTCGAGACGGACGATGCGAACCTCTTTCCCGAGCTCTTCGACGGCAAGCACAAGGTCATTCCGATCGTTACCGGGGGCGACGAGCCGCAGGAGGAGGTCGAGGTCCCGGAGATCGTTCCGATTCTCACGCTCCGCTCGTCGGTGCTGTTCCCGGGGGCGATCACGCCCATCACCGTAGGCCGCGACAAGAGCATTTCGCTCGTGCGGGCCGTCAACGCCGAGGGGGGTATCTTGGGGGCGGTGTTGCAGCGCGAATCGGAGGTCGAGGATCCGTCGCCCGACGACATGTACAAGGTCGGCACGGCCGCGCGCATCATCAAGATTCTGGAGATGCCCAACGGCAACCTCACCGTCATCCTCAACGGACTGGAGAAGATCGAGATCCGCGAGTACGTCTCCACGGAGCCTTACTTCAAGGCCCGCGTTTCGGCTCTGCGCGACACGCAGCCCGACATGACCACCGTGGAGTTCGAGGCGCTGGTCGATTCGATCCGCGACGTGGCGCTCAACATCATCAACGTCTCCTCCTCGATGCCTAAGGAGGCGGCGTTCGCCATCAAGAACATCGATTCCAAGCGGGGCATCATCAACTTCATCTGCTCCAACATGGAGCTCACCGACGAGGACCGGCAGTCGCTTCTGGAGGCGCCCGGCCTGCTGGCGCGGGCCCGCAAACTGCTGGAGGTCCTCATCCGCGAGCAGCAGCTCGTCGACCTGAAGAACCAGATTCAGGAGCGCGTCAAGCAGGAGATCGACAAGCAGCAGCGCGACTACTACCTGCAGCAGCAGATGCGCACCATCCAGGACGAGCTGGGCGACGGGGCCGACGCCGACATCGAGAAGCTGCGCGAGGCGGCCGCCAGGAAGAACTGGCCGCGCGAGGTGGGCGAGACTTTCGAAAAGGAGTTGCAGAAGGTCGAGCGGCTCAATCCCGCCGTCGCCGAGTACTCCGTGCAGATGACTTACCTGCAGCTTCTGCTGGAGCTTCCGTGGAACGACATCACGAAGGATAACCTCGACCTGCAGTGCGCCCGCGAGCAGTTGGACCGCGACCACTTCGGCCTCGACGAGGTCAAGGAGCGCATTCTGGAGCATCTGGCCGTCATCAAGCTCAAGGGCGACCTGAAGTCTCCGATCCTCTGCCTCTACGGCCCTCCGGGCGTGGGCAAGACGTCGCTCGGCAAGTCCGTCGCCGCCGCTTTGGGCCGCAAGTTCGGACGCATCTCGCTGGGAGGCCTGCACGACGAGTCGGAGATCCGGGGCCACCGCCGCACCTACATCGGCGCCATGCCGGGCCGCATCATCCAGACCATCAAGCGGTGCGGGTCGTCCAACCCCGTCATCATCCTCGACGAGATCGACAAGGTTACGGTCTCCAACCACGGGGATCCGTCGAGCGCCTTGCTGGAGGTCCTCGACCCCGAGCAGAACACCACCTTCCACGACAACTACATCGACATGGAGTACGATCTGTCGAAGGTGCTCTTCATCGCCACGGCCAACAACATCGCCAACATCGCGCCGGCTCTGCGCGACCGCATGGAGATGATCGACATCGCAGGCTACCTCGTGGAGGAGAAGGTCCGCATCGCGTTGGACCACCTGCTGCCCAAGCAGCGCGAGGCCCACGGCATCAAGGAGCAGGAGTTGTCGCTCACGCCGGCTCTGGTCGAGCGCATCGTCTCCGAGTATACCCGCGAGGCGGGCGTGCGCCTGCTCGACAAGCTCCTCGCCAAGATCGCCCGGGCGCGGGCCCGGCAGATCGCTTTCGACGAGAGCTTCGCGCCCGAGCTCACGGACCGGGAGTTGGAAAAGATCCTCGGCATGCCGAAGTTCCTGCGCGAGGAGTACGAGGTCGGCGGCATGACGGGCGTCGTTACGGGTCTGGCATGGACGGAGGTCGGGGGCGACATCCTCTACATCGAGTCGGTCCTCACGCCCGGCAAGGGCAAGGTCAGCCTCACGGGCAACTTGGGCGACGTGATGAAGGAGTCGGCCGCCATCGCCCACGAGTGGGTCATGGCCCACTACGCCGAGCTGGGCATCGATCCTGCGACTTTCGAGAAGTTCGACATCAACATCCACGTCCCCGAGGGCGCCGTTCCGAAGGACGGGCCGTCGGCCGGCATCACGATGGTTACGTCTATCGTCTCCACCTATACGGGCCGCAAGGTCCGGGAGCGCATCGCCATGACGGGCGAAACCACGCTCCGGGGCCGCGTCATGCCCGTCGGGGGCATCAAGGAGAAGATTTTGGCGGCCAAGCGCGCCGGCATCGCCGAGATCATCCTCTCGGAGGAGAACCGCAAGGACATCGCCGAGATCAAACCCGAATATATCGAGGGCCTCGCGTTCCGCTACGTCCGCACCAACGACGACGTCCTCCGACTGGCCCTCGAAGCGTAACCGTAATTAAAAATGAAAGATTGAGAATTGAAAATCGACTCCGCGCATGCCGTACGCAAAAAGGCGAAGAGATCGATTTTTAATTCTTGATTTTTAATTCTCGATTCATGGAATACATCGCTGTCATTCCCGCCCGTTACGCCTCTACGCGTTTTCCCGGCAAGCCGTTGGCTTCGTTGGGCGGCAAGCCCGTCATCGAGCGGGTCTACGAGCAGGTCGCCGGGGTCTTGGACCACGTCGTCGTCGCCACGGACGACGAGCGCATCCGCGATGCCGTCCTCGCCTTCGGCGGGCGCGTCGAGATGACTTCGCCCGACCACCGCAGCGGCACCGACCGGTGCCGCGAGGCTTTCGAGAAGGTCTGCGCCCGCATGGGGCGGACTTTCGACGTCGTCATCAACGTGCAGGGCGACGAGCCTTTCATTCAGGCTTCGCAGTTGGAAACCGTCATGCGGTGCTTCGACAACCCCGCGACCGACATCGCCACCCTCGTCAAGCCCTTTACGGAGTCCGACGGATTGGCGGCGCTCGAAAACCCCAACTCCCCGAAGGTCGTCCTCGACGCTCGGTCGCAGGCCCTCTGTTTCTCGCGCTCGGTCATCCCCTTCTTGCGGGGCGTGCCGCGCGAGGAGTGGCTCGCACGCCATACTTTCTACAAGCACATCGGGCTCTACGCATTCCGGGCCGAGGTCTTGCGGGCCGTTGCGGCTCTGCCGCCGTCGCCGCTCGAGACGGCCGAGTCGCTCGAGCAGCTGCGGTGGTTGGAGAACGGCTACCGCATCGGCGTCGGCATCTCCGAGGTCGAGACCGTCGGCATCGACACCCCCGACGACCTCGCCCGGGCCGAAGCATATTTAATGAAAAATGAAGAATGAAAAATTAAAAATCGTTTTTCGGGGCTCTTTTCCTGCGGGCAAGGATCCGTTTCTCCCGCAGGGCTCGCCGGCGGTCTCTGTTTCCGCTCGGGCAAATCGGGCATCATCGATTTTTAATTAAACCCTCTTCGAGGGCTTGATTTTGACTTCGTCTTGGATGGGCGGCGCCTCGGCAATGCTCGAACAGATTCGGCATTGCTCTCGACTTGCTCCATCATCACTCTTGCTCGGCATAACTTGCCTCCGGCAATTTTTGCCCTTGCTTAATCGTAAAATTCTGAATTTTTAATTTTTAATTCTCGATTTATGAAATTCATCGCCGGTCCTTGCGTCATCGAGTCCGCCGAACTGCTCGACACCGTCGCCGAGCGGTTGGTCGCCATCAACCGCGCCCTCGGCACCGACATCATCTTCAAGGCTTCCTTCGACAAGGCCAACCGCACTTCGCTGGGGTCGTTCCGTGGCCCCGGCATCGACCGGGGGCTGCGGATGCTCGCCGACGTGAAGGCCAAATGGGGCCTGAAGCTCCTGACCGACATCCACGAGGCTTGGCAGGCCGAGCCGGCCGGTCAGGTCGTCGACGTGTTGCAGATTCCCGCATTCTTATGCCGGCAGACCGACTTGCTCGTCGCCGCCGCCCGCACCGGCCGAATCGTCAATATCAAGAAGGCCCAGTTCCTCTCGGGTGCCGACATGCGCTATCCCTTCGAGAAGGCCCGCCGGTCGGGCGCCGCGGAGATTTGGCTCACCGAGCGGGGCAACAGCTTCGGTTACAATAACTTGGTCGTCGACTTCCGCAACATCCCCGACATGCTCTCTTTCGTACCCACGGTCGTCATGGACTGCACCCACTCCGTCCAGCGGCCCGGCGCCGCCGACGGCACCACGGGGGGCAACCGCGAGTTCGTGCCCGCTATGGCGCTCGCTGCCAAAGCGTTCGGGGCCAACGGCTTCTTCTTCGAGGTGCACCCCGACCCCGACCGCGCCCTCAGCGACGGCCCCAACATGTTGAGGCTCGACGAGTTGGAAGCGCTCGTCGGCGCGCTGCTCCGTTGATTCTCCGACTTAATCGTTCGTTGCAATGACCGATATGACCAAAAAACAGATCCTCGACGTGGCCCGCAAGGCCGTGCATACCGAAATGTTGGCGCTCCGGCATCTGGAGGAGACGCTGGGCGACGAGTTCGCGGCCGCCGTCGGGCTGATCCTCGCCGGCCGCGGCAAGTGCATCATCACCGGCATGGGTAAGTCGGGGCTTGTGGGCCGGAAGATCGCCGCCACGCTCGCTTCTACCGGCACGCCGAGTTTCTTCCTCCATCCCGGCGAGGCGTTCCACGGCGATCTGGGCATGATCTCGCCCGACGACATCGTCGTGGCGCTCTCCTATTCGGGCGAGACCGACGAGATCCTCAAGATCGTGCCTTTCATCCACTCCAACGGCAACAAGCTGATTTCCATGACCGGGAATCCCGATTCGGCGCTGGCCCGCAACTCCGATGTCCACCTCAACGTCGCCGTCCGCGAGGAGGCCTGCATCCTGCACCTCGCACCTACGTCGTCCACCACGGCGCAGATCGCTATGGGCGATGCGCTGGCCGTCTCGCTCATGCGGATGCGCGGCTTCACGAGCGTCGACTTCGCGCGCTTGCATCCGGGCGGCAGCCTCGGGCGGCGCCTGTTGATGACCGTCGGCAACGTCATGCGTTCGCACGACCTGCCCGTCGTGGCGCCCGACTGTCCCGCCGCGGAGATGATCCACGCCATCTCGAAGGGCGGACTGGGACTGATCGTCGTCTGCGACGGCGATCGGATCGTGGGCGTCGTTACCGACGGCGACGTGCGCCGCGCTATGGAGCGGCGGCGCGCGGAGTTCTTCGGCATCGTCGCCGCCGATATCGCCACGCCGAATCCCAAGTCCATCGCCGCGTCCGAGAAACTGATCGAGGCCGAGAAGATGATGACCCGCAACAAGGTTACCTCGTTGCTCGTTACCGGCGACGACGGCCGACTGCAGGGCGTGATCCAGATCTACGACATCAAACTCTAAACAGCTTCGGCCCGGAATGACGGAGGCTACGGCTTCCGTTAGCGCGGCCGCAGATCCAGCAATCCCCGGCCTAAGAGGCCGGTTTTAAGAAAGGAACTTTCGAAAAACCAAGCCCAGCCTTAAGGTCGGTGTATACTCCAGCCTGCCGAAAAGCCTGCGACAATTAGATAGTGATAATTTTCGGGGCCGCCCCATGTTTCGCACCCTCGAACAATTCTTCATTTTTAATTTTTCATTCTTAATTGCCGCATTCTTTGCGGCATCCATTCCAGCGATTGCTTCGACCGCCTGCTTCGGGCTACCGGCACCGTACGTCGGGAGCTCTGACTAACGTCGGCACGGAGGGCGAATACTGGTCTTCTTCGCCTTTCTCGGCCGGCAGTGCCACGTCGGGCGGTCTGAACTTCAACTCGGGCAACGTGAATCCCCTGAACAGCTTTTCGGGCCGTGCTATGGGCTTCTCCGTGCGCTGCGTCCAGCATCTGCCGCTGTTTTTTTCCTTTTTTTTGTTATCTTCGCCCAACGGAATTCCGCCCGGGCGGAGCATTTTCAGAATTATGAAAGGATTTTTGTTTTCTCTGTTCTTTGCGCTCTCGTTGCCGCTGTCGCTCGCGGCCGAGAACTATCCCTACCGGAGCGACGTGTTGTGGGTCGCCCGACCCGATCATGCCGACTGGCTCTACCGCACGGGCGAAAAGGCTTCCGTCGAGGTGCAGCTCTACCGCTACGGCATCCCGCAGGACGGGGTCGTCGTCGAGTACGAAATCGGCGACGATCTGCGGCCGGCCGATGCGTCGGGGCGCGTTACGCTGAAAAACGGCGTCGCCACGATCCCCGTGGGAACCATGAAGCGCCCCGGGTTCCGCGACTGCCGCCTCACGGCGATCGTCGACGGCAAGACCTGCCGCCACCATGTCAAGGTCGGCTTCTCGCCCGAGAAGATCGAGCCCTACACCGCCCTGCCGGCCGACTTCCGGGAGTTTTGGGCGGCCAATAAGGCCGAGCTCGCCAAGTTTCCGCTGCAGTATACGAAGGAGCGGACCGAGAAATATTGCACCGACAAGATCGACTGCTACCTCGTCAAGTTGCAGATCGACCGACAGGGACATGCCGTCTACGGCTATCTGTTCGTCCCGAAGCAGGCAGCGGCCGGCTCCTGCCCCGCGGTGCTCTGCCCTCCGGGCGCCGGGATCAAGACCATCAAGGAGCCTCTGCGCCACAAGTACTACGCCGAGGCGGGGTGTCTCCGCTTCGAATTCGAGATCCACGGACTGCATCCCGATCTGCCGGAGGAGCGGTTCCGCGAGATCAGCGCCGCCTTCAACGGCCGCGAGAACGGCTATCTGACCAACAATCTGGACGACCGCGACAATTATTATATGAAGCGGGTCTATCTGGCTTGCGTGCGCGTGGTCGACCTGCTGACGTCGCTGCCCGAGTGGGACGGCCGCAACGTCATCGTGCAGGGCGGCAGTCAGGGCGGGG
>JAMPGH010000001.1:351878-379253 GCA_023664045.1 Alistipes senegalensis | reverse complement strand
GCCTTGCCGCCGGCTCTGCCGCCCGAGGAGGAGCGGGCCCGCATCGAGGAGCTGCGGCGCGCCGCGAAAAACGATCTGCCGGCGCGCATCGAGCGCTTGTCGCAGCAAACGGGGCTGCGATACGGGAAGCTGACAATCCGGGCCGCCCGCACGAAGTGGGGCAGTTGCTCGGGCCGCAACGCCATCTCGCTGAGTCTCTTTCTGATGACCCTGCCCGAGCATCTGCGCGACTACGTGATCCTCCACGAGCTCTGCCACACCGTCCACCACGACCATTCGCCGCGCTTCCACGCGCTGGTCGACCGCCTGACGGGCGGGCATGAAAAAGCCCTCGCGCGTGAGCTGAGGGCTTTTTCGATCCGGTGATCCGCCGGTTTTACAACTCCTTGTCGAGCAGCTTGCCGCTCTCGGAGAAAGTCAGCATCTGATTGCTGTTCTGGCCGTGGACGTCCACTTCATAGTAGGTCGAACCGCGGCGTACCAGCTTGCGGGCCTCCTTGATCTGGAAACCGGGGTACTGTTTGCCGATGTAGGCGTTCGCGGCGGCAGGCAGCTGCGTGGTCGCGATTTCGTTGGTCGAGTTGAGCAGACGGCCTTCGGGCGAGATGTCCACGCTGTACTCCGCGCCGTCGACCTTGAATTCGGCATTGTAGTAGTTGCCTTTCTCTTCGTAGTTCCACTCCACGGGCGATACGCGGGGATAGGTCTTCTCGACGTAGCTCTTCACGATGGCCGGAACCGACGAAGATTTGATGTTGCCGGCGAAAGCGCCCGCCGAAACCAGCAGGGCGATAGCGAGTAATGCTTTTTTCATAGCTTTCGATAATAAATTGGTGAATGACTCTTTCGAGGCTTCTCAATCCATTATCAGTTGCAGGGTCAGCAGATCCCGAAAGCCCTCCGGGGTGAGGGTCCAGTCGCGTTTTCGGCCCGTGCGGAGATACCCCGCCCGCTCGAAAAGCCGCAGGCTCGCTTCGTTGTCGGCGCCGACTTCGCACCAGAGCTGGTGCAGACTCAGCGCCTCGCGGGCGTAACCTTCGAGAATTCCGAGCGCTTCCGACGCGTATCCGCGGCCCCGCAGGCTCTTGTCGTAGATCAGAATCCCGACGCCGGCCCGGCGGTTGAGCGGATCGAATTCGAAGAGATCGAGCGTGCCGACGGCCGTACCCTCGGGGGTCTCGATAATCAGGCGCAGCTGCCGCGTCCTATAGAGGTCGCAGCGCTGCTCCTCGACGAATTGCATCAGCGTGTGCCGCGAAAATGGTGCCAAAGTGCCGCTCACGCGCCATACCTCGGGGTCGTTTTCCCACCGGTACATCGTCTCCACGTCCTCCGGCTCCACGGCCCTCAGCCGTATCCGGCGGCCTTCGAGCGTCATAGCAGACCGATGACCTTGTTGCGGATCAGCATCGCCACGCCCCAGGCGTTGGCGTTTTCGCTCATCTTCGAGAGCCGGAACTTGGTGTCCTTGTATACCAGGTTGAGCGAATATTTGTTGGTCGCCGACTTCAGGGGCAGCATGATGTAGTCGCCCGCCGCGGCCAGGTTGCCGCCGACGATCACGGTTTCGGGGTTGAACGTGTTGATCAGGAACGCCACCGCCTTGCCGACTTTTTCGCCCGCTTCTTCGATCAGCTCGATCGAAAGGTTGTCGTCGTTCTTCGCCGCGGCGATGATGTCGTCGATGTGGATGCTCTTCTGCTGGTCGTACTTCTCCTTGAGAATGGTGTTGACGCCCTTTTCGATCATGCGGCACATCTTGTCCTCGATGGCGATACCCGACACTTCGGTCTCCAGACAGCCTTTCTTGCCGCACGAGCAGATGATCTCGTTGTCGAAGAAGGGAATGTGGCCGAATTCGCCCGCGAAGCCGCTCTTGCCGCGGTAGAGCTGACCGTCGACCACGATGCCGATCGCCACGCCGCGACCCATGTGGAGGTAGAGGACGTTGCTGTCGTCCTTCGACTTGCCGCACGTATATTCCGCGTAGCAGCGGGCGCGGGTGTCGTTCTCCAGCAGTACGCGGATGCCCACGCGTTCTTCGAGCATTTCGCGCAGCGACTGTTCCGAGGAGGTGAAGTATTTGTAGCTGCGGCCCGTCTCGGGATTCACGCGGCCCGTCATGCAGACGCCCAGCCCGAGGATCTTGCCGCGGTCGATGCCGCAGGCGGCTATGAACTCTTCGATGCTCGTGCAGATGCGTTCCATGCACTGGGGCCGGTCCTGCAACTCGAATGCGAAGTCGTTCTCTTCCTTGATGATGTTGTTTTGCAGGTCGGTAATCATGAATCGCATGTTGTCGCGGCCCACGTTCACGCCCGCAAAGTAGATCGCCGAGTTGGCCAGTCCGAAGATGTTGGGACGGCGGCCTCCGGGGGTCTCGACCTTCCCCAGATCCGAAACGATGTTTTCGTCGACCAGCTCCTGTACCAGCTTGGTGATGGTCGGGACGCTTATGTGGAGTTCTTTGGTCAGTTCGGAGAGCGTGCATTCGCCGTGAACGGCCATATGTGCGATGATGTTGCGCTTGATGAGGCTGTTTTTGTGGGAGATGCCTTTCAGCGTGTCGTCTTCGTGTTTGTTGAAAAATTCGGTCAGCGATGTCATTCTTCGTGTGTTTTTTTGCGAACGCTGCAAAGATAAAAAAGTTTTTATGAAACGCGATGGGTTCTTAATGAATTTTAATAATCATCGTTGCGAAAAAAATGATAAAAAAAGGAAGGCTTTGATTGCCAAAGCCTTCCTTTCGGGTTGCGGATCCGTTTTTTCAGAGCGTCGATTTCGACTCGACCGCCGCTTCGGCGTCGACCTTGCGGATGAGACCTTGCAGCACGGTGCCGGGACCCAGCTCGGTGAACTCTCCGACGCCGTCCGAGAGCATCTGCTTCACAATGTAGGTCCAGCGCACGGGAGCCGTCAGCTGGGCGATCAGGTTGGCCTTGATCTGCTGGGGATCGGTGTAGGGCTTGGCATCGACATTCTGGTAAATGGGGCACGTCGGGGTGCGGAACGGGGCTTCGGCGATCGCCTTCTCCAGCTCCTGCTTCGCCGGCTCCATGAGCGGCGAGTGGAACGCTCCGCCTACGGGCAGACGCAGCGCACGGCGGGCTCCGGCGGCTTTGGCTTTTTCGCAGGCCGCATCCACGGCCTCCACGGCACCCGAGATCACCAGCTGCCCCGGGCAGTTGTAGTTCGCGGCTACCACCACGCCGTCGACCGAGGCGCAGATCTCCTCCACGACCTTGTCTTCCAATCCCAGTACCGCAGCCATCGTTCCGGGCTGCGCTTCGCAGGCGGCCTGCATGGCCTGCGCACGCTTCGACACCAGCTTCAGTCCGTCCTCGAACGAGAGGGCGCCGCTGACCACCAGCGCCGAGAACTCGCCCAGCGAGTGGCCGGCTACGGCGTCGGGCTCCACGCCCAGGGCTTTGGCCATGATGACCGAGTGGAGGAATACGGCCGGCTGCGTAACTTTCGTCTGCTTGAGTTCTTCGTCCGTTCCCGCGAACATGATGTCCGTGATGCGGAATCCCAGAATCTCGTTGGCTTTTTCGAAAAGTTCTTTCGCCGCCGGTACGTTGTCGTAGAGGTCCTTGCCCATGCCTACGGCCTGAGCTCCCTGACCCGGGAATACGTATGCGTGTTTCATAAGTTTTTCGGTTTTTTTATCCGTTTGCGGTGCAAAGATACGAATAAGCCGAATACAAAACCAAACTTGTTTGGATTTTGTTGAGGCAGGAGTATCTTCGACGTAGTCAAGGGTACGAAAAGTCGAGCGCAGAAACAACCCCCCCCCTCTTATTCCGAGGGCCGCAGCTCACGCAGCTCCAGATAGAGTTCGTCCAGCTGCGTGCGGTCGATCGGCGACGGGGCGTCCAGCATCACGTCGCGTCCGGCGTTGTTTTTCGGGAAAGCAATGTAGTCGCGGATCGATTCGCTGCCTCCGAAGAGCGAGCACAGACGGTCGAATCCGAACGCCAGACCGCCGTGGGGCGGGGCTCCGAACTTGAAGGCGTTCATCAGGAACCCGAATTGTTCCTGCGCTTTTTCGGGCGTGAATCCCAGACACTTGAAGATCGTCGCTTGCAGCTTCGCATCATGGATTCGGATCGAGCCGCCGCCGATCTCCGTGCCGTTGCATACGAAGTCGTAGGCATTGGCCCGCACGCGGCCCGGGTCGCTCTCAAGATACTGGATATCTTCGGGTTTGGGCGACGTGAAAGGGTGGTGCATCGCATAGAAGCGCTGCGTCTCGTCGTCCCATTCGAACATCGGGAAATCCACCACCCACAGGGGCGCGAACTTCTTCGGGTCGCGCAGCCCCAACTGCTGGGCCACTTCCAGGCGCAGGGCGCACAGTTGCGTCAGGGCCTTGAATTTTTTGCCGCAGAGGATGAATACCATGTCGCCCGCTCCGGCTCCGCAGCGCTCGGCCATCGCACGGATCTCTTCGGGAGCGTAGAACTTGTCGATCGACGACTTCACGCCTCCTTCTTCTACCCGGATCCAGATCAGCCCTTTGGCTCCCACCTGCGGACGCTTCACGTAGTCGGTCAGGGCGTCGATCTGCTTGCGCGTGTAGGCCGCGCAGCCCGGCGCCGCGAATCCCGTGATGTACTCCGCTTCGTCGAAGACGCCGAATCCGCGGCCTTTGGCCAGGTCGGTCAGGTCGGCGAACTCCATGCCGAATCGCAGGTCGGGTTTGTCCGATCCGTACTTCTCCATCGCCTCGATCCACGGCATGCGGCGCAGCGGCTCCGTCAGTTCGATGCCCATCACCGTGCGGAACATGTGCTTGGCCCAGCGTTCGAATACTTCCAGAATGTCTTCCTGCTCCACGAACGACATTTCGCAGTCTATCTGCGTGAATTCGGGTTGGCGGTCGGCGCGCAGATCTTCGTCTCGGAAGCAGCGCACGATCTGGAAATACTTGTCGTAGCCCGCCACCATCAGCAGTTGCTTGAGCGTCTGCGGCGACTGGGGCAGGGCATAGAATTGATTGGGGTTCATGCGGCTCGGCACCACGAAGTCGCGCGCCCCTTCGGGCGTCGATCCCACCAGATAGGGGGTCTCGATCTCCAAGAATCCTTCTTCGTCCAGAAAGCGGCGGATCTCTTGCGCCATCTTGTGGCGCAGGATCAGGTTGCGTTGCAGCGGGGCCCGGCGCAGATCAAGATAGCGGTACTTCATGCGCAGGTCGTCTCCGCCGTCGGATTGCTCCTCGATGGTGAACGGGGGCGTCTGGGCTTCGTTCAGCACTTCGATCTTCTCGGCCGCGACTTCGATGTCGCCCGTCGGCATCTTGGGGTTCTTCGACTCGCGCTCCACGACGCGGCCCGTTACCCGCAGCACCCATTCGCGGCCTATGCGGGCGGCCGTTTCGCGCGCCTCGGCAGGGCTGTGTTCTTCCACGGCGATCTGCGTCAGGCCGTAGCGGTCCCTCAGATCGATGAAGGTCATGGCGCCGAGGTTTCGCACTTTCTGCACCCACCCGGCCAGGGTAACGGTCTCGTTCACGTTTTCGGCCCGCAGGGCGCCGCACGTATGGGTTCTGTACATATTTATTGAAGGTTTGCTTTGATTTTCGAATTGCAACTCACAAAAATACACAAAATTCGTCATCGAAGTTTTTCTGTGCGCTTTTTTTTTGCTCCGCGCCCCGATCCGGTTCTAAAAAATCGTATTTTTGCACAAACGATCCGATTATGGAAGAACAGCGACTATCCGACGAGCGATTCATGCGGCAGGCCCTCGCCGAGGCCCGCAAGGCTCTGGCCGAGGAGGAGGTGCCCATCGGGGCCGTCGTCGTGGCCGGGGGGCGCATCGTGGGCCGGGGCCACAACCTCGTCGAAACCTTGTCCGATCCCACGGCCCACGCCGAGATGCAGGCGCTCACGGCCGCTGCCGCGACGCTCGGGGGCAAGTACCTGCAGCAATGTACACTCTACGTTACCGTCGAGCCTTGCATCATGTGCGCCGGGGCTATCGGCTGGGCGCAGGTCGGGCGCGTGGTGTGGGGCGCCGACGATCCCAAGAAGGGCTTCCGCCGCTACTCCGAGACGGTCTTCCACCCCAAAACCGAGGTCTCGCAGGGCGTGCTGCGCGAGGAGTGCGAGGAGCTCATGACCGCGTTTTTCGCGTCGTTGCGCCAGTAGCGGGGCGCGGAGTTTGATAGGGGCGTTTGATAAAAAGGAAATAATTTCCTAATTTTGTCTCCTGCGCGTCGGCGGCAATCCCCGGTGCGCAAGATTGCTACAATATTTAAATTTGCGATAAGATGAAAAAATTGTTTGTATCGGCGTTCGCCTTGCTGGCGGCCGCCTCGCTTTCGGCACAGGACGTAACGGCTCTCTACAACGAGGGTACGTCCGCTTACAATGTCAAGGATTACGCGACGGCCGCCGCCAAGTTCGAGCAGCTCATCGACGAGGGCACCGACCTCGACGAGGCCGCTTCGATGGTCGCTACGGCCAAGACGGCGCTTCCGAAGTGCTACTTCCAGCTGGGCGGCGCGGCTCTGCGCACCAAGAATTTCGATGCCGCGCTCTCCAACTTCCTCAAGTCGGCCGATCTGGCCGAGCTCTACGGCGACGCCTCGCAGCTGGCCAAGTCCAACAAGTTCGTGGCCACGGTCTACCAGATCCAGGGCGGCGAAGCCTTCAACAACAAGGACTACGCTACGGCCGCCGAGATCTTCGCCAAAGGCTACAAGGCCGATCCCAACAACACGTCGATGGCCCTGAACCTCGCCATGAGTTATTGCGAGATGGGCAGCTACGCCGAGGGCATGGAGATCTACGAGTCCGTCGCCGCCAAGACCAACCCCAAGTATGCCGACGACGCGGCTAAGGCGAAGGAGATGATGGCGCTCTACACCAACAACAAGGTGGCCGCCATGCAGCAGGCCGGCGATTTCGACGGCATCATCGCGCTGGCCGACGCGCAGCTCGGGAAGAACCCCGAAAGCGCCTTGTTCCAGAACGTCCGGTTGCAGGCCTACGCCAACAAGAAGGACTACGCGAAGGTCATCGAGCTGGGCGAGGCCGCTGCCGCCGCACAGACCGACGAGGCCGACAAGTCGTTGATGTACTATCTGCTGGGTGCCGCTTACAACGCCCGCGAGATGAAGCCGCAGGCTATCGCCGCCTTCAAGCAGGTTACGGCCGGTGCCGCCGCGCAGAATGCCGCCGCCGCGTTGGCCGAGCTCTCCAAGTAGCTTCCCGCCAGTCAGGATACGATCGCTCCCGGCCCTCAGGACCGGGAGCGCGTTTTTCATAGCAGCTTCGGCCCGGAATGACAGAGGCTACGGCTTCTGCCAGCGCGGCCGCAGATTCAGCAATCCCCGGCCTAAGAGGCCGGTTTTAAGAAAGGTGCTTTCAAAAAACCGAGCCCCGCCTAAGGTCGGTGTACATCCCAGCCTGCCGGAAAGCAGACCTTAATTAATAATGAATAGTGAATAATTATTTACGAGTCCACGAATCCGCTTGACAATTATTCACTATTAACTATTAAACCTCCCTGCGGAGGTTTGACTTTACTCCTGCTCGGCAGAGTCCGCAAGCGGTCTTTGCCCTCGCTCATTCGTAAAGTTCATTAAGAAAGGTTTCCTTTCCTGCATCCATTCCAGCGATTGCTCATCCTCCTGCTTCGGGTTTCCGCAACAACACGACGGGAGATCTGGCGAACGTCGGCACGTACGGTCTCTGTTGGTCTGCTTCTCCCTCTGCTGCGGGTGCGGCGAATGCGGATGCACTCCGTTTCATCCCCGAAGAGGTGGATCCGTTTTACAGCGGTAATCGGTCCTACGGCTTCACCGTGCGCTGCGTCCAGCATCTGCAGCTGCTTTTTTCGGTTAATAGTTAAAATGAATAGTTAACAATAATAAATCTTCCGCACCGTTGTCGGAGCCGTTCGCGGAGGGGCGGCTAAAAGCGTCAGCGCAGGGGCCGGTGTGCTCGCACACCCGCGAATAGGCGCCCGGAGCAGCGTTAGCCGCTCCGTAGCAGGCGGAGACAGTCGGGCGGAGAGGCTTTTGCGCCGCTTTTCGCCGGCACGAAAAGCGGCAGAACACCAGCATCTGCAGCTGCTTTCTATTTCCCCGCCGGCTCGATGTTCCGTTGCATCCGCTGCAGGCCGCTGCGGGTAAGGGGCGTCGTGCCGAAAGCGGCGGCGAACTCTTCCTGGGTCATCGACAGCCACTCTTCGGGCGTCATCTCCCGCGGGTCGAAGAGCGGGTCGAACGCCGGATTGACATGCCGGGGCGCCCGACGGTTGTAGGGACAGCAGCTCTGGCAGGCGTCGCAGCCGAAGATCCAGCCGTCGAGGTCGATTTCTCGGGTCGGTTCCCGTTCGACGGTGTGGCACGAGATGCAGCGGCCGGCATCGATCAGGTGCGGCGCCGCGATGGCGTGCGTCGGGCAGCTCTCCACACAGTTGCGGCAGCTTCCGCAGCCCGCATCGGCCAGCGGTTCATCGTATGTCTCCGCTTCGTCGCAGAGCAGCAGCTCTCCCAATAATACATAGGTGCCCAGCCCGGGCGTAACCAGCAGCGACTGCCGTCCGATCCAGCCCATCCCCGCTTCCGCGGCCAGTTGCTTCTCGGCCAGCGGCGCCGTGTCCACGAACGCGCGCCCTTCGAGCGTGGGGTAGTGCTTCCGCAGCGCCGTCAGGAGCTGCCCCAGCATCTCCTTGATCGTCGCATGGTAGTCGCGCGCGCAGGCGTACGACGCAATCTTGGCCCGGTGGCCGGCGGGGTAGCCGTCGCCCGTCGGGTTCTTGTAGCCCACCGCGCAGACCACCGCCGTGCGGGCTCCTTCGACCAGCAGCCGGGGATCGAAACGCTTCTCGGCGTTGCGTTCCATGTAGCCCAGCGAGGCTTGATAGCCGGCCGCCAGCCAGCCGCGGAAGCGGCGTTCGTTCTCTGCCAGCCGGCGGCAGGGGGCCACTCCGCAGAGGTCGAATCCCGCTTCGGCGGCAAGTTTTTTGATAGTCGTTCGGTCGAGCATGACGATTATTTTGCACCAAAAATAGTGATTTTTAGTCGGAAATTCGTAAGTTTGCAACCTGCGGAAGCAGGTTTCGAACCGGCTCGCAGAAAATCTTTTCTCCGCTCCGGAGCCTTCGTCGCGCCGGACCGGATGAGAGGACTTAAACGGGAATATTATGACATTCAATACACTCTGCGAACTGGCACGCCATAGCGTGGATCGTTTCGCGTCGCGGGTCGCCTTTTCGATGTTCGAGGGCGACGACGTAACTTATGCCGAGGCGGGCCGTCGCATCGAAAAGGTGCAGCAGATCCTCACCGGCGCAGGCCTCTCGGCCGGCGACAGGGTGGCTTTGCTGAGCAGCAGCATGCCCAACTGGGGCATCTGTTATTTCGCCGTCGTCTCGGCCGGCATGGTCGTGGTGCCGATTTTGCCCGATTTTTCGAGCGAGGAGCTGGAGATGATCCTCGAGCACTCCGAGGCGAAGGCGCTGCTGGTCTCCGACAAGCTCTTCACCAAGCTCTCCAAAGCGACCATCGAGCGGCTCCACGTCGTCGTGCGCACCAAGAACCTCGCCGTCATCGCCCAGCGTACGGTCTGCGAGGGTTCCGTCGCGGAGCCTAAGCCCGACGATCTGGCCGCCATCATCTATACTTCGGGCACCACGTCGAAGCCCAAAGGGGTGATGCTCACCCACGCCGCGCTCTGCTCGCAGGTCGCGCTCTCTTCGTCGATCTTCCCCATCGACGAGAACGACGTCTTCCTCTCGGTCTTGCCTCTGTCGCATACCTACGAGTGTTCGATCGGCCTGATCTACCCCTTCTCGATGGGTTCGCGGGTCGTCTATATGGATCGCCCGCCCACGGCGTCGGCTCTGATGCCGGCTCTGCGGGCCGTGCGGCCTACGGTCATGCTGATCGTGCCGTTGATCATCGAGAAGATCTACCGGCATCAGGTCCTCGCCAAGTTCAACTCCACGCGCTTCTGGCGCCTGCTCTACCGCATCGGTTTCGCGCGCCGCTACCTCCACCGGGTCGCCGGCAAGAAACTGATGAAGCTCTTCGGGCGGCGGCTGCGTTTCTTGGGCATCGGGGGGTCGAAACTCGACGGCGGGGCCGAGCGGTTCCTCCTCGAGTCGGGCGTTCCCTACGCCATCGGCTACGGCCTCACCGAGACCGCTCCGTTGTTGGCCGGCGCCGCTCCCGCGCAGGTGCGGCTGGGCTCCACCGGTCCGCAGGCTCCGGGCGTAACTTTGCGGCTGGAGAATGTCAATCCCGATACGCGGCAGGGCGAGATCGTGGCCCGCACGCCCAGCATCATGCTCGGGTACTTCAAGAATCCCGAGGCTACGGCCGAGGTCTTCACGCCCGACGGTTGGTTCCGCACGGGCGACCTCGGGGAGTTCGACAAGGACGGGTGGCTCTACATCAAGGGGCGCCTGAAGAACATGATCGTCGGTCCCGCCGGCGAGAACATCTATCCCGAGGATATCGAGAGCGTGCTCAATTCGCACGTCTGTATCGCCGACTCGATCGTTACCGAGCAGGAGGGGCGTCTGGTGGCGCTCGTCCACTTCAACCGCGACGAGATCGAGACCATGATCGACGACTGGCGCGAGGAGTGGAACTCCTACAAGGAGGCCTGGGAGGCCAAGACCGAGCAGTTGAAGAAGGAGATCATGGATTTCGTCAATACGAAGGTCAACCGCTTTTCGCGCATCTCGGAGGTCGTCGAGGAGAAGGAGGAGTTCGTCAAGACTCCTACGCAGAAGATCCGGCGTTTCCTCTACAACCGGGGTCGGAAGGATGCTCAGACCGCGTCTGCGGCCGATAGCGCCGACACTGCGGCCGCCGAGCCGGACAAGGAGTGATTCCGGCCGCTCGGGCCGGCTCCGGACTTATGAAGCAACCGCTTATTCCGTGCCTATGTCTCTTCATCTTCTCGTCGTCGCCCTCTCGTCGTTGATCGGTGGCGCGTGCGTTTCCGACGGCCCGGCCGTCATCGCCCACCGGGGTTACTGGACCGCTCCCGGATCGGCCCAGAATTCGTTGGCCGCTTTCGCCAAAGCCGACTCGATCGGGGTCTTCGGTGCCGAGTTCGACGTTTGGTTGACGGCCGACGACGGACTGATCGTCAACCACGACCGCGTTTTCCGAGGCACCGATATCGATATGGAGCGTTCGACGCTCGCTGAGATCACGGCTATTTCCTTGCCCAACGGCGAGCCGATCCCCACGCTCGACGCCTACCTCGCGTTGGCCGCCGAGCGTCCCGCCACGCGGCTCGTCCTCGAAATGAAGGGCCTCTCCTCGCCCGGGCGCGAGGAGCTCGCAGCCCGGAAAATCGTGGAGGCGCTGCATCGCTACGGGGTCGTCGGGCGTACCGACATCATCTCGTTTTCGCTCGACGCCTGCCGCTTCTTCCGCGCCTTGTTGCCCGACGTGCCCGTCTATTTCCTCGGGGGTACGCTCTCGCCCGCCGCTCTCGCCGACATGGGTTTGTCGGGACTGGACTACCACATGGATACGTTGCGGGCGCATCCCGAGTGGGTCGAGGAGGCCCACGCGCTGGGTCTCCGGGTGAATGTCTGGACGGTCGACCGCGAGGAGGAGATGCAGGAGTTCATCGATCTGGGCGTCGATTTCATCACCACCGACCGCCCCGAGCTCTTGCAGTCCTTGTTGAGCCGTCGTCCCTGATTTTTTTCGTATCGCAAGCAGCTTCGGTCCGGAATGTCGGGAGCCACGGTTTCCGTCAGCGCGGCCGCAGATTCAGCAATCTGCTGACGGTGCAAACTATCCACCGTCAGTTATATATTTCAGCTTGCCGGAAAGTTTGCACAGCCTTAATGAATAGTGAATAATGTATAATGAATAATTATTTTGCGAGTTCACGGAATTTTCGCAAAAGTCATCCTTTTGTTGCTCTGCCAATTATTCACTATTAACTATTCATTATTCATTGCGAAAGGTCTCCTTTGCGGCATCCATTCCAGCGATTGCTTTTGAGCGCCTGCTTCGGGCATCCGCCACAATACGACGGGAGCTTTGGCGAATGTAGGTACGGTCGGGCGTTATTGGTCGTCCGCAGCTTGGTCGGCAGGTGATGCCAACGGGGCATTTTTCTACTTCGATTTTTCGTCCTTGCAGCCGTTGGCTTACCGAGACCGTACCGCCGGCCTCCCCGTGCGCTGCGTCCAGCATCTGCAGCTGCTTTTTTTAATGAACTTTGCGAGTAAGCGAGAGCAGAGACCGCTTGCGGGCTTTGCCGAGCACAAGCAAAGTCAAGCCTCCGAAGGAGGATTAATAGTTAATAATGAATAATTATTCGAACTTTCAAAATTCCGCACCGTTGTCGGAGCCGTTCGCGGAGGGGCGGCTAAAAGCGTCAGCGCAGGGGCCGGTGTGCTCGCACACCCGCGAATAGGCGCCCGGAGCAGCGTTAGCCGCTCCATAGCAGGCGGAGACAGTCGGGCGGGAAGGCTTAACTGCGCTTCGCTTGTTTTCCTCCTCCTCGCATGGCATAATCCGCAAGCGGCTTCTGCCCATGCTTCGAGCGTCGGTTTTCCGCCGCTTTTCGCCGGTACGAAAAGCGGCAAATGCTCGCTGCGTCCAGCATCTGCAGCTGCTTTTTCACTTTTTTTCGAATTTTTTTGCTCTTTCTCTTGACAAGGGGGTATCCGATGTCGTATATTTGCTTCGTCTTTCGATCGCGCGTTGTCGCCTGAGCGCTCATCTTTTCTTCCAAGAACGACAACCGCCGTGCACGGCAGCACGATCGTCGGGCAGCTATTTCGCTTCACTGACGTCAGTCTTCGGGTGCATTCCCATCCCAATTCGCCCGTCGTATGCAAGTTCGTCCCTCTCTCTTTCGTCCGGTCGTTTCCTTTCGCCTCCGACTTCGGTTGTGTCGCGATGAACGGAAGTCCGACACATGGTGAAACCCTCCTCGGTGTGCGATCGGGATTTACGACCCCGGTCCGTCGAATAGGAACTTCCCCTCGATTCGGAGATCGCCTACAGAATAGTTTTCTCGTCCCGCCCGACATGTGATGGCATGCCGCGCGGGACGAGTGCGTATATGCCCGAACCGCCTCCGGTGCCTCCGCTCCACAAAAAAGCGCACATCCCGAACCCGGAATGCGCGCTTCTCTTTTTCCGCCTCTGAAAGCCCCCCCCCGCCTTTTCTCCACAAAAAAGCGCACCTTCCGAACCCGGAACGCGCGCTTCTCTTTTTCCGCCTCTGAAAGCCCCCCCCACCTTTTCTCCGCAAAAAAGCGCACCTTCCGAACCCGGAATGCGCGCTTCTCTTTTTCCGCCTCTGAAAGCCCCCCCCCGCCTTTTCTCCACAAAAAAGCGCACCTTCCGAACCCGGAACGCGCGCTTCTCTTTTTCCGCCTCTGAAAGCCCCCCCCACCTTTTCTCCGCAAAAAAGCGCACCTTCCGAACCCGGAATGCGCGCTTTCCTTTTCCGACCCGGTCCCCGGAAGCCCCCCCCCTCCGGCGGGCTCCCTCCCGCCGATCAGTGTCCGATCTCTCCGATCGCCTCAGGGTCGTGTTTGTACTTGAATACCAGCGCAAAGACTACCGCTACGCACAGGGCATAGCCCGCAAATACCAGCCACGAAGCCGACCAGCCGGCCGTCTGCGCCGCTACCGTCGGCTGCGAGTATACCAGCCGGTCGACCACCGCCTGCGCACCCAGCGTGCCGATCGTGGCTCCGATGCCGTTGGTCATAATCATGAAAAGTCCTTGTGCCGAGGAGCGGATCGCCGTGTCGGTTTCGGTGTTCACGAAGAGCGATCCCGAGATGTTGAAGAAGTCGAACGCCACGCCGTAGACGATCATCGAGAGCACGAACATCCACACTCCGCCGCCCGGGTTTCCCAGTCCGAACAGCCCGAATCGCAGCACCCACGCCAGCATCGCCATCAGCATCACGTTCTTGATGCCGAAGCGTTTCAGGAAGAAGGGGATCAGCAGGATGCAGAGCGTCTCCGAGACTTGCGACAGCGAGATCAGGGCATTGGCATGGTTGGCTCCGAATGTCGAGGCGTACTCGGGGATTTCGCGGAACGACGTGATGAAAGGATTGGCGAATCCGTTGGTGATCTGCAGCGAGACGCCTAAGAGCATCGAGAAGATGAAGAAGAGGGCCATTTTCTTCTGTTTGAAGAGGGTGAAAGCCCTGAGACCCAACGCTTCGACCAAGCTCTTCTTCTCGCCGCCGCGGCTCACCGGACACTCCGGCAGCGTCGCAGCATAGAGGGCGAGCGCCGCCCCCAGCACGGCGCACTGCACGAACTGCAGGCTGGTGGTCTGGAAGCCGGCCGCATCGCATACGAGCATCGAGCAGATGAAACCCACGGTGCCCCACACGCGAATGGGCGGGAACGACTTCACCGTGTCGAGTCCCCGGCTCTCCAGCACGCTGTAGGCCACCGAGTTCGAGAGGGCGATCGTCGGCATGTAGAATGCTACGCTGCAGGCATAGAGCGCGAAGAGGGTCCCGAACTGCACCTCTCCGGCGGCCGTCCACGCATAATAGCCGGCGCCTCCCATGAAGGCTGCGGCCAGCAGGTGGCACAGGCCCAGCAGACGCTGGGCCGGGATCCAGCGGTCGGCGACGATGCCCACGATCGCCGGCATGAAGATCGAGACGATGCCCTGCATCGCATAGAAGATGCCGATGTGGGCCGAGAGTCCGGCTCCGACCAGATACGACCCCATCGAGGTCAGGTAGGCTCCCCAGACGGCGTACTGGAGGAAGTTCATGACGATAAGGCGGAACTTGATACCCATAGACGTATTGATTTTTACTGGTTATTGTTTCCAACGATCCCTGCGCGGGGCAATAAAACAAATGTACGAATTTTTTTTCGTTTTTTTCTTTGTATTTGCAAAATAATGTTCTACTTTTGCACACACAAAAATTGAGCTATGGTGTAATGGTAACACAACAGATTCTGGTCCTGTTATTCCAGGTTCGAATCCTGGTAGCTCAACCAAGAGGATAAGAGGGGAAAGGAGAGGCCGTAAGGTCTCTCCTTTTTCGTTTCCGACCGGCATCGGATTCCGACAAGGCCGGAGGTTCATCCCGCCGGAGTTCCTTTCCCGGCGAGCCGACCTCCCGCACAAAATACAGCAGCTTCGGCCCGGAGTGGCGGGATGCCTTTCAGGGTTTCCGCCAGCGCGGCCGCAGATCCAGCAATCCCCCCGCCCGCTTAAGAAGCGGGGTTTTAGGAGGAGATAGGGCCAATTATCTCTGTTCGCCCTCATCTGTCCCCTCACCCCCGGCGGGGTGTATACTCCAGCCTGCCGGAAAGCCTGCGACGATTAAGAGTTAATAATGAATAGTTCTCCGAGCCGCCCGATGTTTCGGCGCCCCTCGATAATTTTTCATTTTTAATTTTTCATTCTTAATTGCCGCATTCTTTCCGGCATTCATTCCAGCGATTGCTTTTGCGATTGTCCGCTTCGGGCTTCCGCGACTTCGCGACGGGAGCCCTGAACGCTGTCGGCTCGGGCGGTTGGTACTGGTCCGCTGCTCCGTACGCTGCGGGCAGTGCGGGCTCCAGCGGTTTCCGGCTCCAATCGAGCAACGTCAATCCGATGGACAACTTCGACCGCTCTTACGGCTTCACCGTGCGCTGCGTCCAGCATCTGCAGGCTGCTTTTCGTCGTGCCGCTCCGGCGCAGGAAATTCGCTCCGGCATAAAAAACCGCGCGGTCCGCAAGGACCGCGCGGTTTTCGATCGACTCTCTTTCCCGAGGGTTCGTTTTTACTTCCGCTCGGCAGCAACCGCTGCCGCTGGTTTCCGCGCCGGCGTCATCGTAAAAGTCGTCGTTTTTCACTTTTCCGCCGCGAGGCCCATCTTCTCGATCAGGGCGCGGGTCTCGGGTTTGTGGCCGCGGAAGCGGACGTAGAGCGTCATCGGATCTTCCGTGCCGCCTTTCGAGAGGACGTTTTCGCGGAACGAATCCGACACCTTGCGGTTGAAGATGCCTTTCTCCTTGAAGAGCGAGAAAGCGTCGGCTTCCAGCACCTCGGCCCACTTGTAGCCGTAGTAGCCCGCCGCGTAGCCGCCTGCGAAGATGTGGCTGAACGAGGGGGCCATCGCCGTGCCGTCGACGGCGGGCAGCACCTGCGTCGGGGCCATCGACTCGCGTTCGAACGCCGCCATGTCGCCCTCGAAGGGTCGGGTGAGCGTGTGCCATGCCATGTCGGTCATGCCGAACGAAAGCTGGCGTACGTTGCCGTAGGCCGCCAGAAAGTTCTTGGCCGCCACGATGCGCTCCACCACCTCGGCCGGTATGGGTTCGCCCGTCCGGTAATGCACGGCCCACAGGTCCAGAAACTCTTTCTCCGTCGCCCAGTTCTCCATGATCTGCGAGGGCAGCTCCACGAAGTCGCGGTAGACGCTCGTGCCGGTCTGCGATTCGTAGCGACCCTCGCCCAGCATGCCGTGGAGCGAGTGGCCGAACTCATGCAGGAAGGTCTCCACCTCGTCGAAGGTCAGCAGCGAGGGCGTCTCTTCGGTGGGCTTGGTGAAGTTCATCACCAGCGATACCAGCGGCCGCGTCTCCTCTCCGTCGACGATCTTCGCTCCGCGGAACTCGGTCATCCACGCTCCCGAGCGCTTCGAAGCCCGCGGGAAGAAGTCGAGGTAGAGCACCGCCATGAAGCGGCCTTTCTCGTCGGTTACGTCGTAGGCCGTAACTTCGGGGTGGTAGACTTCGATCTCCGGGTTGGGCGTGAAGTTCAGTCCGTAGAGTTTGTTGGCCAGCAGGAAGACCCCTTTCTTCACGTTTTCCAGCAGGAAGTAGGGCTTCACCACCTCGTCGTTGAGGGCATACTCGGCATCGCGGTACTTCTGGCTGTAGTAGGCCCAGTCCCACGGCATGAGCGTGCCCTCGAAACCGAGTGTCGCAGCGTAGTCGGAGACCGTTTTGCAATCTTGTTCGGCATAGGCTTTCGTCTCGTCGAGCAGCTCCTGCAGGAACGCCTCGACCGTCGGCGTATTGCCGGCCATGCGGCGTTCCAGCACGTAGTCGGCATAGCACTCGTAGCCTAAGAGGTTGGCGATCTTGAGCCGCGTGTTGGCGATCTGCTTCACGATCTCGGTGTTGTCGTACTCGCCCCCGAGGGCCCGCGAGTTGTAGGCGCGCCAAAGTTTCTCTTTGAGCGCCCGGTTCGACGAGTAGGTCAGAAAGGGTACGTAGCTCGGGGCCTGCAGCGTTACGGTCCAGCCCTTTTCGCCGCGGGCTTTGGCTTCGGCCGCCAAGCCCTCGCGGACGAACGCCGGGAGCTCGGCCACCTGCTTGGGATCGACGATGTTCAGGGCGAAGGCGTTGGTCGCCGCCAGCGCGTTCTGACCGAACCGGAGCGTCAGTCCCGAGAGCTCGGTGGTGTACTGGCGGTAGAGCGCCTTATCTTCGTTCGAGAGGGCCGCGCCGCTGCGGGCGAAGCTCTTGTAGGTATCTTCCAGGAGCTTTTTGTCTTCCTTGTTCAGCCCGCAGCCCGGATGTTCGTAGACCTGCTTCACGCGGGCGAAAAGTTCCGGATCGAGCGAGATGTCGTTCGAGAGCTCCGTCAGCTTGGGCTGCACGCGCATGGCGATCTCCTGCATCTCGTCCGAGGCGTCGGCCTCCAGAAGGTTGTAGAAGATGCCTTCGATGCGGCCGAGCAGTTCGCCCTGACGCTCCAGCGCCACGATCGTGTTGCCGAACGTGGGGCGTGCGGGGTTCTTCACGATCGCCTCGATCTCGGCGCGCGAGCAGGCGATCGCCGCGTCGAACGCGGGTTCGTAATGTTTCAGCTCGATCTTCGAGAAGGGCGGCGTGGCATGGGGCGTATCCCACTCCGCCAGCAGGGGGTTGCTCTTGTCCAGCTCGGGCAGCTGCGCCCGGGGAATCGAACGGTCGGCGCATCCGGCCGCGAAGGCTGCGAAAGTCATAAGCCAAAGTGCTTTTTTCATGTTGTCGGCAAAATTTAAGGGTTTCTTCAGGGTTCTTCGGGTGCGGGCAGCGTCCCGGCGTCGGGTTCCGATTCAGGCGTCGGGTTCGGGCTCGGGTTCGGGAGCCGGACGCTCCATCAAACCCCGCGCCACGAGCATCGCCGTCTTGTCGGGATCCCCGCCCCGGAATGTGCGGTAGAGGGTCATGCCGTCCTCCGAGCCGCCGCGCGAGAGGAGGCGGCGGAAGCGTGCGGCGATCTGCCGGTCGAAGAGGTCGCCGCTCTGGCGGAACGCCTCGAAGGCATCCTTGTCCAGCACCTCGGCCCACGTGTAGAAGTAGTAGCCGGCCGAGTATCCGCCGTCGAAGATGTGGCTGAAGTAGGGGTAGCGGTAGCGGGGTTCGATCTGCGGAATGAGGCCCCGTTTCTCGGCGAGGGCATGCCGCTCGAAAGCCTCGACGTCGAAGGGTTCGTACTGTTCGATCGAGTGGATGTCCATGTCGGAGAGCGACGCGGCGATGAGCTCCGTGGTGGCGAAACCCTGATTGAAGAGGGTGCTGCGCCGCAGCTTCTCGACCAGCTGGTCGGGGATCACCTCGTCGGTGCGGTAGTGCACGGCGTAGTGTTTCAGCATCTCGGGTTCGAAGGCCCAGTTCTCCATCACTTGCGAGGGCAGCTCCACGAAGTCGCCCTCGACCTCCGCAAGACCGCGCCACTTCACGTCGTGGAAGAGGAAGTGGAGCGCATGGCCGAACTCGTGGAAGAGGGTTTCGGTCTCGTCGAGGGTCAGCAGCGCCGGCGTGTTGCGCGTCGGGCGCGTGAAGTTGGCCACGATCGAGACCACGGGGGCGATGCGGTCGCCCTCGTCGTCGTAACTTTGCTCGACGTAGTAGCCGCACCAGGCGCCCTGGCTCTTGCCCTCGCGGGGGAAGTAGTCGAAGTAGATCGCGCCCAAGTGCGATTCGTCGGCGTCGAGCACCTCGTAGGCCGTAACCTCGGGGTGGTAGACCGGCACGGCGATCGGCCGGAACGTGATGCCGTAGAGGCGGTTGGCCAGAAAGAAGACGCCCGTCTGCACGTTCTCCAGCGAGAAGTAGGGGGTCAGCATCTCCTCGTCGAGCGAGTAGTTCTGCTTGCGCAGCTTCTCGGCGTAGTACCACCAGTCCCACGAGGCGAACTCCCCGTCGGGATGGTCGGCCTTGAAGAGCTCCCGCATCTCGGCGAGCTCGCCCTCGGCGCGGCGGAGCGCCGGGCTCCAGATCTCGTTGAGCAGGGCGTAGACCGCCCCGGGCGTCGAGGCCATCTGGTCGGCCGTAACGTAGGCGGCGTAGGAGGGGTAGCCCAAGAGGCGGGCCTTTTCGGTGCGCAGGCGGATGAAGTCGTTGATGATCTGCTTGTTGTCATGCTCGTCGCCGCGGCTGCAACGGCTCAGGTAGGCGGTGTAGATCTTCTCGCGCACGTCGCGCCGCTTGGAGTAGGTCAGCAGGGGCAGCAGGCTGGGTTTGTGGAGCGTGAAAGCGTACTGGCCGCTGCGGCCCAGCTCCTGCGCCTTGTCGCGCGCCAGCTCGCGGGCGTTGGTCGGGATGCCCTCCAGCTCCTCGGCCGAGAGGAAGAGCACGAAGTCGTTGTTCTCGGCCAGAAGATTGGCCCCGAACTTCACCGATGCGAGGGAGAGCTCCTCGTTGATCGCCTTCAGACGGGCTTTCTGCTCCTCGTCGAGCAGCGCGCCCGAGCGGACGAAACCCTGATAGGTCTTCTCCAGGAGGCGCCTTTCGTCGGCCCCCAGTCCGAGGCTTTCGCGGCGGTCGTAGACCGCCTTGACCCGCCGGAAGAGGCGGTCGTCCATGCCGATCTTGTCGGCGTGGGCCGTGAGCAGCGGCATGGCCTGCTCCTGCAGGGCGCGCAGTTCATCGTTGCTTTCGGCCTCGCACAGCATGCCGAAGATGAGCTCGACCTGCGCGAGCATCCGCCCGGCGCGGTCGTAGGCCGCGACGGTGTTCTCGAACGAGGGTTCGTCGGGGTTCGAGACGATGGCTTCGATCTCGGCGTCGTGGAGCGACATGCCCCGTTCGAAGGCGGGCATGAAGTGCTCCGGACGGATCCGGTCGAAAGGCGGCACGCCGTAGGGCGTGTCCCACGGGACGAAAAACGGGTTCTCCGCCGTCTTCGTCTCCGAAGTGCATGATCCGAGCATAAGCAGGGCGGATGTTGCGAATGATACGATACGTTTCATCGGTGGATTGTGTATTTTATGTCGATTTTTCGATCCGCTTTTATATATAAATATATACCTTTGCGCCGGCGTGCCGCAGAGGCCGTGCATCAGGCCGTGCGTGCGAAGATACGAAAATCGAAAGGACCATGCAACTTTTTTACGATCCGCAGATCGCCCCGCCCCGCCACACGTTCGGCGAGGAGGAGTCGCGGCACTGCGTCCGCGTGCTGCGTCTGAGGGAGGGCGACCGGCTCCATGCCACCGACGGGCGGGGTACGCTCTACGAATGCCGCGTCGCGGAGGCCGATCCGCGGGGCTGCACGGTGGAGATCCTCTCCGCAGAGCGGAATTTCGAACCCCTCGGCTACCGGCTGGCGATGGGCGTGGCCCCGACCAAGAACGCCGACCGCTTCGAATGGTTCCTCGAAAAGGCGACCGAGGTGGGGGTAACCTCCGTCGTGCCGCTGGAGACCGAGCACAGCGAACGGAGGGTCTTCAATCCCCGGCGGGGCGAGCACATCATCACGGCGGCCATGAAGCAGTCGCTCAAGGCGTTCCGGCCCGAACTGCAGGCGGTAACGCCGCTCGACGAAGTGCTGCGGCGCCCCTTCGAGGGCCGCAAGTTCATCGCCCACTGTGCCGAGGCCCGCAGCGAGGGCGGCAAAAGCTACTTCCCGCAGACGCTCCGCCCCGGGGAGGCGGCGCTGGTGCTGATCGGTCCCGAAGGCGACTTCTCGGCCGACGAGATCGACCGGGCGCTGGCCTGCGGATTCGAAGAGATCGCCCTCGGCCCGCAGCGCCTGCGCACCGAGACGGCGGCCCTCGTGGCGGTGGTGATGGCGGCGACGGTGAACGGAATGAAGAATTGAAAATTAAGAATGAAAAATTAAAAATTGAAAGTCATGCAGAGTTTCTTGCTGCTGCTTCGAACCGATATGTTTTTTCGGCGCTGCTGCAGCAAGTCGTCGATTCTTAATTTTTCATGTTTAGTTCTTAATTTGACGGTTATATACCTTGATGTACTGACGGTCGGGAGACCGGATTGTTCGGGATTTCCACCCGAAGCCCCCTCCGAGGAGGGGGTGCGGGGGAGGGTCAGGCCTGAATACGCGGCCGAAAGCCGCGAGTTACGACGGCCGGATTTGAAATCCGGGTCGAAAATGTTCGGTACATGAATATATTTATAACGGTTTACTGATTATATATGTTTTTCCTCTACATCCTGCTTGCTCTGACGGCTGTCGTGGCGCTGGTATTCGCCTCGCCGCTCAGGCTCAAGGCGTGGACGGCGCTGGCGATCACGGCCGCGGCGGGCATCGCCCTCGGCACGAAAGCCGCGGCCGTGCTCCTCTCGGGCGAAACCTCTCCTCTCTGGAGCGCCGAGAGTCCGATCGGCGGCACCGACACGGGGTCGCTCGATCCGCTGTCGGCGTTCTTCGTGCTGCTGATCCTCGTCGGAGCCCTCGCCGCGACGCTCTACTCGCGCGGCTATCTGGCCCATGCCCTCGACCGCAAGTCGCCGGCCCACATCTCGCTCCACTATGCGGCCCTCGCGACGATGTCGCTCTCGATGCTGGGCGTGGTGAGCTCCGAGGGCGGATTCTCGTTCCTCTTCTTCTGGGAGCTGATGACCATAGCGTCGTTCCTGCTGATCCTCTTCGACGCCGAGCGGCGCGAAGTGCGGCGCGCGGCGCTCTCGTATCTGATTATGATGCACGTGGGATTCGTGCTCTTGGTCGTGGGATTCGTGCGGCTCCACGTAGCCACGGGATCGGCCGCGTTCGCGGCACTGGCCCCCTGTTTCGCGGAGCAGCCGTTCCTGCCGCTGTTCTTGGTCTTCGTGGCGGGCTTCGGCATGAAGGCGGGCTTGTTCCCGATGCACGTGTGGCTGCCGGAGGCTCATCCGGCGGCGCCGTCGCACGTCTCGGCCCTGATGTCGGGCGTGATGATCAAGACGGGCGTCTACGGCCTGCTGCGCGTCTCGGCGGCGCTCGGCGATGCGGCCTCCCTGCATACGGCCGGGCTGGTCGTCCTCTGCGCCGGCATCGCCACGGGATTGTGGGGCGTCATTCTGGCCGCCTCGCAGAACGACGTGAAGCGCCTGCTGGCCTACTCGTCGATCGAGAACGTCGGCGTGATCCTCATCGGTCTGGGCGTGGCGCTTTTGGGCAAGGCTGCGGGCAACCCGGTGGTCGCCCTGTGCGGCATCGCCGGAGCGCTGCTCCATACGCTCAACCACTCGTTCTTCAAGACGCTGCTCTTCTTCGGCGCGGGCAACGTGCTGACGCAGACCCGCACCACGTCGCTCGACGCGCTGGGCGGGCTGGCCAGGCAGATGCCTCTGACGGCGCTGCTCTTTCTGGTGGGGGCCGCGGCGATCTGCGCCCTGCCGCCGTTCAACGGATTCGTCTCGGAGCTGCTGATCTACATGGGCATGTTCAAGGGCATCGCCGCGGGCAGCGAGGTCATCGCTTCGGCCGCCGCGCTGACGGCGCTGGCCCTGATCGGCGGCATCGTGGTGCTGGCGTTCGCCAAGCTCTGCGGCACGGTGTTCCTCGGCTCGCCCCGCACTCCGGAGGCGGTCGAGGCGACCGAAGTAGACAACTATCGCATCGCCGCGATGGCGCTGCCGCTGGCGGGCATCCTCTTCGTGGGGCTGTTCCCGGCCGCGGCGGTGAAGATCGCGACCCGGGCCGCGGGATTCTTCGTCCCGACGCCCCCCGCGGCGGCCGACTACCTGCTCTCGCCCATGCTCGGAGCCGTCGGGCGGACGATGTGGCTGCTTGTCGGGACGGTGGCCCTGCTGGCATGGCTCCGCCGCCGGGCGATGCGCCGGCGCGAGGTCGTGCAGGGCCCCACGTGGGGCTGTGGATTCACGGCCCCCGACGTGCGGATGCAATACACGGGCGAGTCCTTCTCCGAGGGGCTGCAATCGATCGCGCCGTCGCTCACGCGGCAGGACGGCGAAACGGGCGCCGTGGGCAAGAGCGAGATATTCCCCACGGCCCACGGCTTCGAGATCCGCCGCAAGGACCGCATCGACAACCTCTTCGCGGCGTGGTGGGTCGAGCTGCTCAGCCAGATCAACCGCCGCGTGATGCGCCTGCGCACGGGCAAGATCAACCGCTACCTGTCGTTCGCGCTGGCGTTCCTCTGTCTGGTATTCCTCCTCTCGATCTTCAATCTGCTCTGACCATGACCCTGCTCAATACACTGCTGCTGCTCCTTGCGGCGCTTGCGATTCCGGGCGTCGTCAACCGTACGCGGGCCCGGCTGGCCGGCCGCCGGGGCATCCGCTTCCTGCAGCACCTCTACGACGCGAGGCTGCGTCTGCGCAAGGGCGCCGTCTACTCGACGACGACCACCGCGCTGTTCCGCACGGTGCCCTCGATCTACTTGGGCGCCGCGATCGTCGCCGCGCTGACGATCCCCGTGGGCGATCTCTTTCCGCTGCTCTCGTTCGAGGGCGACATCGTCTGCATGGCCTACCTGCTGGCCTTAGGGCGCTTCGCCCTGATACTGGCCGCGATGGACACGGGCAGCTCCTTCGAAGGCATGGGCGCGAGCCGCGAAGCCTTGTACGGGGCGCTGGTCGAGCCGGCGCTGATGCTGGCCGCGGGGACGTTGGCCCTGCTGACGGGCTGCACCTCCTTTGCGCGGATCTTCGAGCCCGAAGCGCTGCCCGGCGTGCACTTCGCGATCGTGCTCCTGCTGCTGACCTACGTGCTGGTGAAGATCGTCTTCACCGAAAGCGGCCGCGTGCCGGTCGACGATCCCCGCACGCATCTGGAGCTGACGATGATCCACGAGGTGATGTGTCTGGACTACTGCGGCGTCGATCTGGCGATGATCCAGATCGCGGGCTGGCTCAAGACGGCGATCTTCTCGATGCTGGCGGCCGACACGCTCGTGGCGGTCTGCTGCCCCCGCTGGTGGGCGGCGGCTCCGGCGGCCGTGCTGCTGACGGGGCTGGCGGTCGGCATCGTCGAGTCGACGCAGGCCCGCAACAAACTGGTGCGCAACACCACCTACATACTCACCGTCGCAGCGCTGGCGGCCCTGGCCTTCTTCACGGGCTACCTGCTGCAACTCAACATCGAACCGGCATGATTCTCTCGTTAGTGATCCTCTATGTCGTCTCGCTGGTCTATCTGTCGATCACCGAGCGTTTCCGCAACTACGCCTCGATCATGATGCTGCAGGGGGCGCTGCTGTTCGTCATCGCCCTCCTGCGGCTGCACGCCATCGCCCCGCTCGAACTGGCGTTCATCGCGCTGGAGACCCTGCTGTTCAAGGCCGTGCTGGTGCCGGCGATCCTCTTCGCCGTGATCCGCAAGACCAAGATCAACCGCATCCGCACGTCGGGGACCTCGCAGTTCCATGCGCTGCTGCTCTCGCTCGCGGCGCTGGCGGCGAGCGTTTCGATCACCTACTGCATCGCCGACCCGACGGTCGACCCCGTGTTCTTCGGCGTGGCGCTCTACGCCCTGCTGAGCGGTCTGATTCTGATCGTCCTGCGGCAGCGCCTCTTTTCGCACATGGTCGGATTCCTCGTGATCGAGAACGGCGTGTTCCTCTTCTCGACGGCCATCGGCGTGGAGATGCCTTTCCTGATCAACATCGCCATTCTGCTGGATATTCTCATGTCGGTATTGATGCTGGGCGTCTTCTTCACGAAGATCGACGACAAGATCCACGCCGACGATGCCGACGCGCTCACCAACGTAAAAGACTGAGGCCATGATGATCGCAATCTACTTTCTGCTCTCCGCGGCCGTCGCCTCGTCGGCCTTCGCGGCCCGCAGCCGCCGGATGATACACCTTTCGGGGTCGCTCTACTATCTGCTCCAGTCGCTGTTCGCCGCATGGCTGCTCTTCGGCGGCGGGTACGGCCGCTCCGCAGGCTCGATTTTCGAGTTCGACGCGGCCGCGACGCTCTTCTACGCGCTGCTGATCGTCGTCTCGTTCTGGGTCTTCCACCACTCGGAGACCTACCTTGCGGAGTGCGACCTCGGGCAGACGCGCACCTACTTCGCGCTGCTGATGCTCCTCACGACGGCCATTGCGGGCGCCTACTTCGCCTCGAACATGGCCGTAACGTGGATCTTCCTCGAAGCGACGACCCTCTGCTCGGCCGGCATCATCTACCACCGCCGCACGGCCCAGACGCTCGAGGCGGCGTGGAAGTACGTCTTCGTCTCGTCGACGGGCATCGCGATGGCCTACTTGGGCATTCTGCTGCTCACGGCGACGACCCGCTGCGAATCGCTCTCCTACGAGGCGGCGGCCGCCGCGGCGGCGCAGGGCAACCCGCTCTACCTGAAGATCTCGTTTCTGCTGATCCTCTGCGGCTACAGCTGCAAGATGGAGCTCTTCCCGCTCTACACCGTAGGCGTCGACGCCAACTTCGCCGCCCCGGCACCCGCCGCGGCGCTGATCTCCACGGGGCTGGTCAACGCCGGATTTCTGGCGATCCTGCGCCTCTACCGCGTCATGTCCGCGACCGAGGTCTTCGGCTGGGCGAAGTCGGTGCTGCTGCTGACGGGCGTATTGTCGCTCCTGATCGGCGCCCTGTTCCTGCGCCGCACCAACAACTACAAACGCTTCCTCTCCTACTCGACGGTCGAGAACATGGGCATCGCCGCCATCGGACTGGGCATCGGCGGCGCCGGCGTATGGGCCGCGGTGTTCCACGTCGTCTGCCACACCTTCGTCAAGAGCAGCCTTTTCCTGCAGATGGGCGTGGTGCGGCAGGTCTACAACGGCTACCGCATCAACCGCCTGGGCGACTACATCCGCATCAACCGCGTGGGAGCCGTGGGGCTGCTCGCGGGCATGGTCGTGGCGATGGCCTTTCCGCCCTCGCCGCTCTTCATCTCGGAGCTGATGATCCTCCGGGAGACGATCGCGGCGGGCAAGTGGTGGCTCGTGGCTGCGATGCTGCTCCTGCTGTGCATCGTCATCTACTCGTTCTGCCTGCGCATGATCCGTCTCTGCTACCAACCCAATCAGGATGAGCTGCACCCCTCGAAAGCCGACCGGGCGCTCTCGCGGTCGGCGCTGCTGCTGTTGCTTTTCGCCGTGGTGCTGGGGCTCTGGCAGCCCGAAGCGCTCCGCGGCCTGATCGATCAAATCGCTGCCTTATGACTTGGTATTCGACCGACAACAAGGCCGCCTCGGTGCGGCTCGAAGATATTCCCGAAGTCGCCTACGCCGACTTCTACGAGGAGCTGGCCGCGAAGCTGGCCGACGCGCGCTACCACGTGGCCCACTACTTCGCCCTGCCGGCGGACGACCGGCTGCGCTTCTACTGCCTGCTGTTAGACGATGCCGAGGGGCGGGTGCTCGTGGCCTCGCACGCGATGGAGTACTACGACGAAACGGCCCTCCCGTCGCTGACGGCCCGGCATCCGGCGCTCCACGTCTTCGAACGCGACATCGCCGAACGCTACGGCGTGCGCTTCGACGGCCAGCCGTGGCCCAAGCCGCTGCGTTTCCCTGCGGACCGCTACGACCGCGGCAGCTCGATAGACAACTACCCGTTCTACACGATGCGGGGCGGCTCGCTGCACGAAGTGAACGTGGGACCCATTCATGCGGGCATCATCGAACCGGGTGCCTTCCGCTTCCTCTGCAACGGCGAGCAGGTGCTGCACCTCGAAATCGCCTTAGGCTACCAGCACCGGGGCATCGAACGGCTCTTCGCCGAGACCGACAACCGCCTGCGGCAGGCGTGTCTGGCCGAGACGGTGGCGGGCGACAGCGCCGTGGCCCATGCCACGGCCTACGCCGAGGCGGTGGAGAAGCTGACGGGACGGCGCTGTCCGGCCGAGCTGGCACGCCAGCGCACCGTGGCGCTGGAGCTGGAACGCATGGCGATGCAGATCGCCGATACGGGGGCTCTCTCGATGGACGTGGGCTACCAGCTGGGGCAGGTGGCGTGCGAAGCCCTGCGCACGATGACGATCAACACCACGCAGGCGTGGTGCGGCAACCGCTTCGGCAAGGGGTTGATCCGCCCCTGCGGCACGGATCATCCGCTGACGCCCGAAAAGGCGCGCATGATCCGCGACAACGTACGCGAAATCGCCCGCCGCTACGACGAGGTGCGGCGCGACATCAAGTCGTCGCCCTCGCTGCTGGCGCGATACGAACAGTGCGGCGCGGTGGGGCGCGAGGAGATGCAGCGCATCGGCGGCGTGGGGCAGTCGGCCCGG
>JAMPGH010000001.1:342628-351778 GCA_023664045.1 Alistipes senegalensis | reverse complement strand
CACGCACCCGTGGGCGTCGCTGGCCCTGCCGGCCGACGGCGAGCGCCACGAGAGCATCGTGAAGCGTCAGGGCGACGTCATGGCGCGGCTGATGGTGCGCTGCCGCGAAGTGCTGCAGTCGGCGCGATACATCGACCGGCTGCTGGAGGGCTGGGAGTGCTCCGACGGGATGTCGTCCCCCGACTATGCGGCGCCGCTGGCCCCGCAGTCGCTCGCCTTCGGGCTGGTGGAGGGGTGGCGCGGCGAGACGTGCCACGTGCTGCTGACGGATGCGGCGGGCCGCATCGCCGCGGCGCGCATCAAGGATCCGAGTCTCCACGACTGGCTGGCCCTTGCGCTGGCCGTACGCGGCGAGGGAATTTCGGACTTTCCGATCTGCAACAAGAGCTTCAACCTCTCCTACTGCGGACACGACCTCTGACGAAATGGAAGGTATATGGGATGATTTTAATTTTTAATTGAAGATATGATTTTTCCGAAAATACGCGTGCTGCGCAGCCACGGCAGGCAGGCGATCCCCGATCTGGATGCGGTGGAGCTGACGCCGGAGTTCCGGGGCCGTCCCGAGCTGACCGAGACCGACGACCGTGCCGATCTGGAACGTGCCGCGGCGATCTGCCCCACGGGGGCCCTCGCGGTCGAACCCTTTGCGCTCGATCTGGGCCGCTGCCTCTTCTGCGGCGAATGCGCCCGCCGGGCCCCGCGCAACATCCGCTTCACGAACGACTACCGTCTCGGCTCGCCGACGCGCGAGGGGCTGGTCCTGCGTCCGGGGCAGCGGCTCGTGCCCTTCGAGGAGGCGGCCGTGCGGCCCGAGGTGCGCAAGTGCTTCGGCCGGTCGCTGCAACTGCGCGAAGTATCGGCCGGGGGCGACGGCTCGGTGGAGATGGAGCTGGGGGCGACGGGCAACGTGAACTTCGACTTCGGCCGCTACGGCGTGGGGTTCACCGCCTCGCCCCGTCATGCCGACGGAGTGGTCGTTTCGGGCCCCGTTACGTCCAACATGGCCGAAGCGCTCGAAATTTGCTACGACGCCGTAGCCCGGCCCAAGATCGTGGTGGCATGCGGCACGGAGGCCTGCTCGGGGGGACTTTTCGCCGGCAGCCGCGCCCTCGACCGCACGTTCTTCGACCGGCACGGGGTCGACCTCTGGCTGCCCGGAGCCCCGACCCACCCGATGATCTTCATCGACGGAATCCGCACGCTGCTGGGCAAGAAAAAACGCCAATAACCATGCTTCGGACCATCTTCGCCACGTTCTTCAAGATCGGCGCCTTCACTTTCGGCGGCGGCTACGCGATGATTCCGCTTATCGAGCGCGAAGTGATCGACCGCCGGGGATGGGTCGAGCGGCGCGAATTCCTGGATCTGCTGACCCTCGCGCAGTCGGTGCCGGGGCCCATTGCGGTGAACACGGCGGTCTTCGCGGGCTACCGCATCCGGGGGCTGCGGGGTGCTGCGGCGGCGCTGGCGGGGACGATTCTGCCCTCGTTCGCGATCATCCTGCTCATCGCCCTCTGCTTTGCGGACATCCGGGAGAATCCGGTGGTCGACGCGGCGTTCAAGGGAATGCGCCCGGCGGTCGTGGCCCTGATTATCGGGCCGGTCGTCTCGCTGGCGCGGGGCATGCGGTGGCCGATGTTCGGCGTGATCGCGGCGTCGGCGCTGGCGATCTGGGGGCTGGGCTGGTCGCCGATCTACGTGCTGGCGGCTGCGGCCGCGGCGGGCATCGCATGGGAGCTGGCGGCAGCTGGAAAAGCGGGCAGGCAAAAGCAGCACCGCCGCAGCCGGAAAAGCAAAAAAGGAAGCGAATTGTGAATCTTGCGACCAAGCAAGGGCAAGGCGTCGCAGGCAGGAAATTCTGAATTGAAATGATTCTCTGGCAACTTTTCCTGAGCTACCTGAAGATCGGATTCTTCGGGTTCGGCGGCGGCTATGCCATGCTCTCGCTTATCCAGAACGAGGTGGTGGTGCAGCACGGCTGGATGACCAACGCCGAGTTCGCCGACATCGTGGCCGTGTCGCAGATCACGCCCGGACCGATCGCCATCAACTCGGCGACCTACGTGGGCTACACCGTAGGCCTGCAGACGGGGCATGCGTGGTGCGGCATCGTGGGCTCCATGATCGCCACGCTGGCGGTCTGCCTGCCGTCGCTGACGCTGATGATCCTGGTCGCCCGCTTCTTCCTGCGCCTGAAGGGCAACCGCTGGGTCGAGGGGGCCATGCGCGGCATGCGGCCCGTGGTGATCGGCATGATCGCGGCGGCGGCCCTGCTGCTGATATTCCCCCATAGCGACGCACCCGGCGACCGCAACTTCATCGACGGCTGGAGCTGGGCCCTCTTCGGGGCCGTGCTGGTCGGGTCGTGGCGCAAGGTCAACCCGATTCTGCTGATCTGCCTCTCGGCCGCGGCGGGGGTTATCGTCTATTATCTGTTTTAAACGAATCGTTTCGGATGCCGCTTTTCGTGCCGGCGAAAAGCGGCGCAAAAGCCTCTCCTTCCGACTGTCTCCGCCTGCTGCGGAGCGGCTAACGCTGCTCCGGGCGCCTATTCGCGGGTTTGCAAGCAAACCGACCCCTGCGCTGACGCTTTTAGCCGCTCCTCCGCGAACGGCTTCGACAACGGTGCGGAATTATTATTTATAATAAGGACAAAGAGATGAAAGATAGTAATCATCTTGCGAAGCGGTAGTAAGTGCCTAAGGGGAGTTGCTTGCCGGCGCGGTCGGAGAAGCACAGTTCGCCCCGCTGCTCCTCGCCGGGGATGCCGAACGCCTGCCGCACGGCCGTGCGGGCCAGTGTGGACGACAAGCCCATCGAATAGAGGTTGAGCACCAGAAAGGCGCCGGCGGGCTCCAAGAGCCGGGCGCAGCACTCCAGCATCTCGCAGAGGTTGTCCTCCAAGATCCACTTCTCGCCGTTGGCGCCGCGTCCGTAGGCCGGCGGGTCGAGGAGGATGCCGCGGTAGCGGTTGCCGCGCCGCACCTCGCGCTGCACGAACTTCAAGGCGTCCTCGACGATCCAGCGCACCCCCTCCAATCCGCTCAGCTCCATGTTCTCGCGCGCCCACGAGACGACCTGCCGGACCGAATCGACATGCGTGGTCTCGGCCCCGGCGGCCCGGGCCGCGAGCGTCGCGCCGCCCGTGTAGGCGAAGAGGTTCAGGACGCGCGGCGCTTCGCCGCCGGCCGACAAGGCGCGGCAGCGGTCGTAGATGAAGTCCCAGTTGGCGGCCTGCTCGGGGAAGATGCCCACGTGCTTGAACGACGTGAGACCCAGACGCATGCGCAACTTATGGCCGCGCAGGTCGTAGCCGATGGTCCAGCGGTCGGGAACCCCGGGCCGCAGGCGCCACTCGCCCCGCTCGTCGCTCCGGGCATCGCGCAGGAACGCCGCATCGGCGCGCTGCCACTCCGCCTCGGGGAGCGACGGCCGCCAAAGGGCCTGCGGCTCGGGACGCCGCACGAGGTAGGGGCCGAAACGTTCGAGCTTTTCGAAGTCGCCCGTGTCGATGAGTTCGTAGTCCCCGAACGAGGGGGTCAGTTGTTGCTGCATATCCTGAATCGAGTTTCTTTCGGGTTCGATTCATCTTGGGCGGCTGCGGGGGTCGCGCTGAAAGCGCGAGCCGCCCAAGATGCAACGCCGGAGCGTTGAATAATGAATTATCTTTTCTCGGCGATCATCTTCATCTCGCAATGTGCGCAGTCGAACTCCAGCCGGTAGCGGTGCGCACCGTGTTCGAGGTAGAGGTCGCCCCGCAGCCGGGGCTGCCCGAGCAGGCACTCGCCGATCTCGCGGCGGATGCAGTAGGCCGAGCGCAGGACGCACGCCCCCGCGAACGAGGAGGAGAGTTCGAGCGGCGGCGCGATGTGCCGGACCCCGTGGTCGCGGTAGAAGGCCTCGGCAAGGCGGTTGGTAACGTTCTCCTCGGCGGTCAAGGTGTCGGCGGGGTAGCGGGCCGCGGGATTCTCGGGCAGGATGCGGTGGGGGAGAGGCCGTGCCAGCCGCGCCTGCAGGAGCCGTTCGAGGGCTTCGCGCCGCAACTCGGAGAGGAGCGACGCGGGCACAAAGTACCCGGCTCCGGAGACCGAGACGGAGTCGACGGAGAAGATCGTGTCGCCGCTCTTGGCGGCCTGCGTGCGGATCGCGGCCTCGTTGGCGGCGGGGTTCTTGGCCGTGTCGAGCGCGGCGATCCGTTCGGCGGAGGCCGGGACGCCCTCGCAGTCGGTATAGCTCAGGCGCACGCCGGAAGCCGAGACCGCGACCTGCGCCGCAGTGGGAATCGAACGGCGGATGCGGCTGGCGGAGAGCAACTTGTTGAAGCGGCGGTCGCAGTTGCGGAAGATCTCCGTACCCGGGGCGATGCCCTCCGTGCGGTTGGGGACGATGCGTCCGCCCTCGGCGCTGTTGACGCTGGTGCCGACCAGTTCGCCGTCGCGGAGGAAGCAGATGCCGTCGCCGGGTGCGAGGTCGTTCGGCCGGTCGAGGCGGAAGGCCCGCCCTTCGACCCGCGCGACGCGGCCGATATGCTCGCCGACGGATTTGGGGGTGTCGAACGAAGCGACGCCCGCCCGCCGTCCGTCGAAGAAGTATTCCGACTCGCCGCGCGTGAAACTTTTCGAGGGGTCGGGCGTGAAGTCGGGGCGGGAGATGCCCGCCGAAGCCCGCCGCAGGTGGGGCCGGGCGGCCAGCGCCGCGTCGACGGCCTCGCGGTAGGCGGCGACGACGTTGCGGATGTAGTTGGTGTCCTTGAGGCGTCCCTCGATCTTGAAAGAGGTAACGCCCGCGTCCAACAGCTCGCCGATGCGCTGCGAGAGGTTGAGGTCGCGCAGCGACAGCAAATGTTTGGATTTCAGGAAGGTGCGCCCCTTGCCGTCGGTGAGGTCCCATCTGAGGCGGCACGGCTGGCTGCAGGCGCCGCGGTTGCCGCTACGCTCCGACATGGAGCGCGAGAGGAAGCACCGTCCGCTGTAGCCCACGCAGAGAGCTCCGTGGACGAAACATTCGACCTCGGCGTCGGTGGCCCGGCAGACGTCCCGGATCTCGTCGAGCGAGAGGGCCCGTTCGAGAATCACGCGTGCGAACCCCGCCTCGCCCAAGAAGCGGGCCATTTCGGGCGTGCGGACCGAGACCTGCGTGGAGGCGTGCAGCTCGACGGGCAAGTTCATGCGCCGCAGGGCCATGTCCTGAATGATGAGGGCGTCGACCCCGGCGTCGATAAGCTCGCGGGCCTGCCTTTCGGCCTCCTCCAGCTCGCTGTCCCAAAGGAGCGTATTCAACGTGGCGTGGACCCTTGCGCCGAAGCGGTGGGCGTACTCCGCCACGCGGGCGATCTCCGCGGCGGAGTTGCCGGCGGCCTGCCGTGCCCCGAAGCGTGCGCCCCCGATATAGAGGGCGTCGGCGCCGGAGTCGACGGCCGCGGCGGCCGAAGCGAAGTCTTTGGCCGGAGCCAGCAGTTCGACGGTTTTCACGGGAGATGCGATTTTCCGCAAAATTAAGATAATTTTATGAATTGTTTTGTAATTTTGCGGATCGTAAAGAACAATCATCCGATTATCATGCTCACGATAAAGCAAATCCGCGATGACCGCGAAGCCGCCGTGCGCCGGCTGGCCAAGAAAGGCGTCGACGCCGCACCCGTCATCGAACGAATCCTTGCGCTGGACGATCGCCGCAAGGCGATTCAGACCGAACTGGACACCGCGCTGGCCGCCCAGAACAAAGCCGCCAAAGAGATCGGCGCCCTCATGGGACAAGGCCGCCGCGACGAAGCCGAGGAGCGCAAGCGCTTCGTAGCCGACCTCAAGGAGAAGTCCTCGCAGCTGCAGGAGGAGTCGAAAGCCGTGCAGGACGAGCTGCAGGCCGCGCTGGTAACGCTGCCCAACTTCCCGGCCGAGATCGTGCCCGAAGGCCGCACGGCCGAAGACAACGTGGTGGTGAAGCTGGTGGAGAACTACACGACCCTGCCCGAAAATCCGCTGCCCCACTGGGAGCTGGCCCGCAAATACGACATCATCGACTTCGATCTGGGCGTGAAGCTCACGGGTGCGGGATTCCCCGTCTACAAAGGCAAGGGAGCGCGGCTGCAACGTGCGCTCATCAACTATTTTCTGGACTGCAACACGCGGGCGGGCTATCTGGAGGTGGAACCTCCCGTGATGGTCAACGAAGCCTCGGGATTCGGCACGGGCCAGCTGCCCGACAAAGAGGGGCAGATGTACCACGCCACGGCGGACAACTTCTACTTGGTGCCGACGGCCGAAGTGCCCGTAACGAACATCTTCCGCGACGTGATTCTCGACAAGAGCGACTTCCCCGTGAAGATGACGGCCTACACCCCTTGTTTCCGCCGCGAAGCGGGCTCCTACGGCAAGGATGTGCGCGGTCTGAACCGCCTGCACCAGTTCGACAAGGTGGAGATCGTGCAGCTGTCGCTGCCCGACGTGTCGTACGAAGCGCTGGACGGCATGGTGGCTCATGTGGAAGGCATCGTGCAGTCGCTGGGTCTTCCCTACCGCATCCTGAGGCTCTGCGGCGGCGACATGTCGTTCACCTCGGCGCTGACCTACGACTTCGAAGTATACTCCGAGGCGCAGAAACGCTGGCTGGAAGTCTCGTCGGTGTCGAACTTCGAGTCGTTCCAAGCCAACCGCCTGAAGCTCCGCTACCGCGATGCCGACAAGAAGACGCAGCTGGCCCACACGCTCAACGGCTCGTCGCTGGCCCTGCCCCGCATCGTGGCGGCGCTGCTCGAAAACAACCAGACGCCCGACGGAATCCGCATCCCCGAGGTGCTGATTCCCTACACGGGATTTGACATTATCAAATAAATTCGCTATATTTGTCCGACACAATTAACCACAAACAATTTCTATCATGGCTTACAAAATCACCGACTCCTGCGTCGCATGCGGCACCTGCATCGGCGAATGCCCCGTCGAGGCGATCTCGGCAGGCGATATTTACGTGATCGACGCCGACAAGTGCATCGACTGCGGTACCTGCGCCGGCGTATGCCCGAGCGAGGCGATCGTTTCGGAATAAGACGCCGGAACGGACGGAAAAGCGCCCCCTCTTTACGGAGGGGGCGCTTTTTGTTGGAGAGAGTGGAGGGGGCCTTGCTTTTGGGGCGAGGCTTTGCTTTTGGGGCGAGGCTTTGCTTTGGGGCCGGGGGCCTGCGCCGGCGGTGTGCCGGTCGGGTGTGCCGGAAGCTACAGCCCGAGGTAGAGTTTCAAAGTTTCGACGTACTCGGCGAAAGCCTCCCGTCCCCGGTCGGAGATCCGGCAGACGGTTCGCGGTTTTCGGCCGGCGAACCCTTTCTCGACGACGATATAACCTGCGGCGGCGAGCTTGTCGATCTGCACGCTCAGATTCCCGGCCGTGGATTCGGTCTTCTCCCGCAGGTAGACGAAGTCGGCCTCGGAGACCTGCATGAGGATGGAGATCACGGCCAGCCGCAGCTGCGAGTGGAGCAGCGGATTCAACTCTTTCATCGGGCTGCGCGGTCGAGTTTGCGGCGGATGACGAAAGCCGGCACGATGAACATCAACAGAAAGCAGAGGACATAGAGCGGCAGAGCCCAAATCATGAGCAGCGGAATCCGGCACAGGGAGAGGATGACCGACACGAAGCCGGCCAGAATCGAACATACGCCGCCGAAGAGATACGCCGGCTCCTGCAGGATGACGCCCTGCATGGCGGCGCCGAAGCCGACGACGATGAAGGCGTAGAGGAACATGGCGGTCCATGCCTGCGGATAACCGCAGAGGCTGAAGCCGAGGCAGACGAGGGACAAGGCTGCGCCGAAGAACCCGATGACCTTCCACAACGTGCTGCTCATGCGGTCGATGTAGGTGCGGGCCCGCTTTTCGGCCCGCTTTTTCCGGGCCAGCACGATGCTGGAGGGGATGCCCAGCAGCGGAATGGCGAGCCACAGCCAGTTGAAACGCACGTCGCCGGTGGCGAAAATCGCGGCGAAGACGGCGACGGCGCAGACGATCGAGAGCACGGCCCACATGATCGAGATGTGCAGATCGGGCATGGCGACCCGCTGTTTCGAGTTCTGAATCATGGCCGTAATCAGGGCCATGCTCTGCTGGGGAGTGAGGTTTTTGTCTTCCATTTGCTTGGCTGTTTGAAAGTTGATAAAGAGGTTTATTTTATAAACCATAAGGCGAAAAAGAAAAGAGCGAATCCGCGCGAAGAGGCTCTTTTGCTATTTCTTGGTGCAAATATAAATAAGTTTATATTATAAACCAAATTTTCGGGGCAAAAAAGTGAAAAAGCAGCTGCAGATGCTGGTGTTCTGCCGCTTTTTGTTCCGGCAAAAAGCGGCGGAAAAACCTCTCCGCCCGACTGTCTCCGCCTGCTACGGAGCGGCTAACGCTGCTCCGGGCGCCTATTCGCGGGTGTGCGAGCACACCGGCCCCTGCGCTGACGCTTTTAGCCGCCCCTCCGCGGACGGCTCCGACAACGGTGCGGAATTTTGAAAGTTCGAATAATTATTCACTAAAGAAAAGCAGCTTGCAGATGCTGGACGCAGCGCACGGGGAAGCCGTCCGCCCGATCGAGATTGCCCTGCACGTTGACGGCCGTCGCATTGAAATACAGACGGCTTGCACCGGAGTCGCCGGCCGAGTAGGACGAAGAACTCCAGCTCCAACCTCCTATGCCGACACTCGTCAGAGCTCCCGTCGTGTAGATGCGGTAGCCCGAAGCAGGCGCTCAAAAGCAATCGCTGGAATGAATGCCGGAAAGGAGACCTTTCGCAATGAATAATGAATAGTTAATAGTGAATAATTGGCAGAGCAACAAAAAGATAGCCTTTGCAAAATTCCGTGAACTCGCAAAATAATTATTCACTATTCATTATCAACTATTCATTAAGGCTGCTTTCCGGCAGACTGGAGTATACACCGGACCTTAGGTTTACTTGGTTTTTCGAAAGCACCTTTCTTAAAACCGGCCTCTTAGGCCGGGGATTGCTGAATCTGCGGCCGCGCTGGCGGAAACCGTGGCTCCCGTCATTCCGGGCCGAAGCTGCTTGGTCGAAGCAAAAATAAGTTATTTTTCAAAAAAAGCAGCTGCAGATGCTGGACGCAGCGCACGGAGCGCCCGATCGCCCGGCTTCCCTCATTTAACGGATTG
>JAMPGH010000001.1:295077-342528 GCA_023664045.1 Alistipes senegalensis | reverse complement strand
GCCCGAAGCCGTGCGCGCGGAAGCCTCGGCAACCGGGGCCGGCAGCTGTGTGTGGACACGCGTCGTGAAGCTCACGTACGACGACCACGGAGAGTCGGCATACCCGGAATCGGCCGAAGCCTGCGCCCGGACGCGGAAACGGTAAGTCATTCCCTCCTCCATCGAAAAAGCGCAGTAGGCGACGACGGACGTTCCGGTTAAGGGCGCGGAATCCTCGCCCTCCGTCAGTTCCCAAAAATATCGATCCGCATGCGCGACGGCCTGCCATGTTACGGTGGCCCGGCTGTCCTGCATCGCGACGACGGGAACGGGGGCTTCCAACGCAGCGGCCGAGATCGCCGGATCGGTGCCGTCCGAACCGCACCCCCATGCCGACAGGAAGAGGCAGAGCCAAAAGATCGTTTTTTTCATGGATCGGAGCATGGAATTCCGAAAACAGTCTGTTTCGACGTCCCGAAGTTACTCTTTTTATCATAAAAAGAGAAATTTCCGCCACGGCGCCCCGACCCAAGTTTGCTTTTCCGCTCGGCTTGCGACTTTGCGGGCGCTGCGCACCCGCTTAGGCAGGCGGCGCCTCGGCCCGGCTAAGAGCCGGGTTCTATGAGAGAATCGCTCATAAATTTGGCATTGCACGCGTCTTACATTATCTTTGCACCCCCTATGCTGTACGACTTCGCGAAATACCGGAATCAATACAAGGCCAACCTGAAGCTGGCCCTGCCCGTAGTGCTCACGCAGCTGGGTCAGATCCTGACCCAGCTGGCCGACAACCTGATGGTAGGCCGCTACGGCGGCGAGGACCCCCTGCCGCTGGCCGCCGTATCGTTCGGCGGCTCGGTATTCTTCATCCTTTTCATCGCTGCGATCGGCGTGGCGCTGGGCATGACGCCGCTCGTGGGCGAACTCTTCGTGCAGGGCGACCGCAAGCGTTCGGCGGCCCTGCTGCAGAACGGCATCCTCTTCTACACGCTGCTGGGCGTGGCGATGATGCTGATCCAGTATGCCGCCATTCCGCTGCTCTATCATCTCGGCCAGCCGGTCGAAGTGGTCGACATGGCCATCCCCTACTACCGCATGCTGATCTGCAGCATGCCCCTCGTGATGCTCTTCTTCGCCTTCAAGCAATTTCTCGAAGGCGTAGGCAATACGCGGGCCGAGATGGCGGCGACCATCATCGCCAACATCGCCAACGTGGGATTCAACTACCTTTTCATATACGGCCGCTACGGACTCCCCGAAATGGGAGCCGCGGGTGCCGGTCTGGGAACGCTCCTCTCGCGCATCATCGCCCCCGCGCTGATGATCTTCTACTTCTGCCGCCGGGAGCGCTACCGAGCCTACCTGAAAGAGTTCGCCCTCCGCAACTACTCGTGGGCCACCGTGCGGCAGCTGCTGCGCATGGGTCTGCCGATCTCGCTGCAGATGTTTCTCGAATCGTCGGCTTTCGTCGGCACGAGCGTGATGATCGGCTGGCTCGGCACGCAGGCCATCAGCGCCAATCAGATCGCCATCACGCTGGGCAACTGCGCCTTCATGGTGGTGATGTCGATCGGTGCGGCCACCACGATCCGCATCTCCCACTGCTACGGCGTCCGCAACATCGCCGAGCTCTCGCTCGCCGCCAAAGCGTCGTATCATCTGGTACTGGCATGGAACGCCCTCGCCTCCCTGATATTCATCGCCTTCCGCCACTGGATCCCGACGCTCTTCACCTCCAACGCCGAGGTGATCGCCATCACCTCCGAACTCATGTTCTTCGTAGCGCTCTACCAGCTCTCGGACGGCGTGCAGAACGTCTCGGTAGGTATTCTGCGCGGCATTCAGGACGTGAAGATCATCATGCCCATCGCCCTGATCTCCTACTGGCTGCTGAACCTCCCGGTAGGCTACTTCTTCGGGTTCACCTGCGGCATGGGACCCTCGGGGCTCTTTCTGGGCTATTCGTTCGGGCTCTCGGCCGCCGCCGTGCTGATGATCTCCCGAATCCGGCGCGACGTACGACGCCTGCACGCTCGGCAGGCATAACGGCTCTTTTCCCCTTCGGCCGGTACAGAAAACGGCACCGCGACAAGGGCCGCGGCATGAAGACACCGGAAGGATTATTTCACCTTTCACTTTTTTTGCCTATCTTTACGCAAAATATCTTCGCATGGAATCCGAAAAACCGCATACCTGTAAATTCGAACCCGAAATCGGCCGCGGCTGCGCCTTCTGCAACGAAGGCTCCGAGGTCGAAGCACGCCCTTGCGGCGGCTGCATGAAGCTCCACGAGACCGACTGGCTGGAAGAGTACCCCGACCACGTACCGACCGACATTTTCGAAGTGCGCTTCAAGAATACCCGGCGTTCGTTCTACCAGAACGTCAACAACCTGCCCCTCGAAAAGGGCGACATCGTGGCCGTCGAGGCGTCGCCCGGCCACGACATCGGCATCATCTCGCTGACGGGCGACATGGTGGCCCGGCAGATGCGCCGCACGGGTTTCACCCCCTACAACGGAGAGTACAAGAAGATCTACCGCAAGGCCAAGCCCTACGACATCGAACGCTGGCAGGAAGCCATCGCACTGGAGCACGAGACGATGATCGCCTCGCGCCAGATCGCCGCCGACATGGGGCTCAACATGAAGATCGGCGACGTGGAGTATCAGGGCGACAAGATCAAGGCCATTTTCTATTACATCGCCGACGAACGCGTCGACTTCCGCGAGCTGATCAAGGTCTTCGCCGAGCGTTTCCACATCCGCATCGAGATGAAGCAGATCGGTGCCCGGCAGGAGGCGGGCCGCATCGGCGGCATCGGAGCCTGCGGTCGCGAGCTGTGCTGCACGTCGTGGATCTCCAACTTCACGAGCGTAACGACCGGCGCCGCCCGGGCGCAGGACATCTCGCTCAACCCCCAGAAACTGGCCGGGCAGTGCTCCAAACTGAAGTGCTGCATGATGTACGAATACGACACCTACGTCGATGCCCGCAAGGCTTTTCCGCGGCTGCGCGAACCCCTGCAGACCATCGACGGCGAGTGGTTCCCCGTAAAGAGCGACGTGCTGGCCGGCACGATGACTTTCTCGTCGTCCAAAGACACGATGGCCAACCTCACGACGCTCACCGTGGAGCGGGTCAAGGATATTCTCGAGCAGAACCGCGCCGGCAAGAAGGTGGAGCAGCTGCTGCACGCCGACGACATCCCCGCGGCTTCCGAAGAACCGACCTACGGCGCCGAGTCGGTCGAAGACAGCATCACGCGCTTCGACAAGGCCCGACGCCGCAACAAACGCGGTCGCAACAACCGGGGCGACCGTCCGCAAGGAGGACAAGCGGGCGGGCAGAACCGGCCGGAGCGACAAGGTGAGCCCCAAGCCTCGCAACGCCGGGAAGTGCCCGAGGGCGAGCGGCAGCAGGATCGCCGGCCCCGCCGTCAGGACCGTCCGCGCAACCATGCTCCGCGCGAAAACGGAGAACAACAGCCCAACAACCCGGAACGTCGCAACGGCGACCGCAACCGCCATCGCAACAACCGCCGTCCGGGCGGCGAGCGTCCCGACCGCAACAACAACGGCAGCAACGGGAACGGCGGCAACAACGGCGGCAACAACGGCGAAAACCGATAAGCGGTGAAGAGGGCGGCGATGAAAACGGCGGCGATCGCAGCCGCAGCGGCTCTGCTGACGGCCTGCCGCATGGACCATCGGTCTGTAGCGGCCGACGTCGATCCGGAGGCGTGGAGCGAAGCGGCGGAACTGCTTCTGCATAATGACGATACGCTCTCCCGCTGCAACCTGTCGCTCTTTCTGCGCTACGATCCGCATTTCCGGGAAGACACGCTGACCTTCCGCATCGAAGTACGCACACCCGACTCGCTCAGCCATACCGAAACGTTTCTGTTCTGCGCCCCGCACAGGCGCCTTCCGCCGGCGATCCACGGCGAGGCGACGCTGCCCTACCGCCGCCGGGCGGTCCTTGCGCGAAGCGGCGGCTACCGTTTCCTGATCGCCCCCGTCCGCCCCATCGCGGGCGTCGAAGCGGTGGGCCTGTACGTAGAGACCGAATAAGATGGGAAAAGACAAACTCCGCAAATTCCGCGAGAACCTCGGATTCGACTGCTTCCTGCAACCGGAATTCGACGAGGTGTTCCGCTGCGACCACCCGATCAAGGGGCACTGGAACCGCGATTTCTTCCGCAACGACCGCCCCATCGTGCTCGAATTGGGATGCGGCAAAGGCGAGTATACCGTCGCGCTGGCCGAACGCGACCCCTCGCGCAATTACATAGGCGTCGACATCAAGGGCGCCCGCATGTGGCGCGGCGCGAAGACCGCGACCCAGCGGCAGATGCCCAACGCGGGGTTCCTCCGCACGCGGATCGAATTTCTCGGGGGCCTCTTCGCCGAAGGCGAAGTCTCCGAGATCTGGATCACCTTTCCCGACCCGCAGCTCAAGAGCCGCCGGGCCAAGAAACGCCTGACGTCGCCTTTTTTCCTCGAACTCTATGCCCGGCTGCTGCGAAGAGACGGGAAGATCCACCTCAAGACCGACTCGCAGCACCTCTACGGCTACACTGCCGAAGCGATCCGCCGCTACGGCCTGCCGTGCGAAGTCTCCAACGCGGATATTTACGGCACAGGGTATGCCGACGAAGTGCTCTCCGTGAAGACTGCCTACGAAAGCCGCTTTCTGGAGATGGGACTGCCGATCACCTACACCCGCTTCTCGCTGGGCGGGCGCCGCGAATTCCCGTGGTTCGACTGGGAGGAGGACGAGAAGCTCGAAAAAGACAACGAGATCGAACGGAGCATGCGACGCTGATCCGTCGTACCCTCGACCCGGCACGTTCTTTCCCTCTACCTGCCAACAGCCCGACGACCCGGAGTGGCGGAAGCTACGACTTCCGTCAGCGCGGTCCGCAGATTCAGCAATCCTCGGCCTAAGAGGCCGGTTTTAAGAAAGGTGCTTTCGAAAAACCGAGCCCCGCCTAAGGTCGGTGTATATCCCAGTCTGCCGGAAAGCCTGCGACGATTAAGAGTTAATAATGAATAGTTCTCCGAGATGCCGGAAAATTCGTTGCCCCTCGATAATTCTTCATTTTTAATTTTTCATTCTTAATTGCCGCGCTCTTTGCGGTATTCATTCCAGCGATTGCTTTCGCGTGCCTGCTTCGGGCTTCCGCCACTACCCGACGGGAGCCCTGACGAGTGTCGGCACGAATAGCCAGTGTTGGTCCTCCTCGCCCTCCGCCGCAGGCAGCACCAACGCGAGCTACCTGCTCTTCGACGCCAAGCAAGTGAGTCCGACATACGGCAATTTTCGGGCATACGCCTTCCCCGTGCGCTGCGTCCAGCATCTGCAGGCTGTTTTTTTCAGTTAATAATGAATAATTATTAGTCAACTCCTCTCTTGTAATAATAAATCTTCCGCACCGTTGTCGGAGCCGTCCGCGGAGGAGCGGCTAAAAGCGTCAGCGCAGGGGCCGGTTTGCTTGCAAACCCGCGAATAGGCGCCCGGAGCAGCGTTAGCCGCTCCGTAGCAGGCGGAGACAGTCGGGCGGAGAGGTTTTTCCGCCGCTTTTTGCCGGAACAAAAAGCGGCAAATGCTCGCTGCGTCCAGCATCTGCAGGCTGTTTTTCAAGGTTCAAGTTCAAAGGTGAAAAGTGCAAGGCGAATCCCCGCCCATCGGTGGAGCCGTAAGCGGAGTACAATAAACGCTCGCCGCTGCCGGCATCGAAATTTTCGCCGAAAGTACTAAAATTTTAGTAGAAAAATTTGTTCTTCTAAAAATTTAGTAGTAAACTTGCACCGAGAAACACGACGAACGATGAAAGACGAACGAACGATTCCGGAGCTGACCCGCGGCGAAGAAGAGATCATGCGGATCCTCTGGCAATTAGGCGATGCGGTGGTCAACGAGATCATCGACCGCATCGAAGAGCCGCGACCGAAATACACCACCGTAGCCACTTTCCTGAAGATTCTGGAAAACAAGGGTTTTGTGGCGCATACGGCCGAAGGGAAGAGCCACCGCTACTACCCGACCGTCGATCGGGAGAGCTACGCCCGCAGCGTGATGTCGTCCATGCTGAGCTCCTATTTCGACGGTTCGCTGGTGCAACTGGTATCGTTCTTCTCGCGCCACGAGAAAATTTCGTCCGACGAGCAGGCCGAGATTCTCGAAATCATCCGCAACGCCAAAAACGCCCGATCATGAAAACCCTGCTCTTCGAAGCCGCGAAAATCGTCCTCTGCAGCGGCGTGCTGTGGGGCGCCTACGAACTGCTGCTCGACCGGCGGGCACCGCTGTCGTGGTGTCGCCGCTACCTGTTGCTGCTGCCGCCCGTCGCCTCGCTGATTCCGTTTCTGCGCATTCCGCTCCTCCCGGCGCCGGCGATCGAGCCGGCCGTGTTCGAGGAGCTGCCTCTGACCGAGGAAATTCCGGTCGCGGCATCGTCGTCCGCCGCCCTGCCGCTCCCCGAGACGATCGCGATCGTTCTCTGGGCGGTCGGCGCACTCGTTTTGCTCGGAGCCATGCTCCGGCAGATCCGAATCATCCGGCGACTGCGCCGCAACGCTGCGATCTCGCAGGCGGGTCGCTACCGGCTGGCGCTGACCCGCGAGCAAATCGCCCCTTTCTCGTTTTGCGGCACGATCTATCTGTGGGTCAGGACCACGGCCGAAGAACGCCGCGCCATCGTCGCCCACGAAATGAGCCATCTGCAGCGCCATCACTCGGCCGAACGCATCCTCATGGAGGGCATGAAGGCCCTGCTGTGGTGGAATCCCTTCATCTGGTTCGCGACCCGGCGGCTGGCCGAAGCTCAGGAATACGAAGCCGACCGCGCCGTGCTGACGGCCGGCTACGATCTCGAATCCTACATGCACATTCTGTTCAGGCAGCTCTTCGGCTATAGTCCGGACATAGCCAGCGGACTGCGGGACTCCTTGACCAAAAAACGCTTTCAAATGATGACAATCCGCTCCAGCGGCAGGTACGCCCTGCTACGACTGGCAGGCTCGATGCTTGCCGCAACGAGCCTGCTGTGCGCGTTCTCGCTCACTTCGCGGGCCGCAGAAATCCGGATCGCAGAACCGGCGACCGTCCGAAACGCAGTCGCCGACCCGATCTATATGTTCAACGGGGTCGAGACCTCCAAAGAGGCGATCTTCGCCCCGGACGGCCAGCTCCGCGAGTGGGTCGACAGGTCCGGAACTCAGGCCGAAAAGGATGCCGCCCGCATCCGGATCCGCAACCTCACAGGCGAAGAAGCTCTGCAAAAATACGGCGAGAAAGGCCGCAACGGCGTGATCGAGATCACCGCCTACCATGAACCGGCGAATCGGTCCGAGACGAAAGATGCACGACCGGCACCGGCCGTCGGAGAGACGACCGTTCCCGAGGTGGCCGTCGTCAAATACGGCACGGCGAAACCTTCCGACGACGAACCGATGCTGATCACCGAGAAGATGCCCGAGTTCCAGGGCGGCGGTCTGTTGCAGTTCCGCGCCTGGGTGCAGCAGCGGCTGCGCTACCCTCAGACCGAAACTCAAGGCCGGGTGGTGGCGACGTTCGTCATCGACCGCGACGGCTCGCTGGGCTCGATCGAGGTGCTGGAATCGCCCGACGAAGCGCTGACGCAGGAAGCACTCCGGATACTCGGCTCGGTACCCTCCGGAGCATGGACCCCGGGCCGGAACAAGGAAGGCAAACCCGTGCAGGTGAGATACACGCTGCCCATCGACTTCCGGATCATGACGTCGGAGCCCTCGGAGCCGGCCGGGAAGTAACCCTGCCCTCTTTCAACGCCGAACCCCGCAGCGCACGCGCACTGCGGGGTTCGTTTCGTCGAAGCGGAGCGGCTATTTTTTACCGCCGAGGATCTGCTTCAAGGCATTGGCCAAGTCGGTATTGTCCATGAAACCGTGGATGCGGTCGGAACCCGTACCGTAAAGATAGACCGGAACGACCGAAGCCGAATGTCCGCCGGTCGAGAACTTGGGCTGCACGCCCGACTCGGGCAAGGTGAAGTCGGCATTGCCGCTGGGCAGGGTGAGACCGCCCGTCTCATGGTCGGCCGTTACGACGACCAGCGTTCCGGGATGCGCATCGGCGAAATCCATCGCAGCGGCTATCGCCCGCTCGAAGTCGCGCATTTCGTCGAGTACGCGCGGCGCATCGTTGCCGTGGCAGAACATGTCGATCTGCGAACCTTCGACCATCAGGAAGAACCCCTTGTCGTTATCCGCCGAAAGGAGCTCCAGCGCCTTGCGCGTCGCCTGCGGGAGGAAATCGCCGCGCTCGGCGGCGGCAGGCAGATGTTTGTCGGCCACGGCCGCCACGAGCGGCAGGCCCGACAGGGTGTCGATCTGCGTCGGCTCCAGCGCCACACGATAGCCTTTGGCCCGGAATGCGTCGAAACGCGTACCACCCTCGGGCAGCGAGTCGTTCAGGGCCTTGCGGCCTCCGCCGATCAGAAGATCGATGCCGCTGGCCACCATGTCGCAGGTGATATCCGCCGCATCGTCGCGGTGGGGAACATGAGCATAGAAAGCCGCAGGCGTGGCGTGGTGGAGGTAGCTGGTAACCACCAGTCCCGTACGCATGCCCTGTGCCTGCGCACACTCGGTCATCGGCACGAGCCGCCCGCCGTCGGGATCGAGCCCCAGACAGGAGTTATCGGTCTTGGCCCCGCAACTGAGCGCCGTGCCGGCCGCGGCGGAGTCGGTAACGCGGTTATTGGCCGACCGCGTGGCGATGAGCGCGATGTGCTCGGCCCGATCGAACGCCGTAGGCCGGTAGTCCTCGGCGATCTGCAGCATCGAAACCTGCGACAGTCCCATGCCGTCGCCGATCATGTAGATCACGTTGCGTATCTCGGGCTGTTCGCAACCCGACCGGGCGCAACCTGCGCTCAGCAGGCATACCCCCAACCATAAGAGAGTCTTTTTCATTGTCGTAAAGTGAGATTCCCATACAAAGATAAGCGGATTTTGCGAACTTTTCATTACATTTACGAAAATTTAATCCCCTAAGAAAAGATGGATGTGAAGATTGCCGCCGACTGGAAAGAGTTGCTGGCGCCCGAATTCGAGAAGCCCTATTTCACCGACCTGACGACGTTCGTGCGGCAGGAGTACGCCGCACGTCGCATCTTCCCGCAGGGCGGCAACATCTTCCGGGCGTTCGACAAATGCCCGTTCGACAAACTCAAGGTAGTGATTATCGGGCAGGATCCCTACCACGGTCCCGGGCAGGCCAACGGCCTCTGCTTCTCGGTCGGCGACGGCGTGCCCTTTCCGCCGTCGCTGCAGAACATCTTCAAGGAGGTTTCGGACGATACGGGAACGCCGGTTCCCCGTTCGGGCAACCTCGATCGCTGGGCCGAACAGGGCGTGCTGCTGCTCAACGCCGTATTGACGGTACGGGCCCACGAGGCGGCCTCGCATGCAGGGCACGGCTGGGAGACTTTTACGGACGCGGTCGTGAGGGTCATCAACGAACGCAAGGAGGGCATCGTCTACATGCTTTGGGGCAGCTACGCCCAGCGCAAAGGGGCTATCGCCGATCCGCAGCGCAACTGCATCCTGAAAGCCGTACACCCGTCGCCGCTCTCGGTCTATCGGGGATTTTTCGGCTGCCGCCACTTCTCGCGCGCCAACGAATACCTCCGCTCGGTGGGCAAGGAGCCGATCGTGTGGTAGCCTCGCCGCCCCACCTTTCAGCAGGCCGCCCAACTCTGGCCGGCAGACGGACCTACCTCTTTTCAGCAGACCGCCCCAACTCTGGCCGCAGACGGACCTACCTCTCTACAGCAGGTCGCCCCAACTCTGACTGCAGACCGCCCCACCCTCCAAGCCAAGCCGCTCTTACTCTTTCAGCAGGCCCGAAGAATAGAATGAGAAATGCCCCTCGCGGGAGATGATGACATGGTCGACCAGCCGGATGTCGAAAAGAGCCGCAGCTTTCGATACGCGCTCGGTAAGCGTCCGGTCGTCTTGACTGGGCCCGGCATTTCCCGAGGGATGATTATGGATGAGAATCAGGCGCATGGCCAGCAGCTCCAGCGCCCGTTTGATGATTAGCCGGTGATCGACGATCGTACCCCGCACGCCGCCCTGACTGATCCGCCGGTGTTCCAGAATCCGGTTCGACGACGACAGATAGACGACCCAGCACTCTTCATGATCGAGTTTTTCAAGTTGGGGTCGGAAAAAACGGAGAACATCTTCGGTACCGGACATGGAATCGAGAGTCTGTGCCTGCGAGGCCGCAACGCGGCGTCCGAATTCGGCGGCGGCAGCCAGCACCCGGGCCCGTCGCAGCCCCAGCCCGCCCATCATCCGCAACCGGGGCAGCTCCTCGGCTGCAAGACGGACCAGCGATCCGCCGGTCATCTCCAGCAGGGTATCGGCCAGCCCGGGATCTTCGACCAGCAGCGCAAGCAGTTCTCGGTCGGACAGGGATTCGGCGCCCCGCGATGCCAGTTTGTCTTGGATATTTTTCACGTTCTCTACCCCGTCTTTTTCTCCCGTTTCTTTCTCTCCGGCTTTCTCCCTGCCCCCCCTCTCGGCTCCTTCGCTCAGTTCTTCCTCTTTCAGCCCCCTCGCTCAGCTTCACCTCGCTCCACTTCGTTGACATTCTCCGGCTTAGATCCACGCTCGCGCTTTGTCCCGGCCCTCTGCTTCCCATCGCCCGAGCCTCTGTCTCGGCCCTCGTTTTCAGCTTCCCCTTGCTCGAGCCTCTGTCTCAGCCCTCCTCGCTCAGCTCCCCCTTGTTCGAACCTCTGTCTCAGCCCTCCTCGCTCAGCTCTCCCTTGTTCGAGCCTCTGTCCCGGCCCTTCTCGCCCGGCCCCCCGTCAGTCGATAAGCCGATCTACCCGGTCGAGCAGCGAGGCACATTGTTCATCGCTCATGTACTCGGCAACAGAGTAGGCGGCTTGTTGTTCGGCTTCCTTTTTGGAGTCGCCGGAACCGTGGCCCACTTCGAGACCGTCGACCAGCACCGTGGCGTAAAATACCGGATGATTGGCTGCATAGCCCTTGTCATGCTCAGTTTTGAATGCGATCGCCCGCCGATGCTTCTGACACCACTCGATCAAGCGGCTCTTGTAGTCGGTCTCGGAGGAGGTCAGCTCCTCCAAATCAAGGTAACGGGCATAGATGCGGTTGATAAGCAGGCGGTTGACGAACTCGTAGCCCTGATCGAGGTAAATGGCCCCCATCATGGCTTCGAACGCATCGCCGTAGATATGCTTCTGAATAATGGAAGCTCCGCTGTTGGAGATCACCTGACGGTCGAGTCCGAGGTGTACGGCCAGTGCGTTGAGCGATTGTCGCGAAACGATTTTGGAGCGCAGCTGCGTGAGGAAACCCTCGTCGTGCCCGGGATACTCGATGAAAAGATAGTCGGAAGTAACGGACTCGATGACGGCGTCGCCCAGAAACTCCAGCCGCTCATTGTTGACCGGCTGCCCGTTCTCCAAAACCAAAGAAGCTGACTTATGAATCAAAGCCAGCTTGTAGAGTTCGATGTTATGCGGGAGGAACCCGAACATATCATCGATCATTCTGTAATACGCCTTGTCCCGGCCGATATTCCTCCGCAGAGGTCGCAGCAGAAAATCCAGCACGGCGGTCGGGACGAAAGGTTAGAACTTCCGGAAAATGACCGTCGCGTTGTGGCCGCCGAAACCGAACGTGTTGCTCAGGGCGCACTTCACCTCGCGGTGCTGCGGCTTGTCGAGCGTGAGGTTGAGTTTCGAGTCGATCTCCGGATCGAGATTCTCGCAGTTGATGGTCGGGGGCACGATGCCTTTGGTGATGGCCATGATGCAGGCCAGCGCCTCGACGGCGCCCGTAGCACCCAGCAGGTGGCCGGTCATCGACTTGGTGGAGGAGATGTTGGCGTCGTAAACGTGGTCGCCCAGCACGCCCTTGACGGCTTTCAGCTCGGCGATGTCGCCCAGCGGCGTGGAGGTACCGTGCACGTTGACGTAGTCGATATCCTCGGGTTTGATGCCGGCGTCCGCAATGGCGTCGCGCATCGACTTCATGGCGCCGACACCCTCGGGATGGGGAGCCGTGAAGTGGTGGGCGTCGGCCGATTCTCCGCCGCCTACGAACTCGCAGTAGATCTTGGCGCCGCGGGCTTTCGCGTGCTCCAGCTCTTCGAGAATCAGCGCTCCGGCGCCCTCGCCGACCACGAAACCGTCGCGGTCCTTATCGAAGGGACGCGAAGCATGCTCGGGATCGTCGTTGCGCGTGGAGAGCGCCTGCATGGAGTTGAAACCGCCGACCGACGGTTCGTTGACCGCGGCTTCGGAACCGCCCGTAACCATGACGTCGGCCTTGCCGTAGCGGATGGCCTCCATCGCGGCGATCAGGCCGTGGTTGGAGGAGGCGCAGGCCGACACGGTGCAGTAGTTCGGCCCCATGAAGCCGTACTTCATGGAGATGAAACCTGCGGCGATGTCGGAGATCATGCGCGGAATGAAGAAGGGGCTAAACCGAGGGGTCATTCCGCCCTCGGCATAGCCCAGACATTCATCGAAGAACGACTTGAGTCCTCCGATACCCGAAGCCCAGATCACGCCGACGCGCTCCTTGTCGAGCTTGTCGAAATCGAACGCCGCATCCTCGACGGCCTCGGTGGCCGCGATCAGAGCGTACTGCGTAAAGGGGTCGTACTTGCGGACCTCCTTGCGATCGAAATATCGGTTCGGGTCGTAATTTTTCACTTCACAGGCAAAGCGGGTCTTGAATTTTTCGGCATCGAAATGAGTAATGGGCGCGGCACCGCTGACACCTTTCTCCAGATTCGAAAAATACTCCTCTACGTTATTGCCGAGCGGGTTGATCGTACCGATACCCGTAACGACTACTCTTCTTTCTGCCATAAAAACGGAAACCTAAAATGTCGTGAATGGAAAAAATGGATGGGAAAAATTATTTCTTGTGCTCCTCGATGTACTTGATCGCGTCGCCGACGGTAGCGATCTTCTCGGCGTCGTTGTCGGGGATCTCGATACTGAAAGCCTTCTCGAACTCCATGATAAGCTCTACGGTGTCGAGCGAATCGGCGCCCAGGTGGTTGGTGAAGCTGGCTTCGGGTACTACCTCCGACTCCTTGACACCCAGTTTGTCTACGATGATCTCGACAACTTTAGTTTGAACTTCAGACATAATTTTAAGTTTTTAGTTAAACAATTATTTTGGAAACAATACTTTTATTTCCGACATGATTTTGCGCAAAAGTAACACTTTTTTTATTACTTTTGACAAAACGCCGATATTTTTTATTCACAACATTTTCGACATTCAGCACACTTTCCAAATTAAGAAATTCAGAACCACCGCCTTATGAAACTTCTTCTGATCTCCAATTCCACCAATGCCGGCGAGGAGTACCTGCGCTACCCGCTGCCCGAAATCGGACACTTCCTGCAAGGGGTCCGCGAGGCGGCTTTCGTACCCTACGCCGCCGTAACGTTCTCCTACGCCGAATACGAACGGCGCGTAGCCGCCCGCTTCGCGGAGATCGGCATCCGTGTAAGGTCCGTGCACCGGGCCGCCGACCCGGCGAAGGCGATCCGCCGGGCCGAGGCGATCTGCGTGGGCGGGGGCAACACCTTCGCGCTGGCCAAAAAGATGCAGGAAGAGGGGCTGATGCAGGCCATCCGCAGTCGTCTCGGCGCCGGAATACCCTACGTGGGATGGTCGGCCGGCAGCAACGTCTGCTGCCCGACGATCTCCACGACCAACGACATGCCCATCGTCCAGCCCTCGTCGTTCCGGGCCGTCGGCGCCGTGAAGTTCCAGATCAACCCCCACTACTTGGACGCCAATCCCGAGGGGCATGCCGGCGAGACGCGCGAGCAGCGCATCCGCGAATACATCCGGGCCAATCCGCGCCGCTGGGTGGCGGGCCTGCGCGAGGGGTGCATGCTGCGCTATGTCGATGGGCGCCTCGAGCTGCTGGGCAAGCGGCCCGTGCGCATCTTCAAGCACGGCATCGAGCCCTTCGAAGTGGAACCGGGAGGCGATCTGTCGTTCCTATTATAAATAGGTATGACGACAGCCGAAACAGGCCGGGCCGGCGAACGGGCGGCAGCGGAGTATCTGCGGCGGCAGGGATACGAAATCTGCGCGCTCAACTGGCGGTCGGGACGCTACGAGCTGGATATCGTGGCGCGCAAGGAGCGGACGCTGCACTTCGTGGAGGTCAAGACCCGCCGCACGGGTTCGCTGACGACTCCCGAAGATGCGATCACGCCCCGGAAGTTCCGGTCGCTGCGCCACGCGGCCCGCTGCTTTTTGGCATGCACGGACGACGATCCGGAGATCCAGTTCGATCTGGCGGCCGTAGAGATCGCGCCCGACGGCACGACGCGGGTGCGGCTGGTCGAAGAGGCGATGGAGTGCAACTGGTGATTTTGCATTTCCGCCAAAATATGCTATCTTTGTCTTCGCAAAAACGAAACGTCCGACCGCCGGAGGGCCGAAACGCCTCCGGAGCCGAACCTATGGATTTTCAACTACACACAGCAACCCGTCCATGTGGATCTATGATTTGGGGCTGATGCTCTACGTTTGGGCCGTGCGGCTCGCGGCTTTGCGCAGTGCGAAAGCCCGGCAATGGATCGAGGGGCGCCGCGATCTCTTCAGGCGCATGGCGCAGACGATCGATCCCGAGGCCCGCATCGTCTGGGTGCATGCCGCCTCGCTCGGCGAGTTCGAACAGGGACGTCCCATCATCGAACGGCTCCGCCGCGAACACCCCGAATACAAGATCCTGCTCACCTTCTTCTCGCCCTCGGGCTACGAGATCCGCAAGAACTACCCGGGTGCCGACTACATCTTCTACCTGCCCATCGACACGCCGCGCAACGCCCGCCGCTTCCTCGACATCGCCCATCCCGAGATCGCCGTCTTCGTGAAGTACGAATTCTGGCTCAACCTGCTCGGGGAGCTGCACCGCCGCAAAATCCGCAGCTACATCGTCTCGGCGATCTTCCGCCGCGATTCGATCTTCTTCCGCCCCTACGGCGGCATGTGGCGGCAGGCGCTCGAAGCCTTCGACGCCCTGTTCGTGCAGAACGAGGAGTCGAAACAGCTGCTGGCCGAACTGGGCTTCGACAATGCGGTCGTCGCCGGCGACACGCGCTTCGACCGCGTAGCCGAAATCGCGCAGGCGGCCCGCAAGATCGAGATCGTCGAGCGCTTCAAGGGCGATGCCCGCCTCTTCGTCGCCGGCTCGACATGGGGTCCCGACGAAGAGTTGCTCATCCGCCTGATGAACGACAACCCCGACATCAAGTTCTTGATCGCACCCCACGAAATGGAGGAGAGCCGCATCGGCCGGCTGACGGAGCAGACGCGCGGCGGCGCCCTGCGCTACACCCGGTGTTCGTCCGACACGGACTTCGCTTCGAAACAGCTGCTGATTCTCGACACGGTAGGAGTGCTCTCCTCGGCCTACGGCTACGCCGAATGGGGCTATATCGGCGGCGGATTCGGCGTCGGCATCCACAACACGCTGGAGGCCGCTACGTTCGGCCTTCCGATCGCTTTCGGTCCCCATTACGCCAAGTTCAAGGAGGCACGCGATCTGGCGACGCTCGGAGCGGCCCGCCCGATCGAGAACTACGAGCAGCTTCGGGAGTGGTTCGCCCCCTTGCGCGACGACCCCGATTTCCTGCTGAAAACCAGCCGCATCGCCAAAGACTATACCACCGGTCATCAGGGCGCCACCACGCTGATTCTCCGTACGATCTTCCAATAGGCGACGCGCGCCCGACAAACGAGGCCCCCGGACATCCGGGGGCCTCGTTTCGTTCCGCCCCTGCGGGCGCTCAGCACTTGTTCGTCATGATGTCGAGCACCAGCCGGTCGGTTTCGTTCATGCCGTCGCGGCCGATATCCGTCAGGTTGCGGATGCACTTGTCCACATCTTCGTCGATGATCCCCTCGACGGGCGTAACGCAATGACCGTCCATCGCCATCAGGGCCGAAAGCACGGCCGTCGAGACGCCGCTCGTGAGCTTCATGGCGCAACTCGGCTTGGCGCCGTCGCAGATCATACCCGTAAGGTTGGCGATCATGTTCTTCACGGCGGCCGCAGTCTGCGCATAACCGCCGCCCATCAGATAGACGATGCCGCAGCTCGAACCCGTAGCCGCGACAACGCAGCCGCACAAGGCCGACAGGCGCCCCAGCGACTGCTTGATATGAATCACGGTCAGGTGGCTGAGCGTCAGTGCGCGGATCGTACGCTCCTCGTCGGCTCCCGTCTCCTCGGCGTAGACCACGACCGGCAGCGTCGCCGCGATACCCTGATTGCCGCTGCCCGAATTGCTCATCACGGGGATCATCGCCCCGGCCATGCGGGCGTCGCAGGCCGCCGAAGTATAGGAGAGAATGCGCGAAAACACACTGTCGCCGATCACCTGCAGCTCCCGTTCGCGACGCAGCGTGCGGCCCACGCAGTGGCCGTACTCTCCAGCGAACGACTTCTCCGCCGCCGCCTTGTTCAAACGGCGGGTTTCAAGAATGAACCGCAGTTCGTCGACGGGTGCCGTCGTCGCGAAATCCCACACGCGCCGCAGCGTCAGCGGCACGTCGCACTCGGCAGCCGTCCCGGCGGCAGGCGTCCGTTCGTCGAGTTCGACCTGGCCGTCGCGCTCCAGATAGACGAAACGGGTATGTCCCCCCGCAATGATCGCCACGGCCCGGTGCCCGGCCGCTTCGACCTCGACTTCGATATAGAGTTTCTCGTCGATGCCCTCTTTCAGTCCAATGCAGATCCGCTTTTCGCCGATATACTTCCGTCCCCGCTCCACCGCCTCGGGCGTTACGTCGCGCAGCACTTCGAGACCGTAGGACGAACGGCCGACCAGCGCGCCCGATGCCACCGCGATCGGCAGGCCGATCATCCCGGTGCCGGGAATCCCCACGCCCATCGCGTTTTTCAGAATATTGGCGCTCAGGCGCACGGCGATCTTCTCGGGCAGCGCACCGAGCAGCTCGGCGGCACGGGCGGTGCACAGGGCCACGGCGATCGGCTCCGTGCATCCGATCGCCGGGACGACTTCTCGGCGGATCAGTTCGACGATCCGTCGACGTTCGGGTTCCGAAATCATGAATCAGGTTTTAAACAATGTCGAAGATACGAATTTTTTCTATCTTTACATAAGAAATCCGGTTTACCTTATGACGATCGAACCTCTTCCGCATCCTGCCGGCACCGACCTCGACGCCCTGACCGACCTGTGGGAAGCATCCGTGCGGGCCACGCACGACTTTCTGACGGCCGACGACCTCCTTTTCTATCGCCGGCTCGTGCGCGAAGAGGCGCTTGCCGCCGCAACGCTCCACATTATCCGGGATTCCGCCGGGGAATTCGCCGCTTTCGCCGGCACCGAGGGCGACAAACTCGAAATGCTTTTCGTCGGGCCTGCATGGCAGGGCCGAGGATTGGGACGGCGGCTGGTCGAACATGTCAGGGAATGCTGCGGAGTCCGATGCGTCGATGTCAACGAGCAGAATCGCCCCGCCGCAGCGTTCTACGCCCGGCTCGGATTCCGCATCGTCTCACGCGATGCGTTCGATCCGTCGGGCAGGCCCCACCCCATCCTGCATCTGGAATACGACCCAAGCCGCCGGCCATAAAAAAGAGGACGATTATATACTTTGATGTACCAGTGTTTATTGCCCCTTATTTTCAAATCCGACCGTTGTAGTTCGCGGCTTCTGGCTGCGTATTCAGGTCCGACCCTCCCGTAGACTGCGGCAGCAGGTGAGTGCAATCGAGCTTGCTCGAATTGCCGAACCGCCACAGCAGAAGCGGAACGCAACCCCCTCCTCGGAGGGGACTTCGGTCGGGAAGCCGAAACTATCCACTTTCTTGACTATCGGTACATCAGAGTATATAATCGTCGAATCGAAAAAAAGAGTTCCCCGGAATCGGGGAACTCTTGCCCAAACTGCGGCATCCGCCTTATTTGACTTCGATCTGCCGGGCCGCCGACGCCGTCTCGGCGACCGGTTTCTTGGGTATGTCGATCGTCATCACGCCGTTTTCGACTTTCGCGGAGATCTTGTCGCGCTCGACGTTGTCGGGCAGCAGCAGGCTCTGCTGAAACTGCGTGTAGGAAAATTCGCGGCGCAGGTAGGTGCCCTTGCCTCTCTTCTCCTCCTCTTTGGGAGCGGCACACTTCTCCAGCGAAATAATCAGTTCGTTGTCTTCGTTGATGTGGACCTTGAAATCGTCGCGGGTCATGCCCGGTGCGGCCACCTCCACTCGGTAGCACGCGTCGTCTTCCAGAATATTGACCGCCGGAGCCGTCGTGTTGCGATGCTCCAGCCATTCGGGAGTCAGTAAATCATTGAAAATCCCCGGCAGCCAGTTGCCGTGATTGCGTCTTGCAGGTGTCATGATGTTGTCGTTTTAGGGTTCTACTTCACCCGCGCCGACTCCGCGCAGGTGCAAGAGCTGCCGCAATTCCCATGCCACCGAGGCTTCCATGCCGGACCGCTCGAGAAACAGCCCCCGCCCCTCTTCATCCGATCCGCGCCTCCCGCCACAACAAAAAAAGCGAGCGTCGCTCCTCGCAACGCTCGTCTGCTTGTGGTACCACCGGGAATCGAACCAGGGACACAAGGATTTTCAGTCCTTTGCTCTACCAACTGAGCTATGGCACCATCCCAACAACACGGCAAAACTCCGTATTATCGTGGCACAAAGGTAAGCAAAAAATTCGAATCTGCAAGCACTCGGCGAAAAAAATATCGTTTTCATATATCCTCCCGCCCTCCGTGCACGCCCCGGCCGAAGGCGTACGGAGCGAAATCCATGCCGGACGAAAACCGCCCCATCCTCAAACGAACATGCCCGGAAAACAATATCCGGGCACGTTCCGATCGATTGCGATCGTCGAAGCCAAATCGGCCCCGCTACAAGAACCGCTGCGTCTCTTGCGACCGGACCTGCAAAGCCTCGGCCTCCAGTTCTCCGGAAAGAATCTCGTCCGGAATAGACATACGGGCGAAAACCGCCACGTCGTCGGTTCCGGCTATCCCGGTCAACGTCATCTGCGAACCATCGGCGCCAAACGAAACCTCGTAGGTATTTCCCCACGGCACATCATCGCTGTAAACACCGCTGAGCTTCCCGCCGACATACGAATACTTTCCGTCGAAATGCTCGTAGGAAGGTTTCGTCAGTCGTTGATAAAGATCGAATGTACCATCCTGATCGAAAGACAGATAAATATCCGCCGCCGTAAGTTGTCCCCAGGAAATCATGTGCCACTCCCCCACTACGCTCGTTTCGTCGCCGGGCTGCGTACCGGGATCGTCCGACGAATCGCCGCCGCAGGCCGTCAACATGCACGCCGCGACCAACGCGGTCCATAACCATTTGATATTTTTCATAGTTGCGTTTCTCTTATTATAACCAACCTCCGTTCGACGAACGATTTTCCCGGGCTATCAATGCGAATTCCCGGGTAATCGTCATACCGTTCATTCCGCTGCCGCTGTTCGTTCCGGCCTGCAGGCGGATCCGAATGATCGCCGAGCCCGGTTTCGAACATTTGAACAGCACCTGATTGGAGAAAATCGTAGGATCCGATGCGATTCCGAGCCGGGCTTTGTCTTCGGCCGCGATTTCCGCACCTGCGATCGTCAGATAAGGATTGCCGTCTCCCAGATAATCCAGCGGGCGGATCGAAGCCTGCGTACCCACCGGTACGGGAATGCAGGTAATGCCGCGCACGTTCATCAACAGTCGGTAAGCATCGATATAACCGCTGCCCATCTGCTTCGCATACTTGGCATCGCTCCCCGTACAATAGGGATTGAGATCGTTGACCGAGGTGAGCAGAAGAGCCACGAACTCGCTCTGCGAGAAGGTCTTGCCCAGCTGCAACGCATAGGAGATACCCAGCGCCGCCACTCCGGAAACATGCGGACAGGCCATCGACGTGCCCTGCATGTATCCGTATCCGCCGTCGGTGATCGTCGACAGAATCTGCGACGTAGCTTTCGGATAGGATTGGTAGGCATCGCCTCCGGGAGCGGCGATGTTGCAACCGGGACCGTAGTTGGTATAGTAGGCAGGCGTAAAATCGCATGCGAACGACGTTACGGAAACATAATCCCGGTAAGCCCCCGGATAACCCGACATGGCGGCAGCGTCGTTGCCGGCCGCGAAGATCACCACGCCTCCGCCCACGGCAGGACAATTCTGCGTAGCGATGAAGTAATCGATCGCTTGTTTCTCGGCGCTGGCATTGCGGGCATAGGCTTCATCCGAGCGGATCGCTCCGGCATCGTAACCGAAGCTGCACTGAGCGATCGCAGCACCGTTATCGGCCGCATATTTGAAAGCGAGAGCCGTCTGAGCGGCCGAAGCGGCCCGATCGTCGCAGAATATCTGGCACGACATGATTTTCACGCCGTCGTTGTTGCCCGATCCGCCGGCGATGCCGCAGACCCCCGTGCCGTTATTATTGACGGCGGCCACCGTGCCGGCCACGTGCGTGCCGTGATCGGCGTCTTCTCCGGTGCTGATCGTCAGGCGCGTGTCATCCACGAAATTGTAACCGTGGATATCGTCCGCATAACCGTTTCCGTCGCTGTCGGCACCGTTCTCTTTCTCGTCGGAGTTGATCCACATGTTGGCAGCCAGATCGGGGTGATCCCACTGCACGCAGTCGTCGATCACGGCAACCACGACACGCGGATCGCCCGTACAGAGACGCCACGCTTCGGCGCAGTTGACATCCGCTCCGGCCCGGGCTTCCGCATAGATCGTCGGATCGCCGGTATTGATGTAGTGCCACTGACGATCCAGATAGGGATCGTCGAAATTCACGGCTGTCCGGGTCCGGGGAGCGGCTTCGTCTTCGGTCAGAGGTACGACCTTACCGCAGCTCGCATGCTTCAGCCGCTGATTGAACTCCACGTTGCTTACCTCGGCGATCGCAGCCATATTCCGGGCCGCACGATCGAGATCGGCGTCGACGTCGAATTCGACAAGGTACCAGCGATGCAATCCTGCAGCGCGCGTACGCTCCTCGTTTCGTTTGTCGATCGGAAAAAGACGTCGCAGCGACTTCACTCCGATGCCGTCGAGAACCGCATCGAAATCGCCGATTCCCGAACGGGTGGCGATGCCGCCGGCACGCGTTACGGCACCGACCGAGGCTTCGATCCGCGCCACCGCTTCATCGCCGAAGCACACCAGCAGCTCGCCCGGCGTGGCATTCTCGGCCGTAAAGACCAGTTTGGAGGAGATCTCGTCGCCGGGACCGGTCTCCGCCGCCTGCCCGATCTCGTCCTGAGCGCACGACCCGGCAAGGATCGCCGCAGCGAGCAGCAGACTCCAGAAAGTTCTCTTCGTTGTCATCATCGTATGATCTTTGAGCTATAAATATAATTATTCCGATTCAAAGAGCACAAACCCGGCACAGCAAAATTTATGCTGTGTCGGGTCGTGCTGAAAAGTTCGGCAACGATTATTTCACCAACCGGAGATTCTCGTTGAGCATGAATGCTCCGGCCGTGCGTTCGATCGTCTTGGCAGGCCGCTCGCAACGCTCCGTCTTCACCGCCAGCGTACGGACCGGAACCGTCAGACCGACGTTGTCCGCCATTTCGACATTCGACGTCAGGCGGTTCCGACGAACGACGGCCTGCATGTCGGCCACGCTGCGGAACGGAACTTTCACGCCCTTGTTGCTACGGTGCAACTTGACCGAGGAGGTCGCAGCACCGGCATAAGGTTCGATCGTCGTACCGTCGGCATAGTAAATACCCAATGCGCCGATGATATCTGTTATCTGACCTCCCTCGACCGAACCGAGAGCTATTTCGATATCGGTCTGCAATCCTTTGAGCTGCTTGGTCGTAGCATCGACGGTCAGAACCACGGGATCGGTGCCGTTACTGCCTTCGCCCGCATACGAACCGATAGAATACGCAGTCGTCTCGTTCAGCAAATACCACTTGCCCAGATCGCTGCTGGTCAGCGTCAGCGTCGAAGCCGCAGAATCGTATTTCCCGTTCCATACGCCGCCATCCTCGAGGGCGAAATCCGATACGAGGAAGTCGACGACGCTTTCGCTCGAAGCCGCTTTCACGGTGAATACATTTTCGAAAGTCTCGGGATCGCCGCCATCCTCAGCGGGCAGAGTATAGGACATCTTGTAATCTCCGATCACGAGTTCTCCCTTATAATCGGGAGCTCCCGTCGAGCACTCCGCCGTTACGAGTTTGGTCTTTCCGTACGCATTCGTAGCCTTGACGATCAGGGTATACGAAGTATCCGGATTCAGGTTGATGAAGATATTTCCGAAAGCGCCCTGTTCGTTGATCGTCGCGATTGCACTGGCAGGCATGTCGCTTCCATATCCGTCGACAATGGCCTCGGGTTCCAAACCGCCGTTTTCAACGATATCCGTCGTATTCAAATAATACCGGATCGACTTCACCTCCGTACCCGTAATCTTATATCCGAGGTTGCTCTCATCGGGATATTGGGCGGCGGTTTCCGGCTGGAACAGCACGCTGGGCAAAGCCAGCAGAGCCTCCACATCGCACTCGGGAGCCGTACCTCCCCCCCCCGCACCGGGGAAGAAGAAGTTCATCGACACGAAATCGGCAGCAAGAGCCTTGCCGGCCTTGTCGTAAGCGACGGCGACCACGGTATAGGGACCCGCATCCGTCAGAGCGACCTGCTCCGACACGGAACCCGTCCCGTCGAGATTCTCAATCTTGTTGACATGCTCGGCCGTACCGGCAGCAATAGCGGCTGCGAGCGTTTCACGCTCCTCGGCGGAGATGTTGGTCGCTGCGACCGCATAATCGATGCGCGTTACATCGGCACCGTAGACGAACGACAGAATGGCAGCGGTCGCACCGTCGGCATCCATACGCATGCTCTCGTACTCGACTTCGAGCGAGTAATCCACGATTTCGGCACCGGGCAACAGGATGCGGAAAGTGCCGTTCTTATTGGCTGCCATATTGCCGGCGGCGCAAACGAATGCAAGACCCGAAGCCGGGAAGGTGATGACGCCGGTCTCCAATTTGCCGTTTCCGGAAGAGAACGTTGCGATTTCATAATCGCCGTAGTCGGGATCCTTATCCGTGATTCCCGTAAACTGACGAGGGAAGAAAACGGCATTCGGATCGCTTGCGTTGAGCGTAATGTTCGTAGGCGTATAGGTAAGACCCACCTGCGATTCGATGTCCGCCTGCGAACCTCCGAAGAACTCGGTCAGGAAAGGCCAGCCGTACATCTCCTCGATCATGTAGATACCTGCGCGCGACTTATGTTTGTAGATCTGCACTTCGATCTCGACTTCGTTGCCCTTGAACATGGAGGAAAGCCAGTCGTCGCGGAACATACCCGTACCGAGCGACTCCCACGGCCAGGGAACGATCTTGAGGGCCAGCGAACGGTTGCCGTAGGGCGTGGTGTTGTCCTCGTCGTTGAGAAGCAGCGAAACAGGGTACTCCACACCGTCTTCGAGAGCCGTGCGGTCGAAAGTCATTTTCAGTTCGGCCTTCTCTTCGCCGGCGGCGAAAGTTACGGCCGCGGGAACCGAGAAGAGACCCGACTCATCCTCGGCAAGGACAGGAATGGTCTGCGCCTCGTCGGCGACGATACGCATGACCGGAATGACGATCTCGTTCACATCGTCGCCGATGCTGTATTCGGAAGCGATGCTTTGCGGGAAATAGGCCTGTGCGCCGGAAGCCGCGGGCCCTGCTGCGAAATCATCGTCGCTGCAGGCCGTGAAGAGCCCGGCAACGAGGGCGACGGCCGCCAGAATGAATATCTTCGAACTTTTCATATATCGCATTTTTTTATTTTACAGACTTATAAGTATAAGTACCGTTGGGGTTGTTTTTGCCGAGCAGAGCCTTGTTCTGCTGCACGGCCGAAAGCGGAATCACGCAGTTCCACCAGGGAGCGCGTCCGTCGGTCGTCAGCTGGGCCATCGACGGCGCGTTGGTGCCGTTGTCGCCGTTGTGCATGCTCATGTTCAGACGCTTCAGGTCGTAAAGGATGATACCCTCGCCCCAGAATTCGATCCGCTTCTGGAAGATGATCTCCTCGACAAGATCGTTGCCGGCGGGAACCGTATAACCGGCCGCACGGGCAGCCATGAACGACTGGAGCAGCGAACGTCCCTCTGCGGCATCGTAATGCGCTTTCGCCTCGGCCTCGATCAGGTACATCTCCTCGACGCGCATGAGCGGAATGCTCGTTACGTTACCCACCGTGAAGTTGCGCTTCTCGCCGCCGTTGGTGTGGAACTTGAACGACGTATAGGGAGCGATGGCACCCATAGCGCCGTCTTCGCCGTTGAATTCCGCCTCGGTAAGATTCATGTAGGGGCTGATCGCCGCATAGTCGCGATCCCCGTTGACGAAGATCTTCTTACGGAAGTCGCCCGAAGCGATGCGATCGTACGAGAAGACCGAGATACCGGGCTGAGCGCCGTTTCCGTAACCCCAAACGGCGTCGGGCGACATATGGGCCGTCCACGACAGCAGGTTGTTGAGCACGGTGTCGGTCGACTGGATCATGGCCCACATCCACGAGGAGATCACGGTATTGAATCCCATCGTCTTGTCGAGCCACTGAGCCTCGGTCGTAATCGAAGCGCCCGAAGCGTCGATCGCCTTGCGGGCATACTCGGCCGCCAGCTTGTAAGCGGCTTCGCCGGTGGGAATGTTCTCATACTGCTCTTCGAAACCGCCCAGCCAAAGGTAAGCACGGGCTTTCAAGCCATAGACTACGGCCAGCGAGGGCAGATTTTTCGTCGCGGGAGCATAGTCGGAAAGGCAATCTTCGGCATCGTCGAGATCTTCGAAAATGAAGGTGAACATCTCTTCGCGCGTAGCACGCGGATTGTTCTCCAGCTCCTCGGCGCTCATCCCTTCGACGACGATGGGAACCGTCAGGCCGGCTACGGCCAATACGTCGGTTTCGTACGAAGGTTTCTCGGGTGCTTTGGCCGGCAGCGGATCGTAGAGCCGGGCCATATCGAGGTAGCAGAGCGCACGGAACACTTTGGATACGCCCAGATTATGGCGGGCCGCTTCGCTTTGGCTGAACAGCGAGATCGCTTCGTTGGCCGAATAGATGAACTTGTAATAATTGTTGTAGAAGAAATTCGTATATCCCGTCGCATCCAGTCCCGTGGAATTGCAGGGATACAGCCACGGCTGCCAGCGGTCGTAATACTGGTTGCCGCCCGGCATGTTACCGCTCACGGGGAATACTTCTCCGGCCATCCGGTCGTTGGCGCCCAGCATGCCCGGATAACCGAAATCGATGTGTTCGCCGAGATCTATGTAGCTGGTGATAAGAATCGTCGGCATGGCGGAAACGACACCGTCCTGTGCGAACGGCGAGTCGGAAATCTGCCCGCCGGTAGCATACCCGCTCTCGGGGAAAGTCTCCTCGATACACCCCGAGAACAACAGAGCGGATCCGAGAAAAACGGCTGTGGATTTTATGATCTGATTCATTTTCATAACTATTCGTCATTTAAAATTAGAACGTTACCGTCAAACCGCCCGAGAACGTACGAATCGGGGCGTAATAGTAGGGATTCGTCGCACCGTTGATGCTCTGACGGGGATCCAGACCCTGACGCTGCGACCAGTACCATACGTTGTCGCAGGCCAGATAGACACGCAGCTTCTCGACGAGGAACTTGCGCGTGATGCGCTGGGGCAGCGTATAACCGAGCGTGATGTTCTGAATATTCAGATACGAAGCGTCGGTCAGGAAGCGGCTCGACGTGGCGGCCTGATTGGGGTCGGCATAGGCGAAACGGGGAATATCCGAACCCTTGTTTTCGGGCGTCCACGACTTGAGCAGGTCGCGGTGGTAGTTGTTGCCGGTCGAGGTACCCTGCGGAGAATTCATGTAGAACTGGTAGCCCGAGTCGAGCACCTGACCGCCGATCTGATAGGTGAAACCGATCGAGAAGTCGACGCCGTAGAAGCGCAGCGACGTGCTGAAACCGCCGTAGAGATCGGGCAGTGCATCGCCCTGCATTTCACGGCCTTCGGCCGAAGCGGTCGAATAATCCTCGGTCGTTACGCGCTTCACGTTGCCGTTTTCATCGGTCTCATAAGTATACCACTGCGACTTACCGGACTCCGAAACGCCGGCGTAGGTCGGCATGTAGAACGAGAAGACGGACTGGCCCTCGGTATAGAAGCGGCTGCCGCTCTGACGACCGGCCTTGCCGTCGGTGGAGGTGTTGTTCTTATACTGCTCGGGCAGCTTGACCAGTTTGTTCTTGTAGTGGGTCATGTTGACCGAGAAATCCCACACGAGGTTCTTCGTACGGATCAGATCGGCATTCAGCTCGATCTCGACGCCGCGGTTGACCATGTCGCCGATGTTGGTCCAGATCGAAGTATAACCCGCTTCCACCGGCGTAGCGAGCTGGAAGAGCATGTCGGAGGTCTTGCGGTTGAAGAAGTCGATGCTACCGGTCAGCCGGTTTTTCCAGAAACCGAACTCGACGCCGACATTGAGGTTCGAGTTGGTTTCCCACGTCAGTTCGGGATTGCCTTTCTGCGCAAGTACGCTCGTTACGCCGCCGTTACCGTCGCTCTCGACGCTGAAATAATCGGTATAACGATAGTAGCTGGCAGCGGTATCGCCCAAGTTGTCGTTACCCTGCGAACCGTAGGAAACCTTGAGTTTCAACATGTCGAGCCAGTTTTGCGTACCGGCCATGAACGACTCTTTGGAGATGATCCACGCGGCACCTGCCGACCAGAAGTTACCCCAGCGGTGGTCGGGATGGAAGCGCGACGAGGCATCACGGCGATACGATCCCGAAACATAGTACTTGCCGTCGTAATCGTACTGGGCACGGAAGAAGTAACCTTCGTTGTTGTACTCCAGAACCGACGAACCCGATTTCGAAGAGTCGACCGTAGCGCCGCTGAGCTCCAGATTGTCCGGCGAGAACATGACGCTGCGGTTGGCGTACAGACCGTATTGCTTGCGGTTGTACATTTCATGACCTAAGAGAATATCGAGATTGTGCTTGTCGGCGAACGTATTGTTGTAGGAGATCAGCTGCTGCAGGTTGTAGGCGATGTCGCGCGAATGGCTCTTGTAAATCGCACCGCCCGACTGAGCGAACTGGCCGTAATAGGGGTTCAACATCTCCGTGGTGCGCGTTTCGTCGAGCGTTACGTTACCGTTCAACGTAACTTTCAGCCCCTTGTAAAGCTGGAAATCCGCGAAACCGCTGGCCATGAAAGCGTTGCCCTCGTTGATGTAGCGGTTCAGCTGAATGTCCTGCAGCGAGTTGCTCACACCGCCGTTGGAACGCAGGGCACCGCCGTTGCGGCCGTCGCCGGTATCGTAAAGTTTGAACCCGTACTGGTCGATCATGATGTTGCCGTTGCCGTCGCGCATGTATACGGGATAGATCGGCGCCATCTGAATGGCATTGACGAATGCGTTTCCGCCGTCGGCTTCGCCTTCATCCTCGATGTTGTTGCCGTTGTTCCATACGAAATGGCTGTAGGACATATTGCCGCCGACCTTCAGCCACTTCTTGGCCTGATAGTCGGCACGCAGACGGGCCGTGTAACGCTCCATGTCCGAACCGTCGATGATACCCGTGTTGTCCAGATAGCCCAGCGACGCATAGAAATTGGATCGCTCGGTAGCGCCCGACACGCTCACGTTGTACTCCTGACGGAACGACGACGACTTGTAGATCTCGTCGAGCCAGTTGTCGGCCTTCAGATAATACTGCTTTCCATTGTAGTCGACCAGACGCCCCTCTTTGGCGAGCGGGTTCAGACGACCGTTCTCGCCGATGAGATTCTGACCTTCGGGCACCGTGAAGACATTGTAGCCCAGACCTCCGGCCGTATTCGACGTCAGCAACCGGTTGGCTGCGGCGTTGGCCGAAAGGGCATCGTAATTCTGTTCCAGCGTATAATAGTTGTAAAGCGCCTTGTAGTGCATTTCATAGTATTCGCCGGCATCTTCCACGATGTCGTAGGTCCGCAGGGCACGGGTATTGATACCCCACTTGCCGTCGAAAGTAACGGTCGCATCGCCGGCTTTGGCGCGCTTCGTGGTTACCATGATCACGCCGTTGGCACCGCGGGCACCGTACAGCGCGTTCGAGGCAGCATCTTTCAGCACCGAAATCGACTCGATATCGGCCGAGTTGATGTTGTTGATATCGCCCTCGTAAGGTACGCCGTCGACCACCCACAGCGGCGTATTGCCGGCCGACATGGAACCGTAGCCGCGGACGTAGATATTCTGACCCGAACCCGGACGACCGGAGGGCGATGCGAACTGTACGCCGGAAACCTTGCCGACGAGTGCATCCTGCACGTTCGAAGACTGGGTTTTAATCAGATCGTCCGACTGAATCATCTTGGCCGAACCGGTGAAGGCCTCTTTCTTGGCCGTACCGAACGCCACGACGATCACGTCGTCGATAGCCTGCGAATCCTCCTCCAGCGAGACGTCGATACGCGTCTTGCCGGCTACGGCGACCGTTTTGGGCCGGTAACCGATGAAAGACACGGTCAGCGCGCCGTCTACGGGAGCCAGAATGGTAAAGCTGCCGTCCGCATTCGAGGTCGTACCGACAAGTGTACCATCGACCATGACGGTCGCACCTGCCACAGGCGCACCATCGGGGCCCGAGACAGTACCGGACACCTGCCGGTTCTGAGCCTGGACGAACATCGCGCCAGCCCCCAGAATCGCAATTAACGATAGTACAAGTTTTCTTACCATAAACGTTAATTTTAGTAGGTTTTTAAAATAAAAAAGTTCAAGACAAAGATAGGCGATCGAATCGTAAAAAGCAAGAATATTTATAAGAAAATTTAGTAATATAATGATCGGTAAATAAAAAGTAAATTTATAGTTACATATTGTCGAAATTTTTAAGGATGCGCTTTCGATTCGTAATGTTCCTTTCGGGACTTTTTCCGGCCGATTTTGAAAAATCCGTCGGCCGAACGGGCTCGGGAGGGTTTCCGGAGCCGCTGCATGCCGTCGCCACGGGGATTTATTCGCAGCGTTCGGCCACCGCTGGCCGCGGATAGAGCGAGTCGATCCGTTCCGAGAGGCGGTTCATCTCGCCGTCGAGCGTGGAATGGGTAACGACGGCATAGATCTGCGTCGTCCTTATACTCTTGTGTCCCAGCAGTTTGCTGATCGTTTCGATCGCAACGCCCTGCGAAAGGGTGATCGTCGTGGCGAAGGTGTGGCGGGCAGCATGGAAGGTGATCCGCTTCGACAGGCCGACCGACGACGCGATGCGCTCCAGACACTTGTTGCACCAGCCGTTGCCGGGCAGATCGAATATCCGGTCGTCGCCCGCCTCCGGCAGATAGCGGCGCAGAATGGCCTGCGGCAGCGCGAAGAGCCGCACGCTGATTCGGGTCCCCGTCTTGCGGCGCGCCATGTCGATCCACAGCTGGTCGCAGCTTCGCCGGATATGTTGCCGCGTAAGACTGCAGACATCCACATACGACAGCCCCGTGAAACAGCAAAAGACGAACGCATCGCGCACGAGACGCCCGGTGCCGACCGGAAGTTCGAGTCCGATCAGATCGTTCAGTTCGGAGAGCGTCAGATAGTTGCGGTCCACGAATTCGCTCCGGAGCTTGTAGCCCGCGAACGGATCGCAGCTAAGATACCCCTTGCTGCGGGCCAGCATCAGAATATGTTTGAGCGCGATCAGGTAGATCCACGCCGTATTCTTCTTATGGCCGCACTGCCGGACGATGTAGGCATGGAATCCCGTTACGAAGCCTTTGTCGAGTTCGTCGAACGCCAGATCGGCCCGGCGGTAATCTTGCTCGACATAGCGCTCCAGATGCCGATAGACGCAGCGGTATTTATTATAGGTAGCCTGACAGCGGCTCACACCGACCATCCGGCGGAACTCGTCGTTGTGTTCGCGGAAAAATTCGAGCAGCCGGCATCGAGGATGCGCGATGCCGAAATAGGCCTCCTTGACCATGACCGGCGTAACGAACGCTCCGTTGAAAAAGAGCGTCCGGTAGCATTGTTCGATCCGGAACCGGATCTCCGCCAGTTGCCGGTTCGCCTCGTCGGCCGCACGGCCGCGCCCCGCAAGCCGCCCCGTCGCCGCGCACCAGCATCGCGGATCCACCGACAGATGCGTGGAGAGCTGCGTCCGCTGCCCGCAGATCGTGATGCGGGCCATGACCGGGACAAGACCGTTTCTGAGGGGCGCATTCTTCTTAAGGTAGAATAGTATTCTGAAGGTATTTCTCATGCTGCTTCCGACTTGTTTAGATCGATAATCCGCGCTAAAGGTAACGATAAAGCGACCCCCTTTCGATATACGAATCGGTCCAAACAGCTTATTTTCCGGCTCTTGAACCGATCGCTCCGGTAACTCTCTGGCAACCGCTGCGGACCGCGTATTCCATGACGGAAGACCCGCGGATTCCTGATTTCCAATCGGTTGGGCTCCAGCCGGTCCGATGCCGGCCGGCCTTTCGCGCAAACTACTGCCAATCAGGCGTTTCGACCATTTCCGTTTCTACAGTTCGTTTTTTATTTTAAAAACTCAACTAAAATCAACGTTTATGGTAAGAAAACTTGTACTATCGTTAATTGCCGTTCTGGGAGGCGGGATGCTGCTCGCTTCGGCTCAGAACCGGCAAATATCCGGTACGGTTACGGGCCACGACGGGCAGCCGATCGCGGGAGCCACGGTGCTGGTAGAGGGTACGGCGATCGGTACGACGACCGCCTCCGACGGTTCGTATTCCATCGCGGCTCCGGCCGACGGCACGCTGTCGATCTCGTTCATCGGCTACATGCCCCGACAGGTCGCCATCGCCGGCAAGACGCGCATCGACATCTCGCTGGAGGAGGATTCGCAGGCTATCGACGACGTGATCGTCGTGGCATACGGCACCGCCAAAAAAGAGACTTTCACCGGCTCGGCGTCGGTCATCAAGACCGAGGAGATCGCCAAGCGTCAGGTCTCCAACGTTACCAACGCCCTCTCGGGCGTAACGTCGGGCGTGCAGGTAACCAGTTCGAACGGCCAGCCCGGCACCGAGGCGACGATCCGCATCCGCGGCATCGGTTCTTTCTCGGCCAGCAACAAGCCTCTGTACGTAGTCGACGGCGTGCCCTACGACGGTGCGATCTCGTCGATCAACTCGGCCGACATCGAGTCGCTGACCGTATTGAAGGACGCCGCCGCTTCGGCCATCTACGGTGCCCGCGGCGCCAACGGCGTCATCCTCATCAACACCAAGCGCGGCAAGAGCAGCGAGGCCGTCATCACGGTCGACGCCAAGTGGGGTTCCAACTCGCGCGCCGTGCCGCAGTACGACGTCATCAAGGATCCGGGCCAGTACATGGAGCTCGTGGGCCAGTCCATGAGCACCTACGCGCAGCTTCTCGGCGGATACACGCCCGAGCAGGCGGCCCAGTACATCGAAAGCAAGGTCTACACCAACAGCGCCGGCGGCGTAGGCTACCGCGTCTTCGACTACCCCGAGGGCGAGACGCTGATCGGCGCCGACGGCAAGCTCAATCCCAACGCCACGCCGGGTTACGTCGTCGGCGACAACCTCTTCCTGCCCGACGACTGGTACGACGAACTCTTCGACAAGGGCAACCTGCGTCAGGAGTACAACGTCTCGATCTCGGGCAACTCCGACAAGATCAACTACTACGCATCGCTGGGCTACCTCGACGACTCGGGCATCATGTCCAACTCGGGTTTCTCGCGCTACTCCACCCGTCTGAAGGCCGACTATCAGGCCAAGAAGTGGCTGAAGTTCGGCGCCAACATGTCCTATGCGAACGTCGTGAACAACAACCCGGTCAACCAGACTGCGAACGGTTCGTCGGGCAACCTCTTCTACCTGACCGGCATGATCGCCCCGATCTACCCGCTCTACATCCGCAACGCCGAGGGCGCCGTCGCCAAGGACAGCCACGGCTACACGATGTACGACTTCGGCGACACCTCCACGGGCATGCCCTACAAGCGTACGTTCATGTCGGGTTCGAACCCCGCGTCGATGTGGGAGCTCGACAAGGCGACCTATACCTACGACGACTTCACCTCGCGCTACTACGCCACGGTCGACATCTACAAAGGCCTGAAGTTCACCTATAACCTCGGCGTCGACCTCTCGACCTACCGCTACCAGCGGCTCTACAACCCCTACTACGGACAGTACTCCAAAGTCGGCGGTATCGTCTACGTCGCCAACAAGCGCGAACTGGCCCTCAACCAGCAGCAGTTGCTCAACTATGCGGGCACCTTCGCCGACAAGCACAACCTCGACATCCTCGTCGGTCATGAAAGCTACAAGTGGAAGTACTCCTATCTGGAGGGCGGCCGCGAGAAGCTCTTCAACCCCGATGTCGTGGAGCTCAACAACGCCATCAGCCAGCAGTCGAACGAGTCCTATACGAACAACTACTCGACCGAGGGTTATTTCGCGCAGGTCAACTACGACTACGACGGCAAGTACTTCATTTCGGGTTCCTACCGTCGCGATGCTTCGTCGCGCTTCCACAAAGATCACCGCTGGGGCAACTTCGGTTCGGTGGGTGCGAGCTGGATCCTCTCCAAAGAGCGCTTCCTCGCCGACGCCGCGTGGATCGACCTCTTGAAAATCAAGGCTTCGTACGGCGTGCAGGGCAACGACAACCTGCTCTACCAGACAGGTTACGTCAACTACTATCCCTACGCCGACCAGTACACGCTGACCGAGCTCGACGGCGAGTTCGCCACGGCCCTCTCCTACAAGGGCAACAAGGATATCACGTGGGAGACCAGCCACTCGGTCAACGCCGGCGTGGAGTTCAGCTTCTGGAACGGACGGCTGGCCGGCAGCGTCGAGTACTTCTCGCGCAAAACCTCGGACATGCTCTACTACATGCCGTCGCCCAACTCGATCGGCTACGCCTACTTCCCGACCAACGTGGGTTCGGTGCGCAACTCGGGCGTCGAGGTCGACCTCCGCAGCACGGTCTTCCGCACCAAGAACGTAACGTGGACGCTCGATGTCAACCTCACCTACCTCAAGAACAAGATCCTCGAGCTCGACAAGTCGCTCGGCGGCGAGTGGATCGACGGTTCGCGCATCTACCGCGAGGGCGAGTCGATGTACCAGTTCTACATGCGCAAGTACGCCGGGGTCAACGGGAACGGACAGTCGACATGGTACATGGCCGACGGCACGACCACCACGGAGTACGCTCAGGCCGACCGCTTCGCCACGGGCGACATCCTGCCCGAGGTCTACGGCGGCTTCGGCACCGCGCTGGAGTTCTTCGGGGTCGACTTCTCGATCGCCTTCGCCTACCAGTTGGGCGGCAAGGTCTACGACAACACCTACGCTTCGCTCATGCACGCCGGTACGGCCTCCACGGCCGGTACGGGCTGGCACAAGGACATCCTCCGGGCCTGGAAGATCGGCGACGAGGCCGGTTCGACCGACGTTCCCCGTCTCTACACGGCCGACAACTACGCTAACGGCATGTCGGACCGTTTCCTCACCAGCTCGAACTACCTCGACATCACCAACATCACCGTAGGTTACACGTTGCCGGCCAAGTGGACCCGCAAGATCCGTCTCTCCAAGCTGCGCCTCTACATGGCCGCCGACAACGTGGCGCTCTTCACCAAGCGTCGGGGCCTCGACCCGCGTCAGTCCTACACCGCGGCGGGCAGCTACCGCTACGCTCCGATCCGTACGATCTCGGGCGGTATCAACCTCACGTTCTAATCGTTAAAAACAAGTACTGATTATGAAAACAATCGATAAGTTCATCGCGGTCGTGCTCTCGCTGCTGACGATCGCCTCCTGCGGCGACGACCTCAACACCGTCCCCGAGGGAGATACGATCACCGACGATCAGAAGCAGGAGATCTACGAGCAGGATCCCGAGAAGCTGGAGGCCGACGTGCTCTCGCTCTATTCGTCGATGATCGAGCTCCTCGCCATCGAGGACTGGGTCGGCGCGCAGCGCCACTACGATTTCGGGTACGCCGCCATCATGCTGATGATGGATTCGTGGGGCCAGGACATGCCCTCCGAGGACAGCGGTTACAACTGGTTCGCTTCCAATCTGGCGATGGAAGACCGCACCCAGACATCCGAATACGGCTACTTCATCTGGAACAACCTCTACAAGCAGATGGGTCTGGCCAATCAGGTCATCGCCACGGCCCCGGCCGACAGCGAGGACGCCACGATGCTCAACTTCCGCGGTCAGGCGCTCGCCGTCCGGGCGTTCGACTACCTGAACCTCGTGCAGCTCTACCAGTACACCTACGTCGGGCATGAAAACGAGCCCGCCGTGCCGCTCGTGCTGGACACCACGACCGCCGAGGAGGCCACGAACAACCCCCGCGCCACGGTCGCCGAGATCTACGGGCAGATTCTGGCCGACCTCGGGGAGGCGATCGCCATCCTGCCCGAAACGGGTATCGCCGGACAGGTCGACCGCCATGTCGCCTACGGTCTGCGGGCCCGTGCCCACCTCGTGATGCAGCGTTACGACGAGGCCTACGACGATGCCGTGGCCGCAGCCCGGGGCTACACCCCCTACTCGATCGCCGAGGTGTCGAAACCCTCGTTCAACGCCTTCAACCACGCATGGTTGTGGGGCAACGTCATCGGCGAATCGAACGACGTCGTGCAGTCGGGCATCGTCAACTTCCCGGCGCACATGTGTTCGTTCACCGGCAACGGCTATGCCCCCGGTTACTCGGGCCGCTACATCAACAGCGCGCTCTACGACCGGATCGCCGACACCGACGTCCGCAAGGGGTGGTGGGCCACGGTCGACGACGCGGGCGAGTGGGTCGCACCCTACGTCGACTGGACGTGGAGCTTCACCTATCAGGGTACCCCCTTCGACATCGCCGAATGGCTCGAATGGCAGGCTCCCTACCTCAACGTGAAGTTCGGCGCCTACAACGACATCTACAACAACGCGACCAACGCCTGCGACATCCCCCTGATGCGCGTCGAGGAGATGATCCTCATTCAGGCCGAGGCCAAAGGCCTGAGCCAGAACGGCTCCATCGCCGAGGGCAAGGCCATTCTGGAGAACTTCGTGCAGAGCTACCGCGACCCCTCCTACACCTGCGGGGCTTCGTCCAAAGAGGAGTTCGTCGACGCCGTCTGGTTCCAGCGCCGCATCGAGCTTTGGGGCGAGGGTCTGTCGTGGTTCGACATCATGCGCCTGAAGAAGCCCGTACACCGTCTGGGCGCCAACTTCGAGCAGACCGTCGCATGGAACCTGCCCGCCGAGGCTCCCGTCTTCCCGCTCATCATCCCCGAGGCCGAGACCAACGTCAACCCCGCCTGCACCAACAACCCGATCCCGGGGGTGCCTCAGGCTGGCCAGACCTACTGATCCGACGCCTGCATCCCGTAAGCGAAGAGCTCCCTTTCACCGGGAGCTCTTTTTTTCGTTTGCGGCACAAATCCTGCTATTTGCGACAAATCCGTTTTTTTTGTAATTTCGCCGATGAATCAGGAAACCCATACAAAACTACCCGCCATGAATATTCCGGAAATCCAGCCCGGCATCCGTTACGTGGGCGTCAACGACCGCACCACCACCCGCTTCGAGGGACTGTGGCCCCTGCCTGCGGGCGTTTCGTACAACGCCTATCTGGTCGTGGGCGAGCGCATCGCGCTGATCGACACCGTCGAGTCGCACTTCTCCGGCCGGCTGTTCGAGAATATCCGCCGCGAAATCGGCGACCGCAAGATCGACTACCTGGTCATCGACCACATGGAGCCCGACCACTCGTCGTCCATCGAGGCGCTGTGCCTGCGCTATCCGGGCGTGCGCATCGTCGGCAACGCCAAAGCGCTGCAAATGGTCGAGGGTTTCTACGGGCTCAACGCCGCGACGCTCGAGGTCAAGGAGGGCGACACGCTCGATCTGGGCGGCCCGACGCTCTCGTTCCACATGATCCCGATGGTCCACTGGCCCGAGACGATGGTTACGTGGTGCCCCGAGCGGCGTACGCTCTTTTCGGGCGACGCGTTCGGCACGTTCGGCGCCTTGAACGGCGGCATCACCGACACACAGATCGACCCCGCGCAGTATTGGGACGAGATGCGGCGTTACTACGCCTCGATCGTCGGCAAGTACGGCGCTCCCGTGCAGAAGGCGCTGCAGAAGGTCCGCAGCCTCGATCTGGGCACCATCTGCCCCACGCACGGACCCGTCTGGCAGCAGCAGATCCCGCAGGTACTGGGGCTCTACGACCGCCTGAGCCGCTACGCGGGCGAACCCGGCGCCGTGATCGCCTACGGCTCGATGTACGGCAACACCGAGCAGATGGCCGAGCGCATCGCGCGGCATCTGGCCGAGGCGGGCATCAAGAAGATCGTCGTCCACAACCTCTCCTACTCCGATCCGTCGTACGTCTTGCGCGACATCTTCCGCTACGACACCCTCGTCGTCGGCAGCCCCACCTATAACGGAGCCCTCTTCCCGCCCGTGGCGCAGCTTCTGGAGATGGTCGCCGCACGCTGCATCCCCCAGCGCCGCTTCGCATTCTTCGGGTCGTTCTGCTGGGCCGGCTGCGCCGTGCGGCAGATCGCCGACTTCGCGCAGCGGATGAAGTGGGAGGCGGCCTGCGACCCCGTGGAGATGAAACAGGGCTTCACCGACGATGCCGACGCCGCCTGCCGCACGCTGGCCCAGCGGCTCGCCGCCCGCATGTCGCAGAAATAGCCGGCGAGCCCCCGGATCCCGGCTTGCGGCGCCTCTTCCGGCCCGCATACCCGGCGGCCATCCCTGCTTTCCGATCCGGCCGGGCCGTTCGCAGATCCGCACCGCCCGGACACCGTCGCCCGCCCATACGAAAAATCCCGGAGCTGCGCAGCTCCGGGATTTTTTCTCGCCGGTCCGGAAAGTCAGATGCGGACCTTGACGATCACCTTGCGGACCTTGCCCTCGCCGACCATCGGCGCATGGCCGTCCTCAGGAAAGAGGATCGAGAACTGCCCCGGCCGCATCGTATAGTAGGTCTGGGGCTCGTCTTCGAAAAGCTGGATGTCCTTCTCGGGGTTGAACGGGCCCTGCGGTCGCTTCAGATCCTTGCGTTCGCTCCAGCCGAACGTCTCGGCGGCACCGTCGACCAGCAGCTGGATGTCGATGTAGTCGTTGTGTACCTCCAGCTTGGCGTCGCCCTTTTTCTTCAGGTCGCGCTCCATCACGTTGGCATAGATGTCGCGGCCTTCCAGTTCATGAATACCCGGCTCCATGCGGGTCCAGTCGGTCGAAGCGAGCAGTTCGAAAGCCCGTTTCATGCGCGGATGCACGTTTTCGTAGCGCGCGCTGTTCTTCAGAGAATCGAAAATCATGATTGTATGGGTGTTTAGTTTCTGCCTGTCAGGGATTTGAAGCGCGCGACCACCGGGTAGTGATCCGAGCACTCGATCGCGGGCACCTCGTAGGAGACCGCCTGCAGCCCGGACGCCCCCAGAACGTAGTCGATGCGCAGCATGTCGAAAAAGCCGCGGTAGGTATGCGAATAGCCCGAGCCGCACTCCGAGAAAGCATCTTTCAGTCCGCGCGACATCGTGCGGTAGACGTACGACAGGGGCGTGTCGTTGAAATCGCCGCAGACGATCCGCAGCTCCGGCGCCGGGTCCATCGCCCGCACGATCGAGTCGACCTGCTCCGCGCGCAGCACGCCGTTGCGGCGCAGGCGTCCCGCCATGCTGCGGAACTTCACTTCGCGGGCCGTGTCGCCGATGAATCCGCGGTGTACGATGTAGTCGTTGTCCGCGGCCTTGATCGCCGTGGAGCGGAGGTGGTGGTTGTAGAAGCGCACCGTGTCGTCGCCTATCGCCACGTCGGCCCAGACCGAGGATTCGGGCGTCAGCAGCACCCCCGAGCGCACGATGCGGTGGCGGCTCAGAATCGCCTGCTGCGGCTCGGCATCTTCCGCCAGCTCGAAACGCGCGCTTTCGTAGCGTTTCCGCAGTTCGGCGAAACGTTCGCTCTGCCCCGCCAGCCGGGCGTTGAACTCCTGAAAGCAGATCACGTCGGGTTTGAGGCTGTCGATCAGCTCCGCGATGCGGTCGACGCTGCTGGCGCCCTCCGCATCCCGAAAGGAGCGGACGTTGTAGCTCATCAGACGGAAGGTGCCGCGTTCGGAGACGCCCTCGCCGTACGTGCGGCCCAACTGGGGTTTCCAGAAGAGCGACACCCCGAACAGCCCCGCCGCGACCAGCACGACCATCCACCCCGCCCGCAGCAGGCGCCAGCGCACGATCCAGTAGCAGGCCAGCAGCACGGTCAGCACGTAGAGCGCCGGCACGGCCGTCGCCAGCACCGGAAAGATCCACATGCGCGCCGGGTCGACATAGGGCACCAGATAGATCATGGGCATCGCGATGCCCATGATCGCGGTCAGGAGCGTGAGCGCTCCGTCGACGAACCACATCCACACGCTGCGGTGCGGACGCTGCGAGCCGCCCTTGTATTCGATGTACTTCTCCTCCTCCATCTCAGAACCGGATTATGCCGCGCCGCTTCCACCAATAGAGCAGCAGCAGTCCCCACAGCATGCCGCCCACATGGGCGAAGTGGGCCACGTTGCCCGCGCCGCGCCAGCCCAGGAAGAGTTCGATCACTCCGTAGATGACGACGAACCACTTGGCTTTCATCGGAATGGGCGGGAATATCAGCATGATGACCGCATTGGGATGCAGCACGCCGAAAGCCAGCAGCAGTCCCATCACGGCACCCGACGCGCCGACCAGCGTCATCGCTTCGTGCATCCCGTAGGCGATTCCCGCCTGAATGAGGGCCGCCCCCACGCCGCACGCCATGTAGTAGATCAGGAAGCGCTTCGAGCCCAGTTCGTATTCGAGCGTGCGGCCGAACATCCACAGGGCGAACATGTTGAAAAACAGATGTTCGAAGTTGGCGTGCAGGAACATGTAGGTTACGAACTGATAGGTGCGGAAAAAGGGCCATTCCACCCACAGGGCGCAGTATCTCTCGATCGCATTGCCTACGGGCAGCAGGGCCGTCGCCATGAAGATCAGCACATTGATGATTATCAGGTTCTTGACCGCCGGCGGGGTTTGAAAATAACGGTTCATGCGTTCGTTCTTTTTTGCAAAGGTACTCTTTTCGTCGGATTATCCCAGCCTGCTGCGGATCTCTTCCGGCAGGATCTCGGCGAACACGGCCTTTCCCGAGGGCGAGTAGGCCATGTTGCCCGTCGCCGAAAGGCTCTCCAGCAGGGCCGCGGCCTCCTCGCGCGCGAGCATCCGCACCGGACCGCGCACGGCACCCCGGGCCATCGCCGCCGCGATCTTCTCGCGGCGCGCATCGCCCGCCGACACCGGTGTCGATAGCACCTGCAGCAGGTCGTAGAGCATTTCGTCGAGACCTTCGGCCGGCAGTTCGGCCGGCAGGGCCTTCACTTCCACGGTGCTTTCGCCCAGAAAATCGATATCGAATCCCAGCGCCGCGACATCCACGGCATGCTCCTCCAAAAGGGCGTATTCTTCGTCCGAGAGCACCAGCCGCTCGGCGAACAGCAGTCGTTGACTGGCCGCCGCGCCGTCCGAGAGCGTGCGCAGATACTCTTCGTAGAGCACCCGCTCGCGGGCTCTCCGCACGTCGACCACCACCAGCCGCCCGCCCAGCGTCGCCGCCGCATAGCCGCCCGCGAGGGGCAGCGGCTCCGAAAATCCGGGCTGCGACTCGATCTCCGGAAGCTGTTGCTCGGCCCCTTCGGCCGAGGGAATGAATTCGAGTTCGCTCTCCGACTGCGGCAGCCCGCCCGATACGAACTCTTCGAAATCTTCGCCGCCGCCCGGCAGCTCGAAACCGCCCGGCCCCGCCGAAGGAAAACCCGCCGCCGAAAAGCCCGCCGAGGGAAAACTGCCGCTGCGGGGTCGGCCGTACCCGAAATCGTCCGCCGGCACGTCCGACACCATCGTTCCCCGGCCGCGGCAAGGCACGTCGAAACCCGTGAAATCGACATCGGGATCGGGCGCCGAGGGATCGATGTACTCCTCGCGGAATGGGTTGTACGTCTCGTCCGACATGGCGCGCGGCTCGGCATAGACGGCCCCGCGCTCCAATACCGGAATCTCCACCCCGCCCTCACGGTCGAAATCCATCGGCGGCACGGCGCCGGTCTTGGCCAGCGTCTCGCGCACGGCCGCGTGGACGATCTGCCACACCTCCTCCTCGTCGGCGAACTTCACCTCGGTCTTCTGGGGATGGACGTTGACGTCGACCCGCGAGGGATCGACCGTCAGATAGAGAAAATAGGAGGGTCTGCAACTCTCGGGTATCAGCTTTTCGTAAGCCTTGAGAATGGCGCCCGCCAGATAGCTGCTGCGGAAATAGCGGCCGTTGACGAAGAAATATTCCGGGTTGTGCTGGCGCTTGGCGGCCGCCGGACGGCCGATGAAGCCTTCGACGCGGGCGATCGACGTATCGGCTTCCACCTCCAGCAGGTTCTGCTTGATATGGCGCCCCACCACGTCGACGATGCGGCCCGCCAGCGACGTGGCCGCCAGCATGTGGACCGGCGTATCGTTGGAGTACAACTCGAAGGCGATCTGGGGGTTGCACAGCGCCACACGCTGAAACTCCGTGCGGATCTGCGTCGCCGACGCGGTGCTCTTGTCCAGAAAGCGGCGGCGCGCCGGCACGTTGTAGAAGAGGTTGCGCACATAGAACTGCGATCCCACCGGACACATCACCGGCGTCTGCGACACGAACTGCCCGCCGTTGATTTCCGTGCAGGTACCCACTTCGTCGCCCTCCTGCCGCGTCCGCAGCTCCACTTGGGCCACGGCGGCGATCGAGGCCAGCGCCTCGCCGCGGAATCCGAACGTCGAGAGGGCGTATATGTCTTCCACCGAGGCGATCTTGCTCGTGGCGTGGCGGTCGAAGGCCATGCGCGCATCGATGGGCGACATGCCGCAGCCGTCGTCGACGATCTGGATGAGGTCCTTGCCGCCGTCGCGGAAGTTGACCTGCACGCGGCGCGCTCCGGCGTCGATGGCATTCTCCATCATCTCCTTGACCACCGAGGCGGGGCGGTTGACCACCTCGCCCGCGGCGATCTGGTTGGCGACGACTTCGGGTAAGAGTCTGATTCGGTCGGCCATCTATTCTTCGTAATCGTTGGGTACTATGACTATGCGCTGCTCCTGCCACTCCGTCTCGCTCACGTGCGACTGATCGAAAGCGTCGCGCGGCGCGGCGGGCTCCGTCGCCGCAGCTTCCGCCGCCGCGGGGGCCGTGCGGGCCCGCAGAAACATGTCGGCCAGCCGCGGATAGAGCAGGTAGATGAACAGCAGCACCAGCACGGCTCCCGCCGCCATCTTCCAGATGCGCACGCGGCCCGTCGCCTCCTCGCGCGTGCGGCGCGCCGCACGCGCTTCGCGCTGCGTACGGATATACTGGCCCGGACGGTATTCGCGCCCGGCATCTTCCGCCCGCTCGCCCCGCAGCTCGGCACGGCGTTCTTCGCGCGCCTCCTTCTCGGGGTCGTAGTAGCGGGGTATGTAGTTGAACTTGTTGGCGTGTTTCTTGAACGGAGTGAAGCCCAGCATGGTCTCGCTATTTGAGAGGTGAAGATACGAAAAATTAGACGAAAAGCATCTCTTTTGCAAAGATGCGAGCGCAAAATCCGCTTACCGGAAGAAGCTCTTCATCCGCTCGAAGATGTTCTGGTTCTTCACCGACTCGGCCTTGCGGAATCCGGGTTGCTCGGCCAGTTGTTCCACCAGTTTCTTCTCCTCGGCGCTGAGCTTCGAGGGGATGGTGATGTCCACCACCACCAGCTCGTCGCCGCGGCCGTAGCCGTTGACGTCGGGAATGCCTTTGCCGCCCAGCCGCAGCACCTTGCCGGCATGCGTGCCCGGTGCGATCTTGATCTTCGCGCGGCCGTCGACCGTCGGCACCTCCACCGTTCCGCCCAGAAGGGCCATCGTTACGGTGATGTTCAGGTTGTGTATCAGGTCGTTGCCGTCGCGCACCAGCTCCGGATCGGGCACCTCTTCGATGAGCACCTGCAGGTCGCCGTTCACGCCTCCGCGGCGGGCCGCATTGCCCTTGCCCGCAACGGTCAGGGCCATGCCTTCGCCCACGCCGGCCGGTATGGCGATCTCCACCACCTCCTGTCCGCGCACCGTCCCTTCGCCCTTGCACTCGTCGCACGGAGAGGTAATCACCTTGCCCGTGCCGCCGCACGCGGGACATACGCCCTGCGTCTGCACGCGCCCGAAGAAGGAGTTTTCGACCCGCACGACATAGCCCGAGCCGCCGCACGTCGAACACGTGGAGTAGGAGTTCGCATCTTTGGCTCCCGAGCCGCCGCACTTGCCGCAGGCCACGGTCTTGTTGATCTTGAGTTTCTTGGTTACGCCCGTCGCGATCTCGGCGAGCGTCAGTTTCACCTTCACGCGGATGTCCGATCCGCGGTTCACGCGGCGGCCGCCCGACGAGGCGCGGAATCCCCCGCCGAAGTGTCCGCCGAAGATGTCGCCGAACTGCGAGAAGATATCTTCCATCGAGAAGCCCCCGAAACCGCCGAAGTCGCCGGCTCCGCCCCCCGCCGCGCCGTGCATGCCGGCGTGGCCGAACTGGTCGTAGCGGGCGCGCTTGTCGGGATTCGACAGCACGTCGTAGGCTTCGGCCGCCTCCTTGAACTTCTCTTCGGCCTCCTTGTCCCCGGGGTTCTTGTCGGGGTGGTATTGGATGGCCGCCTTGCGATAGGCCTTCTTTATTTCGTCTGCGTTGGCGTTCTTCTCGACGCCCAGTACTTCGTAGTAGTCCCTTTTCTCTGCCATGATCTTACTCTCCTACAACCACTTTTGCGAACCGCAGCACCTTGTCGCCCAGCATGTAGCCCGTCTGCACGACGTCGATCACGCGGCCTTTCTTCTCTTCGCCGGCCGCAAAGCGCGCCACGGCTTCCGAGAGGTCGGCGTCGAACTCCTTGTCGCGCACCTCGATCTCGGTTACGCCTCTTTGGCGCAGCGCCTCGGTGAACTTCTGCGAGATCAGCCGTACGCCGGCACGCAGGGCTTCCAGATCGTCGCTCTTCTCCATCGCGTCGACGGCCCGCTGCACATCGTCGCGCACGGGCAGCATCGCCAGCAGCACATCGCGGCCGCCCGTCTCCACCAGCTCCATCTTCTCGCGCAGCGTACGCTTGCGGTAGTTGTCGAATTCGGCTTGCAGACGCAGGTATTTGTCTTTCCACTCCGCCGCCTCGGACGCCGCGTCGGGTTCCGACGCAGCGGGTTCTGACAAGGTGTCAGTCGCCCCGCCGGTTTCGTCTGCCACATTGGCACACGGCTGTCCCTCGCACGAGGGATAAGCATCGCCTTCGGTGAAACCTTCGTCGCCCGCAACCGCCTCGTTATAAACTTTTTCCTTCTCCATATCTTCTCTTTTTTCGGTTATTCTTCCCATAGGTCGCGCAAATTGCATACCAACGGCCCGGCGTGTCAGCCGAGGATGAAAATCGCCGGACGTTTCCGCATTTCGGGCAGGCCTGCACGGCGCCACTCCTCCACCGTGCGCGTGGCGATGAACTCGCCCGGCGCCGTGATCTCCACGGCGATCGTCAGCCGCGTCGCCGGAGCGAGCACCTGCAGCAGCTGCTCCGCCAGTTTTTCGTTGCGGTAGGGCGCTTCGATGAAGGCTTGCGACTGCCCCTCGCTGCGGGCGCGCCGCTCCAGCCGGCGGATCGCCTGCGCCCGCTCGGGCGGTTTGACGGGCAGATAGCCATTGAAGGCGAACGACTGGCCGTTGAGCCCCGAGGCCATCAGGGCCAGAACGATCGACGAGGGACCCACCAGCGGCACCACGCGGATGCCGTGGCGGTGGCATGACTCGACGGCCAGCGCCCCCGGGTCGGCGATGCCCGGCACCCCCGCTTCCGAGATCACGCCCGCCGAGCGGCCCGCCAGTAGCGGCGCCACCAGTTCCTCCACGTCGCGCCCCGCCGCCGTGTGTTCGTTCAGTTCGCGGAACTCCAGTTCGGCGATCGGACGCGCGATGCCCGCTTTCGAAAGAAAGCGCCGCGCCGTGCGGGTGTTCTCTACTATATAATAGTCCAGTTCCTCCAGCACGGCCCGATTCGCCGCCGGCAGCACGTCCCACACCTCCGTCTCGTCCGAAATCGGACACGGAATCAGGTATAATGTTCCTTTCACTACTCTTTCAGATAAATCCGTTTCACCCGCGCCGACACCGAGGTCAGGATCTCGTAGGGGATCGTCCCCAGCACGCGGGCCATCGTCTCCAGGTCGTTGCCCGCCTCGGGCGAGAAGATCACCGCTTCGTCGCCCTCCTTCACTCCGTCGATGTCGGTGATGTCGATCATGCAGCTGTCCATGCAGATGCGTCCCACGATCGGAGCCGGACGCCCCGCCACCAGCACCGACCAGCTCCCGCAGCCCAAATGGCGGTCCAGCCCGTCGGCATATCCCACCGGAATCGTCGCCGTCCGGGTCTCGCGCGTCAGCTTCCCTTCGCGGCCGTACCCCACGGCGTCGCCCGCCGGCAGGTGCTTGATCTGCACGATGCGGGTCCGCAGCGTCGACACGGGCCGCAGCTCCGGATCGTGTTTCCATCCGAATCCGTAGAGCCCCAGCCCCAGCCGGCACATGTCGAACTGCGCCTCAGGGAAGCGGTCGATCGCCGCCGAGTTGGCCGTGTGGCGGATCACAGGATAGCCCAAAGCGTCGGCCAGCGCCCCGCTCATGCGGTCGTAGCGGGCGATCTGCTCGCGCGTGTAGGCATCTTCTTCGGGCATGTCGGCACAGTTCAGGTGCGAGAAGATCGTCGCCACCTTGACTTCGGGCCGCTCTGCCAGCACCTCGCCCAGCCGCGCGATCTCTTCCTCCACGAATCCCAGCCGGTGCATCCCCGTGTCGAGCTTCACATGAATCGGATAGCGCGTCTCGCCCGCATGGGCTGCGGCCGCGGCGAAGGCTTCCAGCGAATGGAAACTGTAGATCTCCGGCTCCAGCCGGTCGGCGATCATCTGATCGAAACTGTCGGCATCGGCGTTGAGCACCACGATCGGCATCGTGATGCCACGCTCGCGCAGCAGCACCCCTTCGTCGGCGAACGCCACGGCCAGGTAGTCCACCCCCTGATGTTGCAGCAGCTGCGCCACTTCGAAGTCGCCCGCACCGTACGACCCGGCCTTGACCATCGCCACCAGCCGCGTCCCGCGGCGGAGCTTCGAGCGGAAAACGTTGAGATTGCGGGTCATCGCGTCGAGGTCGACCTCCAGCACCGTGGTGTGGCTCTGCCGCGCCAGCGCATGGGCCAGCTTCTCGAAACGGTAGTCGCGCGCGCCTTTCAGCAGCACGGCTCGCCCGGCCACCGCTTCGCGGCTCAGCCGTCCGATGCACTCGTCGACCGAGGCGTAGAACTCTTTCCCGCACTCGAACAGCGACGCATGGCGTTTCAGCTTGGGCCCGATGCCCACCAGAAAGTCTACGCCCGCCCGGGCCGCCATGCCCGCCACCCGGGCATAAAGTTCCTCGTCCGAGAGGCCGCTCTGCGCGATGTCCGACAGCACGAGCGTCCGCCGCCGGCCGAGCGCCACCGTGTGCAGGTAGTCGAGGGCCAGCGCCAGCGAGTTGAGATCCAGATTGTAGGCGTCGTTGATAAGGATCGAGTCGTTGATGCCGTCCTTCACTTCCAGACGCATCGCCACATGGGGCGCCGCCGAGAAGGCCGGGGCTCCGTAGCCCATCGCCGCACAGAACGCCTCGACGATCTGCGCGTTGCGCCGCGACGCCGCATTGCCGATCACCGCTTCGGAGACCTCGGGCATCGTCGCCGCGTCGAGGGGCTTGCGGTCGGCATAGCGCGCCGCCACCAGCCGCCCCAGCGGTTCATAATAGCTATGGTATATGATCTTCGTCGCACTGCGCGCCAGAATCATCTTTTCGTCGCACTTCTGTTCCAGATTGAGGAAATGTTCCTGATGGGCGTCGCCGATCGAGGTGAAGATCGCCACATCGGGGCGGATGATGCGCTCCAGCCGCTCCATTTCGCCCGGCTCCGAAATCCCGGCTTCGAAGATCGCCAGCTCCTCGTCGCCTTCGAGCATCAGCACCGAGAGGGGCACTCCCAACTGCGAATTGTAACTCTTGGGCGAGCGGTAGAACTTCATGCCCGCGGGCAGTTCTTCGGCGATCCACTCCTTGATGACCGTCTTGCCGTTCGAGCCCGTGATGCCCACCACCGTGCCCTTGAAGCGCGCCCGGTGATAGGCCGCCAGCGACTGCAGGGCCCCGATCGCATGCTCCGCCACCACATAGCCGCAGTCGGCCGGCAGCTGGACGTCGCGTTCGACCAGAAAGGCGCGTACGCCGCGGTCGTACATCTCCTCCACGAAGCGGTGCGAGTCGTGGTTGGCGCCGCGCAGGGCCACGAACATCGGGCTGCTGCCCATTTCGCACGTGAGCGAGCGGCTGTCGGTAACTACCGAGCGCACCTCGGGATCGGCGCCCCGGTGCTTTCCGCCGCAGATGGCGGCTATTTGCGAAAGTCTGTATTCCATCTTCTCAGGGTGAAAGGATTGGCTTTCAATGAAAAATGAAAAATTAAGAATTAAAAATTATCTTCCGATCGAGAGCAAAAATCCGGCTGCCGCATATAAATTATCCGGCTGCCGCATATATAAGCCGCATATAAATATAGAGTATCATTCCGAACATTTCCCTCTGTCATTCTGAACGCAGTGAAGAATCCGCCCGTCCGCATCGATCTTCAATCCCCCCCCTCTCGCAGCCGGCGTCGCGCAGCCCCTAAAACCCCGCTCTTCGCGGGGCGGAAATGCGCCCGCTATCACGGCAAAGCCACGCCTACGACAACGTTACGATCGTAATCCCCGCTCCCCCGCGGTCGGCATGTTCGTCCACGGCCGACTCCACTTCGGGTACGGTGCGAAGATAGCGGCGAATCTCTTCCTTGAGGGCTCCGGTTCCTTTGCCGTGGAGGATCGTTACCGTCCCCACACCCACCATCAGGGCGTCGTCGATGAATTGTTGCACGGCGTCCAGCGCCTCCGCGGCGCGCATGCCCCGTACGTCGATGCGGTCGCGGAACGCAAGTTTGCGGGCCGAAATATCCGCCGACACCACCGTCCGCGCCGTCGTCGGGCGCGTCGCTTCGCGGTATTCGTTGTTCGAGACCACCGTCAGTTGCTCGCGGTCCACGGTCGTCAGGATCTGTCCGAAGGCCACCTGCACCTTGCGGCCCTTCAGCGAGCGCACCTCGCCCACCATCTCCTGCCCCTTCATGCGGACTTTCGAGCCCACCTCCGCTTCGCGCCGCTGCGGCGGCTCGGGGGCCGCGGCCTCCGCGCTCC
>JAMPGH010000001.1:290245-294977 GCA_023664045.1 Alistipes senegalensis | reverse complement strand
CTGGTTTTCGTAGGCCGCCAGCTGCTGCGCCCGGCGTTCGGCCCGGCGCTGGCGGCGGCGTTCTATGCGTTCGATCTCGCGCGCCACTTCGGCGTCGCGCTCCGCCGCATCGGTCCGCTCGGCCTCGACCCGGAAGTCGTCCAGTTCCTTGCGGGCCAGCCGCGTCATCTCTTTCTCGGCCTGCGCTTCGCGGATCGTGCGGATCGTGTTTTCGATCTGCCGGTTCGCTTCGGCGATCAGCGCCTGCGCCTCCTGCTTCGCCTTGCGGAGAATCTCCTGACGCTCGGCCCGGATCTTCGTCAGTTGCTCGGCATAGCTCTGTTCCAGCTCCTCCACTTTGCGGTCAGTCAGGCGAATGCGGTCGCGCTTCTGTTCCCAGTAGTGTTTGTCGCGGGCTATTTCGCGCAGTTGTTTCTCCAAATTGATATGTTCCGAGCCCGCTTTTTCCGACGCCGCACGGATGATCTCTTCGGGCAGTCCGATCTTGCGGGCGATCTCCACGGCGAACGAGCTGCCGGGCTTGCCCGTTTCGAGCCGGAACAGCGGCCGGATGCGCTGCACGTCGAACATCATCGCTCCGTTGGCGATGCCTTCGGCGCTCGCAGCATAATATTTGATGTTGGCGTAGTGGGTCGTGATGACGCCGTAGCTTCCCCGCTCCAAGAGGCGCTCCAGAATCGCCTCGGCAATCGCTCCGCCGATCGTGGGCTCCGTTCCCGAGCCGAACTCGTCGATGAGCACCAGCGTGCGGTCCGACGCCCCCGCCAGCATATTCTTCATGTTCACAAGATGCGACGAGTAGGTCGACAGGTCGTTGTCTATCGACTGCTCGTCGCCGATGTCGATGAAGATCGAGCGGAATACCGGCAGCTCCGAGACGGCCGACGCCGGCACCGGGAATCCGCACTGGAACATGTATTGCACGATGCCCGTCGTCTTCAGACACACCGACTTGCCGCCGGCATTGGGACCCGAGATCACCAGAATGCGCTTGCGCCGGTCGAGCTGCAGGGTCAGGGGCACGATCTCGCGGCCTTGCGTCCGCAGGGTCTGTTGCAGCAGCGGGTGGCGGGCTTCTTTGAGCACCAGCCGGTCGTCGGTCGACAGGATCGGCTTCGCGCAACCGTTCTCCGAGGCCCAGCGCCCTTTGGCGCGCAGCATGTCCACCTCGGCCAGATAGTCGCCCGTCGCGGCGATCAGCTCGGCGTCGGGACGTATCCCGTCGGTGAACTCCGTAAGGATGCGCACGATTTCGCACCGCTCGGCATACTCCAGTTCGCGAAGTTCGTTGTTGAGCTCCACCACCTCCACCGGTTCGACATAGAACGTGCGGCCCGTGGCCGATTCGTCGTGTATGAAGCCGTTGAGTTTGCGTTTGTTGGCCGCCGAGACGGGGATCACCGTCTTGCCGTCGCGCACCGACAGCTGCGCATCGGCCTCCACGATGCCCGCGCTCTTGGCTGCCGCGAGCACCTGCTGCAGCCGCTTGGCCGCCTGCCCCTCGCGTTCGCGGATCGCCCGCCGGATCTCCGCCAGCGCGGGCGACGCCGTATCTTTCACCTCGCCGAAGCGGTCGACGATGCCGTCTATGCGCCGCACGATTTCCGGGAACGGCTCCACGCCCCGCGTGCGGGCATGGAGCGCCGGGTAGTCGCGTTCGCGATTCCCGATGAACTCCGCCACCTCGCCCGCCGTGGCCAGCGCCCGACGCAGCGTCGCCGTCTCCGCCACATCGAGGAACGTCCCCTCGACACGCAGCTTGGCTACGATATGGTCCGTATCGGGATAGTCGCCGCCCGGGAAGTCGTACTCCATCTCCAGCAACACGCGCATCTCGTCGGCCAACGAGAGACGCCGCTCGATCTCCGGCGCCGAGGTCGTGAAACCCTCGGCTGCCAGCAGCTCGCGGGAGGCGCGCATGGTGCAGAGGGCCTCGACCTGCCCGCGCAGGCGGTCGAAGCCGATCTTCTGCTCGAATGTCGGAGGATAGATCATCGCCTATTCCGCCTTTTCGGCAGCCTTGAGCGAGTCGCGCCGCGCCTTCTCTTCGGCTTTCGCAGCCCGGCGCTCGGCCCGTTCCTTCATCTTCTCGGGATCGCGTCCGAAGAGCGAGAGGTGGACATAGCGCGCAGGGTAGGCCTTCAGGTCGGCCAGCAGCGACGAAAGGTTGCCCGAGGCCATCGTCAGCGAGTCGTAGAGAGCCGGATCGTTCATCAGCTTGCCCAGCGTGCCGTCGCCGCCGTCGATCTTCCGCATCAGGTCGTCGAGCGAGGAGACGGTCCGGGTCAGTTTGCGTGCGAAGGCTTCTTCGTCGAGCGTCGCGGCCACCCGGTTCAGCGAGCCGACGATGCTGTCGATCCGCCCGGCATTGGATCCGAGGGCTCCGGAGAAGTCGGCCAGATTGTCCAGCGTCCGCTTGAGGTTCTGCCGTTCGGAGGCCACCACGTCGTTCAGGTTGCCCGTCAGGTCGTTCAGATTGCCGAGCGTCCCGGCGATGTTCGCCTCGTTGTCTTCCAGCAGACGGCTCAGGTCGTTGAGCGTGCGCGACAGGTCGGTCGTTACCTGCGAGATCTTCTGTTTCACGAAATCGAGCTCCGAACCGGCCATGTCCATCAGGTCGCGGTCGCGGCCCGAACGGATCGTATCGCCTTTCTCGAAATAGGTCGGCGCCTCGCCGAAAGCGATTTCGATGGCTTTGGAGCCCATCAGGCCGTTGCTCACGATCTTGGCTTCGGAGTCGGTCGGGATGCGGTACCCGCGTTTGACGGTCAGTTGCAGCACCACCTGGTCGCTGCGCGCCGGGTCGAACTCGATGGCCGACACGGTACCGATCTTCACGCCCTTGACCATGATCGGCGAGGCGGACTGCACGCCGCTCACCTGATCGTAGACCGCGTAATACTCCACATTGCGGCCGAAGATGTCGAAACCCTTCAGAAACCGGATTCCGGCCCATGCCGCACAGATCATCGCCACGGCGAACAATCCGATTTTCGCTTCTCTTTTCATATCCTGAGGTTCGTTATTTCGTTATCTTGTCGCCCCGGCAGCGTACGACGAACGCCTCCGGGAATGTCTTGCGCACTTCGGCCACATGGCCTTGCGCCTCCGCCTTGCTGTCGCTCGGATAGACGCAGTATTTGTAGCGGAAAGCCGCTCCGTCGGCCGTGTATTCGCGGACCTTGCCGCGGTAAGTCTTGAACTCCGGGGAGTCGGGCGACACTTTGTTGCGGCTCGACAGCACCTGAATCGCGAAATGCACGCCCTGTTTCTTGACGGGGGCGGCCGTCGCAGGCACTGCCGGCGCCGCAGGTCCCGAAGGCGCCGGGGCGGGTTTCTCCGCCGCCGGTTCGGGCGGTTCCTCCGTGCGGCGCATCTCCAGCAGGTAGGTCGAATAATCCTTCACGGCGTTGAACAAAGAGCGTGCTATCTCGTCCTGCCCCTTTTCCGACTTGAGGTAGGCGGCTTCCTGCGGATTGGAGAGGAATCCGATCTCGGTCAGCACGCCCGGCATGTCCGTGGCATAAAGCACGCGCAGCAGCTGGGGTTTGATCTTGCGCACCCGGCGGCCCGTCTTGGCGTAGTGGTTCTGGATGCAGCGGGCGATGGCCATGCTGTACTGGCCGTAGGTGAACTGCAGGTTCTGAATATAGGCCCGCACGATAGCCGCGGTCCGTTCGTCCGACATGTCGATCAGGTCGTCGCGGTTGTTTTCGTAGAGGGCGTCTTCGTTGTAGCGCTGCTCCTTGCTGCTCTCGCCCATGACCAGCGTCTCGACGCCGCGGGCCGAGGTCTCTTTGGCCGCATTGACATGGATCGAGATGAAGAGGTCGCCGCCCGCCTTGTTGGCGATGTCGGCCCGGGCCTGCAGGTCGGCGATCTTCGTCGAGGCCAGCGCCTTGTCGGTCTTGCGCGTGTAAACCACCCGGACACCCGGCATCCCCTCTTCGATCAGTTTGCCCAGTTTGAGCGCCACCTTCAGGGTGAGGGCTTTCTCCGTGGTTCCGGAGTAGTGCGCACCGGGGTCGTCGCCGCCGTGGCCCGCATCGATCACCACGACCTGCACGCCGTAGGCGGTCTCCCCGGCGGCAGCCGCGTCGATCGAAAAGGCCGCAAGGGCGACCAGCCATATCCCCAAAATCCCAGCGCGCATGTTTTTCTCTCGTACCGGACAAGGTGTTTTCCGTGAAAGCGTCATCCGATTCGGCTGCTCTGCGGTTGTCCCCCGGAGCAACGGATCCGGCCGCAAATCGGGACGGCTTTCACTTCTCCCCGTCCAATTTTTTATCTTATTTTTTGCATTTTCGGCTGCGCCGAAGATACTCCGTCTCGGCATAATCAAGCTAACGCTTGCTTCTGCGCTCGACTTTTTTTCGAACCTTTGGCTGCGCCGAAGATACTCCGTCTCGGCATAATCAAGCTAACGCTTGCTTCTGCGCTCGACTTTTCGTATCTTTGCCGCGCACGGAAAACGGCGCGGGTGCGACCCCGGCTCCGATCCGGGCGGTTTTGCCGACTTGTCGGCAAAGTTACTGTTTTTTTTGACATTTTGATCGATTCAAGAATAAAATATCTCTTCTCGGCTGCCGCCGTCCTCCTCTTCGCCGGGGCGTTCGTCGGCTCCGCCGCTCCTCTGCGTGCCGGTTCGTTCCGACCCGGCGACACCCTCGTCGGCGCTGCGCCCGACAGCGCCGTCGTGCGCGCACTCGAAGGGCAGCTCATCGACCCGGCA
>JAMPGH010000001.1:203845-290145 GCA_023664045.1 Alistipes senegalensis | reverse complement strand
AATGGTGCATGATGTACGAATCCCTGCGTAACGGCAAACACGGCAAAGGTTCGCACGGATACGGCGGAATCTGGGGCGGTGCGCCGGCATCCTTCCACCACAACATCCTCGCTCACCACGACTCCCGGAACCCGAGGTTCGACGGCCCGGACGCTTATGTGGGGCCCGATGCGAATCCGCGATTTCCGGTTTCGGAGCGTTGCGTCGATTATCGGAACAACCTCGTCTACAATTTCTGCGATGCTCCCGCTTCCGGCGGCGAGGGTCTGAAAATCAATTTCGCAGGCAATCTTTACAAATGGGGCCCTGCATCGGTCGGGGGCGCCGGATCGAAGTATGCCTCCGACGGAGAGGAGATTCCCGATGCCGCCTGCCGCCGGGCCTTTTTCTATCGGGTGGACGGCATCCGCACGGCCGGAGGCATCGACTACGACTACGGGGCTGCGGACATTTATTATGGCGACTGCAGCAACCTGCTCGATACCTCGGTCGGCGATCCGATGCTCGGCGCTGCGGTTTCCGACGACAATGCGAGGGGCTTTCCGCTCAACGAAAATACCCTCTCCCTGAAGAAGCCCGAGGCGACGTTCCTCGCAGTGCCCCTGCCGATCCGCCCGGACGGTCGGAGCAGCTTCGTTACCACGCACGACGCGTCGCAGTTGTCGGAGGTGCTCTGTCTCTGCGCGGGAGCCTGCGCGGGCGGGCGTCGCGATGCGGCGGACAGCCGGGTCATAAGCGACCTAAGAGGCGGCATGGCGGCCGTCATGCAGGGGTCGAACGGCTCGCGCAACGGGCTTGTCGACTCGCCGGCCGACGTGGGCGGCTGGCCTGCTCTGACAGCGACGCCGGAGGAGTTGTCGCGCGTCCGGGATAGCGACGGCGACGGCATTCCCGACTGCTACGAAGAGCTCTTCGGGCTGGACCGCGAGAATCCTGCCGACGCCAACGAAAAGACGCTCGATCCGCGAGGACGTTATACCAACCTCGAAATCTACCTGCACTATCTGGTGCGGGAGATCACCGCGGCACAGACGCACGGTGGCGTCTATACCGAGCTGTAGGGACACGCCTGCCGTTCGAAACTCCGCAGCAGCAGCACCCCCCCCCTTGAAAAAAAAGCGCCGGTCGGAACCGGCGCCTTGCAGGATCGCTATTCTTCGATCCGAACCGAATCGGAGCTTCCGGGCTTGTCGCCCACATCGATCAGACTCTCTTCCGAGACGCCCAGCGTGCGGTAGTAGTCGTTCAGCTCGGCCGTGATCTCGCGGCGTCCGGCGTAGGAAGCCAGATAGTAGAGGTCGCCCAGCTCTTCGAGTTTGGTGTCGACCAGATCGGCCACCATGTCGCCGTGCACACCCTCGAACTGCAGGTAGTATTCGATGTATTCGATCAGCGTCCGGGCGTATTCCCTCAGCAGCGCGTCGCCCTTTTCGGCGGCATCGGCCACGCCCATCGCCGAAGCGGCGTAGTAGGCTTCGAGGAACGGATAGGTATTGGTGTCCGTGAAGCGGATCTGACGGGTCGGCAGCCGCTGCAGTCCGAGGTCGAGCAGTTCGACCGCCTCCTCGGGGCGATTCTGCCGCAGCAGCTCTTTGGCTACCCGGGCGAAAGCGTCGCGTGCCCGCGATGCGGAAAGGTTGTACTGGAGGAAATGGTCGACGTAGACGTGCGGATCGGCCAGATTGCCGTAGCGGAAGGTATCTCTGAGGAGCGGCGCCGCATAATCGGGGTCGATGCGTCCGATCTCCCGCACGTCCTGTATCGGGGTGCGGATCGGTACGAAACGGTAGGCGTAGCCGTCGAACTGGAGGTACTCCATCAGACCGAGATCCTGAAAGATGTAGATCTGGGTCATGTAGATCGGACGCTTCCAGTCGAAGTGGGCCAGCATGTCGAGGATCATCAGCTGGCTCTTGTCGATCGCGCCTTTGCGCAGCTCGATGTAGACCGTGTCGACCATCCGATCGCGGTCTTTCTCGGCCACGATGCCCGAGGCCAGGGCGTTCTCCTTGTCGACGGGCAGGGCGATCCGCTTGGTGGGGATGTAGTCGGTCGTCGTGCCGTCTTCGAGCATGAGCTTGGTGCGGGGGTCGTCGCTGAGGATGAAGTCGATGACCTGCCCGATCTCCACGGGCCGGTCGATGCGGTTGTTGACCGGCACCCAGTCGTTGGTATAGGTGTATTTGCGCTTGGGCAGCGAGAAGGGAACGCCGGCGGCTTCGTTGGCCCGGGTCTTCATCTCGTCGACGTACCATTCGCCGCCCAGATAGGAGGTGTTCATGATCCGCACGTCGGGCCGCACGCCGTAGACCTCCTGATTGTTCCACAGGGGGAAGGTGTCGTTGTCGCCGTAGTTGAGGATGATGCTGTTGGGGAGCGTCGACATGAGGTAGTTCCAGCCGATATCGCGGGCCATGTAGCGGCCCGAGCGGTCGTGGTCGTCCCAGTTCTGGGCGGCGAGGATCGCGGGTACGCCCATGCAGACGAGGGTGGCGACGGCCGCCGTCGCTACGCCGTTGCGGCGGGTCAGCCGGGCGATCAGGTCGCGCAGCGCCAGCACGCCCAGCCCGATCCAGATCGAGAAGGCGTAGAACGAACCGGCATATACGTAGTCCCGTTCGCGGGGTTCGGCGGGCGAGGAGTTGAAGTAGACCACCAGCGCGATGCCCGTCATGATGAAGAGCCACATGACGATCGAGAAGTTGCGCTGGTCGCGGTTGAGCTGGTAGACGAGGCCGATCAACCCCAGAATGAACGGCAGGAAATAGTAGGTGTTGCGTCCGCGGTTTTCGGCGATTTCGCGCGGCAGGTTCTCCTGAGGCCCGAGGAATGCCTCGTCGATGAAGCGGATGCCCGAGAGCCAGTTGCCGTCGGTGATGGTGGTCGAGGTGGGTTGGATGTCGCTCTGCCGACCGACGAAATTCCAGAGGAAGTAGCGCCAGTACATGTAGGAGAGCTGGTAGTTGAAGAAGTAGTTGAGGTTCTCGCCGAAGGTGGGTTCGACGACGCTGCGCGTCTCGTAGCCGTCGTCGTAGGTGCGGCGGCGGCCGAAGTCGAGCACCTCCTGCTGCAGGGGGCGTCCTGCGGCGTCGCGCACCAGCTCGCCGTTGTCGTCGCGCACGTACTCGGTCTTGGTGCGGTAGGCGGCCCACTGCTTGTAGTCGTTCTCGCCCTTGCGGTTCCACATGCGGGGGAACAGGTGCATGAACTCGGGAGCGTAGACGTAGCCCGTGATGACGGAGGCGGGTTTGTACTTGCCGTCTTCGTCGAGATAGTGGAAGTGCTTCTCCTTGTAGTCGACGGGAGGGGCCGAGTAGTAGGCTCCGTAGAGCAGGGGACGGTCGCCGTACTGGTCGCGGTTGAGCATCGAGAGCAGCGCGTGCGGATTGTCGGGCTTGTTGGAGTTCATCGGCGGGTTGGCCGCGGCGCGGATCGTTACCGACGCGTAGGACGAGAAGCCGACCAGAATCATCGTCAGCGAGAGCAGGATGGTGTTCCAAAGCGCCTTGCCGCGCTTGTGCGTCTCCCACGAGGCCCAGCCCAGCCCTCCGATCAGGGCCAGTGCGAAGAGGACCATGCCGCTGTTGACGGGCAGCCCCAGCGTATTGACGAAGAAGAGGTCGAACTGGGCTCCGACATAGACCGTATAGGGGATGATGATGCCGTTGATGACCAGCAGAATGGCTCCGGCAGCCAGCGTGGCCAGCACGATGCCCCGCAGCGTCGCTTTCTGCGTGGTGCGGAAGTAGTAGATGAAGACCAGTGCGGGGATGGTCAGCAGGTTGAGGATATGCACGCCGATCGAGAGACCCATCAGATAGGCGATCAGCACGATCCACCGCGCGGCACGGGGCTGGTCGGCCTCCTCCTCCCATTTGAGCATCAGCCACACGACCAGTGCCGTGAACATCGAGGAGAGGGCGTAGACCTCGCCCTCGATGGCCGAGAACCAGAAAGTGTCGGTGAAGGTGTAGGCCAGCGCTCCGACGGCTCCGGCGCCCAGCACGGCCCAGATGCCGGCCGGGGTAAGCTCATGGCCGTCGCGCATGACGAGGCGGCGCCCCAAGTGGGTGATCGTCCAGAAGAGGAAGAGGATGCAGAAGGCGCTGGCGAAGGAGTTCATGGCGTTGACGGCCATGCCCACGTAGTCGGGATTGCCCATCGCGAAGAGGGTGGCCAGCCGCGCCAGCATCATGAAGAGCGGGGCTCCGGGCGGGTGGCCCACTTCGAGCTTGTAGCTAGTGGCGATGAACTCCGAGCAGTCCCAGAGACTCGACACGGGCTCCATCGTGAGGAGGTAGACGACGGCCGCCACGGCGAAGACCGCCCAGCCGACGAGGTTGTTCCAGCGTTTGAAAAGATCCATATGGTTGATTCCGTTTATTTCGTTCCGCGTCTGCAAAAGTAATCATTTAACGGGGAATAACAAGGTTTATTTTGCGCGGAGGCGGGCGAATTTCGCATCGTTTGCCGGCGGATGCCGGCGAATTTGGCGGAAATTTGTTATTTTTGCGGTAAATTTCCCGTATTATGGAATCGACACTGACGCTTTACAATACCCTCTCGCGGCGCAAGGAGAAGTTCGAACCGCTGGTTTCGGGCCGGGTCGGCCTCTATGTCTGCGGCCCGACGGTCTACGGCGATCCCCATTTGGGGCACGCCCGGCCGGCCGTAACGTTCGACCTGCTGTTCCGCTACCTCAAGGCTGCGGGCTACAAGGTCCGCTACGTACGCAACATCACCGACGTGGGCCACTTGGAGCACGACGCCGACGAGGGCGAGGACAAGATCGCCAAGAAGGCGCGGCTCGAACAGCTCGAACCGATGGAGGTGGCGCACTACTACACGGAGCGTTATCATCGGGCGATGGAGGCGCTGGGCGTCGAGAGTCCCTCGATCGAGCCGCACGCCTCGGGCCACATCATCGAGCAGATCGCCTTCGTGCAGCGCATTCTGGATGCGGGTTATGCCTACGTCTCGAACGGTTCGGTCTATTTCGACGTCGAGAAATACAACGCCGAATACGACTACGGCCGTCTTTCGGGTCGCAACTTGGACGACATCGTAGCCAACACGCGCGAGCTGGACGGCCAGAGCGACAAACGCCGCTCCTACGACTTCGCCCTCTGGAAGAAGGCCTCGCCCGAGCATATCATGCGGTGGCCCTCGCCGTGGAGCGACGGATTTCCCGGCTGGCACATGGAGTGCTCGGCCATGTCGACCCGCTACCTGGGCGAACGCTTCGACATCCACGGCGGCGGCATGGACCTGATGTTCCCGCACCACGAATGCGAAATCGCCCAGTCGACGGCGGCCCTCGGCCACGATTCGGCACGCTATTGGGTACACAACAACATGATTACGATCAACGGGCAGAAGATGGGCAAGTCGCTGGGCAACTTCATCACGCTGGAAGAGCTCTTCACGGGCAGCCACAAGCTGCTGGCGCAAGCCTATTCGCCCATGACGATCCGTTTCTTCGTTCTGCAGGCCCACTACCGTTCGACGCTCGATTTCTCGAACGAGGCGCTGCAGGCCGCCGAAAAGGGACTCGACCGCCTGATGAAGGGCATCGAGGCGCTGGACAAGATCAAGCCTGCGGCTGCGTCGACGGTCGATCCCTCGGAGCTGGAGAAGCGATGCCGTGCGGCGATGGACGACGATCTCAATTCGCCGATGGTCATCTCGGCCCTTTTCGACTGGGTGCGCATCGTCAACCAAATCGTCGACGGCGCGCAGAGCATTTCGGCCGCCGATCTGGAGACGCTGAAAGCTACCGTCCGGCGCTATGCGTTCGATATCCTCGGACTGCGCGACGAAAAATCCGCCGGGGCCGCTTCGGGTCGCGACTATGTAACGCCGCTCGTGGAGATGCTGCTCGCCGAGCGCCTGCAGGCGCGGGCCGCCAAAGACTGGGCCGCCTCGGACCGTATCCGCGACGGACTGGCCGCGGCCGGCATCCGCGTCAAGGACCGCAAGGACGGCAGCGACTGGGAGCTGGAATAAAACCAATTCACAATTAAGAATTCATAATTCACAATTTCGTCCGGCAAATAATTGTGAATTATGAATTGTGAATTTTTAATTATCATATAAGTGTCTGAACTGAAATCATCGGCCACCGAGTTGGGAACCGAGCGGATCCGCAAATTGCTGGTACAGTATGCCGTGCCGGCGATCATCGCCATGACCGCCTCGTCGCTCTACAACATGGTCGACAGTATCTTCATCGGGCAGCAGGTCGGGCCGCTGGCCATTTCGGGTCTGGCGCTGACCTTCCCGCTGATGAACCTCGCCGCGGCGTTCGGTTCGCTGGTGGGCGTGGGCGCCGCGACGCTCATCTCGATGCGACTGGGACAGCGCGACTACGAGACGGCGCAGCGCGTCTTGGGCAACGTGGTGGTGCTCAATGCCATCATCGGCGTGGCGTTCGCCGCCGTGGCGCTCGCCTTTCTCGACCCGATCCTCTACTTCTTCGGCGGCAGCGCGGCCACGGTGGGGTATGCCCACGAGTACATGACCATCATCCTCGCGGGCAACGTCGTAACCCACATGTACTTGGGCTTGAACTCCGTGCTGCGCGCTTCGGGGCATCCCCGCAAGTCGATGTACGCGACGATCAACACCGTGGTCATCAACACGGCGCTCGACGCCCTGTTCATCTACGGTTTCGGCTGGGGCATCCGCGGCGCCGCCATCGCCACGGTGCTGGCGCAGGTCGTCTCGCTGGCGTGGCAGTTCCGCATCCTCTCCGACCGGAGCGAGCTATTGCACTTCCGCCGCGGCATCTACCGGCTCAAGGGGCGCATCGTGCGCGATATCGTGGCCATCGGCATGTCGCCTTTTCTGATGAACCTCGCGGCCTGCTTCATCGTCATCCTGATCAACAAGGGATTGCAGCGTTACGGCGGCGACCTGATGATCGGTGCCTACGGCATCGTCAACCGGCTGGGTTTCTTCTTCGTGATGATCGTCATGGGCGTCAATCAGGGCATGCAGCCCATCGCCGGCTACAACTTCGGGGCCCGGCAGTACGACCGTGTGCTGCGCGTGCTGCGGCTTACGATTCTGGGCGCCACCTGCGTAACGACCTGCGGCTTTCTGATCGGCGAGCTGGCGCCCCGGCTGGCCGCGTCGCTCTTCACGAAGGATGCCGAGCTGATCGGACTGGCGGCCACGGGCATGCGGCTCGTCTTCGCTTTCTTCCCGATCATCGGATTCCAGATGGTCGCCACCAACTTCTTCCAGAGCATCGGCATGGCCGGCAAGGCGGTCTTCCTCTCCTTGTCGCGGCAGCTGCTCTTTCTGGTGCCGGGCCTCCTGTTCCTGCCCGGCTTTTTCGAAACGTCGACTTCGTGGAGCGGCAGCTGGGGCGTGTGGTGCGCCATGCCGCTTTCGGACCTGCTGGCGGCCGTCGTTACCTTTTTCATGCTGACGGCGCAGCTGCGCAAGTTCCGGGGCATGACGGCGACTCCCCGACCTTTGAACGATCCGCACGATGGAAAATAGATTCGTCATCAATATCGGCCGCCAGATAGGAAGCGGCGGCAAGTCGGTCGGCGAAGCGCTGGCACGACGTCTGGGCGTGAAGCTCTACGACAAGGAGCTCATCAATCTGGCGGCCAAAGAGAGCGGGCTCTGTCCCGAAATTTTCGAAGAGGCCGACGAGCGGCAGGCCCATAACCGGCTGGCTACGCTGCTGGGCTATCTGCGCGCCCCCTTTTTCGGGGGCGACGGCGCCGCCGGCAGCGTCCTCTCGGGCGATGCGCTGTTCAAGATCCAGAGCGACGTGATCCGCGACATCGCGGGCCGCGAATCGGCCTTGTTCGTCGGCCGGTGCGCCGACTACATCCTGCGCGATCATCCGCGCCGGCTCGGCGTCTTCATCACGGCCGACGAGGAGGATCGTGCGGCCCGCATTTGCGCCCGCACGGGTTGTTCCGAGGCCGAGGCGCGGCAGACGATGGAGCGGGGCGATGCCCGCCGGGCCGCCTACTACGATTATTACAGCTTGCGGAGGTGGGGCGCCGCCGCGTCGTACGACCTCTGCGTCAATACGTCGGTGCTGGGGATCGAGGGCACGGCGGATCTGATTCTTCGTTTCGCAGCCCGGAAACTCGATTTGAATTTGCAGCCATGATACTTGCCGAACAGATCAAAGAACTGGAGTCCCGTCGCGGGGCGTTGGAGCGCTGTCTCGACATCGAGCAGAAGCGCATCGACCTGCGCAACGAGGAGGAGAAGACGCAGGAACCCGATTTCTGGAACGATCCCGCCGCGGCGCGCGAGCAGCTGCGTAAGGTCGCCGGCATCAAGGCGTGGGTCGAGGATTACGACGCCGTGCGCAAGGATGTCGAGGATCTGGAGCTGATGCCTGATTTCGTCAAGGAGGGGGTCGTCAGCGAAGCCGAGCTCGACGAACACTACGCCCGCACGCTGGAGCGCATCGAGAAACTGGAGATGCGCAACATGCTGCGCCGCGACGAGGACAAGCTGGGCGCCATTCTCGACATCAACGCCGGAGCCGGCGGCACCGAGGCGCTCGACTGGGCCTCGATGCTGCTGCGCATGTACACCCGCTGGGGCGAGGCCCACGGCTACAAGGTCAAGGTGCTCGACTATCAGGCGGGCGACGAAGTGGGTGTCAAGTCGTGCACGCTGGAGTTCGAGGGCGAGTATGCCTACGGCTATCTTAAGAGCGAAAACGGCGTCCACCGCATGGTGCGCCTCTCGCCTTTCAATGCCAACAACAAGCGGCAGACGACTTTCGCGTCGGTATTCGTCTCGCCGGCCGTCGACGACACGATCGAGATCACGATCAACCCCTCCGACATCGAGTGGGACACGTTCCGCTCGTCGGGTGCCGGCGGGCAGAACGTCAACAAGGTCGAGACGGCCGTGCGCCTGCGCTACCACGGCAAAGATGCCGATACGGGCGAACCCGTGGAGTTCCTGATCGAGAACATGGAGACCCGCTCGCAGCTCATGAACCGCGAGAACGCCATGCGCATCCTGCGCTCGAAGCTCTACCAGCGCGAGCTGGACAAACGCATGGCGACGCAGCAGGCACTCGAAGCCTCGAAGAAGAAGATCGAGTGGGGTTCGCAGATCCGCTCCTACGTCTTCGACGACCGCCGCGTCAAGGACCATCGCACCGGCTGTCAGACCTCGGCCGTCGAGTCGGTCATGGACGGGGAGCTGGACGACTTCATCAAGGCCTACCTCATGGAGTTCGGCGCCGAGGCCTGATCTTCGGGCGGCCTGTTTCCCGCGAATAACGAAAACCCCGGATCTCAGGATCCGGGGTTTTGCGGTTCTTGCCGATAGCTTATCGGTTGCGCCACAGGTCGGACATCTCTTCCAGCGTCTTGCCTTTGGTCTCGGGCACCCAGCGCCAGACGAAGAGGGCCGAGAGCAGCGACATGAGGGCGTAGATGCAGTAGGTGCCGCCGACGCTCCATGCGCTCAGCGACGGGAAGGTCGCCGAAACGAGGAAGTTCGAGATCCACTGCGCCGCCACGGCGATGGCCACGGCCTGCGAGCGGATGGTGTTGGGGAAGATCTCGGCGATGAGCACCCAGCAGATCGGGCCCCACGACATCATGAACGACGCCGTGTAGAGGATGATGAAGACCAGAGCCGCCGTGCCGATCGAGTCGGTGAACGAGAGCGCCGCCAGTGCGATCATGCCGATCATCATGCCTGCGGAGCCGATGATGAGCAGCGGTTTGCGGCCCATTTTGTCGACCGTGAAGATCGCCACGACCGTGAAGATGATGTTCACGACGCCCATCACCACGGTCTGGATCATCGAGGCGTCGCCCGAGGCTCCCATGTTTTCGAAGATGCGGGGCGCGTAGTAGAGCACCACGTTGATGCCCACGGCCTGCTGGAAGAACGACAGCAGCACGCCGATCACCACCACGGCGATGCCGTAGGAGAACAGCCGTTCGCGCTTCTCGTGCACCGTAGCCTTGATGTTGTCCAGAATCGTGCGGGCTTCCGTCGCGCCGTTGATCTTCGCGAGGATCGAGTAGGCTTTGTCGTCCGAGCCGCGGAGCGCCAGAAAGCGGGGTGTCTCAGGAATGAAGAGCACCAGCAGCCCGAACAGCCCGGCCGGGAAGGCTTCGCTGACGAACATGCGGCGCCAGCCGATGGCGTTCATCGCCGTCTGGATCGCTTCCGAGGTCTCGCCCAGCGAGTTGCGGATCATGTAGTTGACGAAGTAGACCACCAGCATGCCGAAGATGATGGCGAACTGGTTGCATGAAACGAGCGTGCCGCGGATGCGGGCGGGCGCGATTTCGGCGATGTACATCGGGCAGACGGCCGAGGCCAGTCCTACGCCCACGCCGCCCAGAATGCGGTAGAGGTTGAAGACCACGAGCAGCGTCTGCGACGCTTCGCCGTAGGGTAGGATGCCGCTTTCGGGATACCACGAGCCGAGCGCCGAGATGAAGAACATCGCTGCGGCGATCAGCAGCGAGCGTTTGCGGCCGAAGCGCGAAGCCAGCAATCCCGAGATCGCACCGCCGATCACGCAGCCCAGCAGGGCGCTCGATGCGGTGAATCCGTGCCAGCCCGAGGTGTAGAGGCTGCCCAGACCGTCGCTGAAGAAGTTTTCGAGGGCTTTTTCGGCTCCCGATACCACGGCGGTGTCGTAGCCGAAGAGCAGTCCGCCGATGATCGCTACCAGCACGATGGAGAGCAGGTAGAGGCGGCTGCCTTGTTCTTGATTGGTCATTTGGTCGAAGTTTTAGGTTTGTTTCCGCCTCTCTTCCGCCTCGGCAGGAACCCATGAACGGAGCCTTGCGGAGGTTTGGCGAAAAGGTTCGAAAAAACGCCGGGACACGGGCGTGCGGCCCGCGTCCCGGACGGAGAGTCTTAGATGTACATGTTCACGATCGCCTCGTAGAGCTCCTGCTTGCCGCTGTGCTGGGCGGGTTCATGCTTGCGGGCGTACTCGGCGACCTGCTCGAGGGTCAGCTTGCCCTCTTCGAAAGCCTTGCCTTCGCCCTGATCGTAGGAGGCGTAGCGCTCCTTGAGCATCTTCTCGTAGGGCGAGTTCTCCAAGAGGTCGGCGGCGATCAGCAACGCGCGGGCCATGACGTCCATCGCAGCGATGTGGGCGATGAAGAGATCTTCGGGATCGGTCGAGTTGCGGCGGGTCTTGGCGTCGAAGTTCGTGCCGCCGCCCTGCAGGCCGCCGCCGCGCACGATCACCATCATGGCCTGAACCATTTCGTAGAGGTCGATCGGGAACTGGTCGGTGTCCCAGCCGTTCTGGTAGTCGCCGCGGTTGGCGTCGATCGAACCCAGCATGCCGGCGTCGACGGCGCACTGCAGCTCGTGTTCGAAGGTGTGGCCCGCGAGCGTGGCGTGGTTGACCTCGATGTTGACCTTGAAATCCTTGTCCAGACCGTGGGCGCGCAGGAAGCCGATGACCGTCTCCGTGTCGACGTCGTACTGGTGCTTCATGGGCTCCATGGGCTTGGGCTCGATCAGGAAGTTGCCTTTGAAGCCCTTCGAACGGGCGTAGTCGCGGGCCATCGTCAGCATGGTGGCCATGTGCTCCTTTTCGCGCTTCATGTCGGTGTTGAGCAGCGACATGTAGCCCTCGCGGCCGCCCCAGAATACGTAGTTCTCGCCGCCCAGCGCGATCGTCGCGTCGATGGCGTTCTTGATCTGCAGCATGGCGCGGGCCGCCGTGTCGAAATCGGGGTTGGTCGAGGCACCGTTCATGTAGCGGCCGTTCGAGAAGACGTTGGCCGTACCCCACAGCAGCTTGATGCCCGTCTCGGCCTGCTTCTGCTTGGCGTAAGCCACGATTTCGCGCAGGTTGGCTTCGTACTTGGCGGGATCGGGATCCTCGTCCACGAGGTCCACGTCATGGAAGCAGTAGTACTCGATGCCCATCTTCTGCATGAACTCGAAACCGGCGTCCATCTTCGCTTTGGCGCGCTCGATGGGGTCTGCGGCTTCGTTCCACGGGAACTTCTTCGTGCCGCCGCCGAACTGGTCGCCGCCCTCGGCGCAGAGGGTGTGCCACCATGCCATCGAGAAGCGCAGCCAGTCTTTCATCTTGCGGCCCTTGACGACGCGCTCGGGTTCGTAGTAGCGGAATGCCATCGGGTTCTTCGAGGCAGCGCCCTCGAATGCGATCTTGCCCACGGTGGGGAAATACTGTTTTGCCATAGTTGTAAGTGTTTTAGAGTTGTTTTATTGAGATTGTAATTTTTGTTATTGTTTCTGCGAGGCGGAATTTGCGGTGCCCACCTCGCACCTTTGGCACGACCGCCGATTTTTAATTCTTAATTTTTCATTTTTAATTTTTCAGTCGTGCTTCCAGCGCCTTTTTCCACGCTTCGTAACCTCGCTCCAGCGCTTCGCGGTCGGCAGCTGCGGGTTCGATCGTCTCCAGCCGGCGGAGCCCTGCGAAAGCCTCCTCGCGCGATTTGTAGAGGCCAGCTCCCAAAGCCGCGCCGCGTGCTGCGCCCAGTGCTCCGTCGGTGTCGAAGAGTTCGATGCGGGCGCCCGTCAGCGTCGCCAGCGTGCGCCGGAACAGGGGCGATAGGAAGAGGTTGGCGCGACCTGCGCGGATCACGTCGGGCCGTAGACCCAGTTCCCGCATGAGGTCGATGCCGTAGCGGAACGAGTAGGCGATGCCCTCCTGCGCGGCACGCAAAAGGTGGGCCGTCGTGTGGCGGTTGAGGTCGATGCCCTCGATCGTCGTGCCCGTGCAGCGGTTCTCCAGCATGCGCTCGGCGCCGTTGCCGAAAGGCAGCATCAGCAGTCCGTCGCAGCCGGCCGGGGCTTGTTCGGCCAGTTCGTTCATCTCGGCATAGCCGATCGTCTGCTGCGCGATGTGGCGGCGCACCCACGAGTTGAGGATGCCCGTGCCGTTGATGCAGAGCAGGATGCCGTAGCGGGGATTGGCTGCCGTGTGGTTGACGTGGACGAAGGTGTTGACGCGCGACTTGGGGTCGGCTTTCGGGGTGTCGACCACGCCGTAGACCACGCCGCTCGTACCGCCCGTTGCGGCGATCTCGCCCGCCTCCATGACATTGAGCGAGAAGGCGTTGTTGGGCTGGTCGCCCGCGCGGTAGCTGATCGGCGTGCCGGCCGGAATGCCCAAGAGCGCTTCGGTCCGGGCGTCGGTGCGGCCGCCGATGCCGATCGAGACGCCGGCTTCGGGAATCATCGCGTGGGGAATGCCGTAGTAGTCGGCCACGAAGTCGGCGCGACGCTCCTCCTTGAAGTCCCACAGGATCTGTTCCGAGAGTCCGCTCTCGGTGGTCGTGATCTCGCCCGAGAGGCGGTAGGCGATGTAGTCGCCCGGCAGCATGAAGCGGTCGATGCGGCCGAAGAGCTCGGGTTCGTGGCGCTTGACCCATGCCAGCTTCGAGGCCGTGAAGTTGCCCGGCGAGTTGAGCGCGTGTTCCAAGCAGAAGTCGCGGCCGATGCCCTCCAGCGCTTCGGCGCCGATCTCCACGGCACGCGAGTCGCACCAGATGATCGCTTTGCGCAGGGGCTTGCCCTCCTTGTCCACGCAGACCAGTCCGTGCATCTGGTAGGTGATGCCGATCGCCCGCACGTCGCTCATGGGGTGGTCGGCGGCGATCTTGCGGATTCCCTCCGTGGCGTAGCGCCACCACATTTCGGGGTCCTGTTCGGCCCAGCCCGACTGCAGCGCGTCGATGGGCATCTCCTGCGACGGATTGGTCGAGGAGGCGACGCATGCGCCCGTCTCCACATCCAGCAGGGAGACCTTCACGGAGGAGGATCCGATGTCTATACCTAAGGTTTTCATGTCAGTATGGTTGGTTTTTGTCAGTATCGCCAGTTGTTGATGAATCCCAGACGCAGCTTCTCCTTCAGCGCCCGCTTGTAGGCCTGACGGTCGAAGGTGTAGTAGCGCGCGGGTTTGTGGGCCACGCCCCGTTCCCATTCGTCGGTCGGGGCAAGGAATCCCGAGCCGAGGATCTTCTTGCGGAAGTTGCGGTTGTCGATTTCGATGCCCAGAACGGCGGCATAGAGGTTTTGCAATTCGCGGATCGTGAATTTGCGGGGCAGCAGCTCGAACGCCACGGGCGACTGCAGCATCTCGCGGCACAGGTGCGTCAGCGCGGCCGAGAGGATCTGCTTGTGGTCCATCGCCAGTCGCTGGATCGACTCCACGTCGACCCACTGGGCCCGTTTTTCGGTGGTATAGGCGATCATGCGGCGGTCGAGTTTCACCAGCGCATAGTAGCCCACCGTTACCACGCGTTCGGTGCGGATGCCGTGCGAGCGGTTGATCCACTCCAGCTCCTCGCCCGCGACGCGGGCCGGATCGGAGAAGATCTCCATTTGTTTGAGGTAGATTTCCCTGAGGCCCGTCGCTTCGGCCAGCACGCGGCTGGCGGCGGCCGGCAGCGTCTCGTTCTGCTGAATCATGGCGCCCGGCAGTTTGAGCCGGTCGAGGTGGGTGTCGGGATCGTAGTCGCGACGTTCGATGAGCAGCACCCGGAGCGAACGGCCGTCGAATCCGAAGACGGCGCAGTCGACCGAGAGCGATTGGTTCGTCTGAACGGACATGGTCGGGCGGTTGGTCAGGTTGCGAATGTAAAATTAGGCAATTCCGACCGAAAAAACAATCTTAGCGCCGCTTTTACGCTAAGTACCTGCCGCTTCGCCGCGCCGCGATGTTTCGGCGCGGATTCCGTTAGGGACCGTTTTACTCTAACTCCTTCGGCCCGCGGCTCCGTCCTGCCCTTCAGAAAGTGCCGAAGCGGAAGACGATTTTCTGGCAGTAGAGTTCGCCGGGCCGCAGCAGCGGCGAGGGGAATTCGGGCCGGTTGACGGCGTCGGGGAAGTTCTGGCACTCGATCGCCACGCCGGCGTAGTCTTCGTAGCGGCCGCCCGATTTGGTTTCGGGACATCCGCCCGCGAGCCAGTTGCCGGTGTAGATCATCGCGCAGGGCTGCGAGGAGAGCACTTCGACCTGCCGGCCCGAGTGCGGATCGCGCAGGCAGCCCACTTCGCCCAGAATACCGGGGCGCCAGCCGTCCACGGCGAACGGGTGGTCGTAGCCGCGGAAGTCGCGGATGTGGTTGAATTCCGAGTCGATGCCCGCGCGGAAAGAGCGGAATTCCCGGAAGTCCTGCGGCGTGCCCGCCGCGTCGAGCAGGCGGCCCGTGGGTATCTGACGTTCGTTCATCTCCGCCACCCGGCTGCTGTTGAGGCGCAGCCGGTGATCCAGCACCGAGCCGCTGGCTTCGCCCGAGAGGTTGAAGTAGACGTGGTTGGTCAGGTTGACCGGCGTGGTGCGGTCGGTGCGGGCCAGATAGGTGATCTCCAGCGAAGAGTCGTCGTCGAAGTCGAAGATCGCTTCGACGTTCAGCTCGCCCGGGTAACCCTGATCGCCCGCTTCGGAGAGCAGGTCCATCACCACGCGGTTGGTCTCCACGCGGCTTTCCCACACCCGGTTGGCGAAGTTGTTCGTGCCGCCGTGCAGATGGTTGGGGCCGTTGTTCACTTCGAGGCGGTACTCCTCGCCCTCGACCGTCATGCGGCCCTCGGCGATGCGGTTGGCTACGCGGCCTACCGTCTTGCCGCTTGCGGCTCCGTCGTGGAAGTAGCTCTCCGGATGCTTGTAGCCCAAAGCCACGTCGGCCATGCGGCCCTCGCGGTCGGGTACCGTGATGCCCACGATCGCCGCCCCGTAGTTCGTCAGTTTCACTTCGGCGCCCTGCGCGTTGCGCATCGTATAGAGTACGATCGCCTCGCCCTCGGGCGTCATGCCCCAGACGTGCTGTTCGATCTCCATTATTCCGCGGGGTCGAGCGTTTCCAGAATATGATCGATGCGGCGCAGCGTCTCCTCCTTGCCGATGAAGGCCGTTACGTCGTACATGCCGGGGCCTTTGCCGGCGCCCACGAGCGCCAGACGCAGCGTGTTCATCACCTGCCCCATGCCGTAGCCTTTCTGCTCGATCCATGCGTGGACGATGCGTTCGGTGTTCTCTAACGAGAAGTCGTCGATCGCCGCCAGCACGTCGCGCAGCTCCCGGAGGATCCGCGGGTTGTCGCCTTTCCAGTATTTGCGGGTCTGCTTCTCCTCGTACCGGGTCGGCGCCACGAAGAAGAACGACGTCAGATCCCACAGGTCGGTGATGAAGCTCGCCCGCTCCTTCATGATGCCCGCGGCCCGGCCCGCCAGCTCGTCCGACACTTCGATGCCGTGTTCGCGCAGCATGGGCTGGTAGAGAGCGGCCAGCTCGGCGTCGCTCTTGCGGTGCATGTATTGGGCGTTGAACCACTTGGCTTTGTCGGGCTGGAAGCGGGCGCCCGATTTCGAGACGCGCTCCAGCGAGAAGTTGTCGATCAGCTCCTGCATCGAGAAGAGCTCCTGCTCCGTGCCGGGGTTCCAGCCCAGCAGGGCCAGCATGTTGATGAACGCTTCGGGCAGGTAGCCGTCCTCGCGGTAGCCGCGGGCCGTCTCGCCCGTCGCGGGCGATTTCCAGAAGAGGGGGAAGACCGGAAATCCCATTTTGTCGCCGTCGCGCTTCGAGAGCTTGCCCCCGCCCGTGGGTTTCAGGAGCAGCGGCAGGTGGGCGAACGCCGGCTGCGTGTCGCTCCAGCCGAACGCCTTATATAATAGGTAGTGCAGCGGCAGCGAGGGCAGCCACTCCTCGCCGCGGATCACGTGCGAGATCTCCATCAGGTGGTCGTCGACGATGTTGGCCAGGTGGTAGGTCGGCAGTGCGTCGGCCGATTTGTAGAGCACCTTGTCGTCGAGCGTCGAGGTGTTGACCTCCACATGGCCGCGGATCAGGTCGTCCATCTCCACCGTCTCGTTTTCGGGCATCTTGAAGCGGATGACCCATTGGTCGCCGCGGTCGATGCGCGTCCGGACCTCCTCGGCCGGCAGAGCCAGCGACGTGGCCAGCTTTTCGCGCACGGCATAGTTGTAGGCGAAGGCTTCGCCGCGGGCTTCGGCCTCCTTGCGCAGGGCGTCGAGCTCCTCGGCCGAGTCGAAAGCATAGTAGGCCCAGCCCGCCTCGACGAGCTGCAGCGCGTATTTCAGGTAGATTTCGCGCCGTTCGCTCTGACGGTAGGGCGCATGGGGGCCGCCCGCGCCGACGCCCTCGTCGATTTCGATGCCGCACCATTCGAGCGACTCCATGATGTAGGCTTCGGCTCCCGGCACGAAGCGCTGCGAATCGGTGTCTTCGATGCGCAGGATCATCTTACCGCCGTGCTGCCGGGCGAACAGGTAGTTGTAGAGCGCCGTGCGGACGCCTCCGATATGCAGCGGCCCCGTGGGGCTGGGTGCGAAACGTACTCTTACTGGTCTCTCCATTTTACTTGATTCTGTATTCGATCCGCATGGTGATGCGGGCTTTCTTGTTGCGCGACGAGGTGTTGAACGAGCCGCCGGCCGAGAACTCCTCGTTGGAATTGGCGCCCGTGATCTGGAAGACGCCCATGCGGGCCGAGGCTACGTTGCCGATCGTCGTGCCGGCATTCTTGGCGATCTTCTCCGCGCGGGTCCGGGCATCGGCCGAGGCGGTTTCGATCAGTCCCATCTTCACCTTGTCGAGCTCCGTATAGTAGTAGTCGGGGGCGTAGGCCTCGATCGAGACGCCCTGAGCGATGAGCGACGAGATTTCGCGCGAGATGGTCTCGACTTTCTCCACTTCATACGATTCCACCGTGAAGCGCTGGCGCAGCTGGTAGCCCGTGAAGCGCTGGCCGGCCCAGTTGCCGTTGGCGTTGTAGACGGCCGAGTATTGTTTGTCGACGTTCACGAATTCGAAAACGACGGCCTCCTCGGGCAGCCCTTTCGAGGCGAGATAGTCCCGGACTTTGGCTTTGCTCGTTTCGATCCGGGCATAACCCGCCGCTGCGTCCTGCGCTTCAGCGGTCAGCGTTCCGGTCCAGACGATCAGGTCGGAGGTGAACTCCGTTTCGCCCAGACCCGTTACGACGATCGTATCCTGCGACCGGTATTTGTAGGTGTAGGCCCGGCCCAGCACATAGCTGCAGACGACGGCAGCCAGAGCGATGACGATGTACTTTTTCATATTCCGTAGTGTTTTTGCGTTTATACGTTGAACAGGAAGTGCATGATGTCGCCGTCCTGCACGATGTATTCCTTGCCTTCGATGCCGATCTTGCCCGCGTCGCGGCAGGCTTTCTCCGAGCCGAGCGACACGTAGTCGGCATATTTGATTACTTCGGCGCGGATGAATCCTTTTTCGAAATCGGTGTGGATGATGCCTGCCGTCTGCGGCGCTTTCATGCCGCGCGAGTAGGTCCATGCGCGCGTCTCGTCGGCTCCCGTGGTGAAGAACGTTTCGAGATCGAGCAATTTGTAGGCCGATTTGATCAGCCGCGCCACGCCCGACTCCTGCAGGCCGAGGTCTTCCAGAAAGAGCTGCCGCTCCTCGTAGCTCTCCAGCTCGGCGATGTCGGCCTCGGTCGCCGCCGCGATGATGAGCATCTCGGCCTTTTCGTCGGCGATGGCCGCCCGCACCGCCTCGGTGTAGGCGTTGCCCGTCGCGGCGCTCTTTTCGTCGACGTTGCAGACGTAGAGCACCGGTTTGTCGGTCAGCAGATTCAGATCGGCCACCAGTTTGCGGTCTTCTTTCTCCAGCTGCACCGTGCGGGCCGAGAGTCCCTGTTCCAGTGCCGCCTTGTATTGCAGCAGCAGCTCCACCTGCCGCTTGGCGTTCTTGTCGCCGCCCGAAGTGGCTTGTTTCTGCGTCTTCGCCAAGCGGCCTTCGACGGTTTCGAGGTCCTTGAGCTGCAGCTCCGTGTCGATGATGCCCTTGTCGCGGACGGGGTCGATCGATCCGTCCACGTGGGTGATGTTGCCGTTGTCGAAGCAGCGCAGCACGTGGATGATGGCGTGCGTGTTGCGGATGTTGCCCAAGAATTTGTTGCCCAGACCTTCGCCTTTCGAGGCGCCCTTGACCAGACCCGCGATGTCCACGATCTCGATGGTCGTGGGTACCACGCGCTTGGGTTTGTCGATTTCGGCCAGTTCGATCAGTCGCTCGTCGGGTACCGTGATGACGCCCACGTTGGGTTCGATGGTGCAGAACGGGAAGTTGGCCGCCTGCGCTTTGGCGTTCGACAGGCAGTTGAAGAGGGTCGATTTACCTACGTTGGGCAATCCTACGATGCCGCATTGAAGTGCCATATTGATGTCGTTATTCGTTTCGTCGGACAAAGATACGAATAAGCCGAGAGCAAAAAAACGAATTTATTCGATTTTTTTGCTGAGGCGGAGTATCTTCGACGAAGTCAAAGATACGAAGAATAGAGTGAAAAGTGAAACTCGAAAGGCCAATTCATAAAACCCCGTTCTTAACGGGGTGCCGAGGCGGAGTATCTTCGATAAAATCAAAGATACGAAGAATAGAGTGAAAAGTGAAACTCGAAAGGTCAATTCATAAAACCCCGTTCTTAACGGGGTGCCGAGACGAAGTTATCTTCGATGAAGCCAAAGATACGAAGAATTTCGGAGAATGCGGTATTTCGAGGAGTCGAGCGAGGATTGGTCGTTTATCCGTTGTCTTTTCAGAGGGGCGGGTAAGCGTCGAAAAACCTCTTCCGGAGGTCGGGGCGCAAACTTCGAAACGACGGAGACCGCACGCACGGAAAGCCGCGGAACGGATGCGGCAAGGTCTATTTCTTATTCTTATGGTAGTCGCTGGGGGCGACGCCGAACTGCTTCTTGAAACTTTTCGAGAAGTGGGACAAAGTGCTGAATCCTGTAATGTCGGCGATTTCGGAGACCGTGTATTTCCCTTCGACGAGCAATTCGGCCGCGCGGTTGAGTTTGTAGGTGCGGAAAAAGATACCGGGATTCTCGCCGGTCAGGCCCTTGACCTTGTAATAGAACTTCGTGCGCGAAATCTTCAACATCTCGGTCATACGGGAGATGTCCAGTTCGGGATTGGAGAGTTCGCTGGCCATCAGGGCGTACAATTCGGACATGAAGGCGCTGTCCTGCGGCGAGAGCAGGTCTGCACCGATGCGGTCGGCCTGCGTCGTCCGATTGAGGAGATTCTGCACATACTCCCGGTTTTTGAGCTGCGAGCGGATGAGCGCCAACAGATAATTGGGATCGAAAGGCTTGGTAACGTAGGCGTTCGCTCCGGTATTCAACCCTTCGACCTGACTTTCGACGGCGAATTGCGCCGTAACGAGGATGACGGGTATATGACACAGTCGTACGTCGGTTTTGATCCTGCGGCACAGTTCATAGCCGTCCTTGCCCGGCATGACCACGTCGCTGAGTATAAGATCGGGAATCTCTTCGCGCACGGCCTCGAAGGCGCTCTCGACATCGAATCGGCAGACGACCCGATAACGGGTCGAAAGCAGCGTTTGCAGATAGTGGGCGACTTCCGTGTCATCGTCGACTACCAGCACGGTCTTGCGATTTTCGGCGGCCGGATATTTTTCGTCCGACTGTATGTCTGATAACGGGAACGCATCCGACTGGGCACTCTGTTCGCAGCTGCGCTCTTCGGCGGCATAGGCGGCATCGTCGATGGGGAGCATGAAAACGAACAGCGCTCCCTTGTTATCGGGCGGAACGACGGCCCGCATGTATCCGTGATGCAGCCGGGTCAGACTGCGGGCGTAATAGAGGCCGATGCCCGTTCCCTGAGAGCAGGTGCCGTCGGGAGTGTCGGCAAGCTGGTAGTAGCGTTCGAAGATCCGCTCCATTTGTTCCGCGGGGATCGCCGGTCCCGTATTGGCCACCGATATTTTGACATATTGCGTCCCCTTGTCGTCGTCGGTCAGGGCGAACAGTCCGCCCGCCGCATCGCGGTCGACGACGTCGAAGCCGATGTCGATGCGACCTCCGGCCGGCGTGAATTTCAGGGCGTTGGACATCAGGTTGCCGAAAATTTTCTCCATTTTGTCTTCGTCGAGCCACATCAGGAAAGCATCTTCCAGTCCGCAGGCATTCAGGACGATGCCTTTGTTGGAAGCATTCACCCGGAATATGTCGGTCAGCCGCAGCAGCGAAGCGATGATGTCCGTGCGCCGCACTTTGAGTTTCAGCGTGTCGTTTTCCAGCTTGTTGAAATCCAGCAGTTGGTTGACGAGCCCGAGCATCCGGCCGACGCTGCGCTGTACGATGCGGAGCAGATGCCGGTTGCCGCCCGCAATGTCGGGATCGTTGCACAGCTGGCCGATGGGGCCGGCGATCATGGTCAGGGGCGTGCGGAATTCGTGCGAGACGTTCGCAAAGAAACTCATGTTCATCTTGTTGATCCGCTGCTCCTGTTCCTTCTCCATCCGGGCCTGCAGGGAAGCCGCCTTTTCGGCACGGATTCGGATCCGCTGGCGGACGAACAGCCAGACGAGAATCGAGGTCGCAAGCGTGTAGAGGCAGATCGCCCACCACGAAGCCCACGGCGAGGGATGGATGCGGATGCGGATCGAATTTTCGGCTTCGACGATGTTGCGGTCGCCGTTCATGGTCCGCACGCGGAATGTGTAGCGGCCGGCGGGCAGATGGGCGTAATAGGCTTCGCGATTGTTGTTGGCGTCGATCCAGAAGTCATCGTAGTTCTCCATCTTGTAGGAGTAGACGATGCGTTCGTGTTCGCAGTAGTCCAGCGCCGCGAACGAGATGCTGAATGTGTTCTGATCGGAGTTCAACCGGATTTCGGAGATGCGGGAGAGGTGTTTGTCGATGCACTCCTCCTTGTCGGGACGGACCGTCTTGTTATGGATCTTCAGGGTCTCGAACAGCAAGGGCACACGGCGCTTTTGCCGGACGTCGAGCGGATTGAAGAATGTCAGTCCGTGCGTGCCGCCGAAGACCAGCGTTCCGTCGGGCAGCCGGCACGACGCACGTTCGTAGAATTGGTTGCCGCCGATGCCGTTGGCGATGGAATAGTTGGTGAATCGCTCCGTGCGACGGTCGTATTTGCCCAAACCGTAGAGCGTGCCGACCCAAATGTTGCCCTGCAGATCCTCCTCGATGCTGCTGATGTCGGAACAGGGCGTACCGGGTATGGGCCGCAGCCGGTTTTCGGCGGGCGAATAGAGCAGCAAGCCGTTGGTGATGGTGCCGATCCAGACGTCGCCCGAGCTGTCCTGATACATGACCGTGGGGATGAAAACCGACCGGCGGATGCAGGTCCGCCAATCCTCGGCCGGCAGGGCGATCTCTTCCGGTTCGTGCGATTCGGGATCGAGGGCTTTGAGCGGATTCATGAATGCCGGCACCATGATTCGCCCGTCGTCGAGCGGCAGCATGTAGGGAATGAACGTGAAAAACGAAGAGAAAACCCGCGTGGCCGAGAAGCGGTTTTCGCCTTTGCGCATCGAGTAGACATATTCGCTGCCGGTCGATACCCAAATCGTTCGGTTGCGGTCCTGCGTAATGAATCGCGGATAAAACATCGGATAGGAGGCTTCGGCCCGCAATCTCCCCCCCCCGCTTGAGGGACGGTATATGCACTTGACTACCATGTAATTGTCGATCGACAACCAAAGCGCATCCTCGTCATCGGCGAAAATGTAGTCCACGACCGAACGCTTGCTGTCGGTCTGCAACGGCAATTCCGGCAGAGAAACCTTTTCGATGCGCCGGCCGGCAAGATCGTACAGGTAGAGACCGTCGGTGAGGGTCGAAATCCACAGGTGTCCGGATCGGTCGACGGCCAGGGCCGTTACGGATTTGTTTTTCATCCACGAGCGCAGGTAGTTGTTGTTGTTGAATTGCGCTTTGTAGCTGTAGTGCACCGCATAGCCCTGATCCGTCGATCCGATCCACAGATTCTTGTGCGAATCGGTGAATATCCGGCTGATTTTGAACTTCGGCGCCTCGAACGGGAAGCCGGTTTCGTCTTGATGGACCACCGTCCGGGCAACGAAATCGTAGTAGAACATGCCGTGGCGCGAGGTGTTGAGCAGCAACCCGTCGGGCCCGAAGGGGTGGATGTAGTCGATGTGCGCCTGCGAGAGTACGGGATGCCGTACGAGAACTTCGGGAACGGGAACGAACCGGTGCGTGTCCGTGTCGAAGAGGGCGATCGAGCGGTTGCCCGTCAGCCACAGATCGCCGTTCTCCTGCAGGTAGGAGTAGGTCGGATAGCCCTCCGCCGGAAAGCTCTCCCGAAGCTGCAGGGTCGCAGGATCGTAGCAGCGCACTTCCAGCGAATTGGCGATCCACAGGTTGTCGTTGCGGTCGATGTGGCATCTGTTGGTGAAAGTGCGGTCGGGATCGAGGTCGGGAATCGCGCACTCGAAACATCCGCTCGCCGGGTCGTAGGCGTAGAGCTGGAGGACCGTGTTGAGAAAGATCCGTCCGCTGCGGCTTTCGACGAACTGATAACCGTTCTGGTTGCCGTAGTTGATGGGGATTCGGCGGAAGTTGTCCTGCTCGGTATAGCGGCATACGCCGTTGACGGTCGCGATCCACAGCCTCTTCTGCGAGTCGCGGAACAGGTCCTTGATGTTGTTGTCGGGCAGTCCCGCCATGTCGTCCGTGCAGAAATACTGGTAGAAGTTCTTGGCGTCGTACTTGTTCAGCCCGCGGAAGGTGGCGATCCAGATGTGGCCTTGCGCATCTTCGGCGAAGGCGTTGACCGTCTGGTTGGAGATGTTGCCGGCGACGACCGGGTTGTCCGGTTCGTCATGTCTGTCGTCCACGGCGGGGGATTGTCGGCACGAAGATGCGAGCAGGAGTGCCGCGAGCAAAACGACGCGTGTTTTCATCGGTTTCGGTTTGGGGGTCGGACGGCGATGCGATTCCGACCTTACAAGTATAATGATTTTTTCGCTCCGACAAACCGCCGAAAGGGCGATTTGAATGCAGAGACAAACTTTTGAACAAATAGGAAAGCGCTTTTGAACGCAGAGCCAAATCTTCGGAACGAACGAAAAAACCGCTGCGGAACAGCTCTTCTACATTTGTATGACCGAAATCAAACTACCGAACCTATGAAGAAAATCACGCTGTTGTCGGCGATTCTCGCAGTCGCCGCCATCGTTGTCGGGGCCGGCGTCATGACCGGCAGAGATGCGTCGCAAAGCGGGGAGATCGAGGCTTCGTCCTCCTGCGGCATCGTCCGGACCTGCTCGGGACTTGTGGCCGGCTACCACGAAGACGGCATTTTTACCTTTAAAGGTATCCCGTATGCCAAAGCCGAGCGCTTCATGCCTCCCGCGGCGCCGGACCGATGGGAGGGCATTCGCAGCTCCCGGGCCTACGGACCCGCTTGTCCGCAAGCCGAACGGGCCGGCTGGCAAAGCGACGAGATGGCTTTTTCTTTTGCCTGGGATGACGGATATGCTGGCGAAGACTGCTTGCGGGCCAATGTCTGGACGCCGGGCATCGCCGACGGGAAACGGCGGCCGGTGATGGTGTGGCTGCACGGCGGCGGCTATTCCGCCGGGTCGGGTCAGGAACTTCCCTCCTACGACGGGGCGAATCTCGCCCGGCGGGGCGACGTGGTGGTGGTAACGCTCAACCATCGTTTGAACGTCCTCGGTTTCCTCGATCTCTCCTCTTTCGGCGAAAAGTACGCCCGTTCGGGCAATGTCGGCCTGCTCGATCTGGTGGCCGCCCTGCAGTGGGTGCACGACAACATCGAGGCTTTCGGCGGCGACGCCTCGAACGTAACGATTTTCGGTCAGTCGGGCGGCGGCGGAAAGGTGTCGACCCTGCTCGCGACGCCGGCGGCGGCCGGCCTTTTCCACAAGGCGATCGTGCAGAGCGGTTCGATGCTGCGCACGATGGAGGCGAAGTATTCCCGTCGTATCGGCCGCGCGACGGTCGCCAAGCTGGGTCTGCGGGCCTCCGAAGTGGATAAGATCGGCGACGTTCCCTACGAACGGCTGCTGGCGGCGGGTCAGGAGGCGGTGGCCGAAGTGCAGGCCCAAGCGCGGACGGAGGGCATCTCCTCCTTCATGTTCGGCTGGGCGCCGACCGTCGACGGCGAGGTGCTGCCCCGGCAGCCCTTCGATCCGCAGGCTCCCGCCCAGTCGAAAGATATTCCCATGATTATCGGAACGACGCGCCATGAATTTTCGATGACCACCTATGTGCCGGCGCTCCGTCGGGCGACCGAGGAGCAGGCCGTCGAATTGCTGCGCCGCCGCTACGGCGACCGGACCGATGAATTTCTGGAGGCGTTCGCCGCGGCTTATCCCGATTACGGTCCGAAAGATCTGATCGATTTCGATGCCGTCTTCCGGCCGGGCGCTCTCGAACAGGGCCGGCTCAAGGCGGCACAGCAGGGCGCACCCGTCTATATGTATATGTTCTGCTGGGAGTCGCCCGTCATGGACGGAATACTCCGCAGCACCCACTGCATGGAGATTCCTTTCGTCTTCGACAATGTCGTGCGTCATGCTTCGATGACGGGCGGCGGCGCCGAAGCCCGGGCGCTGGGCGCGAAGATGAGCGACGCATGGATCAGCTTCGCCCGCTGCGGCGTGCCGTCGGCCGGGGGCCTGCCCGAATGGGAACCTTACGATGCCGAACGGGGCGCTACGCTCCTGTTCGACGCCGAATGCAAGATGACGTACAACCACGACCGGGAGCTCATCGCTTTGGTGCGCGAATTTCCGACCCGCGGTTTCTGACACAACCTTAACCTAATCCATAACCAATGAAAAACTTTTACTCGCATCAAGCGAAGAGCGTGCTGTTGGCAGTGCTCTTGCTCGTGGGATTCCTGCCGAGGGTATCGGCGCAAGGGCCCGCTCAGGTTTCAGGTACGGTGCTCGACGATCGGCACAATCCCATGATCGGCGTGAACGTGATCGAGCAGGGCACGATCAACGGTACCGTAACCGACCTGAACGGTCGCTATGTCCTGACCGTGGCTCCGGGGGCGACGCTGGAGTTCTCCTATCTGGGCTATGTTCCGCAGCGGATCGTAGTCTCGGGCGACGTGGTCGACGCCGTGCTGCACGAAGATTCCCAGACCGTGGACGAAGTGGTCGTCGTCGGTTACGGCGTACAGAAGAAGAGTTCGGTAACGGGCGCGATTTCTCAGGTGAAAGCCGAGGACATGCAGAACCGCACGATCACCAACGCCCAGTCGGCCCTGCAGGGCAAGACGGCCGGCGTGCAGGTCATTCAGGGCTCGTCGGCTCCGGGCGCTTCGCCGACGGTGCGCGTGCGCGGCTTCTCGTCGAATGTCTCCTCCAATCCGCTTTATGTGGTCGACGGCATCCGGCTGAGCGACGTCAGCGGCATCGATCCCAACGACATCGCCTCGATGGAGGTGCTCAAGGATGCCGCTTCGGCCGCGATCTACGGTGCCGAAGCCGGCAACGGCGTGGTGCTGATCTCCACCAAGAAAGGTTCGGCGGGCAGAGGCAAGCTGACCTACGATTTCCAGTATTCGTGGCAGTCGCTGGCCCGCATTCCCAAGATGCTCAATTCCGAACAGTATATCGAATACATGACCGAGGGTAAGATCCTCTCGCGCGACTTCCTGCTGGGCAACTGGGACGGCGTAACCAACACGTCGTGGACCGACGTAACGTTCGAAACGAGCACGATGCAGAAACACAACATCGCCTTCACGAACGGCAACGAACGGGGCAACTATTACCTTTCGCTCTCCTATCTGGACAACGACGGCATCGTCAAGGGCGATGCCGACACCTACAAGCGGCTGACGGCTACCGTCAACGGCGAATACGAGATCAAGCCGTGGCTGAAAGTGGGTTCGACCAATCAGATCGAGAAGTACGATACCCGCACGGTGGCCGAAGCCGACGAGTACGGCAGTCTGCTGGCGTCGGTGCTGCTGATGGATCCGCTCACGCCGGACGTCTATGCGCCCGACAGGCTGCCGATGAACATGCTTTCGGCCCTGAACAACGGCCAACCTCTGCTCAAGGATGCCCGCGGCAACTATTACTCGGTCTCTCCGTTCTTCACGGGCGAATTCGGCCAGCCTCTGATCATGCGCGACAACAACGTCGGCAAGAGCGGCGGCTTCAACGTTACGGGATCGCTCTACGGCGATCTGAAACCGGTGAAGGGGTTGACCATCACCTCGCGCTTCGGTTACCGCCTCTCGGGCACGCGTACCTCCACGGTCTCGTTGCCGAGCTACAACAATTCCGAACGCATCAATCCCTATCTGGGTTATTCGGCCGGTTCCTCCACGTCGATCTATTATCAGTGGGAGAACTTCGCCAGCTACATGCGGACTTTCGGCCGGCACACCCTCTCGGCCATGATCGGCATGTCGTTCCAGAAATCCTCCTACAACTATGTCAACGGCAGTCTTGCCGGCAACGAGGAGAATGCGCTGAAAAAGAACGATCCGCTCTTCTGGTACCTCAACTATGCCAATGCGTCGGCCACCAAGAGCGTCAGCGGCGAAGAGACCGAATCGGCGAAACTCTCCTATTTCGGCCGCGTGGGCTACGAATTCGCCGGACGCTATATGATTCAGGCTTCGCTGCGCGCCGATGCCGCCGACCTCGCGCAGCTTCCCGCGTCGAATCGCTGGGGTTACTTCCCTGCCGTCTCGGCCGGCTGGGCGATCTCGGAGGAGCCCTTCTTCGAACCGGCCCGCAGGTGGGTTTCCAGCCTCAAACTCCGTGCAAGCTGGGGTCAGAACGGTAGCCTCGCCGCCTTGAGCGGTTACAGCTACAGCACCGACATGGCGCTGGACCGCATCTATCCTTTCGTGCCGGGCAACAACTATACGCAGGGTTCCGCTCCCAGTTCGATGGGCAATCCCGAGCTGAAGTGGGAGACCTCCGAGCAGGTCGACATCGGTCTGGACGCCCGGTTCTTCAACGACCGGCTGACGTTCAGCCTCGACTGGTACGACAAGAAGACCAAAGACCTGCTGGTCGGCGGCACCACGCCTTCGCTGATCGTCGGCGGTACGGTTTCGCCCATCAACGCCGGCAATGTCAGCAACCGCGGCTGGGAAATCGAGCTGGGCTGGCGCGACCGCGTGGGCGATTTCTCCTACTCGGTGCGCGGGAACATCGCTACGCTGAAAAACAAGGTAACCTACCTCGATCCCTCGCTGGTGCGCCTGTCGGGCACGACGTTCCACAACACGCCCATCACCTACTTCGAGAAGGGCTATCCCATCTATTATTTCCGGGGTTACAAATTCGCGGGCGTAGATCCTGCGACGGGCGATCCCACGTTCGAGGATCTCGACGGCAGCGGCGACGTGAGCGACGGCGACCTGACCTATATCGGCGACGCCATTCCCGACTTCACCTACGGCATCACGCTGACGGCGGCATGGAAAGGTCTCGACCTGACCGTTTTCGGCACCGGTTCGCAGGGCAACGACATCTTCAACTGCATCAACAAGTTCGACCGTCAGGCTTCCAACAAGCTGAAAGAGGTGTTCTACGACAACCGCTGGACGGCGCAGAACACCTCGGGTACGGTGCCGCGCGCCAATGCCAACAACATGGACAAATACCAGTACTCCGATGCGATGGTCTACGACGGTTCGTTCTTCAAGATCAAGCAGATCCAGCTGGGCTATACGTTCCCGAAGCCGTGGACCAAAAAGGCCTTCATCCAGCATCTGCGCGTGTATGTTTCGCTGGACGACTTCGTAACGTTCTCGAAATATCCCGGATTCGATCCCGAAGCCGCGACGAACGCCACTTCGGGCATGGGCATCGACAAGGGCTCCTATCCGGGCTCGAAAAAGGTCGTGTTCGGTCTCAACGTCGAATTTTAACCAATCTCAACTAACGAAACGATGAAAACCAAATATATCTTGTTGTCGGCCCTGATGTGGATTTTCGCGGTCGGCTGCGAAAGCTATCTCGATATTCCCAAACACGGCAACATGGGCGGTCAGGACGATTTCTATCGAACCGACGACGAGGCACTGCAGGCGCTCGCATCGCTCTACGGCACGTGGGACGGGCTTTACGCCAACTGGTTCTATGCCAAAAACCTGCTCTCCGACGACGTCTATGCGGGCGGCGGCGGACGCGGCGACAACTCCGACATGGAGCGACTGAACGAGTATACGTTCGGCACGGACAACGGCATCGTGCAGGGTTTTTATTCGGGGATGTACGCCCTCGTTTACAAGGCCAATCTCATCATCGGAAAGGTCGATCCCGACACGCCCGGCAAGGCCCGTACGGTGGCCGAAGCCCGCTTCTTCCGCGCATGGGCCTATTTCGATCTGGTAACGCTCTTCGGCACGGCTCCCAAAGTCGACCATCTGCTCGCTCCGGGCGAGTACCGCAAGAGCAACAGCACGGCGGAGCAGCTGTGGGCCTTTATCGAAGAAGATCTCCAGGAGGCCATCGATTCGGATGCGCTGCCCTCGAAGAGCGGCGTCGACGATACGGCGACGGGCATGCGCGTAACCCGCGAAGTCGCACAGGCCATGTTGGGCAAAGCCTATGTGTTTCAGGGTAAATACGCCGAGGCGGCCGCCGTTCTGGACGAGGTGATCGAATCGCAGAAGTACGACCTCTTCCGGGGCGATTACGACATGCTGCTCCACTCGGCCAACAACAACAGCTGCGAGGCGATGCTCGAAATCCAGAAACGCGACGATCCCGAACAGATGAGCTGGGCCCACTTCGAGAACAACACGATGTTCTACCTGATGTACGGCTGGCGCTCCGACCGGCTGGAGATGACGGGCGAGATCGCGAAGATCATCGAAAACGGTACGTGGGGATTCTTCAACCCGCGCAAGTCGCTCTACGACGCTTTCGTGGAGAGGGAGGGCGAGAACGGATACCGGCTCAACCGGACGCTGCGTACCGCTGCGCAGATGGAGGCGGCAGGCGTCAAGGTGCTGCCGGGCGAGAGCCTCACCGGCCACGAAGGCTATTTCATCTGGAAAACCCGCCTGCTGCAGGAGGACAATGTTTCTCCGGGTTCGCAGCCGTGGTTCGTTTGGACGAACTATCGGGTCATGCGCTATGCCGAAGTGCTGCTGCTGGCGGCCGAGGCCCACGTGCTCGGCGGCGACAATGCGAAGGCGCTGGACTATGTCAACCGCATCCGCGACCGCGCGCAGCTGGCCCCGCTCTCGTCGGTAACGCTCGACGACGTGAAGAAAGAGAAGCGGCTGGAGCTGTGTCTGGAAAGCGTGCGTTTTCAGGACCTCGTCCGCTGGGGCGACGCCGAAACGGTGCTGGCCGATCAGGGCCGGCAGATTCCCGCATTCACGGGCACGGCTACGGAGTGGCGATGGAGCAATCCGACCTACGGCTTCAAGGCCAAGCATAAGTTGCTGCCCATTCCGCGCAAGGAGATGGAGCTCAATCCCAACATGAAACAGAACGAAGGCTGGCAATAGCCGCCGGAATCTCAAAAAAACGAAACCGATCATGAAAAACATACGATTTATTTTGACCGCCTTGCTCATTGGGTTCATCGCCGTTTCGTGCGATGAAAAACCGATCGACGATCTGAGCGGCACGTACGACGACATAGCCCGGTACGACTTCACGACGGTCGAGCAGCATGCGACCGAAAAGCTGGGCAGGGGAATCAAGGCGCTGGTGCTGACTTTCAAGGATGCCGACGGGCATGCACTGGAGATGCGCATCGGCAGCGCCGAGTGGGTGCTGAAAGCCAATACCTATGCGGCCACCGCCGCAGTGGCGGCCGACAAAGAGTTCTCGGCCGTGCTCGACGGCAAGGAGGCCGTGGCTTCGGGCAATCTGAACGTCAATCTGATAAACGATCTCTACATCTTCTCGGGGCTTCTCTCGACGGCCGACGGCCGGGAGTTCCAGTGCAACTACCGAGGCGCTCTCGCATTCGAAATCGGCGAGGACGATCCCGAGGCGAGCGGCTATACGATCCGTTTCTCGGCGCAGCCTGTCTTCCTGACCGACGCGATGGGACAGGTTGCGGGTACGGTTCCGGGCGTGATGCAATATACGTTCGTCGTCTCCGATCCCGCCGGAACGCCGGCCGGACAGTTCGTGGTCGTCAACGCCGAGAACATGGAAGCATCGCAGCTCGGCGGCACCTACACGGTCAAGGAGAATGCCACGGAGGCCGGCTCGATGGCCAACGGCTGGAAACTGCCCGCCGACTGGGGCGGTTGGTCAGGCGGCAGTTGGGCGGCCGACGATCGGGGCGCTGCGCAGTACATTACTGCCGGACGAATCGCCATCGCGGTGGCCGAAGACGCCGAAGGCAACAAGCTCTACTCGTTCTCCGGCACCGGACTGACTACGACGCTCGGCATGAATGCCGACGGTTCCTCCATGCCGGGAACGCTTTCGGAGGTGAAGATCCGCTTCGCTACGATCGTCGTCGACGGGACGCCGGCCCAAGAGTAGCCCGTTTGTTTTTTAACCTTAAGTTTCGTAATTTTATCATCGGGCGGCTCCGAGTTGCATCGCGTCCGGCCCGAAATGGATGAATCCGTTGAAGAATACTCAATAAAAACGAAAGACCGATGAAAAAATTCTTGATTTTTGCAGCCGCCATGTTGTCGGGGACCTTCGCGTTCGCCCAGCAGGCGCTTTGGGGCGTGCCGCAGATCGTCTCCCCCGAGATCCATGACGATCATACCGTAACGTTCCGGCTGAAAGCCCCGAAAGCCGTCAAGGTGCAGGTTACGGGCGACTTTCTGCCCACACAAAAGATAAATACGCCTTTCGGGGAGTTCGATGCGCCCGGCATGGCCGAGCTGACCGAGGGCAAGGAGGGTGTCTGGGAGTTCACCACGCCCGAACCGCTGGCTCCGGAACTCTACAGCTATACGTTCCTCGTCGACGGCCTGCGGATCAACGACCCGAGCAACGTCTACATGATCCGCGACGTGGCGAGCGTTACGAACGTCTTTCTGATCGACGGCGGTCGCGCCGACCTCTACAAGATCGACGACGTACCTCACGGTACGGTTTCGAAGGTGTGGTACGACAGCCCGACGCTGGGAACCGACCGCCGGCTGACCGTCTACACGCCGGCCGGATACGAGAAGAGCGGCAAGCGCTATCCTGTTTTCTATCTGTTGCACGGCATGGGCGGCGATGAGAACGCATGGAGCGAACTGGGCCGTGCGGCGCAGATTCTCGACAATCTCATCGCGCAGGGCAAGGCCCGTCCGATGATCGTGGTGATGACCAACGGCAACGCCGCTCTGCAGGCTGCGCCGGGCGAGTCGCCGCTGGGCTATGCGGCCCCCACGATCCAGCTTCCCAAGACGATGGAGGGCTCCTTCGAGACGGCGTTCCTCGACGTGGTGAAGTTCGTGGATGCGACCTACCGCACGCAGCGCACCAAGCATGCGCGTGCCATCGCCGGTCTGTCGATGGGCGGATTCCATTCGATGCACATCTCCAAGCAGTATCCCGATCTGTTCGACTACGTGGGTCTCTTCTCGGCCGCCATCATGCCCGACAAGGCGGCCCAGTCGCCGATCTACGAGGATCTGGACAGGAAGCTGGCCGTGCAGTTCGCCAAGAAACCGGCGCTCTACTGGATCGCCATCGGCGACAAGGACTTCCTCTACAAGGCCAACTGCGAATATCGCGAAATGCTCGATGCGAAAGGTTATCCCTATACCTATTATGAAACGGGCGAGGGCCATATCTGGAAGAACTGGCGCATCTATCTGACCGAGTTCGTGCCCATGCTGTTCAAATAACCCGGAAACTGCGAACGAAATGAAGAAACCTCTCGTATTCGTCCTGCTGGCCGCCGCCCTCGCGGCGTGCGGCCCGCGGGTACCGCAGCTGGGCAAAGCCTCGGTCGACGAGGTGGTGGGCGCCATGACGCTCGAAGAGAAAGCCCGTCTGGTCGTAGGAACCGGCATGGCCGGATTTTCGGGCGAGAATGCCGTGGTCGGCGCAACCCGCAAGCTGGTTCCGGGAGCCGCCGGAACGACCTATCCGATCGAACGGTTGGGCATCCCCTCGGTCGTATTGGCCGACGGCCCTGCCGGATTGCGCATCGATCCGCTGCGCGAAGGCGATTCGCAGACCTACTACTGCACCCATTTCCCCATCGGCACGCTGCTGGCTTCGACGTGGGATCGGCAGCTGGTAGAGACGGTGGGCGAAGCCATCGGCAACGAAGTGCTGGAGTACGGAGCCGACGTGCTGCTGGCTCCGGCGCTCAACATCCATCGCAATCCGCTCTGCGGCCGCAATTTCGAGTACTACTCCGAAGATCCGGTCGTCTCGGGCAAGATTGCGGCGGCCTACGTACGGGGCGTGCAAAGCAACGGCGTGGGTACTTCGGTGAAACACTTCGCCCTGAACAATCAGGAGACCAACCGCATGGCCAACGATGCCTGCGTGTCGCAGCGAGCCCTGCGCGAGATCTACCTGAAAGGGTTCGAGATCGCCGTCAAGGAGTCCGATCCGTGGACGGTGATGTCCTCCTACAACTATCTGAACGGGGTCTACACCTCCGAAAACCCCGAATTGCAGACTTCGATCCTGCGCGACGAATGGGGTTTCCGCGGTATGGTCATGACCGATTGGTTCGGCGGCAAGGATGCCGCGGCGCAGATGATCGCCGGCAACGACATGTTGCAGCCGGGAACTCCGAAGCAATACGAAACGATCGTCGGCGAAGTGGAAGCGGGCCGGCTGGACGAGGCGGTGCTCGACCGCAATGTGAAGCGTATTCTCGAAATGATCCTGCGCACGCCCCGTTTCCGGGGCTACCGCTTCTCGAACAAGCCCGATCTGGAGGCCCATGCCGCCCTGACGCGACGTTGTGCTGCGGAGGGCATGGTGCTGCTGAAAAACGAGGACGAAACGCTTCCCCTCTCCGCAGAGGTGAAGAACATCGCCCTGTTCGGCTGCACCTCCTACGACTTCATCGCCGGAGGTACGGGGTCGGGCAATGTGAACCGGGCCTACACCGTCTCGCTGCTCGACGGTTTGCAGCAGGCGGGCTATGCGCTCGATGCCCGGCTGAAAACCGATTACGAGCAACATATCGCAGCCGAGAACGAACACAATCGTCCCGATACGACGGACCGTTTCGCGATGTTCATGCCGCGTCCGCGTCCGACCGAGATGAGGATTCCGGCAGCACGCATGCAGGCGTTGGCCGCCGCGAACGATGCGGCGCTCATCACGCTGGGACGCACGTCGGGCGAGTTCCTCGATCGCAAGAAAGCCGACTTCGAACTTACGCGCGAAGAAAAGGCGCTGCTCGACGAAGTATGCCGGGCGTTCCATGCCGCCGGCAAGAAGGCGGTCGTGGTGCTCAATATCGGCGGCGCGATCGAGACGGCGTCGTGGAAAAATCGCCCGGATGCGATTCTGTGTGCATGGCAGGCCGGACAGGAGGGCGGCAACAGCGTGGCCGACGTGCTGAGCGGCAAGGCTTCGCCCGGCGGCAAGCTGACCATGACGTTCCCCGTACGTTTCGCGGATGCGGCCTCCTCGGCCAACTTCCCCGTGGACATGATTGCCGATATCGACATTTCCAACAGCGGAAAAAAGAAGAACGAGGTGAAGAATGTCGACTTTACCGACTATGAGGAGGACATCTATGTGGGTTACCGTTATTTCGATACGTTCGGCAAGGAGGTTTCCTATCCTTTCGGCTACGGTCTCTCCTACACGACGTTCGACTATGCTTCCCCTGAGGTGAAAGACGAGACCGACGCTTATGCGGTTGCCGTGCGGATCACCAACACGGGCAAGCGTGCGGGCAAGGAGGCGGTGCAGCTCTATGTTGCGGCCCCCGATCGCGCCGAAGCCAACAAACCGGAAAAGGAACTCAAGGCATTCGCCAAGACCCGCGAATTGCAGCCGGGCGAGTCGGAGCGCGTCGTACTGAGACTGCCGAAAACGGAGCTGGCTTCGTTCGATGCGGCCGCTTCGGCGTGGGTCGTTGCGCCGGGCCGCTATGAACTGCTTGTCGGCGCTTCGTCGCGCGACATCCGGGTGCGTACGGCGGTCGAGGTCGCTGCCTTTAAGACGACGGTCGCCGATCTGCTCGAACCGGAAACGACGCTTCGTCTGCTTTCCCGTTCCGGCCGCTGAGCCGATCGTTTTTCCCTATCGCCGGGTATCGACGCTTTGCCGGTACCCGGCGTATGGACAGAAAAATGCGGATCTCCCTGTATCGGTATCGAAAAAATACGTATCTTTAGTACAACCAATTCGAAACACCCATGAAAAGAACCTTGTTATTATGCTGCGTTGTCGGGTCGTTGCTGATCCCGACGTTGCTGTCCGCTGCGGACCCTGCGATCCCGCGCGACGAAAAGATCGAACGGCAGATCGAGAAACAGCTTCGCCGGATGACGCTCGACGAAAAGGTGGGGCAGATGTGCGAACTCTCCATCGACCTGCTCCAGAAACGCGTCAACCCCTTTGCGGGGCTCGACCCCCGCACGGCAACGAAAGACGATATCTTCCGGATTCTCGAAAAATACGGTCTCGAAAAGGATTTCGACCTCTCCGAAGGCCTTTCGCAGGAGACGATGATGGCGATCTACATGCGCATCATGGGCATCGAGAATGCCAGCGGATTCCGGCTGGACGAGGCCTTGCTCGATACGATTATCGGCACCTACAAGGTAGGTTCGATCCTCAACGTTCCGGCCAGCGTGGCCCAGACGCCCGAAAAGTGGCGCGAAATCATCGGACGCATTCAGGAGAAGTCGATGGAGGCGATCGGCATCCCCTGCATCTACGGCGTCGATCAGATTCACGGCACGACCTACACGCTCGGCGGCACGTTCTTCCCGCAGGGCGTCAACATGGGTGCGACGTTCAATCGGGCGCTTACCCGCGAGGGCGCGCGCATCTCGGCCTACGAAACCAAAGCGGGGAGTATTCCGTGGACCTACGCTCCGGTCGTCGATCTGGGCCGCGATCCGCGGTGGCCGCGCATGTGGGAGAACTACGGCGAGGATTGTTATCTGAATGCCGAAATGGGCCGCGAAGCGGTGCTGGGTTTTCAGGGCGACGATCCCGCCCGCATCGGCGACTGCCATGTGGCTGCCTGCATGAAGCACTACATGGGTTACGGGGTTCCGGTCAGCGGCAAGGACCGTACGCCGGCGTCGATCACCGTGCAGGACTTGCGCGAGAAGCATTTCGCTCCCTATCTCGAAATGGTGAAAGCCGGGGCGCTTTCGGTGATGGTCAACTCGTCGATGAACAACGGCCTGCCCATGCACGCCAACTACGAACTGCTGACCCGGTGGCTCAAAGAAGACCTGAACTGGGACGGCATGATCGTAACCGACTGGGCCGACATCGACAATTTGTATAAGCGCGACCGGATCGCCAAAGACAAGAAGGAGGCGATCAAACTGGCGATCAATGCGGGCATCGACATGTCGATGGATCCCTACGACTGGAAGTTCTGCACGCTGCTCAAGGAGCTGGTCGAGGAGGGCGAGGTGCCCATGAGCCGTATCGACGACGCCGTGCGCCGGATCCTGCGCATGAAATATCGTCTGAATCTGTTCGAGAAGCCTTATTATGAGGTGGAGGATTTCCCGCTTTTCGGCAGTGCCGAACATGCGGCCGCGGCTTTGCAGGCCGCCGAGGAGTCGATGGTGCTGCTGAAAAACGTCGACGACGTGCTGCCGCTGTCCGAAGGTGTCAAATTGCTCGTTACGGGGCCCAATGCCAACTCCATGCGGACGCTCAACGGCGGATGGTCCTATTCGTGGCAGGGCGACCGGGCCGACGAATGCGCCGGGCAGTACAATACGATCCTCGAAGCTCTCACCGCCAAGTTCGGCGATGAAAACGTTTTCTACGAAGCCGGCGTTACCTACAAGCAGGGCGGCAGCTGGTGGGAGGAAAACGAACCGGAAATCGACAAGGCGGTCGCTATGGCCGACCGTGTGGATTATATCGTGGCCTGCATCGGCGAAAACTCCTATTGCGAAACGCCGGGCAACCTCACCGATCTTACGTTGTCGCGAAATCAGCTCGAGCTGGTCAAGGCGCTCGCTGCGACCGGCAAGCCGGTGATTCTGGTGCTCAATGAAGGACGTCCGCGCCTGATCGCCGAGATCGAGCCGGCGGCGAAAGCCGTGATCGACATCATGCTGCCCGGCAACTACGGCGGCGATGCGCTGGCGCGGCTGCTGGCGGGCGACGCCAATTTCAGCGGCAAACTGCCCTTCACCTATCCTAAGGAGATCAATTCGCTGATTACCTACGACTACAAACCCTGCGAGCATATCGGCCGCCAGATGGAGGGTGCCTACAACTACGACGCGCAGGTGGCCGTGCAATGGGCATTCGGGTACGGTCGGAGCTACACCGATTTCGCCTACTCGAACTTCCGCCTCGACAAGAACGGCTTCACGGCCGACGATGAACTGACTTTCACGGTCGACGTTACGAACACGGGCCGGCGGGCCGGCAAGGAGAGCGTGCTGCTGTTCAGCAGCGATCTGGTGGCTTCGCTCTCGCCCGACAACCGGCGTCTGCGTGCTTTCGAGAAGATCGAGTTGCAGCCCGGCGAGACGAAAACGGTCGTCCTGCGTCTGAAAGGCTCGGATCTCGCTTTCGTCGGCTATGACGGCAAATGGATCCTCGAAGCGGGCGATTTCCGCTTTCAGGTCGGCGATCGGGTGCTGCAGGCCGCATGTACCGCAACCAAAAAGTGGGAGACTCCCAACAGATAACTTTCTCTCGGTTCCGAGAGTTCCCGGCTTTCCGGACTATGCAAAAACGCTGGCGGGCAGATGCCCGTCAGCGTTTTTTAATATCGTTGTTTTTCAGTCTTCGAGATCGATCGTTTGATCGGATAGATACGGAAATTCGCGGCATCCGGGTTCTTTTTCATACGCGATTCGGTCTTTCGTTCCGGCGCCGGCCGAAATTATCGGCTTCATCGCTTGATCGGAAACGGATAATTGACTATCTTTGCACGAGACTTTATTTTTTTCGCGCGGGGATTCATTCCCGATGGTGCGGCGCAAAAAACGATTGCGAACTACGATGAATCTGAAAGAGATAAGGAGCGAACTGCAGAAACTCTCGGAGCTGGCCGCCGGCTGGCCTTCGCTGCAGCGCATCGCTCCCCTCGAGCGGGATCTGGCGCTCGAAAAACTGCGTATGCTCTACGATACGCTGCGGTTCGGCGCAGGTCCGGCGGTTCTGCCGCCTGCTCACAAGGCGGTGCGGCCCGGTTCCGCATCTTCGGCGGCGGGGGCTCCCGTTTCGCCGGCGGTCGAAGAACCTCGGCGCGTGATCCGGGTGGAGGCCGTCGAGTACGAAGATCCGGATATCGAAATGGTCGATCTGAGCGAAGTACTTTCGCTCGACGACGAGGAGTTCGCCGAACCGGAGGCTGCGGAGTCGCAGCCTGCCGACGCCGAACCGCGATTCCGTCGACCCGCCGAGCCCGAACGACCTCTCCGGGCGGAGAAGGTTCCTGCCGCCCATGCGCATCCCGCCGCTCCGGCGCCTCTTTCCGAACCGGAGGAAGACGAGGAGTACGGTCCCGAAATCATCGAATTCGTTCCTGATCCCGATCCGTTCGTCGGCCCGGTTCCCAAGAAAGAACCGACTCCTCCGCCGACTCCCGCACCGGCCCCTGCTCCGGTCCGGAAGCCCGCCCCTGCTCCGCAGCCTGCGGCGGCTCCTGCCCCGACATCGGCTCCGAGACCTCTGATTATCCCGAAGCCCCGGCCGGTTCCCGAGCCGGCGCCTCGCCGGGTTCCTGCCGACGAGCCCGTTCCGGTGCCTCAGCCTGCACCCGCGAGCGAGCCCGCGGCCGCTCCGATTCCGGTGCGCGAGCCGGTCGCCGGATCGACGTCCGATTCCGGGCAGGCCGTTTCCGCCGCTCCCGCTGAAATAAAGGAGATCGGCAAAGACGAAATTCCGCATGTCGCCGCGACTTCGCCGGCCGAAGAGGTACCTACGCTCTTCGACCCCGACGATGCGGCGATGCGCCATCGCCATAAGCAGCGCGTCATCATGTCGCTCTACGATCCGGCACCGGCTGCGGCGCCTGCATCCGCGACCGAGCGTCTGCCCAAAGAGCCGGCCGCGGCGCCGGCCGTATCGAATACTCCGAATGTCCGCGTTGCCCGACCGGTAGCACCGGAATCTCCGGCAGCTCCGGACCCCGAAATCGAGTTGCTCGATGCGCGGACCGAGGAGCCGATTGCCGCTGCGCCGGTCTCCGACCCCGAGACGCACGTGTTGGGCGAGGTAATCAATCAGGACGTGCATACGCTGGCCGAGACGATCGCCGCACCCCACGCTTCCGTGCGGCTGGGCGCTCCGATCGTCGATCTGCGGCAGGCGATCGGCATCAACGACAAGTTCCTGATGATCCGCGACCTGTTCGGAGGCGACGGCAGCCTGTTCGACGCGACCGTCGAGGCGCTCAACGCACAGGAGAGTCTCGACGACTGCATGATCTACATCGCCGAGCATTTCTCGTGGAATCCCGAGTCCGACAGCGCGAAGCTGGTGATGGAGCTGCTCGAACGCAAATTCGCATAGCCGATGGCCAAGCTCTACATCGTACCCACGCCGATCGGCAATCTGGACGACATCACGGTGCGGGCCGTCGGCATATTGCGCGAGGTGGACTTCATACTGGCCGAGGATACGCGTACCACGTCGTTCCTCCTGCGCCACCTCGGCATCGAAAAAAAACTCCATTCGCATCATAAGTTCAACGAGCACGCCACCGTGCGGCTGGTCGCCGAGACGATCGCGGCCGGGCGCAATGCGGCGCTGGTCTCCGATGCCGGTACGCCCGGTATCTCCGATCCGGGATTTCTGCTGGTGCGTACCTGCATCGAGCAGGGCATCGAGGTCGAGACCCTGCCCGGCGCCACGGCCGCCATTCCGGCGTTGGTGCAGAGCGGGTTTCCGTGCGACCGTTTCTGCTTCGAGGGTTTCCTGCCCCAGAAGAAGGGGCGTGCCAAGCATCTGCAGTCGCTCGCCGACGAGGAGCGGACGATGATTTTCTACGAGTCGCCCTACCGCGTCGTCAAGTGTCTGGAGCAGCTGGCCGAGGTCTTCGGGCCCGAACGTCGGGTCTCCGTCTCGCGCGAGCTGACCAAGAAATTCGAGCAAACCGTGCGCGGCACGGTGGCCGAGGTGCTTTCCCATTTCCGGACTACGGAGCCTAAGGGCGAGTTCGTGATCGTCGTGGCCGGACGGCCCAAGTCCGCACGCCGGGGCGGGGAGCCGGCCGAATCCGAAAACAACGAATCATGAAAGATCCGAAGAATCATAGCGACAGCGGCCGCATGAAGCGCTCTTTTGCGACGTGGCTGGGCGATCTGCGCGGGTTTCTGCGCGACCGCTTCAGCCTCGACGAGGACAAGGCGCAGCGCGACGAGGTGATCGCCGCCGTTTCGAAAGGCGTGGAGTTCCGCGGCGCCAACCTGTGGGTGCTGATCTTCGCCACGATGATCGCCTCGCTGGGCCTGAACGTCGACTCGGCCGCCGTCATCATCGGCGCCATGCTCGTCTCGCCCATCATGGGACCGATCATGGGCGTCGGTCTGTCGTTGGGCATCAACGACTTCGACCTGTTGAAAAAGTCGCTGCGCAACCTGCTGTTCATGTTCATCGTCGCGATCATCACCTCGACGGTCTACTTCTTCCTCTCGCCGCTCTCGGCCAACAGCAGCGAACTGCTGGCCCGGACTACGCCCACCACCTACGACGTGCTGATCGCGCTGTTCGGCGGTCTGGCCGGCATGGTGGCCCAGACGCGGCAGGACCGCACGTCGACCGTCATTCCCGGGGTGGCCATCGCTACGGCGCTCATTCCGCCCCTCTGCACGGCCGGCTTCGGCATCGCGACGGGACAGCCGCGCTTCTTTCTCGGGGCTTTCTATCTCTTCTTCATCAACTCGGTCTTCATCGCACTGGCCACTTTCGGCGTGGTGCGCTTCCTGCGTTACGAGAAGCGGGCGTTCGTCGACAAGTCGCGCGAACGGACCGTCCGGCGCTCGATGCTGGTCATCACGCTGCTGACGCTCATCCCCAGCATCTTCATCGGCTTTCGCATGGTGCGGGTTTCGCTTTTCGAAGCCGCGGCCGACAAATATGTGGGGCAGGTCTTCCAGTTCCCGCATACCCGGGTCATCGAGGCCGACCGGCAGTATGCCCGGCGGGGCGAGCCTTCGCATATCGAGCTGTTGCTCGTCGGCGAGCCGCTGAGCGACGAGACGATCGAGAATGCCCGGGCCCAGCTGAGCGGCTTCGGACTCAAGAATACCGAGTTGATCGTGCGGCAGGCCGCTTCGTCGGACAAGATCGACGTAGCCTCCCTGCAGCGGAGCTATGCCGAATTGCTCGACGAGAAGAACCGGCGCATCGAGCGCATGAACTCGCAGCTCGCCCGATATCGGGTTACCAACGTCGAGGTCGAGGACATTTCGCGCGAGGTAGGCACCATGATGTCCGACGTGGCGGCCATTTCGTTGATGAAGGGGATCACTTTCGAGGTCGACGGCACGCCGCGCGATACGACGCTCGTCTGCGTGGTTACCCTTTCCGACCCCTCCGTTCCCATCGATCGCGAAACTTTGTCGCGGTGGCTGAGGATCCGCACGAAGGTCGATAACGTCAAACTTTTCGTCGAACCCTGACGCCCGTATGGAAACTCCCGAGTTGACCCTGTGGCAGCGTATCCGGCTGGAAACCTTGTGGGGCGGCATGCGCTTGTTCGCCGCCATGCCTTACTGGTTCAAATATCACATCGTCGAAAACCTCCTTTTCTTCCTGCTTTATTACGTGCTGCGTTACCGGATGAAGGTCGTGCGGACGAATCTGCGCAATTCGTTCCCCGAAAAGAGCGAACGCGAGCTGCGGTCGATCCGGCGCAAGTTCTACCGTACGTTGGCGGAGATCTTCGTCGATACCGTCGATCTGGCCCGCTGCAGTGCCGACAAGGCGCGCAGGATGCTCGTCATCGAGGGGTTGGAGGAACATCGGGAGCGCGTCTGCGGCCGCGACTGGATCGCCATGCTCGCCCATTTCGGATGCTGGGAGTATTGTTCTTTCTGGGGCCTTTACGAGCCGTCGCAGATGGTCGTGGCGGTCTATCATCCGTTGCACGATCCCGTCATGGAGCAGCTCTATCTGCGGTTGCGCAATTCGCCCTATGCGACGACGGTCGCCATGAAGGAGTGCGTGCGCTTCTATCTCCGCCACCGCGAAACCGGCCTCGGGGGCAAGAACATGGGACTGGGGCTGATCGCCGATCAGAATCCGCCGCGGCGACCCAACAGCCACTGGTTCTCGTTTCTCAATCAGGATACGATCTTCTTCGACGGGGGCGAAAAGCTGGCCCTCAAGTTCCGTCTGCCGGTCTATTTTACCCGTATGGAGCGGTTGCGGCGGGGACGTTACCGCATGTCGTTCGAGATGATCTACGATGGTGCGGAGGAGGTCGCCGAGAACGAAATCACGGCCCGTTACGTGGAGCGGCTGGAGGCGATGATCCGCGAGCGGCCCGAACTTTGGATGTGGTCGCACCGCCGCTGGAAACACAAACGGGATGAAAAATAATCGAAATGCTGTTCCGGACCCCGGAAAGTGAGTTCTCGCTTCCGGTTCCGGGAAACCGACTCTTCGCTTATGCCTCTTGTCAAGATCGTCATACTCAACTGGAACGGCGTCGCGCATCTGCGGCGCTATCTGCCGGGCGTCGTCGCAGCAGCACCGGAGGGGGTCGGCGTGGTCGTGGCCGACAACGGATCGTCGGACGACTCGGTCGGGGTGCTGCAGCGCGAGTTCCCGTCGGTCGAAGTGCTGCGGCTGGATCGCAACTACGGTTTTGCCGGGGGGTACAACCGGGCGCTGCGGCGGATCGAAGCAGATTACTACGTGCTGCTCAATTCCGACGTCGATACGCCAGCCGGATGGCTCGAACCGCTGATCGGGTGCCTCGACCGCCATCCCGACGTCGCGGCCGTCGCTCCGAAGCTGCGGGCCGACGCCGAGCGGTCGAAGTTCGAATACGCCGGCGCTGCGGGCGGTTACATCGATTTTCTGGGTTATCCGTTCTGCCGCGGCCGGATGCTCCGCACCGTGGAGTTCGACCGGGGACAGTACGACGACGAGCGCGATGTCTTCTGGGTCTCGGGCGCCGCGTTCTGCTGTCGTGCCGAGGCGTTCCATGCGTTGGGCGGCTTCGACGACGACTTCTTCGCCCACATGGAGGAGATCGACCTCTGCTGGCGCATGCAGCTGGCCGGCTGGCGGGTGCGGATCGTGCCGCAGAGCGTCGTCTATCATCTGGGGGGCGGCACCTTGTCGACCGATTCGCCGACCAAAGTCTTCTTCAACCATCGCAACAACCTCGCGATGCTCTACAAGTGCGCTTCGCCGGGACAGCGGGCCGTGGCGGCCGTCGTGCGGCCGATGCTCGATCTGCTGGCTGCCGCCTCCTACCTGCTGCAGGGACGGTGCGGTGCGTTCTGCGCCGTCTTCCGCGCATGGCGCGATTTTCTGAAGTGGCATCCTGCGTTGAGGAGCAAGCGGCAGGCGATCCGACGGTCGCAGGTCGGGAGTGCCCGCACGCAGATCTATCGGGGATCGCTCCTGCTCAGGTATCTGCTCGGACGCCGGACTTTCGGCAGGATGATGTAGAGCCGGGCAGGTTTCAAATACAACCGCCGCTACCTCAGGCAGCGGCGGTCTCTTTTGCAGGCCCCGGAAAGGCTACTTGTTGATCTTGGCCCACGAATCCTTGAGCGTTACCGTGCGGTTGAATACCGGGTGTTCGGGCGTCGAGTCGGTGTCGGGGCAGAAGTAGCCCACGCGCTCGAACTGTACGGCCTGTCCCACGGGAATGTCGCGCAGCGACGGCTCCAGATAGCCCGTAACCTTGACCATCGATTCGGGATTGAGGTTGTCTTCCCACGTCTGTCCCTCCTCCACGTCGTCCGGATTCTCTTTCGTGAAGAGGGGGTTGAAGAGGCGGATTTCGGCCTCGACGGCATCCTTGACCGAGACCCAGTGGATCACGCCCTTGACGCGGCGGCCGTCGCTCGACGAGCCGTCGCCCGACATGGGATCGTAGGTGCAGCGCAGCTCCGTAACGTTGCCTGCGGCGTCCTTGACGACCTCCTCGCACTTGATGAGGTAGGAGTAGCGCAGGCGTACTTCGCCGCCCGGCTGCAGGCGGAAGAACTTCTTGGGCGGGTTCTCCATGAAATCGTCGCGCTCGATGTAGATTTCGCGCGAGAAAGGCACCTTGCGCGTACCGGCCGCCTCGTTCTCGGGGTTGTTGACCGCCTCGAACAGCTCGCTCTTGCCCTCCTCGTAGTTGGTGATGACCACCTTCAGGGGGTTCAGCACGGCCATGCGGCGCTCGGCCACCTTGTTCAGATCTTCGCGCACGCAGTATTCCAGTTTGCCCAGATCGATCACGTTGTCGCGCTTGGCCACGCCCACCATCTCGGCGAAGTTGCGCACCGAGGCCGGGGTGTAACCCTTGCGGCGCAGGGCGCAGATCGTCGGCATGCGGGGGTCGTCCCAGCCCATCACGACACCCTCCTGCACGAGCTTCAGCAGTTTGCGCTTCGACATCATCGTGTAGGTGAGATTCAGTCGCGCGAACTCGTACTGGTGCGAGGGGTAGATCTCCAGCGCCTGAATGAACCAGTCGTAGAGCGGGCGGTGGACGTCGAACTCCAGCGTGCAGATCGAGTGGGTGATCCGCTCGATCGAGTCGCTCTGGCCGTGGGCATAGTCGTACATCGGGTAGATGCACCACTTGTCGCCCGTGCGGTGATGCTCGGCGTGGATGATGCGGTACATGATCGGGTCGCGGAAGAGCATGTTGGGATGCGCCATGTCGATCTTGGCGCGCAGCACCTTCGAACCGTCGGGGAACTCGCCGTTCTTCATCCGCACGAACAGATCGAGGTTCTCCTCCACCGTGCGGTTGCGCCACGGCGACTCCTTGCCCGGCACCGACACCGTGCCGCGCGTTTCGCGGATCTCCTCCTGCGTCTGGTCGTCCACGTAGGCCAGCCCCTTGCGGATCATTTCGAGAGCCCATTCGTAGAGCTGGTCGAAGTAGTCCGAGGCGTAGCGCTCGACGGCCCACTCGAAGCCCAGCCAGCGGATGTCCCGCTTGATCGAGTCGACGTATTCGACGTCCTCCTTGACGGGGTTCGTGTCGTCGAAGCGCAGGTTGCACTTGCCGCCGTATTTCTTGGCCAGTCCGAAGTTGATGCAGATGCTCTTCGCATGGCCGATATGGAGGTAGCCGTTGGGCTCGGGCGGGAAGCGGGTCTGTACGCGGGTTTCGCCTCCGGCGATCGATGCTTCGATGATCTCTTCGAGGAAGTTCAGCGACTTCTCCCGGATTTCGGTGTTTTCTGCTGCCATATCTTTCAGTCTCTCTTTTTGGTCTTCGTGTTGAAAAGTCTTTCGATGTCTACCGTGAGCCGCACCACCTGCTGCGTGCCCGTCGCCGTGCCGTCGTAGTGGAATACCATGCCCGCTTCGATGCCTAAGGTGCCCCGGAAGAAGGTGCGTTCGTAGCCGATCCACGTGCGGTTGTAGATATGTTCGGTCGTGGCGTAGAAGCTCTCGCCGGCGTAGAGCCCCTCCTGCCCGTAGGTCAGGCCGAGCGAGGGGTCGGAGACACAGTTGCGCAGGGGCTGGAGATTCGCGCCCACGTAGAGGTCGTTTTCGATCTTCACGCCCCATTTGCGGATCGCGATGTCCAGCTGCCCGCCGCAGGGGGTCTGCCATGCGTTGTCCACGCTGCGGCCGCGTTGCGGCGCGAAGAGGAAGTTCGCCCGGATGTCGAAATTCAGATAGGCGTCGAATTTCCAGCCGGCATAGGGGTTCAGCAGCATGTTGTCCGTAACGTTCTTGTTGCCTTCGCGGCCGGCGAAATGGAACACCGAGAGGGCATATCCGAAGTAGAATCCCCGGTCCGTCGTGTAGCGGCCGGCCGAGAGGATGCGGAACTTCTCGCGCGAGGCGTGCGAGTACATGCCTTCCCAGTCGAGGGCCAGCTCGACGTAGGTCTCGGGGCGCGACGTGGAGACGTAGCGGCCCAGGAAACCCGACATCCGGTTGTGGTAGAATGCCGTCGAATCGCTGAAGAAGGCCCTCGAATAGTCGCCCTCCAGCTCCTTGCGGTCGAAAATACCGGCGGCGGCCCGCACGTTCGGCGTGTCGAACCGGTAGTAGACCAGCGGCCGGACATCCGACAGAAAGCGGTTCTTCTCGCCGAAGTTCTGCAGCAGGTCGACCGCGACGATCAGGCGGTTTTTCCGCTCCCACTCCACGCCGATGCGGGGTGTGAGGCGGGCGCTGAAGAGGGTCTGCGGCTCGCCGAAAGAGTTGGCTGCGTATTCGCGGTTGTCGAACCGGACGGTGAAATCCGCGCCTGCGATCAGCTCCTGCGCGCGTGCCGTCGTCGCGGCGACGGCGCAGAGCAGCAGCAGAACGATCTTTTTCAGGGTCATCTCCGAGGTAGGTTTTGAACCCCCAAAAATAGATAAAATATTTTTTATTTGTTACTTTTGACCCCGGAAAACAGATTGCAGGAACCGTCATGCGTAAAATTGCCAACGAGGAACTGGGCCGTCCGACGCCCGAGGAGTATGCCGCAATGGCCAAGATGCCCGTTACCGTGGTGCTCGACAACGTGCGCTCGGCACAGAACGTCGGGGCTTTCTTCCGCACGTCCGATGCTTTCGCCGTGGAGCATATCGCCCTGTGCGGCATCACGGCCGCACCTCCGGCCCGCGAGATTCACAAGACGGCTTTGGGGGCCGAGCTGACCGTGCCGTGGAGTTGCCATGCCTCGACCGGCGAGTGCGTCGAGCAACTGCGGGCCGCGGGCTACGAGATCTGGGCCGTCGAGCAGGTCGAGGGTTCGGTGTCGCTCGAAAAGTTCGAGCCCCGGCCGGAGGTGCGCTACGCGCTGGTCTTCGGCAACGAGGTCGAGGGCGTAGGGCAGCAGGTCGTCGACCGCTGCCACGGCGCCATCGAGATTCCGCAGGCCGGCACCAAGCACTCGATCAACGTTTCGGTCTCGGGCGGCGTGGTGCTGTGGCGGTTCTTCGAGAAATTAAAAATGAAAAATTAAGAATTAGGAATTATTTTTTCGATCGAATCGGGTAATTCGCCTTCGGGCCGGAGCCTGCGGGGGTGTTTGCGAACCTCTGTGCGACGGAGTTTCGGCAGAGCATAAATCGATTTTTAATTTTTCATTCTTGATTTTTAATTTTACATTTGCCGCCGATTCAAAACCCAAATCGAAATACGATGTCAGTAGAAAGTACAGTGAGAGCCGTAACGACCTACCGTCTTACGGAGATGAAACAGCGGGGCGAGAAGATCGCCATGCTCACTTCTTACGATTATTCGATGGCCAAAATCGTCGACGCCGCGGGCATCGACGTCATTCTGGTGGGCGATTCGGCCGCCAACGTCATGGCCGGTTACGAGACGACGCTTCCCATCACGCTCGATATGATGATCTACCATGCCCGATCGGTGGTTCGGGCCGTCGAGCGGGCGCTGGTGGTCGTCGACCTGCCGTTCGGCACCTATCAGGGCAACTCGAAAGTGGCGCTCGACTCGGCCGTCCGCATCATGAAGGAGACCGAGGCCGACGCCGTGAAGATCGAGGGCGGCGAGGAGATCCTCGAATCGGTGCAGCGCATCCTTTCGGCCGGCATTCCCGTCATGGGGCACCTCGGGCTCACGCCCCAGTCGATCCACAAGTTCGGCACCTATAACGTCCGGGCCAAAGAGGAGGCCGAAGCCGAAAAGCTCGTGCGCGACGCCCATCTGTTGAACGATGCCGGATGTTTCGCCTGCGTGCTGGAGAAGATTCCCGCCGCGCTGGCCGCCCGGGTCTCGCAGGAGGTCAAGATGCCTACGATCGGCATCGGGGCCGGCGGCGCCTGCGACGGTCAGGTGCTCGTGATCCACGACATGCTGGGTATCAACAAAGGTTTTTCGCCTCGCTTCCTGCGTCGCTACGCCGACCTGCACTCCGTCATGACCGATGCCGTTACGGGATATATCCGCGACGTCAAGGAGTGCGACTTCCCCAACGAGAAAGAGCAGTATTAGCCCTGAAGGCGCTCCGTTCGAAAAAGGCTGCGATCCCGGAAAGGGTCGCAGCCTTCTCTTATTTCTCCAGCTCGAAGTAGGGAAGCGTCTCCAGATCGACGGGGACCGCGATCGTCGCGGGTCCTTTGTAGCGCTTGCCGTCGAAGCCTCTCCAGCGTCCCGGCGGCAGGACGACCTGCTGACTCCGGATGCCCGCTTCGACTACGGGAGCCACCAACAGACGTTCGCCGATCAGGAACTGTTGCTTGTTCGACGAATACTCCTTTCCCGGGTAGGCGTATTCCATCTGGCGCATGATCGGTTCGCCCGTGCGGCTGCTCTTGCGCGCCTCTTCGAGGATGTAGTCTGCATAACGTTGGCGCAGGGCGACGCACTTTTTCACCGCTTCGAAGTGTTCGGCATCCAGAATCCGCCACGGCGCCACCGAGAATTGCATCATCGGCATCAGCGCATGGCATTGCGCCGAGCGGACGATCAGCTCCTGATCGATCGGCGCCCCTTCGAGAAACGAGGTGAATTCGCCGCCTCCCACCATGTCGGGGCAGCTGAAGTAGTAGCCCATCAGCCCGGCGAGGGTCATCGAGGGCACCAGCTTGCGCAGGTCGTTCCAGCTGTGGCTCTTGTCGCGCAGCCGTTCTACCAGCGGCTGTCCGCCCATCTTCCACATCGCCCGGTATTCGTTGAGGGGATAGCGGAGCCCCGTTTGACCGAAGAGCCGGCTTTGTTCGTTGGCCGAGACGCCGCCGTAGCTGCGGCCCGAGGCGTAGTATTCCGCATCGCCTGCGTCGAACTTGAATCCGTCCACTCCGTATTCGCGCTGCAGGTAGTCGAGCCGCCCTTCGAACCAGTCGCGGGCCGCCGGATTCGAAAGATCGAGCACCGCGCTGTAGCCGTTCCACCACGCCACGATGCGCGGTGCTGCGGCTCCGGCCGTTTCCGAGGGAAGCTCGCCCCCGAGCGTCGCGTCGCCGGCCTCCTGCAGAAAGGCCCCGCGGCCCAGCAGGTCGCGGAAGACGTCGCTGTCGGGACTGACGAACGGGCATACCCACAGCATCACCTTGAATCCCAGTTCATGGAGCCGCCGCATCATCGCTTTCGGATCGGGGAAGCGGCCCGGGTGGAAATCCCATTTGCCGTAGTCCTCCTGCCAGTTGTCGTCGATCATCAGCACGCCCGGCGGGAAACCGTGCGCGACGATCCGTTCGGCATATTCCAGAATGTCTTTCTGATTCTGGTCGTAGATCAGCTCGATCCACGTGTTGTATTGCGGTGCGGCGAAGAGCAGTTCGTCCGGCAGGCGGCCTTGCGGCGGGAAGAAGTTCTGCGAGGCGTAGAGGTAGGCGTCGCGCAGGTTGTCGCCGGCTTTCGTGCGGATCACTTCGCCGGCGGCGTTGCGGATCTCCACCCGGCCGTCGGCGATCTCGAATCCGAAGGGTTCTTCGCTCCAGATCACGTTGCCCCGGTCGGAGAGCAGCAGCGGCTGGACCTGATTGCCGTAGCTCTCGGCCGTCGGATCGGCATGGAATCGGTCGCCGGGTTCTACGGGCATCAGCTGGCCTTGCGAGATGATGCCGGCCCACCATTTTTCGGGCGGGGCGCCCGCTGCGTTGCCCGCTGCAAGCAGGATGCAGAAAAGGAAAACGATCGTTTTTTTCATCGGTTGTCGGAGTTGGTGTGGATGTTCGTGCGGCGAAGCGCCTCCGCGATCCGCCGTACGTCGGCGGCACCCTTTACGAGGACCCGTTTCCGGGCGTCGAGCAGGTAGAAGCAGGGGATGTGCCGCAGGTCGTAGAGACCTTCGTAATGGAGCGCCGCTCCCGCATCGTAGGCCGCGATCCAGCTGGCCGGGTAGGCATCGAGGTGCGAGCGCCACGCTTCGATCTCCTCGTCGGGGTGGCTGTAGAGCGCCAGCACATGCAGCCGTCCCGATCGCTCGAACCGGCGGAGGGTGCGGTTCTGCCGCAGCTGCCGGATCGCCTTCGCGCAGGCAGGGCAGGCGGGGTCGGTGAAAAACAGCAGCGTATATTCCGCGTCGAGCGCATGCAGGCGGCCGATGCGGCCGTCGGCGAGCGTGTAGGCGAAGTCGGTGGCCGGCATCCCCGGACGGTTGCGGCGGGCCATGTTCTGTTGATAGCGGGGCCGCAGCTTTTCGTAGTCGCTCAGGTAGGGCGAGCCGATCACGGGCTCCAGCGCATGAAGATAGAGTTCATCGTCGCGCAGGGGCGATTCGGGCGAATAGAGGTATTTCTCGCTCAGCTCCCGCAGCAGCAGAAACGCCGTTTCGTGATCGGCGGCCTGCGTCAGCGTCTGCCGCAGCAGCGGTCCGGTCTGCGCCGGCGTCAGCCGCGGGTCCTCCAGCAGCGCGACGTATTCGGCGAAACGGGTTTCGAGCTGCGCCGGATCTTCGCCGAGCTGCGGATCGCTCCAGTCGGTCGTCGCCCAGAATTCGGCCGCGGCGGCAAGTTGCCGCTCGGCCGTCGGGGTGCAGGCTGCGCAGAGGATCGCGGGCAGTAGGGTGAGAAGGCGTTTCATGATCTTCCTATTCGATCGAAAGCGCTACCAGTGCGATCGTCGCCAGCACGAGCCCCGTCAGGAGCATCGGGCCGGGAATCACGGCGAAGAGCACGAGCGACAGCACCATCGTGATGAGCGGCGCCAGCCCCTGCATGGGCGATACGATGATCGCTTTGCCGTAGCGGTAGGCGTAGACCAGCGTCAGCGCGCCGATCGAGTTGAGCATCTGCGTGAAGAATCCCTTGACGTAGAGCGACGGTGCGATCGCCTCGGGCATGCCGGTCATCGCCAGCGCCGCGGGTACGAGCATCACGCCCGTCAGGGCCATGTAGAAGAAGATGCTTTCGGCGCTCATCGAGTGGTTGGCGAACTTCATGATGTAGCCTTGTACGCCCCATGCGATGAAGACGATCGCGGCCAGCACGAGCCACAGATAGCCGTCGGCGTGGCTCCCGCCGCTCTCCTGCCACGAGAGGAAGAAGATGGCCGCCAGCGCCACCGCGATACCCGCGGTCTGAATCCGGTTGGCCCGTTCGCGCAGCAGAACCAGCGAGAGGGCGATCGTAACGACGGGCGACATCGAGACGAACGGAAAGACGATGTAGGCCGGGCCGTGGCGCAGGGCTTCGAAGAGCACGAGTTGTCCGCCCGCCCCTAACAGACCGGTGCTCAGCCCCAGCAGAAGCGATTTGGGCGAACGGTCGATCTTCCATCCGCCGATCCACAGGGCGACGACGGCGCAGGGCACCATCGAGAACGCCCAGACCGTGTAGACCATGCCGGCCGGGAAGCCCTCCTGTTGGATCAGTTCGCTGAACTCGCCCCATACGCCCCACGTGAGGGTCGTAATCAGGGCGAAGATCAGCCATTTGTGTCTCTGAAAGCGATTCATGCGTCGGGTCTTATCGGGCGGTGAATGTATAGAGGCGGTTCATGCCGAGCGTCTGATCCCAAGTGTCGGCGTTGGCCGTACGGATCGAGAAGAGCGGGTTGTCGCGCAGCGTCTCGGCTCCGTCGGGCAGATTCAGGCAGAGCGTGTAGCGCTGGCCTGCCTGCAACGTCGGAGTGTCGAACTCGGCGGTCAGCGTATGGCTTTCGCCGCCGAACCAGAAACGCGGATCATCCGTCAGCGCGACCGTATGGACCGGTTTTGCCGTCTCTTCGGAGACGAAGACCAGCTCGGCGCCCCGCGGGTTGAGCGGAGATGCGAAACCCTTGTTCTGCAGGCGGACGACCGCCTTGAACGGGGCTCCGGATTCTACCTCTTTCGTAAATTCTGCGTCGGTCAGCACGAGCCGGTATCCCAGCCGCTGTTCGATTTCGTCGAAACAGTCGTTGTCGCGCCAGCCTTTGATGACGCCCTGATGATAGCTGATGTTCAGGTACGACCAGTGGTATTTCTCCATGTCGGAGAGCGAGTTGGCGCAGGAGCAGAATGCCGAGACGCCGCAGGTTTCGCCGCCCATCGGGACGTAGCGCGTGTCGTTCATCCACATTTCGCGTTCCGCCTTGTTGGCGAAGGTGCCCACGTCGTTGCCGCTGGCCAGAAAACAGTCGTTGTGGCCGGCGATGCGCGAGCGGATCGAACCGTCGTGGGCCGTTGCGCGGGTGATCGAGTCGGCGCCCGTCAGCCCGAAACACATCATCAGGGCCTGCGGCGTGCGCATGGCGATCGTACGGTTCGCCGGCATGGCGTCGAGCAGGGCATCCATGACGCGGCGGCGGGGCCGGAACTCCTCGGTCGTCGAGGGCTGGTAGTTGAAGTGGTCGGTGTAGTACCATTCGCCCCAGACGCCCACGAATCCCGCCTGCAGCACGTAGATCACGTCGCCGTATTGTTGGAATATCGGTTTCAGCTGGGCGATGTGTTGCATGACGATGGCTTCTTCAGCGTCCCACGGTTTGGCGCTTTCGGCATCCGAGTCGCAGTAGGCGAATCGCAGCACGCATTTGCAGCCGCCCGCGCGCAGCGTCTCCATGTTGCTGCGGATCAGCGCCAGCGCCTCTTCGGAGAGGGGTTTGTCGATGAAGTCGCGCAGGAAGTACTCCGTCAGCATCAGCGTGCGGTTGACCGTGCGGTTGACGTTCAGGGCCCCGGCCGTGAGCGGTTCCGGGATCCGGCCCTCCTCGAAATGGTAGGCATAGGGGAAGTAGAATCCCCGTTCCGGATTGGGGAACGCCGTGTCGAGTTCTTTATAAGTTACCCGCGTCAGCGTCTCGTCCGGCTGGGGGTTGTCGGGCTTTTCCGGCTTTTCCGGATCGGGTTTCTCCGGATCGGGTTTCGGGTCGGGTTGCTCGGTATTCTGCAGGGGTTCGTCGTCGTCCGTGCAGCCGCTGTTGAGAGCCGGCAGGAGACAGAGGGAGAATGCCAGAAGCAGCGGCAGGATTTTTTTGCAAGTCATAAGCGGTCGTTTTTTTGAAACGATACCGGCATCGATGCGCTCGGTGCCGGTATCTTGTTCTACGATAGGTTCTTTACGGCAGGACTACGGTCAGTTTCTCCGAGGCGACGTAGTTGCCGTTTTCGTCGGCCGGCAGCTGCGGAAGTACGCCGCTTTCCGACCAGGCCGCGGTTTCCAGCATTACGCCCAACAGCACCCGATCGCCCAGTCCGGGAATCGCGCCCCGCATGATCGAGGCTTCGATGGCCGAGACGCCGTTGCCCAAGTCTACGGCTTTCGAGCTCTTCGTGGCGCCCATGCCGCCGTTGACGACCGGAGTCCATGCCCATTCGTTGGCCAGCGGTGTCCCCGAGTACATGTTCACGTCGGCATACGCCCAGCCGCCGTTGCCGTTTTCGTCGAACAGCTGGCCCTGAATCATGTACTCCGAGCCGTCGTTGCTCCAGATCCAGGAGCCGCAGCCGGAGGTCGCCAGCCCGCTGCCGTCGAAAGCCATGTCGGTGTCGAGCCATACGTCCATGATGCCTACGTTCGCCTCTGCCGAGTTGTCGTATTCCACATAGAGGTAGATGAAATCCTTGTCGGCCGTAACTTTCAGCCGGCGGGCGCCTTTGTAGTGCGCCTCTTCGGGCAAGATCGTTTCATAGCCGTTGGCTGCGGTTACTTCGTCCCAGTCGCTCAGGTCGCCGTCGATCGAGATCGTCGTTTCGGTCGGCGCGGGGGTCGGAGTTTGTCCCCCCCCCGGTTCGTTGCGGCGCGTGAAGTCGACGGCCAGTTTCTCGGCCAGCACGTTCTGATCGTCCGCGGCGACTCCTACCGGCAGCATGCCGATGTTGGTCCAGCTGCTGTCGGAGAGGGCGGCGCCGATCAGGCATTTGTCGCTCATGCCCGGCATGGCGCGCGAGATCGAGATCTCGACGGCCGAGTGTCCGTTTTCGAGCTTCACGGTCTGCGAGCCGCTTACGACGCCCGCTCCCGGTTCGAGAATCGTGGTCCAGGCCCAATCGCCCGACATGGGTTCTCCCGACCATTGCATCACCGTAGGATCGTAGCCCGCAAGTTCGCCTTCGAGCAGCAGGTCGGTGCCGTCGTTGTCGAAGAACCAGCCGCCCCAGCCTGTAGTCGCCAGTCCGTTTTCGAATGCCGCGTCGGAATCGAGCAGCAGCTGGAGAATCTGTGCGTCGGCTTCCTCCGATCCGTCGTATTCGAGATAGATATAGAGGTAGTCCTTGTTGTAGGCGGCCCGCAGCGTGTGCATCGTCTTATAGTAGCTGCCTTCGGGCGCCTTGAATTCGAAGATGTCCAGTTTGTCGAGCGCTTCCCAGTCGGAGAAGTCGCCGTCGATGGCGATCTGCGCGTTCGATGGCGTCGACGTTCCCCCCCCCGTTGCGCCGATCAGCAGGTTCTCGGCCGGGCCGTGCTCCGGCGTGCCGTTGCTCTCTACGGCAGAGGCTGCCGGCAGGTAAGCGATGTCGTTCCAGTCGTATTGGAGGGCCACGCCCATGCGGAACGTGGTGCCCAGCCCCGGAATGGCGCTGCGCAGAATGGTCATTTCGAATGCTTTATGTCCGTTTCCCAGCTCCACGAATTCCGAGTTGCTGCATACGCCGAGCCCCGGTGCTACGGCCTCCGTCCAGCCGTCCCAGTTTTCGGCCAGCGCCTCGCCTTCGTAGGCGAAGATCGTCGGATCGTAGGTGATGCTTTCGCCCGTCTCCTCGTCGACCAGATAGCCTTCGAAAAGGATGTCGGAACCGTCGTTCTTCCATGCCGTGTTGCCGTAGCCGGTGGTCTGGTCGTTGTCCGAGTCGATGTAGAGGTGCATGATCTGCACGGGCATCTGCGGATCCTCCTCGAACTCCACGTAGAGGTTGATGTAGGTCGCTCCGGCGTAGACTTTCACCTTCTTGCCTGTGGTGAAGAATGCGTCTTCGGGAACGGTGCTCTCTGCCAGTTCGGCCGTCGGAATAGCCTCCCAGTCGGAGAAGTCGCCGTCGGGGGTGATGATGTACTCCTTGCCGCCCGGAGTGGGACCGGGTCGGTCCCCGCCGATGATCGGACCGGCGACCGGATCGTCGATCGTGCAGGCCGTCAGGCCGATGGCCGTCGTGCAGAGCAGCGCTGCAAGTCTGAAAATATGCTTTTTCATCGTTTTGTCGTTTTTTCAGGTTAGTTGTTCTGCGGAATGCCGCTCACCGAGATCTCGTCGTAGGGAATGCGGTATTGGATGCGGTTGTCGGTGTGTTGGATCACTTCCCACGGCTGGACGCCGGCGAAGCGGCGGTCCATCGACTTGCCGTTGCGGAATACGTCGAATGCGCGGTGTCCCTCGTAGCAGAGTTCCAGCCGGCGTTCGTCGAGCACCAGATCCAGCAGGTTGTCGTATCCGGCCGCCGCATAGTTCGATGCGGTGTAGAGGGCATCGCCCGTCAGACCGGCCCGTTCGCGGATGGCATTCACGTCGGCCAGCGCACCGCCTTCGTTCCCCGTTTTGGCGTAGGCTTCGGCCCGGTTCAGAATTACTTCGGCCCAGCGCAGCATCACCGGCGAGCAGAGCAGCGCCACGCCGTCCTGACCCGTGAATTTCTTGCACATGAAGGCCGGGCAGGTGTTGAACGTGTAGCATTTCCGGTCGATGAAGACTTCGGTCTTTTCGCCTTTCCACTGGATGTAGTATCGCGTATCGAGATTATCCGTTTCGACCGTGATATCGTATTTCGTGCCGTTATCCATGAGCGAAAGTTTGCCGTCCGCATCCTCCTCCACATCGCGGATTTCGTTCAGCCGGAAGGTGTCGTTGTTCTGGCTCTCGACGGCCCAGCGGGCCTGCAGCTTGCCGTCGGCATCGGGCTTGAGCTGTTCGCAGTAGCCCGTGTAGCGGCGGTCTTCGGGATGGCGCTTGAAAAGTTGGAGCAGCGGATCCGAGTAGTACATCTCGGCCCAGCCGCCGACGCCTTTCTCGTCGGGGGTGTAGAACATCGAGCCCATCGTCTCGCGGCCGGTCTGGTCCTCGGTGCCCTGCGTGTGCGCCACGGCCCACAGCGTTTCGGGCGAGGTGAGCGCATGGGCGAAATAGCCCTCGCAGTCGGGATCGAGCTTGCTGGCCGCCGAGGCTCCGGCGAGCATCTCGTCGACCGTCTCGATCACCTTGTCGTTCTCCTCGCGGTAGAGGTAGACGCGGCTCAGCAGACCCAGCGCCGCGTCGCGCGAGATGTAACCGTGGTTCACCACGCGGCTCTCGTCGGCGGCCATCAGCCGGGCGGCTTCGATCAGGTCGTCGCGTACCTGATCGTAGACGGCTCCGACGGTCGCCCGCACGGAGTTGTTGTCCGCGGTCGACGTGTGCAGGATCACGCCCATGTTGTCGCGGCCCATCGCATAGGGCTTGGCGAAGAGCGTCGCCAGATTGAGGTGGCATATGGCGCGCATGAAGTAGTTCTCGCCCAGAATATGGTCGTAGACGGCCGACGTCCCCTCGGGCAGCGACTCGATGATCGAGTTGGCCGAGTAGATGATGTGGTAGGCGCACCACCACAGGTAGGCGTTGGGATTGGCCGTTACCAGATCGCTGTAGCAGATTTCGTCGTAGAGCGGGTCCTCGGTCTTGTGGGCCAGCGTTACGTTGTCGCCGTGGAATTCGGCCATCTGGAAGAAGTGGCGTATGTAGGAGTTGCCCGTGTAGACGGTGCCCTTGTACTCCAGATGATCCTTGAACATCGAGTAGTTGCCGTCGGTGCTGTAGACGGCCGAAGCCGGGTTGCCCGCCAGCTGCCCCGAGGTCATGGTGTTGGTGGGGTAGTGGTCCAGTTCGCAGCTTGCGAGCAGCAGCGGGAGGATCAGTATCGGGATTATCTTTTTCATCGTTTTGTGTTTTGTCGGTTGGTATTCGGGGTTTTCATCAGAAGGTCAGGTCCACGCCGAACATGTAGGTGCGTCCCACCGGATAGGGCGAGGTGTACATGCCCGCCAGCGTGTATTGCGTGCCTTGCAGGTCGACTTCGGGGTCCATGCCCGAGAAGCGCGTGAAGGTGGCTACGTTGTCCGTCGAGAAGTAGACTCTCAGACCCTGCATGTGCATCCGGTTGATGAGTTTCTTCGGGAAGTCGTAGGCCAGCGTGATGTTCTTGATGCGGAAGAAGCTGCCGTCCTCCAGATAGCGCGACGAAACGGCGTTGGAGTTCTTGTTGCCGAACGACACGGCGCGCGGGTGGGTCGCAGCGTCGCCCTCCTTCTCCCAGCGTTTCCACTTCAGTCCGTTGTCGAAGGAGACCATGTTGTAGTTGGTGAAGGCTCCGTCGTTGTCGTAGATCGTGCGGTCGTAGTTGAAGATCTTGTTGCCGTAGACGAAGTTGCAGGCTACGTCGAGCGTGAAGTTGAAGAAGCGGAACGTGTTGATGAAACCGCCGCTGAATTTGGGCGTGGCCTTGCCTACGATCTGTTTCTCGGCTTCGTTGTAGACGTTCGTGGGGGCCGAGCCGATCACGTTGCCCTCCTCGTCGCGGAGCAGTTTCTCCCAGACGGGATCGCCGTTCGAGGGGTCGACGCCCAGCCACTTGGGCATGTACCAGCTGTAGATGTCCTGACCCGGGATGACGATCTGCGTAACCGTGCCGCTGGTGTTCGACTGCAGGAATCCTTCGGGCGTGGGAGTCGACAATACCTTGTTGCGGTTCAGGCCGATGTTGAAGGTCGTGTTCCACACGAAGTTGCGGTGGCGGATGTTGGTCGTGTTGAGCGAGATTTCGATACCTCGGTTACGAACCTTGCCGGCGTTGTCCGTGAATTCGAAGAATCCCGTGTTCGGAGCCGTAGGTACGTTGAGCAGCAGGTCCTTGTTGACGATGTGGTAGAAGTCGACGGCGATTTCCAGCCGGTCCCACAGGTTGACGTCCACGCCCACGCTCGTCATGTCGGCCGTCTCCCAGCCCAGATAGGGATTGGCCTTGCGTACGGGCACGGCGCCCACGTTGTTCTGATACTGGCTCGAAAGCGTGTAGGAATCCAGATACATGTAGGAGCCGATCGACGAGTTGCCGGTCTGTCCCCACGAGGCGCGCAGCTTGAGCAACTTGACCACGTCGCTCTCCTTGAGCCAGTTTTCATGGCTGATTACCCACGAAGCCGATACCGAGGGGAAGTAGCCCGTGCGGTTCTTGGGCGCGAATTTCGAGCTCGCGTCGGCACGGAACGAGGCCGTGAGGATGTATTTGTTGGCATAGCTGTACTGTGCCTGCGCGAAGAGCGAATAGCCCTCGCCCCAGACTTCGTAGCCTCCGTTGGTGTAGGGAATCGTCGCATCCAGCGCGGGCATGCCCTGCGGCATGTTCTTGCCCGTAACGTTGGTGTACTCCTGTTTGTTGATGCCGTACTCGTAGCCGATCAGACCGTTGACCGTATGGTCGCCGAAGCTCTTGTAGGCTTTCAGCAGGTTGGAGGTCGAGAGACCCCATCCGCCGCTCAGGCTCTCGTAGAGCGTGCCTTTGGGATCGTCGGTGTCCGAGAAGGTGCGCGGGTCGTTGTAGACGGTGTATTTCGAGTGGGAGACGTCGTAGCGGTTCGACGTGGTGAACGAAAGCCACGGGGCGATCTGCCAGACGAACTGAAGGTCGGCCGTCAGGTTGTCGCCGTGCGACTTGGCGTAGTTGTATTTCTCGTTGTGGAAGATGTTGTAGCGGTTCTGCGAAAGCCACCCCAGCGAGGAGTCGTGCAGCAGGTCTTTGGGCGTGCCGTCCGCATGATAGGGGTTGTCCCACGGCAGCAGACCGTAGGCGTATTCGAGCGTCTGGTAGGTCGAGGCGCTCTTGTCCCGCGTATCGGTGTAGGCGATGCGCGTGTTCATCTTCAGCGTGCGGTGGAGTTCTGTCGAGAGATTCACGCGGGCCGTGTTGCGGATGTAGTTCGTGTTGATGAGCGTGCCGTCTTCATTGTAGTGGTCGAAGCTCACGAAGTAGTTCGTCTTGCCCGAGCTGCCGGCCAGCGAGGCGTAGTAGTTCTGCACGACGCCTGTGCGGAAGATGGCGTCCACCCAGTCGAAGTTCTGGTCGAGCAGCGACTCGGGACGCTGGGCGTTGAAGAGCACTTCGGGCATGAAGGATTGCTGCGTGCGGTAGAGTTCTTTCGAATCCATCATCTTCAGGCGGCCCTGAAGCACCTGCTTCATGCCGGCCGAGATCTTGAAGTTGACGGTGGTCTTCTGTCCTTGTTTGGCCGATTTGGTCGTGATGACGATGACGCCGCCAGCACCTTCCGATCCGTAGAGCGCCGTGGCTCCGGCATCCTTGAGTACCGTGAGGGTTTCGATGTCGTTGGGGTTGAACGAGCCGCCGATGATGCCGTCCACCACGTAGAGCGGGTCGGAGTCGGCCGAGATCGATCCCGTGCCTCGCACGCGGATCGTAGCCGCTGCGCCCGGCTGTCCCGAGGTATTGTAGACCAATACGCCCGCCGCCTTGCCCTGCAGCATGTTGCCCACGTCGGGAGTCGTGATGTTGGTCAGTTCTTCGCCCTTGAGCGTTACCACCGAGCTGGAGAGTTCGGCCTTGCTCTGGGTCGAGTAGCCCATCACGACCACGTCGTCCAGCTGGTTGCTCTGGGAGCGGAGCGCGACGTCGATCACCGTGCGGTTGTTGACCCGTTCTTTGGTCGTTTCGCAGCCGATGAAGCTGAATACGAGTACTTCGTCGGCGGCCGCGGCGAGCGAGTAGCGACCTGCGGCATCGGTCGAGGTGCCGCGCGTCATGTCGCTCTCCACGAATACGGTTACGCCTACCAACGGTTGTCCGTCTTCGGCTGCGACGACCGTGCCCCCGACCGGAGTCTGGGCGAAAGCGCCCGCCGTCTGCAGAAGCAGCCAGGCGCATACGATTTGCGTCTTGTGTAGTAGTTTCATGTGCATAGGGTTTAGTGGTTGTTGGTTGTTGTGGTCGGGCGAGGCGTCGCTTCGATCAGGTAGCTGCCTTCGAATGCGGGGGCGATGACCGGACGGCTGCCTTCGACGACGTAGGTGCGGCCGTCGGCAGCGTATTCCGTGATCGTGTAGGCGAGATTCGGATCGAGGCCCCGCAGCGCGATCTCCCCGCCTTTCCATTCGTCGGCGTAGAACGCATAGTACATGCTCCCGTCCTTGCGGATGACGTGCGTCTCGGGTTTGTCCCACGCGATGTCGTAGAGATTCAGGTAGTCGCCTTTGGGCAGCATCTTTTCATTGTAGAGAGCCACCCATTTTTTGTAGAGCGCTTCTTTGGCGGGCGTCAGGCGGTAGTCTTCCTTGACGTGGGGATTGTTTCTCGGCCACGTGAATTTCGAGCCCACCACGCCTCCGATGCCTATCTGCGTGGGGAAGTCGAGACCTCCGTCGCTCAGCTCCACATGGTCCGCATAGTAGGCCATGCGTTGGTTGATGGCCTTGTAGGCTTTGCCTTTGAGACGGATCTGCCAGCTCGACGTGGGATCCGAAGCCACGGCCTGATTCATGTAGGGCAGGTTGAAGAAGTTCATCGCGCAGCCGCAGGGACAGAGTTGCACCACGGCGTCGGGTTTCAGCGTGCGCGCCCGGTCGAAGATCGCCTTGAAAAAGGTCGGGAACCGTTCGACCGCCACGTCCGGGCAGGCCAGTCCGCTATGCGGATTGTGGTCGGGCATGCAGCAGTTCAGATGCTGGCCGTCCAGCTTCAGGCCGTCGAAGTTCCACCGGTCGATGAAGCGGTCGACCAGGTCGACCGTGTAGCGTTCGGTCGCAGGGTTCACCGGCGAGAGATAGTAGCTGTCCCACCAGCTGATGAACTCGGGTCCGCCCTCTTCCGTGATGAGTTGCATCTCGGGGTGTTCGCGCAGGATCCGCGTGCCCGGATCGGCGGCCAGCGGCGCCCACCACAGCTTGGCTTTCAGCCCGCGGGCATGGATCGCGTCGGTCAGGCGGCGCATGTCGCGGTCGCCGCCCGGAAAGCGGGAGTTGGGTTCCCAGTCGCCTTCGGCGATCTGGAATCCGTCGTCGACGTCGACCCAGCGGAAGCCCAGTTCCGCCACTTTGGGCAGCGTGCCGATCACTTCGTCGAGGGTGAACATGCGTTCGTAGCCCCATGCGCACCAGACGGGTTCGAATGCCTCGGGCTCCGAATCGGCCAGCCGGAAACCTTCGTACCGCTGCATGTAGCGGGTGAACTGCCGGAGCGGAGCATAGAAATCGCCCTTGTGCACCGATACGAACGAGCGGTCGAGCCGGAGCGTGTCGCCTTCCTCGAGTATCGGCCCCTCCTTGAAGTCGCGGCGCAGTCCGGCGGTCGGCGCGGCCGCTTCTTCGGCCCAGCCGACGGGCATCGAGATCATCTGCAGCGTCGGTTCGCGCAGTCCGGTGCTGATGCCGCAGTCGGGGCGCCAGAGGGTTATCATCGGGATGCCGCCTCCGTAGTCGGAGTCGTTCATGCCCAAATAGTTCTGTTGTTCGAATCCCGGACGTACGGGCAGAATCCAGTCTTGCCGTGCGGAGGTCGATGTGGGTTGGAACGACCAGATCAGCGAGTCCGTTTCGACCGTGAACGTGTTCTGCGTTGCGGAACGGATCGTCAGCGGGCGCCCCCGGTTCACATAGTAGGTCTCTACGAGCGCCATGTCGGGAAATTCGGCGTCGGTCATGAGGCGCAGGTGCTTTTCGACCCGGATGCCGTTCTCTTCGTAGAGGCCCGTCAGGTCGTAGCCCTTGCCGATGCGGCGTGCGCGGAGAAGCCGGAAGTCGGCGATCCGCATCTCGTCGGTCGTCAGGATGCCCTGAGGCATGAACTCTCCGCACAGCGGGGTCTCCTCGGCCAGCGACGCGATGCGCCAGTGCATGCGTTCGTCGATTTCGATGCGGAGGTCGCCGTGGACGAGGGTTTTTCCGTCATGGCACGATACCGCTGCGGCTGCAAGGAGCAGGAGCGACGATAGATAGCGAAGTTTCATTCGGTTCGGTGTTTGTCCGGTTATTTTTTCAGAATCCGCAGGGCGTTGTCGCGATAGATCTTTCGGAGCACCTTGTCCGGCAGATGGAAGCCGCCGTATGCCCAGTGGTAGCCGAAATCGGGGTTGTAGATGTGTTCGTCTTCGGTCTCCAGCAGACGGAACGTCAGCCGGTACATCGAGGGCGACATGCCGTTGTCGGTGCCGTAGAGTACCCGGTCGGCGTATTTCAGGAGGAAGCGGCGCGTGGCGCGCGGCGTTACGGCCGCTTCGCCCATGCGGCCCGAGAGGTCGACGTAGAGGTTGGGGTACTTGTCGAGCAGGGCGCCCAGCCGTTCGAGATCCTGATTCATGTTCAGGTAGTGGCAGGCGATGAAGGTCGTGCCGGGATAGGCCGCTACGGTGCGTTCGAACGTGGCCATCAGTTCTTCGTAGTCGCGGCAGCCTTCGACCGTGGTGTCCACGGCCCAGTTGGCGCCGTTCATCAGGCCGTCGTTGCGTTCGTCGAGCGGGAGGTACATCCAGATCGGTTCGGCGATGTGGATGCTGACGGGCATGCCCAACTGGCCGCAGCGCTCCAGCAGCGGTCGCATCTTCGGGTCGTCCATGTGGATGCCTTCGCCCGGAACCGGATTGGCATAGAGGTCGCCCGTGCCCTTGTCCACCAGCTCGCCGACGCCTACGGCGCCCATGCGGCGGCACTTCTCCAGCTGCGCCACGGCGCGTTCGGCCCAGTCGGGCTCGTCGTAGCCGGTGTAGTCGAAGCAGCACCAGAATGCGAACTGGTCTGCGTAGGGCGCATATTTCTCGACGAATGTCTCGAACGGCTCGCCGATCCAGTTGCAGTGCAGGATGTGGGTGCGTTCGATGCCGCAGGCTTTCTGGGCCTCGACCCAGTCGCGGATCTCTTCGTCGGTGCGGGCGTAGTCGTGCGAGTGGATGTCGATCGCCGCGAAGCGGGCTTTTTCCACCTGCGTAACGGGGATGCGGAAGATCGATTCGGGGCGGAAATCCTTGAGCTTGATCTCCTGTACGGCGGCTTTGGCCGTCTCCATGTCGGGGGCGGGGGTCTGAGCCTGTGCGATGCCCGTGCAGCAGAGCAGGGCGACGATCGGCAGATGTTTCGGTTTCATAAGGTTCGGTGTTTTAGGGTTGGCTTTCGGTTATTTCGCGGCACTGCCGCACATGCGGTATTTCTCTTCCAGCAGTTCGACGGTCGGGGCGATCGCCTGCGGGAAGACTTTGCGAAGATCGATTTCGTCCGAGGTCATGAGCGTCGTCTTGAGCGCGCGCATGAAGGTGTCTTTGATTTCGGTTGCCAGATTGACTTTGGCGATGCCGTTGGCGATGGCTTCCCGCACCATCGGATGCGGAATGCCCGAACTGCCGTGGAGCACCAGCACCGCATCCGTCGCGGCATGGATTCCGCGCAGACGGTCGATGTCCAGACGGGGCGGCTGTTTGTAGAATCCGTGGGCCGAGCCGATGGCTACGGCCAGCGCGTCGACACCCGTTTGGGCGACGAAGCGGGCCGCATCTTCGGGGGTTGTGAAGCCGCCGCCCTGCGTCTGCCCCAATTTGGCCACGTAGCCTAATTCCGCCTCCACGTTGGCTCCGTAGCGGCGGGCTTTCTCCACGACCTGTTTCACGATCCGCACGTTCTCTTCGAAAGGTTTTTCGCTCGCATCGATCATCACCGAGTCGAAGCCGGCTTCGAGGCACTCCTCGGCCAGCTCGGGCGAATCTCCGTGATCGAGGTGGATCCATCCCTCCAGTCCGTAGTCGGCGAGCCCTTGCCGGCCCATTGCGACGGCCTGTCGCAGCCCCATGTATCGGATCGAGCTGCGGGTAAGTTGCAGCAGGACGGGCGCCTGTACGTTCCGGGCGGCCTGCAGCACGGCGGTCAGGGTCTCGAAGTTGTAGAAGTTGGTCGCCAGCAGGGCGGTACCGCTCTGCTGGCAGCTTTTCAGTTTGTCCTGAAGACGCATGGCGTTCGTGTTTTAGAGGTCCAGTTTTTCGCCGAAGCGGTCGAGAGCCGTCCGGATCGCCGTCTCCCGGTCGGCGAAGGCACCGGTTCCGCCTGCCGCCGTGGTGCTGACCGCTCCCGTGAGGTTGCCCGTCCGCTGGCACTCTTCGAGGGGCCGGCCCTGTACGAATGCGTGGATGAATCCCGAGTTGAAGCTGTCGCCCGCGCCGATCGTGTCGACGACGTCGCGGTTCAGAAAGGCCGGCAGCGGATGCTCGGCGCCCTCCTTGCGGACAAGCAGCGAGCCGCGGCTTCCGCATTTGACGATGGCCGCACGACCCAAGCAGGGCTTGATTTCGGCGATCGCATCGTCGAGGGTCGAACGGCGGGTGAGGGCCAGCAGCTCCTTTTCGTTGGGCATGAAGAGGTCGATCAGCGGCAGCAGCTGCCGGTAGTCCAGCGCCCACTCTTCGGTCGGATCCCATTGGGTGTCAAGCGAGACGGTTACGCCCTTGTCGCGGGCCGTGCGGAGCAGCTCTTCCAGATCGCTGCGCAGCCCCGACTGCATGAAGATCGAGGAGATGTGGATGTGGCGCGTCTGTTCGAAGAGCGCGGGGTCGAGGTCGCGCAGGCGCAGCCGGTCCATCGCTCCCTGATAGGTGAGGTTGGCGCGGTCTTCGTCATAGGACATCACCACGGTGGCTCCGGTGGCGCAGGCGTCGGATTTCACCAGAAAACGTGTGTCGACCTTCTTCTCCCGGAGCGAACGTTCGACCACTTCGCCGAAGAGGTCGCGGCCGATCATTCCGGCGAAAGCCGTGCGCGAACCCAGTGCGGCCGCATTGGCCGCGAAGATGGCTGTCGAGCTGCCTAAGGTGAGCAGCATGTCGCCCGCGAATTTCTCTTTGCCGATTTCGGGGAATCCCTCGATGCGGTTGAGGATCAGATCGACGTTCAGTTCGCCGATGGCCGTTATGTCGAATGTTTTCACTGCAGCAGATCGTTGAGGTTGACCAGATTGAAAGCATGGAAATATTTGTCCATGTCGCGTTCGATGCGTGCGAGCACCACCTCTTCGGCGGCATATCCGCAGCGGGCGAGGTTGTCGTAGAGCTTCTGGCGGGCGACCAGCGCTTCGGGGTGTTGCCAGATGTAGCGGCAGCCCGTCTTCACGAGCCACAGCCGCCTCTCGGGCGTAAGCTCCTCGAACTCCTTGCCCGGTTCGTCGCCGTGGAGCCATTTGCGCCAGCGTCCCGAGTCGCAGACCAGACGCCGGAGCGTCTCCGCGATATGGGAGCGTTGCGCAATGGCGCCCCGTTCGCTGAGCCGGCATTCGATCTCTTCCAGCTCGGCCAGCGCGTCGTATTCGCTCATCGTGAACTCCGGACCTACGTTCGCGGCGCCCATGCCCGTGAGCGGATAGGCTTCGGGATTGCTTACGCCGTCGGTGTAGTGGCCCTTGATCGTGCTGCCGTAGGGGCGTACTTTGGCCGTGAGCGTGCGGGCTACCTCCGGATCGAAGGTCGTCGTATGCAGGTCGGTGCCGACCTTGCCCACGATGAAGCAGGGCCATACGTCCGGCAGTCCCGCTTCCGCCAGACCGCTTTTCAGACCCGTGAGGAAGTTGTCGAACGTCGTCTCGTCGGCCAGTCCTCCGTGCACCTCTTCCGTGCCCACTTCGTAGGAGATCGGCGGAAGGTCGCGTTCGCGGCGGAACATCTCGACGTGGCGGATCAGTTCCACGGTGCGGGCCACCACGACGCGGATGTCGATCGTCTGCCCGGCGGGCAGGTGGATGTCGACCGTGGGGTCGACATGGATCAGGTCGTAGCCGGCCAGCACGGCCGCTTCGAACGATCTCTTCACGCCGGTCATCGCCTCTTCGACGCTCCAGCGTTCGACGTTCTGCTTGTCCTTGAGCCACGGACCCCCATGATCGATCGCGATGATCGCTGGGCCGGTGAAGTGTACCGCTTCGGCTTCGATGCGGGCCAGCCGGACGAACTCTTCCGGCGTGAGGCCCGTGTAGCCGCCGTCGCAGTCGATCTGGTTGAGCGTCGCCGCGAAGTAGATCGGGGCGTTGTTGCGTTTGGCTGCCCGGAACGCCGCCCGTACGACGGTCGTCGAGTTGGGGCACGCCGCGAAGATCGTGCGGGGAATGCCCGTCCGGGCTTCGATGCGGGCGATGGCCTGCAGCAGGTTTTCGGTCTTTGCCATATCGGTTTCTTTTTTTCGGAATCAGTAAGGATAGATCGTTACGCCCTCTACCACCCGGGAGATGTTGCCCGAAACCGACGGAGCGTCGGGATCGAGACCTCCCGCCAGCGACTTGTAGTAGCCTAAGAGCTGCGCGACGAATACGTAGGGGATGCAGCCGTAGATGCCGTGGCGCTGCGTGCCGCCGTCGAGCACGACGTTCAGATCGAACTCCACGCCCTCGACTTCGACCGGTTCCGCCGAGACGGCGATCATGCCGACCACCCGGTTGTTGGCGGCGATCTGGCGGATCAGGTCGGTTTCGTAACGCCGGACGTTGGGATCGTCCGAGAGCAGGTAGACCAGCAGCGTGTCGCCGTTGACCACCGCTTTGGGGCCGTGGCGGAATCCGAGGAACGAGTCGAAGCAGCAGACCACGCCGCCGTCGGTCAGCTCCTGAAGTTTGAGGTGCGACTCTTCGGCGATTCCTTTCAATGCGCCCGAGCCGAGGAATACGGCCCGTTTGAAGTCGCGGTCCGCCATGCGGCGGATCGCTTCGTCGTAACGGCGGAGCGTGGCGGCGGCATCGGCCGTCAGGTTGCCGATCAGAGGGCGTTGTGCCTCCAGACGGTCGATGTCGGCGATCAGCATCGCCGTGAGCAGCATAGTCGAAAAGCTGCTGGTCATGGCCAGACTCTTGTCGTCGGTTTCGGGAGGCAGCAGCACCAGCAGGCAGTTCTCCTTGTCGGCGGCGATCTGCGCCAGCCGGCCCTCCTCGTTGCAGGTGATGAAGATGTGGGCGATGTTCTTGCCGCAGATGCGGTCCGCCAGATTGACGGCGCCCAGACTTTCGGGGCTGTTGCCCGAGCGGGCGAAAGAGATGAGCAGCACTTTTTTCTCCGGCGAGAAATAGCTCTCCGGGTGGGTAATCAGGTCGGTCGTCGCTACCGATCGGGCTCCGCGGAAAGGCGTTTCGGCAGTGGCGACTTCCAGTACGTCGCCGATGTAGGCCGAGGTGCCGGCTCCGGTGAAGATGATTTCGTAATTTTCGTCGAGGTGCTTGCTTACGAAACTTTTGATCGTTTCGCGCTGCTCTTGCAGTTTTTCATACTCCGACAGCCATGTATTCGGCTGTTGCATAATCTCTTTGTAGGTAAAAGTCCCTTTCGATCCCATAACTGTGTCTCTTATTTTTGCGTCTTTTCGTTGTTGCGTTCTGTTGCAAAAATAATAGTTTCGAAACTTTCACAATGGAATTTCCGGTCTTTTTTGAAAGGCGTATTTCGGAGCGGCAGTTGGTGTGTTTTATAATCAGTTGATTTATATGGCTATTACGTCCCGATTCGGTCGGATGAGAAAATGTTTCGCAATATTTCGAATCGATAACTTGTGTTTCGTTTCGATTTTTCGAAAAAAAGTATTACTTTTGCAATATCTTATTGTTCGGACGGGCGCGTACGCGCGAAAGCTGCAGCGACGACCGTTCGATCGGCTTACTGCTTAACCACTTCGAAAGATGGAGACCCTGAAGACGACGAAAGGACGCCGTTCGATGATCCTGCAAAGACTCAGAAGCGATTCGTCCGTTTCCGTAAAAGAGCTGCACGAGGAGTTCGGAGTTTCGGAAGTTACGATCCGGAAAGACCTGAACCTGCTCTACGAACGCAATCTGTTGATCCGCACCCGCGGAGGTGCGATGTGTTGTGCGCCCGAGGAGAGCGGGGACGATGCGTCGATCGACAGCAAGCGTTTTTTCAACATGCGCGAGAAGCAGGCCATCGGGCGTCTGGCGGCCACGTTGATCGAAGAGGGCAATACGATCATGCTCGATTCGGGCACCACGACGCTCGAAATCGCCCGCAACCTCCAGCGTTTCCAGCGGCTGACGATCATCACCAATGCGGTCAATATCGCCGTGGAGCTGTTGAAATACAAGCGGTTCAACGTCATTCTGCTGGGCGGCAATCTCCGCGAACCGTCGCACTCGACCGTAGGGCCGGTCGCCGAATCCAACCTCCGGCTCTTCTACTGCGACAAGCTCTTTCTGGGGGTCGACAGCTTCAATATCGAGTGCGGGCTCTCCACGCCCAACATCGAGGAGGCGAATATCAATCAGGCGATGCTTTCGATGGCCGGCGAGGTGGTCGCGGTCTTCGACTCCAGCAAGGTCAACAAGCGCAGCTTCGCCTTCATCGCACCCGTCGACAAGATCGACGTGATCGTTACTGACAGCAATTTCCCGTCCAACGTCCGCACGCAGCTCCGGTCGATGAACATCAAGGTCTATACGGCGGGGGTATAGCGCTCGGGCCCCGAGGGCGGCGTTGTTGACAAATTATTGATAACATGCGCCGTTCCGAACGCGGTATTCCGAAAAAAATGATTACTTTTGCGAGCAACAAAAATCCGCGTTCTTATGTCGTTCGTTACTGAAAGGGTCCAGCCCGAAGGTCTTACCTTCGACGATGTGCTGCTCGTACCCGCCTATTCGGAAGTGTTGCCGCGAGAGGTCCGTCTCAGGACCCGTTTTTCGCGTAATATCGAACTCAATATCCCGATCGTATCCGCCGCGATGGATACCGTTACGGAGGCGCCGCTGGCCATCGCGTTGGCTCGCGAAGGGGGCATCGGCGTGATCCATAAGAACATGACCATCGCCGAGCAGGCCGCGCACGTACGCCGCGTGAAGCGCGCCGAAAACGGCATGATCTACGACCCCGTTACCATTTCGCGCGACAATACCGTGGGCGATGCCCTCGCGCTGATGCACGAGAACAAGATCGGCGGCATTCCCGTCGTCGACGGCGATCGCAGATTGATCGGCATCGTTACCAACCGGGACCTGCGTTTCCAGCTCGACATGTCGCGCTCGATCGGCGAGGTCATGACGCCCGGCGACCGGCTCATCACCACCCACAAGACCGAGTTGGAGCATGCTTCGGGCATCTTGCTCGACAACAAGATCGAAAAGCTCCCCGTCGTGGACGACAACGGCCGGCTGGTGGGGCTCATCACCTATAAGGATATTACGAAGGTGCAGGATCATCCCGATGCCTGCAAGGATGCGAAGGGACGTCTGCGCGTCGCCGCCGGGGTGGGCATCACGCCCGACGTCATGGAGCGCGTCGCCGCGCTCGTCGCCGAGGATGTCGACGCCGTAGTGCTCGACTCGGCGCACGGCCATTCCAAAAATATCGTTACGGCGCTTCGACAGATCAAGGCCGCCTATCCGGCGTTGGACGTCGTGGTCGGCAACATCGCCACGGCCGAGGCCGCACGGTTCCTCATCGACGCGGGTGCCGACGGCGTCAAGGTCGGCATCGGCCCCGGTTCGATCTGCACCACGCGCATCATCGCCGGCGTCGGCGTGCCGCAGTTGTCGGCCATCTACGCCGCCGCTTCCGTGGCGAAGGAGTCGGGCGTTCCGGTCATCGCCGACGGCGGTCTGCGCTACTCGGGCGACATCGTCAAGGCGCTGGCTGCGGGCGGCGACTGCGTGATGATCGGTTCGATGTTCGCCGGCACGGAGGAGGCTCCGGGCGAGACGATCATCTACAACGGCCGCAAGTTCAAGTCCTACCGCGGCATGGGTTCGATCGACGCCATGAAGGCCGGCTCGGCCGACCGCTACTTCCAGAAGGGTTGCGAGGGCAACATCAACAAACTCGTCCCCGAGGGCATCGTTGCGCGCGTGCCGTTCAAGGGATCGCTCAGCGAGACGGTCTACCAGCTCGTCGGCGGCATCCGCTCGGGCATGGGCTATTGCGGCGCCGCCGACATTCCCGCACTGCAGACGGCGCAGTTCATCCGCATCTCGGCGTCGGGCATGCAGGAGAGCCATCCCCACGACGTAACCATCACGCGCGAGGCCCCCAACTATTCGAGCGAACGTTAAAAATCGACAATCATCATTATGGCTTCTTCGAACAACCGGCAGATTTCCCGGATCGACTGGATCGCACTGGTCGTCTTCACCGCGCTTTTCCTCGCGTGGTACCTCACGGACGGCCGCTTCGCATGGCTGCGTTATCTGTTGCTCGGGCTCATGTTCTTCCACCTCTTCGTGGTGCGCATCGTCGCGCACAACTATTATAAGAGGAAGGAGGAATCCCGCTTCGACGGCGAGAACAAGGAACAACAGTAACCCGCATCGCTTATGGAAAAGATTCTGATCCTCGACTTCGGGTCGCAGTACACGCAGCTCATCGCGCGGCGCGTGCGCGAGCTGAACGTCTATTGCGAGATACACCCGTTCAACAAGATCCCGACGCTCGATGCGTCGGTGCGGGGCGTGATCCTCTCGGGCAGCCCCTACTCCGTGCGCGACGAGCATGCTCCGGCGCCCGATCTCTCGCAGATCAAGGGGCGCCTGCCTCTCTTGGGTGTCTGCTACGGCGCGCAGTATCTGGCCGCGGCTTTCGGCGGCGAGGTGCAGCCCGCACCCAGCCGCGAATACGGCCGTGCGATGCTCTCCGTGGGCGATGCTTCCGACCCCTTGCTGGCCGGGCTGCCCGCAACGACGCAGGTGTGGATGTCGCACGGCGACACCATTACCGCGGTGCCCGAGTCCTATCGGCTGATCGCCGGTACGGAGGACGTGCGCGTCGCAGCGTTCCGCATCGAGGGCGAGCGGACGTGGGGCATTCAGTTCCACCCCGAGGTCTACCATTCGACCGATGGCACGCAACTGCTGAAGAACTTCGTCGTCGGCATCTGCGGCTGTGCGCAGAGTTGGACGTCCGAAAGTTTCGTCGAATCCACGGTGCGCGATCTGCGTGAGAAACTGGGCGACGACAAGGTCGTGCTGGCTCTCTCGGGCGGCGTCGATTCGTCGGTGGCCGCCGTGCTGCTGCATCGCGCCATCGGGCGGAACCTCTTCTGCATATTCGTCGACTCGGGACTGCTGCGCAAGAACGAGTTCGAGGAGGTGCTCGAATCCTACGAGCATATGGGCCTCAACGTCAAGGGCGTCAAGGCCGGAGAGAAGTTCCTCGGCGATCTGGCGGGCGTGAGCGACCCCGAACGCAAGCGCAAGATCATCGGCCGCGACTTCGTGGAGGTCTTCAACGAGGAGGCGCAGCGGATCCGCGACGTGAAGTGGCTGGCGCAGGGTACGATCTATCCCGACGTCATCGAGTCCTGCTCGGTCAACGGTCCCTCGGCCACGATCAAGTCGCACCACAACGTCGGCGGCCTGCCCGAGAAGATGAACCTGAAGATCGTCGAACCCCTGCGGCTCCTCTTCAAGGATGAGGTGCGCCGCGTGGGCCGCTCGCTGGGCATCTCCGAGCAGCTCATCGGCCGTCATCCCTTCCCCGGACCGGGCCTTGCGATCCGCATCTTGGGCGACATCACTCCCGAGAAAGTCGAGATCCTGCAGAACGTCGACAAGATCTACATCGACTCCCTGCGCTCGGCGGGGCTCTACGATCAGGTCTGGCAGGCGGGAGCCATCTTGCTGCCCGTCAAGAGCGTCGGGGTCATGGGCGACGAACGCACCTACGAGAGTTGCGTGGCCCTGCGCGCCGTAACCTCGACCGACGGCATGACGGCCGACTGGGTGCACCTGCCCTACGAGTTTCTGGCCGACCTTTCGAACGAGATCATCAACAAGGTGCGCGGCGTCAACCGCGTAGTCTACGACATCTCCTCCAAGCCGCCCGCAACCATCGAGTGGGAGTAGGGGCGAGAGGGGATCGCTTCCGAAAAGATAGGGAATCCGCCATGACCGACTTCGCAGCTATCGATTTCGAGACGGCCAACAGCCACCGGGCAAGCGTCTGCTCGGTGGGCGTGGTCGTGGTGCGCGGCGGTCGGGTCGTCGATTCTCTCTACCGGTTGATTCGCCCGCGTCCCAATTTCTACAGCCGCTTCACGACGGCCATACACGGATTGACCCGCGCCGATACCGACGAGGCTCCCGAGTTCGAGGAGGTGTGGTACGAAGTGGCGCCCCGGATCGAGGGGCTGCCGCTGGTAGCCCACAACGCGCCGTTCGACGAGAGTTGCCTGCGGGCGGCGTTCGACCTCTACGACATGCCCTATCCGGGTTATCTCTTCTTCTGCACCTGCCGCGCCGCGCGCCGGGTTTTCGGACGCCAACTTCCCGATCATCGGTTGCATACCGTCGCCGCAGCCTGCGGCTTCGATCTGCGGAACCACCACCACGCGCTGGCCGATGCCGAGGCTTGCGCCCATATCGCTTTGCGGATCCTTTAGAGCGCTACCTGCAGCAGGAGCGCCATGTGCCAGCGCGCGTAGTCGGTCGCGACGGTGCGGCTGCGACAGTCGTACGAGACGTTGGCCTGCACTTTCAGCGCATGGCCCACGATGTAGCGCGAGACGCCCAGCGTCGTCCGGTTGCGTCGGCGGTAGCCGGCCCGGGATTGCACGTCGCTCCGCGGAAAGAGCGTCGAGTTGCGCAGCGCTACTTCCCACTTTCCGGAGATCAGGTAGCCGGCCTGTACGTTCAGACCGCAGCCGGCGTAGATCCATGTCGCGGTGTCGTCGTCGAAAAGCGGGTCGGCGCAGGTGCGGCCCATGAAGTCGACGCAGCCGGAGAATCCGCGGTATTTCAGCAGAAAATCCGCATAGTAGCATCCCATGTCGCGCGTCGCGTCGTCGGGCAGCATGTCGCCGCGTTGTCCTGCCGTGCGTACGGCCTTGCGGTTGTAGGTGTAGGCTCCCGCCAGCAGGATCCGCACCTCTTCTTCGTGGGCGAGGTCGCCCTCCGTCGTTTCGCCTTTCTCCTTGAAGCGTCCTAACGGATAGAGCTCCACACGTCCCGCGTAGAGCGCGCCGCCGGCCGAACGCCCCCAGTTGCGGCCTTTGCCCAGCGTTACGGAAGCCTTGACCGAGAGGGTGAATCCGGCGTCGCGGGGCAGGTCGTACTGCCCGAAAACGCCGAAGTCGCGGTCGGGGCCGAATTCGCCGTTGACGATGCTCCGGTCGGCGAACTGCAACAATCCCGAGGAGTTGATGTGGGCCCGGTTCGCCCGTACTTTCGCCTGTCCCGCTCCGATGCTCCATGCCGGGGCGGGACGATAGTAGAGGATGGCATCGTAGAGGATGTTCGAGTAGCCGCGGGCGTTGGTCGCTTGCCCGGCGAATCCCAACAGGATCGAGTAGGTCAGCTTCGGCGAATGGATGTGGCCGCCGAATTTGAGGAACACCTGCTTGACGCGGGCTTCGATCTGGGAGAGCGAGAAGTCGCGGTCGAACGACGCCCCGGCGAAGTTCTGCATCCGCAGGTTCGCCGTCAGCGAAAATCCCTCGCCGGGTGTGCTGAAGGTGATCCCCTTGCCGATTCCGATCTTGGATCGCGGCGGGCGGAGTGCGGTCGAATCGGCGCTTTGCGCCGCGAGAGCTCCGTAGCTGCCGAGCAGCAGGAGCAGAAGTACGATGCGTCTCATCCGGTTGTCTGTTTGCTGTTTATGCAGGGTCGCAATTTCCGTGCTAAGGCTGTTTGCGGTCCGAATCTTGCCGTCGTTCCGGAGATTTCCGGCAGAATGTCGTATCTTTGCGGTCCATGCGTCTCTGGCTCTTCATATTCGGCGTCTTCATTCCCTTCCTGTCGTTCGGCTCGGCGCCGGAATCCTATCCGGTGCGCGGCCGCGTCATCGACCGCTCGACGCGTCGTCCGGTGGCTTATGCCGCCGTGGTGGTCGTGGGGCAGGAGCAGTTGGGTGCTTCGACCGATTCGGTCGGCCGGTTCCTGATCGAGCGGGTCCGGCCCGGCATCTGCCGGTTGGAGGTCTCGTCGCTGGGGTACCGACGGATGCGGACGCCCGAATACATCGTTACGGCGTCGATGCCGCCCGTGGAGATCGAGCTGGAGGAGGAGAGCGGACGTATCGAGTCCGTTACCGTTACTCCCTCGACCTTCCGCCGCACGGCCGAAAGTCCCGTGAGCATGCGCGTGATCGGGCTCCGGGAGATCGAGAAGAGTCCCGGATCGAACCGCGACATTTCGCGCATCGTGCGGTCGTATCCTGGCGTGTCGTTCTCGCCCGTGGGCTATCGCAACGATCTGATCGTGCGGGGCGGCGGACCTTCGGAGAATCGTTTCTTCATGGACGGGATCGAGATTCCCAATATCAACCACTTCGCTACGCAGGGCGCCTCGGGCGGTCCCGTGAGTATCGTCAATGCTGATCTGGTACGGGAGATCGGGTTCTACACGGGGGCTTTCCCCGTCGATAGGGCCGGCGGTCTGAGCTCGGTGCTCGATTTCACGTTGCGCGACGGCAATTCCGACCGACAGACTTTCAAGGCGACGGTCGGCGCTTCGGAGATCGGCGCGAGCGGCAGCGGACATATCGGCCGGCGGACGACGTGGCTCTTTTCGGCGCGCCGGTCCTACTTGCAGTTGCTCTTCAAGTTGCTGGGCCTGCCTTTTCTGCCCGATTATATCGACGGGCAGTTCAAGATCAAGAGCCGGCTTTCGGAGCGCGACGAACTCACATTCATGGGGCTGGTCGGGTTCGACGACATGCGGCTCAATACCGACGAGAAAGACGAGAGCGCCCGCTATCTGTTGAGCTACCTGCCGCGGCTCCGGCAGGAGACTTTCACCGTGGGTGCGGTTTGGCGCCATTATGCCGGACCGCATACGCAGAGCGTAACGTGGAGCCACAACTACCTGAATAACCGCAATCTCAAGTATACGGACAACGACGCTTCGAGCGAGGAGAACCTGATGTTGCGCCTGCGGGCCGTCGAGCAGAAGAGCTCGTTGCGTTTCGAGAATCGTTCCTATCTGAATCGCTGGACCGTGCGGGCGGGTGCCGAGCTGCATTATCGGCACTATTCCAACCGGACGGTGCGACGCCTCGCCGATTCCGAGGCGCGTTTTTCCGATTACGCAACGCGACTGGACATCGTCGAGTGGGGCCTTTTTGCCGGAGCCGATTATGCGTCGGCCGACGGACGGCTCACTCTCTCGGCCGGACTGCGCGCCGACGGCAGCGATTATTCGGCTCTTATGGCGCGTTGCTGGCGGCAGCTCTCGCCGCGGGCCTCCCTCTCCTATGCTTTCGATGAAAGCTGGTCGCTCAGCGGCAGTGCCGGCATCTATCATCAGCTGCCGCCTTTTACGGCGTTGGGATTCAAGGATGCGGCAGGGGTGTCGGTCAATCGGGGCCTCGATTATCTGCGCGTCGTGCAGACGGCGGCGGGTGTCGAATGGCACCTGCGGGATCGGTTGGTCGTTTCGATGGAGGGTTTTTACAAGCGTTACGACCGGATTCCTCGGTCGCTGGCCGATGGCGTACCGCTGACCTGCAAGGGCGACGACTACGGTTCGGTGGGCGACGAAGCGCTCGTGCCGACTGCGCAGGGGCGGGCTTTCGGCGCGGAGTGGATGGTGCGTTGGGAGATTCCCGGGCGCCTGAATGCGGTCGGAGCTTTTACATGGTTTCGTAGCGAATATCGGCGCGATGCCCGTTCGCCCTATGTCGCTTCGGCATGGGACAACCGTTTCGTCGCCAATCTGAGCGCCACCTACGATTTTCCGCGGGCCTGGAGTGTCGGAGCCAAGCTGAGTGCGGTCGGCGGTGCTCCCTATACGCCTTACGACGTCGAGCGGTCGGCTCTCAAGGAGGTGTGGGATGCGCAGGGACGTGCCGTCTACGACTACTCCCGATACAATGCCGGACGACTCGGCAGCTTCGTGCAGCTCGACATACGAATCGACAAGACCTTCTATTTCCGTCGGTGCATGCTCGGTCTGTATCTCGATCTGCAGAACGTTACGGTCAGCAAGCTGCGGCAGCCCGATGCGATGATCTCCACCGGGGTCGTCGAGGATGAGTCGCTGCCCCTTTCCGAGCAGCGTTACCGGATGAAATCCATTCCTCGCGAAAGCGGCACGCTGCTTCCGTCGGTGGGTCTCACCGTGGAATTTTGAGCAGCACGAGTAGCTTTCCGTCGGGTTCGGATTCGATGCGGTCGATTTTGCGGGCTTCATGAGTCGATTCCGTATCGGACGTTTCTTTTACGAAGCTACGCAAAAACCGGTATTTTTCCAAAAACAGCGGAGAGAACAGGATTCGAATTGTGCATGTTCGCGGCGCAGTCGTTGGCGGCCGAATGTTTTTTTCGCTTCGCATGTAGGTTTCGAGTCGGTTCCGATCAGTCGTATGAACGAAATCGATTCCGCTTCGGCGAGGCTTTTCGCTTTGTCGCTGCAGGTGTTCCTGCATGGAAAAACACGGTCCGGAAACTCTTCGCAGAGTAGCTTTTATGCGACGAATCGCCGTTCGAACGGATTCAATGGCGGATCGCGCATAAAAAACTCCGGCTTGAGAGCCGGAGTTTCCGTATTGTATTTTTTCGCGGAGAGAACGATTTTTGAACCTTCACTCCGAAATCCTCATTATCAAGGCGATATGTCTTTCAAAAGTCGCGTAGTAACGCGTTTGTAACGATTTCTTGTCCGCTGCAGTCTCCTGTTGTCGGTCAAGCGTCTGCCCGTTAGTCGGTGGTACAAAGATAAGAACCTTATTTGAGAAATCCAATAGATATTAGAATCGTTTTAGATCGCTACTTTGTGTCGCTTAGCAACCTTTGAATAAATCGTCTTTTCCCTGCGAAAAAGCATCCAGATAGGTGTAGGCTATCTGTATGTATTTTTCTTTGAACAGATGTTTCTTTCGGGGAGACCAATTCTGAATCTTCGTGATCGTTTGCATCAAGTCGATACATGGATTTTCTTTCCGGACATAAGCTACCGAGGCAAGTACTTCGAGAGACAATGCCGATTGAAATCCTGTTATCAATTTAATCAACTGTTTCAGTCGCGCAATTTGTTCTGGTTTCAACTTGGTTTTTACGTACTCGCTGACTTCTTTCATGGTGCTGTATTGCAATTCTAACGCATCGAAAGCACCGATTCCCATTTGTTCGAGACCTTTTAAGTATTTCCCATTCACATCATGGAGAATATGTCCCACCTGAGGGCAATATGGCCCATAGTGAGCTGCTACGAAGTGCAATTTCCCGAATGATGGCTCTCCGAGAAGCTGCATGAAGTAGGCTAATTTGTTGGCAACGAACAAACTGCTGTTTTCACCCGAAGATTCGTAGTAGAACAGAGCATACAATAGCAAGGCTCTGGCTGGAGTCAGTTTCGCTTCCTTATGATTGATTTCTCGTTTTAACAATTTGCTGACGGCTTCGTTAGTTGGATATCTCCGATATTAATATAGTTCGGATCGCAAGTTGCGCTCATCATTAATGGATGCAATTTTAATCATAGCATCAGAAAGATGCTGTTATTTTCATATCAATAATTCATTTTAATATTATATGGACTATTCCTCATGGATTCATCAAAATCTTTTTTGAGTTTGTATAGGTCTGATTTTGGGTCTGCAATATCTCCTCGATAATTCTTATAGAATTGCAATATATGCAGATACTTTTTGTTATCCGTCAACTCTTCTATGTGATTGAAATCATTCTTAAAGATTATCGGATATAGTTCTGCTCGCTCATCATCGGTCAACTCTGACATTGCTTTCCGCCACTTCTGAGTATATCCTAAATGTTCAAAGAAAAACCTGAACAATAAGAATGTCTCAGGCATAATGAGTAATTCCATATACTCATCTTCATTTCGACCGAAAGCTTTTTCAAAGAAAGATACACCTCTGCCAATCTTTCCTTTGGTCGCATTGAGAATAGCCTGAACCGCACGAATATATTTGCGATTCCAGTATTTACCGATATAGTCTCTATCGTGGCTGTGTTCTCCTGTAATCGGATGATACTTCATCGGGAAAGAGTAGATGCTAACATTCAATTTCTCACATAAATATACGTTTATCTGCATACGATGATACAACTCTTCCGGTTTGTCTGTGAAATTGTAGAGTAGATAATTGGAAAAGTCTCTCATTCCATACTTTTCACTCATCTTAAGAGCTTTCGTGTATTCAGGTTCTGTTTTGATATTGTCGAATGCTATACGAAGTGGGCGTACCGGTATCTCTGCCAATAATTTAACAATACGCCTATTAAATAATCTTGCATCAACTCCTTGATTGAAATCTACAAAACGCAAACGACCTAAACGCTTCTTAAATTTTATATCGAAATAGGGCGCAAAATCCTTGTACGTAGATACCAACGTTTCACGAGTGCAAGTTTCTGGATGCAAAAGTCCGTGTTTTTCCCGCAATGCATATATCTCAGTCCTTGTGTTCTCGTTGAACGATTTGAAGTTGTTAAGTTCTTGCAGCAGCTTGAATGATTTACGAATATACGCACGGTTGTTGATTCCCAAACGAAGATTTCTGATGGCGATTGTATACCAGTTCGGCTCAAAATATTTAGCGCCTTTGGTGAATCCACAAGATTTGATATCCTTAATAATATCTTCTAATCTGTTTGAGGCTAACACATTATTATCCATCAGCAAGAGATTCTGCTGTTCTCCGTAAAGTCTCCGAGTCTGCTCTATACGTTCGTGAAGAGGCAAATATTCTTGGTATTCAGGTTCAATACGCCATACGGCGCAAAAAGAACATTTGCGAATACAGCCTCTTGTAGAGTAACTGTAATATGCTCCGCTATCCGGATAGACATAATCTATCTCATCGAGAATCGAATAATCCAGAGGCAGTTCATCAATGATATAAGGATTGTCCTTATCAATGTCTTTATATGGTGTATGGAGTGTACCGATATGAGGACGAATGCCTGTAGCCCTTTCAATCTCGTCCGGTTGGATAGATGCCATTACACCTCCAACCATAATGTTCTTCGTATCTTTCACCATTGATTTTGCAAACTCAATGGTCTCAATGGTGATATCCCAATAGAAAGTAAATAGCGTTGTTACTCCAACCCAATCCCAACGAGGGTATTTCTTATACTCACCTGAATGGTAGAATTTTTTATAATATTCGACCCAAGGCTTTAATATTGGAGCAATCTCGGAATCCTCAATGCCTACCTGCTTTAAATACTCATGCTTCCTATACTTGATATATAGAGCGATTTTGTCTGAACGCAGCTTCCAATTTATAGAGCCGTCAAGATCTGAAAGTTTTGCCACGCATTCCTCGGTGATTTGATTGATAACAAACTCTTTCAAATCTCCTTTGTAAAAAACAACATCATCTCCCCGCAACCTAAAATAAGTTGCGAGTTTCATTAGCCCTATTGGAGGAAATTTATTCTTATAGTTGGGCTCAAGCAGTAAAACTCGGCGATTCATCGCGTCAGATCCTCCTCGATAATTTTTATAAGAGCTTCTCTTTGACGCTCATCGGGAATAGCATTTGCAATAGATGCATATATCCGTCCAATCAATTTCCGTTCAGCCTTACTATACATTGAGTAAATAGGGCTATCTGTTCTGTATTTTGTCTTCTCGGTTGTCTTTGGTTCTTCTGATTTGGGTGAAGCAGATTTAAATGAATCGTCTTTCTGTTCTGCTTTGGAAGTTAAATTATCAATAATCTTTTTAAGAGAAGAATCGGTTTCTTCTATCTTTTGTTTTTTGCGTTCGAGTTGTTTTCGTGCCTCATCGGACTTTTTCTTATAATCTTCGAGTTGCAGTTGTAAATCCTCTTTCTCTTTTGTGGAAAAATAACTATCTTTTTGCTTTATCTTTTCTTCGATTTCTTCTTTTTTAGCGATGATTTTCAAACTCTTGTTGATGTCGGATGCATCGTAGCACAGTTCCCTGAGTTTTAGGAAATTCTGCTTAACACTCTTTTCAAATGAAAGTAGCGCCGTATTCTCACCGAAATAATCTCGGCGAGAGTTGGGAATAAGCTCTTTACTTACAGCGTGAATCTCTCCAAAATAATAAAATGAAAATCGTTGGTCTGATGTGTTGGCAAAGAACTTTTTACATATTTCTTCATCGCCAATCTGTATATTTTCTTTACGCAATCGAATACCGCGAGCGATATTCTTCTGCTTCATTTGTCCTTTCAGCCGAGACAACGAATACCAGCCCCAATACACGATGTTTCCATTATCATCTTTTGAAAGCAGAAAATCTACACCGAGAATATCATCGATTTTTTTCTTCCCGCCTTGATTGTCTTCGTATATATAATTCGTGTATGGTTTGTAAATCTGTTCGCCGTTAATGTATATATTATATATGTCTACTTTTAATCCGTTCTCTTTTGCAAAGTTATTGATTTGAGAACGATATATGAATTGTGAAGCGATATCAACGGGCGCAACCATTGAAAGGTAATTTTTGACGCGCTCGACATCGAGTAATTCGTTAGAGGTTACATGCTCCAAGGTAACCTTGAAATAGTGTTTATGTGCAACCTCCTTTTTAGTTGTTGTGTTTGTTACGCGTGCTAAAACATCTACGGCTTCTTCTGAATTATCACGGTCATTGATAATTTGCTTTAAGAGGTCGGCGTCCCATGTCATAATTGACTTGACCTCTTCGCCGGCATATGTGGTCTCGAATATCAGTTTTGAGCAATAGCCTAAACCGCCTAAACGACCAATGCCTCGAAATCCTTTATCTTCCCCTCGCTTCTTTGTCGAATGAGCAATATTTCTCAGGATAGGAATGACTTTGTCGGCTGAAATACCAGTTGCATTGTCCTCAATAACAATACAACGCTCATTCGGATCAATAGTAACGTGAATCTCATCTTCGCCTGCACGAATCAATCCTTCTGCTACAGCTTTATCTATTTGGTCGGCAGAGTTCTGTATATATTCTCGGTATATGAATCTGCAATCTTCATACATACCGAGAGTTAAGGATTCTATAACATCTTTTCCTATTCTTGGGTTATCCGTCATAATAGCTTAATCAAAATATTTATAGATGGGTAGTGGGAATTTGATATTTAGCATAGAGCGGAATACTGGATTCTGAATGATGTATTCACCCTGCTTCATTCGAGTCAGCATCGTCTTGTACACGCTTGGAACAAATCGAAAATCCTCCCGCGATATCTCAATAGCATTTGTACGGCCAAAAGCCTGTGTCGCACAATTACCTTTTACACGGCGGTGAATGTCGCTTACAAACTGTTCTGCGCCAAACAAAACAATGCCCAATGAGCGACCGCGCTCCGTAATGTCAAGCAACTGATGGAGGATAGGAGAGGATTTTGGCACATCGGTAGATGCGTATTTGTTCAACTCATCAATAAAGATTACTATGCGGTTAGGAATATCGGAATCAACACGGTCAGTAGAGCCCAACTTGAGATTATAGACAGCTCGCATAACATCACCGAAAACAAATCCTTGTGATTCTTCATCAAGTTTAGCCACATCAATTACCATCACATCATTTTTACCAATCTTTGCAATTTGGTCTCGCAGACGTACACCACTGCCTAATTTGTTAGTGAACATCTGCTGGCATTTCTGATAACTCTTATTGAATAACCGATAAAACTTGCGCCAACTCATAACGGATATTTCTTTACCGGCTTTACTGACCTTATCCGACTGCGTCTGTTTATACAGTTCGTTCTTAAAGTCTTCCCAAGTCTCTATACCGCTAAATCCGCCACCATTTGAAATGATAAAATTGATGATTGATTCAATTGTATCATTCGGATCATCGACATTTGCGAACAATAAATCAAGACATTCCTTATCTTCGTCTGTTTCAAACAGGTATTTATATTGCAATGCATTACCGGTTTCAAATCGGGTTTTTATAACATCTTCTTTTTCGTATGTATAGGAGGTAAAATCTTTTGAATATGGATAAAAGTATTTTACCTGCTTGAACGGCTCCAACTCCATACCCAATAACTTATAAACTGGTTTTATCTGTTCAAGTTCATCTTTGCGAGTGTTCTTTTGGTCTATCTTTAACAAATCCGTCCCTTTCACGTTCATCATGATAAACGCAACAGATTCTTTTTTATCCTTGGCAGCATAATCTTGAATTGCTTTCATGAGAAACATAGCATAGGAAGTCTTGGAAGCCAACCCCGATATGCCGGATATATTTAAGTGCGCACCTTCTGGACCGATCAAGAAATGAGAATTGAAAAATACAGGAAGCATCTGCTTGTTCGCACCTTCATACATTTCTATATATCCGGCCGGAAGTTTATGCTTTACATTATTCAATCCGAGAGCCTCCATTATTTCATTTCGCTCGGCGAGATATACCTTTTTACCCTCTTGAACGGGAATGTAGATGTTCTTCGTATTGCCCACCACTTTGCATTTCACATAGTTCATGCCGATACGCTCTGTGTATGAGGTGGATTCTACTCGACCAAAATCACTTGATATATAGCCCGCCAATGCACTTGGCGAGTCTGTCATATGAGAGATTTCCTCAATCACGCCAAATGTCTTTGTCGGTTCTCCATCTGCATCCTTTACATGCTCGACGACGACAACATCAAAGGGCTTTAATTTCAAATCCTTTCGAGTCCAAAAAGTAAACTCTTCAATAGTTGATGGCTGTTTTTCAGTCGCTATAATTTTGCCAATCGCTTCCATTGCCTCAAAATAAATTGATGAAACTTATATCACTCCTAAACTGACTCTTACAATAACATTCAGTCATATAGACAGGGTAAAGATGATTTGCCCATCGAGCATCATTACCATAACAAACAGGATTACGTTCGTTAATAATGTTGGCGGTAATCATATCTATTTCGTCGGTTTCAAGTCCATTTTCTGCTTCTGCACCCGTCATGAGCATCTTCTCAATCTTTAAGATGCCAGAGTAAGGGGTTGTTGTGTATTTGCGATCTCGAATCCGTACATACCAAATGGCAAAATTTACATTTCCCCATTCCTCTCCCGGTTTCCACATAAAGGCAGGCGTCCGATGGAATAACGGCAGTTTCGCAATCTGTCCCGCACTGCTTTGATTCTTATTATCTTTCATCAGATTGGGATTAAACCGCTTTGAAACTCCAACGACATGTCGATAGTTGTTGCGAATTCGTGCCAGTTCTTTATAATCGCCAGTTTTCATCGGCTTATATTGTATTGAGCCATCTTTGATAAGATAGTGCTCTTGCGTAAGCAAGTGCTTGCTCATCATCTCAGCCACAATGCGCTTTTCGCATTCGATCATCTCATCTTGAATTCGGGCGATGCCTTTGTTTTCAAGGGTTTCATTGCCTTCAATCTTTGTTAAGTAGTAAAGCACCTTCCCGAACTTGTTCCCGGAACTCTTAATGAAAGGCAATTCGTTTAACTTGTTGCACAGATTATTGAAATACACTCCGTTATCAATACCTTCGTCGTTGGCAGTTACCGGGAGACAAACCACGGGATAGGCTTCCTCGAAAACTTTACCGAAGCTGCGAAATGTATTGTCATCGTTCATCTCTCTGCCACAACAGGAAACGGATATTTGACCACTAACAATAGGAAATACCTTTTTATCGTATTGTATATCATCGACCTTATAGACCCGACGCGAACCATCAAGAAAGAATTTGAACAGCGGAGGCATTGCTTTCATCTTTTCAGCCAAAGATTTCATATCCCTCATCTGAGGGTCGTGTATGCTCTCGGCAAATTCTTTCATATTGATATACGAATCCTCTCTTGCTTCGTATTCAATATTTGGAGGCAACACATTGTCATAGCAATACTTGAACGACGCAAAGCATTCGCCTTGTGTTTCCTTTGCTATATAGTCCAAAAGTTTGCCCATGCTTCTAATACTTTATTGCATCCCAAAGGAACTTACTCTATTCCCCAAAATATGGATTAGTTACAAAAATAATAAATTTATTCCATTTGCTGATACGTACAATTTATTAGACCAATATTTGCATAATGTTAATTTATACTTTATCTTCTTTTAGAAAATCCTCCAATGTTTTTAGAGTTTCCGTATATCCATCGACAGAAACTCCTCGGCACTTATGCCGCCATCTCCGACAATCAAAGTCGTTCGAGGGTTGAATATCCTTTTGAATGTTTCCAGTCCGGCAGTATTTTTCTCGGCATTACTCTTGACCTCTATGGCGACAACCGAACCTTTCTTGCGCAGCACGAAATCCACTTCGTCGTTGCGTTCTCGCCAGTAGAAGACCTCGAACCGATGCACAAACGCTTGGCTGATGATATATGCCCCGATACCCGATTCGAAAACATGTCCCCAAACTTTGCGGTCGAGGATTGTTTGCTCGAATGTATTTGGGTTGTATATTGTTTTCAGTGCATTGTTGTAGACCTGAAATTTAGGGATGCTCGATCTTCTGCGAGCTGTGTCGATGCTATACTTCTGCAATCCATTCAGCATTCCTGATTCGTCTAACAACTGAACATAGCCTGCCAGTGTGGTAGTGTTACCTGCATCCTGCAATGCACCCAACATTTTTGTCAGCGACAAGAGTTGTCCGGAATAGGCAGCACCCAATTCGAAAGTCTGACGCAGCAAAGCCGGCTTGCCGATGGGTGTATCTATCAGAATATCTTTGTTAATAGTCGCCTCCACAATGGCAGACTGAATGTATTGCCGATACCGTTCTTCGTCGTCAATAAGGGGCGCTGCACCGGGATAGCCCCCATAAAAGAAGTATTGGTCGAGCGTAAATCCAAAACAGTCCCTCATTTCGGGATAACTCCAATGCGTCATACGAATTTCTTCGAAACGTCCGCCCAATGATTCCGAGAGACCTTTCTCTAACAGCACACGACTGCTGCCAAGCAGCAAAACTTTTATATTACGGTCGTGAAAAGTGTCGTCATCCCATTCTTTTTTGACAACCTCACTCCAATTGTATATTTTCTGTATCTCATCGATAACAAGAAGTATACTTTCCTGTCTTCGACTCTCTTTCAGACTGCGCACGGCAGCCCAGCAATTCGATACCCATGCGCTGTTCGTCGCAGGAACATTGTCGGCAGAATAGAATTGGTACGGTATATCCAACTCCTGCAAGACCTGCTTCACGACAGTTGATTTACCCACTTGTCGGGGCCCCATAACAACCTGAATGAACTTGCGTGGTTCTTCAATACGTTTCCTAATCGTAAGATATTCAGTTCTTTTATACATATATTTACATTTTACGCAGTATATTGCGCATATTTACGCACTGCAAATATAGTGATAAAATTCATATGAATACGCTTGATTCATTTAGAATAGGTATTCCGAACCGCTGTTCTGAAAAACGACTAAGGGCAAAAGAATAAACTTTCTTAACGAGTAATAAGCGATCGAGAGAGATTATGCACTTGACAAATAATTGAAATATACGGGAACTTTACGGTATCATTCGGCTGCAATCGCCGAAAATAACAAGTGTAATACAAACACTTAGTCCAATATTTTCGGTCCAAGTATAGTACAATTCACATTGCTTTTTTTAATATTACCGTCTCGAATCTGCCTAATAATTTCGGTTACCTCCATTTTTGCTGCCTTCCTGTCGCATCGTGGCGTCGTTGCGTTGCAGGTGCAAAGGTGTTTGCGAGGTCTTCACGGACGTACAAGGTCGAGCCTTGCGGTTTGTCGAAAATCTTCCCTGCATTCTGCGAGGTATTTTTCGTCAAAACCTTGTACGTCCTGACCTCTACACCGAAAAGCCCCTGAAACGAAACGACCGATACGACCGAAAGACGCATTAAAAAAATGTCGGATAAACGAGAGGCAGATTAGGATGAGAAACTCACTCCCTCCACTCTCAAATCCGCATCAGAATCAAAAAACAGCAGCCATGAAACCGATAAAGATTTTCAAAACAGCATTACGCGCCCTTTTAGCCGTTCCGTGTGCCTTTTTGCTTTGGGTGGTCTATTTCATCGTCGGAATGATTGAAGCCCTAACAAGCGGTGTATTGCAAATCGTGTGGGGTATCTTCTTGCTGGGCGTCTCTCTCGCATCTGTTATCGGTGTTTGGACTTGGATATTAACGCTTTAATACGATAGATTATGAACGTAACGATCGAAACATTCTTTTGTCCCTATTGCGACGAAGTAACGGAGGCTTACCTCCGATTGACAAACACGATACTTTTGGCAGGTAACGAGAACGAACTGCGGCAAGGCATCGAGAAACTGAAAGCCCAAATCCCGCTCGACGACTATTTCGTCTACGGCTTCGGTGCGCATCATCTGTGGATACACCAGCGCAAGGTCAGCGACCCAACGCAGCAGTTCAGGCACCGACTGATGATAGCAGAGTTTTAACCCCTAAACAACGATAACAATGGAAACAACGAAGATGACCGTAAACGGCGTGTCGGTTTGCCCGACGGGAGAAGAACGACACGAGTATTTCACCCCTGCTTTCGCCCGCAGAACGGGGAAGCGGTTTTGCCAATACGACTACCGCCACA
>JAMPGH010000001.1:56089-203745 GCA_023664045.1 Alistipes senegalensis | reverse complement strand
GCCCGAAGCCGTGCGCGCGGAAGCCTCGGCAACCGGGGCCGGCAGCTGTGTGTGGGCACGCGTCGTGAAGCTCACGTACGACGACCACGGAGAGTCGGTTTTGCCGGTCGCTCCCGAGACGGTCATCGCCCGGAATTGGTAGGCCGTGCCTTCGGTCAGTTCGTCGAACGTGATGCTCAGGCCGCTCTCCGTCCCCGACTCGAGTACGTTTTCTCCGTCGGTCAGTTCGTATTTGTATTCGCGGGCATCTTCCACGGCTTCCCACTCCAGCGTTACCGACGTGTCGGTCAGCGAGACGGGATCGATCGCGGGTTTGGGAGCCGGAAGCATATTGCTCGAAGCCGAGACGTACTCCGACCATTCGGAGTCGCCGTATTCCGAGCCGCTGCGGGCCAGCGACCGTACGCGGAATTCGTAGACGATGCCGTCGGCCATCTCGAATTCTTTCTTGTTCACGGCGGTCGTGCCGCTTTCGGGTGCTTCGTCTTCGGTTCCGGCCTTCAGCTCCCAGCCGTATTGGTGCGCATTTTCGACGGCGCGCCACCGCACGGTCGCTTTGGCGCCCTCCACCGTTACTACGGGCGTCGGCGCTTCCAGCGTCTGGGCGGGAGCGGCCGGATCGGTTCCGTCCGAGCTGCAGCTCCACGACAGAACGGACAGGCTGGCTCCGCAGAGCCAATAAATCAGTTTTTTCATAGGTCAGCGAATAGGTTTATAAGTTCGTTGTAATTTTTTGCCGGTTTCAGCTATACAAAATTATTTATATCGCCACCTCCCGACTGGGATTTTTTATCGCAATACAGGGACTTTTTTTCGTCTTCGCATGCGGAGGCATCGGGACGGCCGCGATTCGCGGATGCTTTCCGGAGTTCGGTTGCGGGCCTTCTTCGGGGAGCTTCGGATTCGGTGCGCCCGCTTCCGATTCGGCGGTTCCGGATCGCTCCGTTACGATAAAAAGACGCTCCGTCCGCCGTTTTGGACGCAGATTTGCTTTTTTACTTATTGACTTTGCGAATTCATTTCGTAACTTTGCACGATATTTTGCATCAGATGGCTGAGAACGAAAAAGAGTTGCTGGAGCATATCGGCGGACAGGAGTACAAGTACGGCTTCACTTCGCGGATCGATACCGAGCTGATCCGGAAAGGGTTGGACGAGGAGGTCGTGCGCCTGATCTCCGCCAAGAAGGGCGAGCCGGAGTGGATGACCGAGCGGCGCGTGGCGGCTTTCCGCCATTGGCTGACGCTCTCTCCGCCCGCATGGGCGCATCTGCGCATTCCCCCGATCGACTTTCAGGACATCATCTATTATGCGGCTCCCAAGCCTAAAAAGCGGTTGGAGTCGATGGACGAGGTCGATCCCGAGCTCAGGCGCACGTTCGACAAGTTGGGCATTCCGCTCGAAGAGCAGATGGCGCTTTCCGGCGTTGCGGTCGATGCCGTCATGGACTCTGTTTCGGTGAAGACGACTTTCCGGGAGACCCTCGCCGCCGAAGGCATCCTCTTCTGTTCGATCTCCGAGGCGCTGCGCGACTATCCCGAGCTGATCCGGAAATATCTGGGCAGCGTCGTGCCCCATACCGATAATTATTATGCCGCCCTGAATGCCGCGGTCTTCTCCGACGGATCGTTCTGCTATATCCCGAAGGGCGTGCGGTGTCCGATGGAGCTCTCCACCTACTTCCGCATCAACGCCGCCGGCACGGGGCAGTTCGAGCGCACGCTCATCGTCGCCGACGAGGGGGCCTGCGTCAGCTATCTGGAGGGTTGCACCGCTCCGCAGCGCGACGAGAATCAGCTGCATGCCGCCGTCGTCGAAATCGTCGTCGAGCGGAACGCCGAGGTCAAGTACTCCACCGTCCAGAACTGGTATCCCGGCGACCGCGAAGGGCGGGGCGGCATCTATAATTTTGTTACCAAGCGCGGCATCTGCCGCGAGAATGCGCGTCTGTCGTGGACGCAGGTCGAGACGGGTTCGGCCATCACGTGGAAATATCCGAGCTGCATCCTCGCGGGCGACAATGCGGTCGGCGAGTTCTACTCCGTGGCCATGACCAACCACTTCCAGCAGGCCGATACGGGCACCAAGATGATCCACATCGGGCGCAACACGCGCAGCCGCATCGTTTCGAAAGGCATCTCGGCCGGCCGCAGCGAGAATTCCTACCGCGGCCTCGTCCGCGTGGGCAAAAGGGCCGAGGGGGCCCGCAACTATTCGCAGTGCGATTCGCTGTTGATCGGCGACCGCTGCGGCGCCCATACGTTCCCCGAGATCGACTGCCGCAACCGCTCGGCCGTCGTGGAGCACGAGGCCACCACGTCGAAAATCTCCGACGACCAGCTCTTCTATTGCAATCAGCGGGGCCTCTCCACCGAGGATGCCGTCGGCCTGATCGTCAACGGCTACGCCCGCGAGGTGCTGGCCAAGCTACCGATGGAGTTCGCCGTCGAGGCACAGAAACTCTTGTCCCTCAGTCTGGAGGGCAGCGTAGGATAATAAAATTAGGAAAGGATATGTTGAGTGTCAAAAATCTGCATGCGTCGGTCGAGGGCAAGGAGATCCTGCGGGGTATCGACCTCGAAGTGAAGCCCGGAGAGGTGCATGCCATCATGGGGCCCAACGGCTCCGGCAAGTCGACGCTGGCGTCGGTGCTGGCCGGCAGCGAGAAGTTCACCGTTACGGAGGGGTCGGCGTCGTTTCTGGGCCACGATCTGCTCTCGATGTCCATCGAGGACCGTGCTCGGCTGGGCCTGTTCCTCGGCTTCCAGTATCCCGTCGAGATTCCCGGCGTTACGATGGCCAACTTCATGAAGATCGCCGTGAACGAGCAGCGCAAGTTCCGCGGCGAGGAACCGCTGTCGGCCGCCGAATTTCTCAAGCTCATGCGCGAGAAGAGCGCCGTCGTCGAGCTCGATCCGAAGCTCACGTCGCGGGCTGTCAACGAGGGTTTCTCGGGCGGCGAGAAGAAGAAGAACGAGATCTTCCAGATGGCGATGCTCGATCCGAAGCTGGCCATTCTGGACGAGACCGATTCGGGTCTCGACATCGACGCCCTGCGCATCGTCGCCACGGGCGTTACCAAGCTCCATACGCCCGAGAACGCCACGGTGGTCATCACGCACTACCAGCGCTTGCTGGACTACATCGTCCCCGATGTGGTGCATGTCCTCTACAAGGGGCGCATCATCCATACCGGCGACAGGACGCTGGCCCTCAAGCTCGAAAAGGAGGGTTACGACTGGTTGATCAACGAGTACAAGGAGTAATGGGGAGCCTTTCCGATATCATCCGCGGGTTCCGTTCCGTGGAGGGCGATGCGTTTCGGGTCGCGGCGGTCGAGACGCAGCCGTTCGCGGCGGTCGATCCGCAGAAGTTGCGCGTCGAGGTCGCTGCCGGCGCTTTGGCCCGGCTGGTCGTCGTGCATGAAAAGCCCGTCGCCTCGTCGTTGTCGTTTCTGTTGGAGCGCGGTGCCCGGTTGGAGGTCGTTCAGATTTTTCTGGGCGAGGCTTTTTCCGAGGTGCGGTCGATGCAGGCCTCCGACAGCGCATGTCGGGCCACCGTCGTGCAGCTTGCGAGCGCCAATGTCTCCTATCGCACCGACCTTGACGGAGAGCATGCCGAAAGTTCGTTGGGAGCGTTGTTCCTCGCCGGCGGCGAGGAGCATTGCGTGCTGGAGCTGCGGACAGGACACAACGTGCCCGGCTGTAGCAGCGATTCGCTCGTCAAGGGCATCGCGGGCGGGTCGGCCGTGGGCGAGTTCCGCGGTCTGGTCTACGTCGCCCCCGACGCCCAGCGGACCGATGCCCGGCAGCAGAGCCGCAACATCCTGTTGAGCGAGACGGCCCGCATCGTTACCAAGCCGCAGTTGGAGATCTATGCCGACGACGTGCGGTGTTCGCACGGCGCCACGGTGGGGCAGATGGATGCCGACGCCGTTCTCTACATGCGGCAGCGGGGGCTGAGCCTCGCGCAGGCACGGCGGCTGCAGATCGAGGGTTTCGCCGGCGACGTCGTGCGTCGATGCGGCATCGAGGAGTTGGGCGAGGCGGTCATGGAGGCCGTCGCCCGCAAAATGGAAGGGATGTAGGATGTTCGACGTCGATAACATACGCGAGGAGTTCCCCGTTCTCGGACGGAAGGTCTACGGCAAGCCGCTCGTCTACCTCGACAGCGGTGCTACGGCCCAGAAGCCGCTTTCCGTGATCGAGACCCTCGACCGGCTGCATCGCGAGCGGAATGCCAACATCCACCGCGGCGTGCACCTGCTCTCGGAGGAGATGACCGAGCTCTACGAGGAGGCGCGGGCGCGGATCGCCGGCTGGATCGGCGCCGCCGAAAAGGAGGAGGTCGTCTTCACGGCCGGGGCCACGGCGTCGCTCAATACCGTGGCTTATGCGTGGGGCGACCGCTTCGTCCGCGAGGGCGACAACCTCGTCGTCAGCGAAATGGAGCACCACTCCAACATCGTTCCGTGGCAGTTGCTCGCCGAGCGCCGGGGGGCCGAAATCCGGGTCCTGCCCTTCGACGATTCCGGTCGCTTGCGCACCGAACTCGTAGGGGAGCTCGTCGACGGGCGTACGCGCCTCGTCGCCGTAACGCAGGCTTCCAATACGTTGGGCACGCGGCCCGATCTGCGGCCCGTCGTCGATGCGGCGCATGCCGTCGGAGCCGTCGTCGCGGTCGACGGATGTCAGGGTGCCGTGCACGGCGGGGTAGATGTCCGTGCATTGGATTGCGACTTCTATGCCTTTTCGGGCCACAAGCTCTACGGTCCTACCGGCATCGGCGTGCTCTACGGCAAGCGTGCTCTGCTCGATGCCATGCCTCCTTTCTTGGGGGGCGGCGACATGGTCGATCATGTGGCTTTCGCCCGCACGACCTACGCTCCCGTGCCGCTGAAGTTCGAGGCCGGGACCGCCAACTTCATCGGAGCCGTCGGTCTGGGCGAGGCGGTGAAGTTCCTGCAGCGTTTCGACGCGGCTGCGATCGAGGCCCACGAAACCGCGCTGCTCCGGCATGCCGAAGCGCGCCTGGGCGAGATCGACGGCCTGCGCATCTACGGCATGACGCCCGGCAAGTGCGCCATTCTTTCGTTCAACGTCGAAGGAGTGCATCCTTATGATATCGGCATGATCCTCGACAAGCTCGGCATCGCCGTCCGCACGGGACAGCATTGCGCCGAGCCGGTGATGACCCATTACGGCGTTACGGGCATGTGCCGCGCCTCGCTGGCCTTGTACAATACGCTCGCCGAGGTCGATGCGCTGGCCGACGGCGTGCGGCGCGCCGTCGGGATGTTGCGTCCGTAGTCTTAATTTTAAAGAAGAAGCCCATGTTGATCGTTCTCGAAGGTCTGGACGGTGCCGGCAAGTCGACGCAGATCGCTCTGTTGCGCGATTTTTTTGCCCGGCAGGGGATCGGAAGCGCCTATCTTCACTTCCCGCGTTTCGATGCGCCGGTCTACGGCGAGCTGATCGCCCGCTTCCTGCGGGGCGAGTTCGGCGGAGTGGGGGAGGTCGATCCTTACCTCGTGGCGTTGCTTTTCGCCGGCGACCGGGCCGATGCCGCGCCGCAGCTCCGGCAGTGGATGGCCGAGGGCAAGGCAGTGATTCTCGACCGCTACGTCTACTCCAATGTCGGCTACCAGTGCGCCAAGTTGCCTGCGGGCGAGGAGCGCCGGCGTCTGGCCCGGTGGATCCTCGACCTCGAATTCGAACATAACGACTTGCCGCGTCCCGATCTCTCGATCTTCCTCGACGTGCCGTTCTCGTTCACCGAGCGCAAGCTCTCAGCCGCCCGCGAGGGCGACGACCGTTGCTACCTGCAGGGTGCCGAGGACATCCACGAATCGTCGCTGGCCCTGCAGCGTGCCGTCCGCGAGGTCTACCTCGAGGCGGCGGCGACGGATCCTGCGCTGAGGATCGTCGACTGCTCCGATGCGCACGGCGGCATGGAGACGCCCGAGGCCATTTTCGCCCGGATCCGCGAATTGTCGAACCCTCTGATCGAAAGCGATGCGAAGTAACCGAATATTCAAGTTCATAGCCAACCTATGCCGCCTCGTGCTGGCCTGCACGTTCGTCGTGTCGGGCTTCGTCAAGTCCGTCGATCCGTGGGGTACGGCTCTCAAAGTCAACGAATACCTCTCCATCTACGGCATGGAGTATCTGCAGGGCGGCAGCATGGCCTTTTCGATCTGGCTGTGCGGCGCCGAACTGATGATGGGCTGCATGTTGCTTTTCAAGGTGCGTATCCGGCTGATCTCGATCTTCGCTTTGTTGTCGATGTCTTTCTTCACCGTGCTTACGTTCCTGAGCGCCACGTTGATTCCCGTCGAGGACTGCGGTTGTTTCGGTGAAGCCCTGAAGCTGACTCCGTGGCAGACTTTTTTCAAGAATCTGCTGCTGCTGCCGATGGCCGTGGTCGTCTGGTGGCGTTATCGGCCCGACAAGGTTTTCGCGTTCAACGCGTTGGAGATCGCCCTGACCTGTACGTTCTTCGTCATCTCCATGTATCTGGGATATTATTGCTACCGGCATCTGCCGCTCGTCGACTTCCTGCCTTACCGGGTCGGGGTGAATATCCGCGAGGCGATGCAGGAGGCGGAGAACGACTCCGCCGAAGCCGAAACCGTGCTGATCTATCGCAATCGCAAGACGGGCCGGCTGCGCGAATTCGCGCTCGACGATACCGCTTGGCAGGATGCCGAGAAGTGGGAGTGGGTCGACACCCGTACTTCGGAGGATCCGTCGGCCGTGCGGCTGATGATCGGCGAGTTCGCCTTGTACGACTCCGGGGGCGATGCCACGGAGCGTGTACTGTCTATTCCCGGACGGCTCTATATGTTGTGCATCACCCGGTTCGACAGGGTGCCGCGGCGTTGCCGGCAGCGCATGGAGCGTTTGGCCGAGCAGGCTGCCGCCGAGGGTGCCGAGGTGATCTGCCTCACGCCCGATCCATTGCACGGCGAGGAGTGGCGTATGTTCGGCCGGGTGCGGGTCCATTGTTACAATATCGACGCTTCGACCATGAAAACCATGCTCCGCGCCCGCAACGGACTGGTCGTGCTGGACGACGGAACCGTCTCGGCTAAAATGAATTGTCGGGATATTCGTCCGTAGAGACGCCGCGCCGCCTGTGGTATGAAAGTTGACTTCGTACTCCGAGGTCAACTTTTTTCGTATGCGCTTCTTCTTCATCCCGTTTCTCTTGTCGGCGGCCGGCGGTTGTCATCCGCGTCCTGCCGAGCCTGCCGTCGTGCGGCCCGTCAAGGTTACCGAGGCTTCCGGTGCCGACTTCATCCGCAAGGATTTCGCCGGCATGGCCACTCCCGACGACGCCGTAACCCTTGCCTTCAAACTCTCGGGGCAGGTCGCCGATATTCCCGTCTCGCAGGGCGAGCGAGTGGCGCGGGATGCCTTGTTGGCCGAGTTGAATCCCCGCGACGTCGAGTTGCAGGTTTCGGCTACCCGTTCCGCTTTCGAGGAGGCGCAGTCGCAGCAGCAGCGCATGGAGCGTCTGCTGGCCCACGAGGCCGTCTCGCGACAGGAGGTCGAGGCGTCGCGCACCCGTTTCGCTCAGGCCCGCTCCCTCTATGAAAATGCACTCGATCTGTTGAAGGACACCCGCATCCGGGCCCCCTTCGCCGGAGTCATCGAAGCTACGTACGTCGACGCCTACCAGCAGGTGCAGGCCGGGCAGGCTATCTTGCGGCTGGTCGATCCGCGTACTGCGACCGTCAAGTTCACCATGCCCGAACGGGGCCTTTCCTCGCTGGCCGATACCTCCGCTCGTTTCGAGGTCGAGTTCGACAACTACCGGGGCGTGCGGTTCGCCGCACGGCTCAAGGATTACGCCCGCACCTCCTCCGACGCTTCGGGATTCCCCGTTTCGTTAACGCTCTCCGACGTCGATACTGCGCGTTACGACATTTCGCCCGGTATGTCGTGCACCGTTACCATGTTTTCCGCCGATCCCGTGCCCGATGCCGTGTCGCTTCCTTTGTCGGCGATCTACGCTCCGACCGGAGGCGGCACCTACGTCTGGGTCGTGGGGCAGGACAACCGGGTCGCGTTGCACGAGGTTGCGCTCGGCGAACCGTTCGGCAGCGATCGGGTAGTGATCGACCGCGGCGTCGTTCCGGGCGATCGGGTCGTTACGGCCGGCGTCTACCGGCTGCAGCCGGGCGAGGAGGTGCGGATCTTACCTTGATGCGGCCATGACACTCTCCGAATATTCGCTTCGCAACGCGAAGGTCGTCTGGTTCTTCCTCTTCATTTTGCTCGCGGGCGGTGCCGCCGGATTCGCCACACTGGGCAAGAAGGAGGATTCCGTGTTCGTCATCAAGAGCGCTTCGATCGTCTGTTCCTACCCCGGCGCCTCGCCGCAGGAGGTCGAGTCGCTCATCACCGAACCCATCGAGCGCGAAGTGCAGTCGATGCGCAACGTCCATAAGGTTACTTCCGAATCTTCCTACGGGCTCTCGAAGATCCTCGTCGAACTCGATCCGGCTACTTCCGCGCGCGACATTCCCCAGCTTTGGGACGAACTGCGCCGTAAGGCGCTCGACATCCAGCCCCGCTTGCCCGAGGGAGCCTCGAAGATCTCCGTGGCCGACGACTTCGGCGACGTCTACGGCATCTATTACGGCCTTTCGATCGACGAGGGTTTTTCGTGGAACGAGTTGCGCGCATGGGCGCAGCGGCTGAAGACGGCGCTCGTAACGGTCGAGGGTGTGCAGAAAGTCTCCCTGTTCGGCGAGCAGACTCCCGTGGTGAATGTCTACGTCAATATGGCGTCGCTCGCCAATTTCTCGATCCGGCCCGAGACGATCGTCTCTACGATCCGACAGCAGAACGCCGTCGTTGGCAGCGGCGAGAAGCAGGCCGGGGCGCTCGAAATACGCATCCTCGAAGAGGGTGCCTACCGAAGTCTCGACGACATCGCCGGACAGTTGCTGATCTCTTCTCAGGGGCGGCAGTATCGGTTGGGCGACATCGCCCGCGTCGAACGGGGATACCTCGAACCGCCGCGGACCCTGATGCGTATCGACGGACGACGGGCCGTCGGCATCGGCATCTCCACCGAAGCGCAGGTCGACGTCGTGAAAACCGGCGAAAGGATCGCCCGGGTACTCGCCGCCCAGACGGGCCGCATGCCCGTGGGTATGGAGCTCACGGTGCTCTATCCCGAGGACCGCATCGCCCGCGAGGCCAATGCTACGTTCATCGCGAATCTCGCCGAATCCGTGGCAATCGTCATCGCCGTCATCATGCTCGTCATGGGTTTCCGGGCCGGGGTGCTGATCGGTACGTCGCTGCTCTTCTCGATCGGCGGCACGCTGTTGCTGATGCAGTTCCTCGGCGAGGGGCTCAACCGCACGTCGCTCGCCGGCTTCATCATCGCGATGGGCATGCTCGTCGACAACGCCATCGTCGTTACGGACAATGCGCAGCAGGCCATGTTGCGGGGCGTCGACCGCCGGCGGGCCGTCGTCGAGGGGGCCGATGCACCCCGCTGGAGCCTTCTGGGCGCCACGTTGATCGCCGTCTTCTCGTTCCTGCCTCTCTACCTTGCGCCTTCGTCCGTCGCCGAGATGGTCCGGCCGTTGTTCGTCGTGCTTGCTTTGTCGCTATCGCTCAGCTGGGTGCTGGCTCTGACGCAGACTCCGCTGTTCGGAAGCCTCATGCTCCGTGTGAAATCTCCGGGTAAGGATCCTTACGATTCGAAGTTCTATCGTTTTTTCGACCGCCTGCTGGCCGGGTTGCTGAGGTGGCGCTGGGGCGTCGTCGCCGGGGTCGCGGGGTTGTTCGTCGCATCGCTCGTCGTCATGGGACGCATGCCGCAGAACTTCTTTCCCGCGCTCGACAAACCCTATTTCCGTGCCGATGTGCTCCTGCCCGAGGGATTCGGGATCCGCGAAACCGAGCGCAACATGCGGCGGATGGAGGCTTGGCTCCGGGAGCAGCCCGAGGTGAAGTGCGTGTCGATGACATTGGGCGCTACGCCGCCGCGGTACTATCTGGCCAGCGGCAGCGTCTCCTTGCGGCCCAATTTCGGCAACATCCTCGTCGAACTGCACGACAAGCGGCAGACCGCCTCGGTCGAGGAGCGCTTCGACGCCTACGTCGCGGCCGAATATCCCGACGTCTGGCTCCGCTCGTCGCTCTTCAAACTCTCTCCCGTGCCCGACGCCGCCATCGAGTTCGGATTCATCGGCGAGCATATCGACACCCTTTGCCGCCTGACGGAGGCTGCCGAGCGGATCATGCGGCGGACGCCCAGCACGGCACGGGTCCGCAACAGCTGGGGCAACCGCGAACCCGTCTGGATGCCCGTCTATTCGCAGATGAAAGGTCAGCGCATCGGCATCACCCGCAGCCAGATGGCGCAGGGTCTCACCATCGCGACGCAGGGCTACACGCTGGGCGAATATCGTGAAGGCGATCTTTTCATGCCGATTCTGCTCAAAGACGAGAACATCGCCTCCTACAATCTCACCAACTTGCAGGCGCTGCCTCTTTTCACTCCTTCGGGCCGGGTCTTTTCGCTCGGACAGGCCGTCGAGGATTTCCGCTTCGACTTCCGGCAAGGCGTCGTCAAGCGTTACGATCGGCAGCGCGTCATGAAGGCGCAGTGCGATCCGGCACGCGGGGTCAATACCATGCGGCTTTTCACGCAGTTGCGCGACTCCGTAGAGCGGCTTATCGCTCTGCCCGAGGGGTATTCGATGAAGGTCTTCGGCGAGCAGGAGAGCCAGCAGGAGTCCAACGCCGCGCTGGCCCGCTACATGCCGTTGACGCTCGTGCTGATTCTCATCGTCCTGCTTCTCTTGTTCCGCAACTACCGCGAGCCGATCGTGATCCTGCTGATGATCCCGTTGATCTTCATCGGCGTGGTACTCGGGCTCGTCGTTACGGGCAAGGTCTTCAACTTCTTTTCGCTGCTCGGACTGCTCGGTCTGGTGGGTATGAACATCAAGAACGCCGTGGTGCTCGTCGGTCGGATCGACGAACTGCGGAGTGCCGGCATCGCACCCTATGAGGCCCTTTTCTCCGCCACGCGCAGCCGCATCGTACCCGTAGCGATGGCTTCGGGTACGACGATCCTCGGTATGCTGCCTCTGTTGTTCGATTCCATGTTCGGGGCGATGGCTGCCACGATCATGGGCGGTCTGTTCGTCGCTACGTTGCTCACCGTCTGTGTGTTGCCCGTGGTTTACGCCGTATTTTATAATATCCGTCGGTCATGAAACGATTTCTGATCCTGCTTTTCGCATCTTTTTCGCTGCCGCTCGCGGCGCAAACGTCTCTCGAAACCTATCGGCGCGCCGTGATCGACTACAGCTTGCAGCTCAAGGCAGCCGCCGCCCGGAGCGAAGCTGCCGGTCAGGTTCTCGGACAAGCCCGTACCGGGTTTCTGCCTCGGCTGGCGATGGAGGGAAGTTTTACCGCTACGGTGCGCCATGACGACGGGGTGAAGTCGTGGACGTTCGGTCTCTTGCCCCAACTGGTGCAGGTCGTCTACGGCGGCGGTTCGGTGCGCGCCGGAGCGGATCATGCGGAAGCAGGCTACGGCATCGCTCTCTGCGAGGAGGAATTTTCGCGGCTGGAGGTGCGCTATGCCGCCGATTATGCCTACTGGAACCTCTCGGCGATCGATCTTTATACCTCTTCCATGCGGGAGTACGTGGCTTTGATCGCTTCGCTCAAGGAGGTCGTCGACCGGCGTTTCGAGGAGGGATATATCGCCAAAGGCGACGTGCTGATGATCGATGCCCGCCTGAGCGAGGCCCGTTATCAGCTGGTCGCGGCCGAGCGGCGGGCCGAGATCGCGTTGCACAATTTCAATATCTTGCGCGGGGCCGATCCCGCCGAGCCGGTGCGGCTCGCCGACGGTGTGCGCGATTCGATCCGGATGCCGCAGCGGGTCTGCTGCGCGGATGCCGTGTCGCGGCGGCCCGATTACCTCGCCGCACGGTTGCGGTCCGTGCAGGCCGAGGCGGCGGTCCGGGTGGCCCGGGCGCCTTTCAATCCGCAGCTCAGCGTCGGCCTCGGGGGCTCGTGGCAGCCTTATTCGCCCAACCGCACGGGCGCCACCGTACTCGACGGCTCGGCCTTCGTCAAAGTCTCGGTCCCGATTTTCCACGGGGGCGAGCGCCGGCGGGCGGTGGGCGCCGCTCGGGCTCTGCAGGCCGAAAGCGAGTGGAATGCTGCCCGGCTGCACGACGACATCGTCCGCGAGGAGATGAACGGTTGGACGGCCATCGTGCAGAGCCGTGCACAGGTCGGCGCTTCGGAGCAGAGCCTGCGCATCGCCGGCGAGAACCTCCGCATCAGCACCTATTCCTACGGCGAGGGACTGGTAACGATCCTCGACGTGCTGCAGGCCCAGCTCAGCTGGATCCAGCTCTATACCAACGACATCACGGCCCGCTACAACTATGCCGTCGCCGTTTCCGACTATTTCCGAATTACGGCTGCCGAGTGATTGCTAATCTTTCACGGGCTCCGGTTCCGTGCTTACGATCGCCACTTCGCGGGTGATCGGTGCGATGCGCCGCAGCATCTGGGAGAGGCCGCAGTATTTCTCGTGCGTCAGTTCGATGGCGCGGCTGGCTTTCTCCTGTTCGCTTCCCGAACCGCATGCCACGTTGTAGACTACATGGAACGAACGGAATACGCTTTCGGCCTGCAGCGTCTCGGTACTCAGTTCTCCCGAGTAGGCGATTTCCAGATTGCGGGGCGTCAGGTGCATCTTCCGCATTACCATGAGAGCCGTGTAGCCCGAGCATTGCGCCGCGGCGTAGAGCAGCATCTCTTTGGGATTCATCTCGTCGCATCGAGGGCCGTCGATCGTCCGGAACTTTCCGTCTTCGGTCATTTCGACCGTTACTTTTTCAATCATCGTTTTCTTGTTTTTAAGGTGAATGTTTCGCTTCGGACAAATTCCGTTCCCCATCGATGCGGCGGACAGGTAAAATTTCGTATCTCTGACTTTGTCGAAAATACTCCGTCTTGGCAAAATGCAAGCGAGCTTGCTTTTGCCCTCGCTTATTCGTATCTTTGGCTTCGCCGAGGATACTGCGCCTCGGCAAAAAATCGAATGAATTCGTTTTTTGCTCTCGGCTTATTCGTATCTTTGTCATATCTTTTTCATTAAAAATCATGCAAATGGAGAAGTCGATCTATTACTATCGGGTCGAGCCGCAGGAGGTGGATTTCACCTTGCGGGCGACGATCGCTTCGTTGGGCGCGACCATTCTCAATACGGCGGGCGTCGATGCCCACGGCAAGGGTTTCGGTGTCGATGCGTTGAACGAAGGCAACCGTTCGTGGGTGCTCTCGCGCATCGCTTTTGAGTTCGATCGACGGCCGGAGCAATATGCCGATTATGCGGTCGCCACTTGGATCAGCGATTACGGGCGGGTGCTCTCGACTCGTAATTTCACGCTCGCCGATTCGACCGGAGCCGAGTTCGGGCGCGCCGTGTCGCAGTGGGCGATGATCGACTTGTCGACCCGCTCGGCCGTCGACCTCTCGTGGGTGGGCGACGCCCATGCCGACGCCATCGTCGATGCGCCTCCTCCCGCCGAGAAGCCGCGCAAGATCCGGGCGGTCGCTCCGACGCAGCATTACGAACATCGGGTCGTCTACAGCGACATCGATTTCAACCGGCATGTCAATACGATGCGCTATATCGAGATGATGCTCGACATGTTGCCCGTCGAACGGCTCACCGACGACGCTCCCGTGCGGCTCGACGTGCACTTCCTCAAGGAGTGCCGTTACGGGCAGACGCTTTTCGTCGGTGCCGAGATCCACGACCGCGATGCGCTCTTCGAGATCTCCAACGACGAGGGCGCCGTCGCCGTCCGGGCTGCGATCGGCTGGAAGTAGCCGTCGGGGCCGGGAATGGGGAGGTCGGGAATGACCGCCGGAGTTTCCGGGACGAAGTGCCGGTCGAACAGATCGCTTGGAACGGGTTTTGCAGCCCACGACTGCAAAACCTTTATTCTTATGGAACCCACCGCAGTAAAAGCCCGGTATCAGGTCAGCATCGACCTGCTGAACGAAGCCGTCGGCAAGGAGATCGCCACGTCGCTTCAGTACATGTATTTCCACACCCGCTTCGAGGATGCCCGTTATCAGTATCTCTCGCGCATCATGCGCGAGATCTCGATCGCCGAAATGCGGCATATCGAGGAGTTCTCCGACCGCATTCTCTTTCTGGAGGGCGACGTCGACATGAATCCCTCGTTCCGCACCCGGCAGATCACCGACGTCAAGGAGATGCTCCGCATGGCCATGCAGCTGGAGCAGAGTACGATCGACACTTACAACGAGGCGTCGCGCATCGCTTCCGAACAGAAGGACGCCGCAACGCATAAGATGTTTCAGGATATCATCGCCGAGGAAGAGGAGCACCTCGATACGTTCCGCACCGAGTTGCAGAATCTGCTGGATTACGGCGAGGAGTATCTGGCGCTTCAGTCCGTCGCCGGCAGCAAGCATACCGCACAGGCGTTGCATCATGCCGACCGCGGCGAATAGTCGGGCGCTTACGATGTCGCGGGGTCTTTGAAGACCCCGTTTTTTTGTCGTCTCCCGGTTGTCCTCGTTTTCAACAGCTACTTCTTGCCCTTTTACTTTTCCGTTTTTGCTTTATTCTTCGTATCTTCGTCTGGAAGATGAAAAATTGCGTTCGCTATGAAGATTACGATTCTGGGTCCTGCGCACCCTTATCGGGGCGGTCTGGCTTCGATCATGGAGACGATGGCCCGCGTGTTCCGGCAGCGGGGCGCCGAGGTGCGGATCCGGACTTTCACGCGCCAGTACCCCGCCTTGCTCTTTCCCGGTAAAAGCCAGACGGTCTCCGCACCGGCGCCCGAGGATCTGCGGATCGAGCGGTGGGTCGATACCGTGAATCCGTTCAACTGGCTCCGCGTCGGCCGGCGGTTGAGGCGCGAGCGCCCCGATTTCGTGTTGCTGAAGTATTGGACGCCCTTCATGGCTCCGTGTTTCGGTACGATCGCACGACTGGCTCGCAAGAACGGTCATACGAAGATCTTGTGCCAGATCGACAACGTCGAACCGCATGAGCATCATTTCGTCGACAAGCCGTTCAACCGTTATTTCCTGCGCTCCGTCGACGGGTTCGTCTATATGTCCGAGCAGGTGCATCGCGAACTCGCAGCCTATACCCATGCTCCGGCGCTCTTTTCTCCGCATCCTTTGTTCGAGCATTTCGGGGAGCGCGTCGGGCGGAACGAAGCGTGCGTGCGACTGGGGCTCGATCCGGCTGCGGAGTATCTTCTTTTTTTCGGCCTGATCCGCGATTACAAGGGATTGGATCTGTTGTTGGATGCGTGGGCTTCTTTGCGGCGCGAAGGACGCATGGAGGGCCGGAAACTGATCGTTGCCGGCGAATTCTATACCCCTAAGGAACGTTATCTGCAGCAGATCGCCGCGCACGGATTGCAGGACGAGGTGATCCTCCACGACCGTTTCATTCCCGATGCCGAGGTCAAATACTACTTCTCCGTTGCCGACTGCGTCGTGCAGCCTTATAAGACCGCTACGCAGAGTGGCGTTACGCAGATCGCCTACCAGTTCTGCACGCCGATGATCGTTACGGCGGTCGGCGGTCTGGCCGAGATCGTGCCCGACGGCCGGGTGGGTTATGTCTGTCCTCCGACGGCCGACGGCGTCGCCGGGGCGATCGAGCGGATCTATGCGCCCGGCGTCTTGGAGCGTTTCCGCGAAAACTGCATCGAGGAGCGCAAGCGTTTTTCGTGGGAGGAGATGTGTTCCCGCATCGAGGAGCTGTACGGGTTGGTTCGGTGATCTCCTGCGGACCGATAGGTCGTAAAAGAAGCCGGCCTCCTGCAAAGGGAGGCCGGCTTTGTCGTCATCGTGGGGATTATTTCTTGATGTTGGGTTGTTCCAGTCCGTAGCCTTTCTTGCGGTCTTCGATCTTCAGGTAGAAGCTAAAGATGAAGGCCAGCATGCCGAACGACGAGAAGATGATCATCGGTAGGGTGTAGCCGCCCGTCGCGTCGAGTACCTTGCCGATGAGCAGCGGCACCAGACACAGACCGATATTCTGAATCCAGAAGATCAGGCAGTAGGCCGAGCCGAGGATCTTTTCGTCGATGATCTTCGGCACCGAGGGCCACAGGGCCGCCGGCACCAGCGAGAACGACACGCCGAGCGTTACGACCAGCAGCAGTGCCAGCCACGGCCGCGGGAATACCGGCAACAGGAACGCGAAGCTCAGGTGGCAGCAGATCATGATTACGGCGCCGATCATCAGCATCGTGGCGCCCTTGCCCTTGAAGTCGAGCAGCAGCCCCAGAAACGGCGTCAGAATCATCGCCAGTATGGGGAAGCAGCTGAAGAGCCGGGCGGCCGACTCCGGGCCTACGCCCAGCGTTACTTCCAGAAAGTTCGGCGCATAGCGCTGGAAGGGGAAGATCGCCGAGTAGTAGAGTACGCACAGCAGGGCCACCAGCCAGAACATCTTGCTGGAGAAGATCTGCCCCAGATCGGCGATGTGGAACTCTTCGTCCGACGACTTCTCTTCTTTCAGTTCGCCGGCGGCGATGAGTTGCTTGTCCAGCTTCCGGTCCATGAATACGAATACGGTGTAGCACAGCAAACCTACGATCAGCAGCGCCGTGCAGAAAGCCACCGGCGCGACGATCGATGCGTCGAAACGGTTGGAGATCATCGGCGCCAGCCACATCACCGCGAATACGCCCAGTCGGGCGATCGCCATTTCGAAGCCCATCGCCAGCGCCATCTCCTTGCCCTGAAACCACTTGGCTATGGCTTTCGAGACGGTCGTGCCCGCCATTTCGCAGCCGCAGCCGAAGATCATGAAGCCCAGCGACGCCATTTTGGCGCTGCCGGGGAGGGCCACCCACCAGCTGTCGAGCCATGCGCAGAACGCCGTGGCCTGAAATCCGTCGGTGATGCCGACGAACTTGATCGACGCGCCGATCACCATCAGTCCGGCCGACAGCAGGCCCGTGAAGCGGATGCCCATCTTGTCGAGAATGATGCCCGCGATAATCAGGAAGAAGACGAATACGTTCAGAAAGTATTCCGAGGCCGCATAGGTGCCGAACGTCGCGCTGTCCCAGCCGCGGGCCGATTCGATCAGCGACTTGAGCGGCGACATCACGTCGACGAACATGTAGGCGAAGAACATCATCGATGCGATCAGCACCAGTGCCGTCCAGCGGACGATCGCCGAATCGTTGAGTTTCCTTTGGATAGTTTCTGTCATCATTTTATCGTTTTTTGAGTCAGTTCGCGTGGGTGTGGCGTTTGAGTACTTCGTAGGCCTCCTCGATGCCCAGTTCGCCCGCTTTCGAGAGGTCCAGACAGCCTTTGCGCGTATCTTTCATGAAGAGCTGCACGATGCCGCGGTTGTAGTAGGCTTCGGCCAGCCACGGGTCGAGTTCGATGGCCTTCGTGTAGTCTTCGAACGCTTCGGGCAGATTCCCCGACAGCGCCCGGAGGTTGGCGCGGTTGTAGTAGGCGTGCGCGAAGTCGGGACAGAGCCGGATCGCCTTGTTCAGGTCGGCGATCGCCTCGTCGTAGCTGTACGTGCGTTTCGAGTTGTTGTTCAGCCGGTTCGCCGGGTCCGAATCGATTGTGATGCGTTGGTAGGAGTTGTCGATCGAGGAGATGAAGTCGATCATCTCGGCCCGCGTCGTCGAACGGTTCAGGTAGAGGAACGGGTTGGTCGGATTCAGTTCGACGGCCGACGAGTAGGTGTTCACCGAATTGGTGTATTGCTTGATGAGCGATTGCGTTACGCCGCGTTCGAAGTAGACTTCCCACGAGGGATCGTTCCGCTTGAGCTCCTGCGCGTATCGGCGGTCGTGCTGCATCAGCGTGTCGGGTGCCAGATCGCTCACGCGGCACGAGAGCACAAGATAGGGGTTGCCGATGCGGCGTTTGAAGTCTTCGATGCGTTGCAGGTGGTAGCGTTCCACGCGCGGCATCGTGTCGGGCTGCATCAGCGTGAACTTGAAGAGCGGCAGCAGGCGCATCTCTTCGCGACTGTTGCTGTGGCCCGCGATCTTGTCGAAGCCGGCCCCCGCCAGTTTGGTTTCGAACGAGAGCAGGCGGTCGAAGCGTTGCGTCGTGTCGGCATAGATCGAGTAGGTGCTGTCGCTCAGCCGCGAGCGGTATTCGGCGATCTTGCGTTGCGCCGTGTTGCGGTCCGCGCGGGCTCCCCGGGCGTCGTGCAGCAGTTCGCGCAGGCGGCCCCGGTAGATGTAGGCGTTCGCGAAGTCGGGGTAGAGGCGGATCGCCGAGGAGTAGTCTTCGATCGCCTTCTCGATCTCGCCCAGCTGGGCGTGGACGCCGGCCCGGTTGTAGTAGACCAGCACGTTGTTGGGCGAGTAAACCGCCACGCGGTCGTAGTCGTCCAGCGCCCGGTTGTAGTCGCCCACCTGCGTGCGCAGCATCGCCCGGTTGAAGTAGGCCAGCGAGTTGAGCGTGTCGAGGGCGATCACCCGGTCGAAATCGTCGAGCGCCTGCGTCGGACGGTTGGTCGACGAGTAGACCAGCGCCCGGTTGAAGTAGGAGAGCAGGTAGGTCGAATCGCAGCCGATGGCCTTGTCGAAGTCGGCTTCCGCTTCGGCGTAGCGCTTCTGATACATGTAGAGTCCGCCGCGGTGGTTGTAGCCGCTGGGGTTTTCGCGGTTGGTGCGGATCGCGGTGTCGAAGTTCTCGTACGCCCGCAGGGTGTCTTTCAGATGCAGGTAGCTCAGGCCGCGGCAGATGAATGCGTCGGCCACTTTGTTTTCCTGACGGATGAATCGGTCGAAATCGGCGATCGCTTCTTCGAACTGCTGGTTCAGCAGGCGCGTTACGCCGCGGCTGTAGTAGGGACCCGGCAGATCGGGCCGCAGGTCGATCGCTTCGCGGAAATCCTGCAGGGCGTCGTCGTAGTTGCCCAGCCGCGAGCGCGTTACTGCACGGTAGGTGTAGGCTTGCGTGTAGACCGGGTTTTTGCGGATCGCCGTCGTGAAGTCGGCTTCGGCGCCGATCAGGTCGTCGAGGTTGTATTTGGCGATTCCGCGCAGGAAGTAGCCTTCGTAAGCATCTTCGTCGAAGCGCAGCAGGGTATTGAGCGTGCGGATGGCTTCCTGATAGTTGTTGTCCATCATGCAGCGCTGGCCCATCCAGAAGAAGTACTCCCGGTTGTATTGCGCCCGGGCATTCGTTCCGCACAGCAGCGCCATGCCCAGCATGAGGATCGTGATCAGTTTCCGCATCTTTGTTCTAACGTCCTGTTTCGCCGTTTTATTTTCCTCTTGGGATTCTCTCCCTCTCCATTCCGTTCTTGCGGGGATTCGCTTGCGCGTTCGGTCCCGCTTGATCGCATGCCGATTCTTAATTTTTCTTTTCCGGCTACTCTTGCTCGTACCCGAAGCGCCTCAGTTGGCGGGGGTCGTTGCGCCAGTCGTCGTTCACTTTCACGAACAGCTGCAGGAATACTTTCTTCTCTAAGAATTGTTCCAGATCTTCGCGCGCCGCTTGTCCCACTCGTTTGAGCTTTTCGCCTTTGTGGCCGATCAGAATGCCTTTCTGCGAGTTGCGCGACACGTAGATCGTCGCGGCGATGCGGTCTATGGTCTCTTCTTCCTTGTAGCTGTCGATTTCGATTTCGCAGCAGTAGGGGATCTCCTTATCATAGAAACGCAGGATTTTCTCACGGATGATCTCCGATGCAAAGAAGCGCAGGGTTTTGTCGGTCAGCGTATCTTTCGGGTAGAAAGCCGGACCTTCGGGCAGCCGTTCGAGGATGGTCTTGAAAAGGCCCTCGACGTTGAATTTCTCTTTGGCCGACGCCGGCACGATCTCGGCTTCGGGCAGTACGGCATGCCACTTTTCTACCAGCGCTTCCAGCGCCTCGGGCGTCGTCAGGTCTATCTTGTTTATCACTACGATCGTCGGAATGCCGCTTCGGCCGATCTGGGCCACGATCTCTTCCGCGCGGTCGGTCTGTTCCACCGTGTCCGTTACGTAGAGCAGGACATCCGCGTCGGTCAGGGCTCCCGTTACGAACTTCATCATCGACTCCTGCAACTTGTAGTTGGGCTTCAGGATGCCCGGCGTGTCCGAGTAGACGATCTGGAAGTCGTCGCCCGAGACGATGCCCATGATGCGGTGGCGCGTGGTCTGCGCTTTCGAGGTGATGATCGACAACTTTTCGCCTACCAGCGCGTTCATGAGCGTCGACTTGCCCACGTTCGGATTCCCGATGATATTTACAAAGCCCGATTTGTGCATGGATTCAGGTTTCTTATGCGGCCAAAGATAGCGAATTATTCCGATTTCTCCTATTTCTTCCGAGAGGGCGGTCCGTGTTTTTTTCGACGGTACGATTACTTCGGCCGGAGAATGTTCCGCGCCTTCATGTGTTGAAGATAATCGACCCCGGCCTTTCCATTGCAGGAAAGGCCGGGGTCTTCGTGAAGTTGCGATATTTATGATATGATTGTGTCGTTTACCGCCGCATCATGCCGCCCGGAAATTTGGGCATCTTCAGATTGCCGCCCGCTACGGTCTTCATCATCTTGCGGGTTTGTTCGAACTGTTTCATCAGACGGTTCACATCGGCCATCGTCGTGCCCGAGCCTTTGGCGATGCGTTCGCGACGACGGGCGTTGATGATCTCGGGTTGCGCGCGTTCGGCCGGAGTCATCGAGCCGATGATCGCTTCGGTCTGTTTGAATACGTCGTCCGGAATATCCACGTCCTTGAGGGCCTTGCCCATACCCGGGAGCATCGAGGCTAAATCTTTCAGGTTGCCCATCTTCTTGACCTGCTGAATTTGGGCGATGAAGTCGTTGAAGTCGAACTGGTTCTTCACCAGCTTCTTCTTCAGCTTGCGGGCCGCTTCTTCGTCGAACTGTTCCTGCGCCCGCTCCACCAGCGACACCACGTCGCCCATGCCCAAAATGCGGTCGGCCATGCGTTCGGGGTGGAATACTTGCAGGGCGTCCATCTTCTCGCCGCTCGATATGAATTTCAGCGGTTTGTCCACCACCGAGCGGATCGAGATCGCCGCACCGCCGCGCGTGTCGCCGTCCAGCTTGGTCAGCACCACGCCGTCGAAGTCCAGCCGGTCGTTGAATTCTTTGGCCGTGTTCACGGCGTCCTGACCCGTCATGGCGTCCACTACGAAGAGCGTCTCCGAGGGATTCACCGCCGCCTTGATCGCCGCGATCTCCTGCATCATCGCTTCGTCTACGGCCAGACGACCCGCCGTATCGACGATCACGGCATTGTAGCCTTTCTGACGCGCATGCTTGATCGCGTTTTGCGCGATCTCCACCGGATTCCGGTTGCCCTCCTCCGTGTAGACTTCCACGCCGATCTGCCCGCCCAGCACCTTCAGCTGGTCGATAGCCGCCGGACGGTATACGTCGCCCGCCACCAAGAGCACCTGACGGCCTTTCTTCTCCTTGAGCAGCGACGCCAGTTTGCCTGAGAAAGTCGTTTTGCCCGAGCCTTGCAGACCGGCGATCAGAATCACGGCCGGCGTTCCTTCCAGCCGGATGTCGGTCGCCGCGCCGCCCATCAGAGCGGCCAGCTCGTCGCGCACGATCTTGGTCATCATCTGCCCCGGCTTGACGGCCGTAAGCACATTCTGACCCAGCGCCTTCTGCTTCACCGTGTCGGTGAAGGTCTTGGCTACCTTGTAGTTTACGTCGGCGTCGATCAGCGCACGGCGTATCTCCTTGAGCGTCTCCGCTACGTTGATCTCCGTGATGCGGCCTTCGCCCTTGAGTATCTTGAACGATCGTTCGAGTTTGTCTGTCAGGTTTTCGAACATGTTTTTCCGTGTTTGGCGGCGTAAAGATAGTGCATGTCCGCCGGAAAAGCAAACTCGGCTCCGTTTTCTCCGGATGACCCGCTTCGATCCGCGGTAAGAGGGCGCTTTTTTTCGAAAAAACTCACAGCAGTCCCGCTTCGTAGTAGACCACGATCTGTTCGATGATGCGGTCTTCTCCCTCCTTGTCGTATTCCGACTTGAGGTCCTGCCCGAAGATCTTCGAGATGCCTTGCCAGAATCCCGCCACGAATCCGCCGCGGAATTCGCGCAGCACTTCGTAGGCCGTGTACTCCGTTTCGCGGTCGATCAGCTTCAGCAGCACGCGCCCCTGCGTACGGGTCATGCGTTTGAGCACCGGCGTGTATTCTTCCTTGATCTCGTGGTAGACTTGCTTGATGTAGGCTTTCTGTTCTTTCTTGGTCGGCAGCCGCAGCAGCTCGGCTTCCATGTCGGCCATCTTGGCCCGGGCGATTTTGGCGATCGGGTAGACCTTCTTCACTGCGTCCACCAGCCGGCGGTAGCGGCGCAGGTCGGCCGGACGCCGGAATACGGGTACCGGCGCGATGTGGATCAGCGGCGTCGAGTCGCCCCGCTCGACGCTCCACTCCTGATGAATATAGCCGCGGCCTCCCTGCGCCTGCGCTCCGGAGCGGAGTGCGGCAAGCAAAAGGAGGAGCAGCCATTTTTTCATAGTCCGCAAAAATTGACGTATCTTTGTTCCGGGTGCGGTCGGCTCCCGGCCTTCGTCGGGCGGGAGTCTTCCGCAAAGGTAATCATTTAGTCGTAAAGGAAACGCATTATGTTGGAAAAGGGACTTTCCGCCCGGAGCCGCACGACGGTCTCCGAGGCCGATACGGCTGTGGCGATGGGTTCGGGCGATATGCCCGTTTTCGCTACTCCCGCGATGATCGCCCTGATGGAGAACGCCGCCATGCGGGCCGTCGCCGGCGAGTTGCCCGAGGGGGCGACGACCGTGGGCGCCGAGATGAACGTCTCGCATATCAAACCTTCGGCGCTCGGGGCCGAGATCACGGCTTCGGCGGTCGTTACGGCGGTCGAGGGGCGTAAGATCGCTTTCAACGTCGGCGCCCGCGATGCCGAGGGAATGATCGGCGAGGGCACCCACGTCCGCTTCGTCGTCGACCGCGAACGCTTCCTCGCCAAGCTGAAGTAGTTTTCGGCCTACCAGCCTATCAGGTGTTGGAGCCAGATCGCCAGCATGCCGGTCAGATAGCCCGCCAACGCCAGCGGCGTGATCTTGCGCAGATACCACCCGAAGTCGATCTTCTCCAGCCCCATCGCCACGACGCCCGCCGCCGAGCCGATGATCAGCAGGCTGCCGCCCACGCCGGCGCAGTAGGAGAGCAGGTGCCAGAAAAGTCCGTCGGCGACGAACGCTTGCATGAATGCCGGGTCGGAGCTCGCGGCCGCCGTCGCCGCGTCGATCACCGGATACATTCCCATGCAGGCGGCTACCAGTGGCACGTTGTCGATCACCGACGAAAGGGCTCCGATCAATCCGGCAATGGCGAAGGGATGGTGCATGTGCGTGTCCAGCCAGCGGGCCATGCCGGTAAGGATGCCGGCGCTCTGCAGGGCACCCACCGCCATGAGAATTCCCAGAAAAAAGAGGATCGTGGGCATGTCGATGTGCTTGAGAACTTTCGAAACACGGTTCTGAATCGTCTCCTCCATGTCGCGGCGCCGATCGTAAAGAATCTCGGTCAGCATCCAGAGTATGCCCAGCACGAAGGTCATGCCCATGTAGGGCGGCAGTCCCGTAACTTCCTTGAATACCGGTACGAAGAGCAGTCCGGCGACGCCCGTTATCAGAATCGTCCGGCTCATCTGCGGGGTTACGCCTTGCGGCAGTTCCGGCGTCGGCACGGTTCCGACCGACGTCTCCTCTCTGCCGATAAGGCGCGTCGCGATGGCTGTCGGCACGATCACCGAAAGCAGCGAGGGCAATATCAGTCCGTACATGAGCGGTCCGGCCGCGACGTTGCCGCGCATCCAGAGCATGATCGTCGTTACGTCGCCGATGGGCGACCAGGCACCGCCGCTGTTGGCTGCGATGACGATCAGACTGGCGAAAATCCAGCGTTCGCGTTGCTCCGTTACGATACGGCGCAGCAGCATAATCATGATGATCGATGTGGTCATGTTGTCCAGTACGGCCGACATGACGAAGGTGATGAGCGCCAGCAGCCATAGCAGCCGGCGTTTGTCGCGGGTGCGGATGCGCGAGGTGATGACGCCGAATCCGCCGTGCATGTCGATCAGATCGACGATCGTCATGGCTCCGATCAGGTAGATCAGGATCTCGCACGTGTCGCTCAGTTGTCCGGCCAGTCGGGTGCCCGTCTGCGCATCGTGTCCCGTAAGGCTCAGCAGCGCCCAAAGCACGCCGCACATCATCAGCGCGATGGCCGATTTGTTGATTCGGATTTTATGTTCCAGCGCGATCAGTACGTAGCCTGCGCAGAAGATCGCGATCAGAGTGGTCGTCATAGTAGGTCGGGGATTTGAAAGAACAATATCCGGCTCCGATCGTTGGATATTGCGTTTTTTTTTCTATCTTTGCCTCGCTTTCGAGCAAGGGATTGAGCTGTGGTGTAATGGTAACACAGCAGATTTTGGTTCTGTCGTTCCAGGTTCGAGTCCTGGCAGCTCAACATTTTTTCAGCAGAAGCGGAGACCTTCAGAGGTCTCCGCTTCCGGTTTTCGGTCCGATAGGACCGTCAGTAGGTTGTTTTGTCGTGCAGACGGTCGGCCGCCGAGTCGATGGCGTTGCCTACCTTGTCCGCAGCCTTTTCCGCACCGTTGCGAATGGCTTCGCCGGTCTTGCGGCCCGTTTCGCCGATCCGTTCGGCGGTCTGCTTGACTCCGTTTTTCACGGCGTCGACTTTCTGATCCATTTTGTTGCCGGCATTGTCGACCGGATTGTTCGCCTTGTCTGCAGGCATGTTCTGGTGCTGCTGGTTTTCCCAGCTGTTTTTCGTGTCGTTCATGTTCATTCGTTTTTTCAGTGTTCAACATGTTTCCGTCGGGTGATTATCGAGACAATCCACAACAGGATAATGGCTCCGGCCAGAGAGGTAAGGAAACTGCCGAATCTGCCGGCGGGAACCCATCCGAACCACGAGAAGATCCAGCCGCCCAGCACGCCGCCGATAAGGCCTACGATCAGATTGACGATAAGTCCCGAGCCATTGCCCTTGACGATCAGGTTGGCCACCCATCCGGCGGCCAGACCTATCAGGAGATACCATAAGAAATACATATTCTTCCGTTTTTTACTTGACGGAAGTGCATACAGCAAAATCCGTTCCCCGATTGCGGACGAACGGAAAATAAATGTATCTCGCTCCGGCGCTCCTGTCGGGGCGCCGCATGGCAAGAGATGCGATTTCTGCGGATTACGATTCGGCGGCGAGCGCTTTTTCCAGCGCGCAGGCCAGCTGATCGGGACAGGAGGTCCCTCTGCCGCGGCAGTCGATGCCTTTCAGACGGGCGATGGCTTCTTCGGCTTTCATGCCGCGAACCAACGCGGCGATGCCTTGCGTGTTGCCGTGGCAGCCGCCCGTGAATGCGGCCCGGCGGATGATGTTGTCTTCCAGTTCGATTTCCACCTGCTGCGAGCAGGTGCCTTTGCAGGGATAGGTTATCTTTTGGGTCATGGTCGTTTGCGATGTCGGGTGCGAAGTTAACGAAAAAAGCCCTCCCATGCAAGGAGGGCTTTTCCGTTTTCCGTCCGCAGGCGGATTATTTCTGCAGGCTGCTGTTGTCGGCTACGACCATGTTTTTGTCGATGCGCAGCGTTACGTCGCTGTCCACTTCGATCAGCAGCGAGGTCTCTTTCACCTCCTTGACCGTACCGTAAATGCCGCCGGCGGTGATTACCTTGTCGCCTTTTTTCAGTCCGTCGCGGAATGCCTGCATTTGTTTGCGGCGCTTGGCTTCGGGGCGCCACATGATGAACCAGAGTGCTACCAGCATCAGGCCGATCATGATGAAACCGCTGTACTGTTGCCATACGCTGGGTTGCGGTTCGCCCTGCAAGGCCGCCTGTAGGAAATTGATCATAGTCGTTTCTTTTTTTGTTGTTTCGTTGTTTGTTATCGCAAAGATATACAATTTCCGTGAAATCCCGAAATTGCTTTTGATTCTCTTTTTCGTTCAGACAAGTTCTCGGACAGCTTTGTTTTTCCGCATCGAGGCGGGTTGTTCGAGACCGCAGGCGTCGAGCAGCGGAATGTCGCGGAAGATGTCGGCGGTCCGGCCGTCGGCGGCGATGCGCCCTTCGTGCAGGACGATCGTTCGGGGACAAAGCTCGAGAACCAGTTCCATGTCGTGCGTGGCGATGAGCATGGTGTGGCGGAAGCGGTGCAGCAGCTCGATCGTCCGGCGCCGGGCCCGGGGATCGAGATCCGAGGTCGGTTCGTCCAGCACCAGCACGGACGGTTCCATCGCCAGTACCGTGGCGATCGCTATCCGGCGTTTTTGCCCGCCCGACAGCCGATAGGGGCTGCACTTGCGCAGATGCGTCGCTTCGACGGCTTCCAGCGCCGTCGTTACCCGTATTTCGATCTCCTCGGGCGTCAGCCGCATGTTCGCCGGCCCGAATGCCACGTCTTCTTCCACCGTCGGCATGAAAAGTTGATTGTCGGGGTTCTGGAATACCAGCCCCACCGACCGACGGATCTGGGGTAGCGTGCGGTTCGTCGCCCGGATGCCGCCGACGATCGTTTCGCCCCGTGTCGGCAGCAGCAGCCCCGCCGTGTGGAGTAGCAGAGTCGATTTCCCCGCTCCGTTCGCTCCTACGAGCGCCGTCTTTTCGCCGTGTTCCAGTCGGAACGAAATTCCGCACAGCGCTTCGTATCCGTCAGGATAGCGGTAATGTACGTCGTCGAATTGCAGGTAGTGGTGGCTCATGCGATTCTGAGTTTCAGCGCAGCCAGCGCGTCAGGGTTTCTACCGGCCCCGCTGTCCGGACGAGCAGCAGGGCGGCGCCCCATGCAAGCACGTAGATCGTTTCTTGGCGGCGCCAGTGCGTACGGGCGACCGTGCAGTCGGGGATGCGACCCGCGAATCCGCGCGCCAGCATCGCCCGGTGGATTTGTTCGGCGCGGTCGCAGGCGCGGATCAGCAATTGGCCCACCAGCGTGCCCCAAAGGGGCAACGGCAACGTGCGGCGGTCGAAACTGCGGGCTTCGCGTGCCTGCCGCATGCGGATCGCTTCCTCGATCAGTACATAAAGGTAGCGGTGGACGAAGAGCAGCTGTACGGTCAGGAAGCGGGGTACGCCCAGCCGTTGCATTCCCCGGCAGATGCCGTAAAAACCCGTGGTGCCGATCAGTACCAGCAACGCCTCCACCGACAGCAGACCGCGCAGTACGATCGACAGAAAAGCGATCCAGCCGTCGGTTACTGTCAGCGGTCCGATCCGGAATACCGGAGTCCGATCATAGAGGATGTTGAATATTCCGATCAGCGCTGCGAACGGTACTACCGCCAGCGATTTCCGCAACAGCGCTCCCGGACGCAGACCGCCCATCGAGGCTGTCAGAATCGGGAAAAGCGCGTAGAGCAGAATTTCCGAGAGACGCGAGAGCGGTACCGAAAGCATCGTTGCCAGATAGATCGCCGTTACGAGCAGCTTGGCTCTTGCGTCCAGCCGGTGGAGCGGAGTCGTGCCCCAGGCGTTGCGTTCCAGCGCATCCAGTTCGCAGAGAACGTATGGCAGGCGGTTCTTCATTTTTCCCGATGCGTGCGGAGAAGTCGCGAACCGCCCCATGCCGCCAGCAGAATCGCTCCGCAGCCGATCAGTCCGGCCAGCGAGGTGTCGTAGTCGGGCAGGGCGGCCGTCGCTTCCTGCAGCGATGCGGCCGCAAGGTGGGCGGCGTCGGGCGGCGTTTCGATTTCGGCGGTGCCGGTCAGCTGCCGGATCGACCATTCCAGTCCGTCGGGTCGCGACGAGGCCAGCCACGAGAAGGAGCCTCCGATCAGCAGGGCCGTCCCTGCGATGATCGCCAGCGACCGGGTCGTCCGACGTTTGGCATTCCGGTGTTTCCGGCGGGTGCCGGCCAGCAGCTCGGGGCGGTAGCGCCGTACGGCGCAGAGTACGGCACCGGTAGCCGCTCCTTCGCAGAGCCCGATCGCAAGGTGGATCGGCAGCATGAAAAGCAGAAACTTTCCGAAGGGCAGGGCCGTGATTCCCGAGGCTTCGGTTTCGAGGGTTACCGCCAGCGCTCCCAATTCGAGACCGACCGCCGATGCCAGCATCGAGGCCGCAAAGATCCTCCCCGGCGAAGCATCCGCCCGCATCAGGGGGCGGAAGATCAGCGGATAGGCTACCAAGCACGAAAGCGCCGCCATGTTGAGGATGTTGCAGCCTAAGGCCAGCAGTCCGCCGTCGGCGAAAAGCAGGCATTGGAGCAGCAGCACCGACGAAAGCGTCAGCAGCCCGGCCCACGGTCCCAGCAGGGCCGCCAGTAGAATTCCGCCCACGATGTGGCCGCTCGATCCCGTGCCCGGAATGGCGAAGTTGATCATTTGAGCCGCGAAGACGAAGGCTCCCATCACGCCCATCAGCGGAACGATCCGTTCGTCGTCCGGCGACGCGGAAGACGCCGGACGCAGTTTGCGTATCGCCGTGCCTAAAAGCACCAGCGAGGCGGCCCCCGCGACGGCGGCTACCGTCGGGGAGACCAGTGCGTCGGACATGTGCATGGTGTCGTTATTTTTCGATCGCGGAGCGGTCGCCCGGCAGGTGCCGGTGCACCGGATGCGCCTTGTTGGCCGGATTCCAGTTCGAATGGTCGGGTTTTTCCGTTTCGTCGAAGCGGAGGAGCGGCAGCAGGAAGAGCCACGTCGTCAGGCAGAACGGCGCCGTCAGCGTGGGAACGCCCAGCGGCGTCAGCATGACATCCATGCCGGCCTGCACGAATACCGTTACGACGATGCCCGTCAGCGCCCACAAGGCCGAACGTTTCCCCGGTTTGTAGAATACCGTGCCCAGCGCGATGGCCGTCAGTACGGGACTGAATCCGTAGAGACCGCCTGCCACGTCGTTGCCCGAGGCCTTGAACAGGATCGCCACCAGCAGCGCCACGGCCGATCCGACGGCGGCCCACAGGGCGGCTCGTCCGCTGCAGAGCGCCAGACCGATCAGGAACAGCAGTCCCGTAACCCACGAATCGATCAAAAATACCTGCCCGACGCCTTTCAGCCAGTAGACGATCAGATGCCCCAGCCGCACGCTTTCGGCCGACGTGAAGAGCGTCGGCAGCGTCGGGTCGCTCAGGTGTTCGGGCGGCATGCCGTGCATGGCGCGGGCCGCCAGCAGGAAGAGCCACGTGCAGAAGACGAACGGAAAGGTCAGCGAGTTGACTTTCCACGGGGCCATCACGTTGTTGAAGCCCGTGCGGACCCACGTCGTCAGCGCCGCGCAGAGAATCAGCGCCAGCCACATCCAGACCGTGTTGCCTAAGAATGTGGGAAATGCGCAGCCTGCCAGCACGCCGTTGAAGCCCCACAGTCCCTGCATTCCGTCGTCGGCCGGAAGGCGTAGCCAGCGGCCCGTCAGCGTGGAGACCGTCACGCCGACGAGTGCGCCCCACGCCACGATGCCCGTGTGTCCGGCGTAGGAGCCCCAGAATATGCCGACAAGGAAAAGGAGCCCTGTCCATGCGCTGGGCTGGAACATCACCTGTCCGATGCCGCGCAGCATTTTTTTTACAAAACCGACGCTCGGGTGATCCGTCGGTATGAAAGCAGTCGTTGCCATAGTTGTCGTTTTTTGGTCGTTTCGGTTTACCGCCACGGAAACTCTTCCGGCAGCGGTCGGTGTTTTACTTCCTGTCGTACGACGGAGCAGAATTCGCGGACCAGCCGCTTCACGGGTCCCGTCTCGTCTCCCAGCGCCTTGTAGAGCAGGCCGCAGCCGTTGGGCAGGCGCGTGATGCCGGCCGCCAGCCGGCGCCGGTCGTCGATGAAGGCTTCCGTGCGGGCGTAGATGCGCTCCGCCTCTTCTTCGGGCGTCAGGACGATCGCGTTGGCGAATACGTCGTAGCCGTTCATCGCTCCCAAAGTCGTCGGGGCGTATCTCCGGGGCCGGACGATGAACTTCTCGCGGAAGAGTTGCCGTCCGTCGGGCCGTTCGGCCCGGGTCGTTACCGACAGTACGTCGTAGTCGAAGCGTTCTCCGCGGTCGAAGTATTTGCGGCCGCTCATGTAGATCTCCGCATAGAAGAGCGTGGCCGTGGGGTCGATGCGGATCGTCGTGTCGGCGATGAAGCGGGTGTGCCGGCAGGGGATCGTCGGTTCGGGAAGATACTCCAGATAGGCACCTTCTTCCAGTTCGAAACTCTGGCGGAGCCCCGAATAGTTGTAGCGCATCTCGGCCAGCTTGGTCGCCGCGCCCGTCGAGAGGTGGGCGAAGGCATCTTTGCGAACGGTGAAATGTTGTTCGTAACGGTCGCCGTCCACGTTGGGACCTCCCGACGAAAGAATGTATACGCACGGCATTTCGGGCATGCCTTCGTCGAAGTAGAGTTCCTGCTGGACGATCAGCGGGGCCCGCCGGTCCAGATCGCGCAGGATCGAGCGGCCTTCGTCGTCCAGTTCGAATCCCAGACGGAGGTAGCCGACCTTGCCCGGCGTGCCCACGGGCATCGCTTGCGGCTGGGCCAGATAGGGAGCCATCTCTTTGGCTGCGGAGAAATCCATCTGTCAGGCGGTTGCGGTTTGCGATGCGGTCTGCTGGCGCCGGTCGACGTCGAAAAGCGCCATGCGGCGGATCAGCTCCACGAGCTCTTCGATCCCTTCGCCGGTCATGCAGTTCGTGAAAAGGAACGGCTTGCCCGGACGCATGCGTTCCGAATCGACGCGCATGACTTCCAGATCGGCGTGTACATAGGGTGCCAGGTCGGTTTTGTTGATGACCAGAATGTCCGATTGCGAGATTCCCGGACCGTCCTTGCGGGGGATCTTGTCGCCCGCCGCCACGTCGATCACATAGATGAAGAAGTCGACCAGCGCCGGACTGAACGTGAGGGTCAGGTTGTCGCCGCCCGATTCGATCAGTACCACGTCGCCGTCCGGGAAGCGGGCTTCCATCTCTTCGACGGCCGCGATGTTCATCGAGGGGTCTTCGCGTACGGCCGTGTGAGGACAGGCTCCCGTCTCCACGCCGATGATGCGTTCTTCGACCAGTATGCCTTTCAGCATCTTGCGGACATGTTTGGCATCTTCCGTCGTTACGATGTCGTTGGTGATGACCAGTACCTTGTAGCCCATCTCCAGAAGACGCGGCGTGATGGCTTCGATCAGGGCCGTCTTGCCCGATCCTACGGGGCCGCCGATCCCGATTCTGCATGTGTTGTTCATCGGTTCAGGTGTTTTTTTCAGTTCATGAATAGTCGTTTGGTGCCTTTCTCGTGCAGCGAGGCCAGTATGTCGATCTGCGGGGCGAAGGCGTACATGTCGTCGTACTCCATTTGCGACGCTTCGTCGTAGAGTCCGGCCGTTTCGGTCGAAAGGCGGAACAGAATCCGTTGCGTATCGTAGTGCGAGACGCGTACGCAGCGCAGTGCGGCGTTGAGTACCGTGTTGATCGCTCCGTACTGGTGCGAGCAGAAGAGTTCCCGTTCGCCGATTCCGCAGGCGGCGAATACGATCCCTTGCGCTGCGGGGTAGCTGCCCGGCGTGCTGCCGGCATCGATTGCGTGCAGCCAGCGCGCCGCGGTCGGGTCGGGGGTCGTGTGCGTGTAGAGTTCCGCCAGTTTCTTGCCCATGCGGCAGGTCATTTGCCGGGCTTCGGCGTTCAGTTTGCAGAGCATCGCCTGATGATCGGCTCCGACGATTCCGTCGAAATCTTCCCGCAGGTAGCTGCGCCGGGCGTGCAGGGCCGCTACTCCGTCGGTGAAGGCCGCCTGCCGGGCGATCTCGCGCGTGTAGGCTTCCAGCGTCGCGGCGTCGTGCACCAGCCCCGTGTCTGCGGCCGTCTCCAGCCCGTTCGAGAACGAGAAGGTTCCCACCGGAAATGCCGAGTCGGTGAGTGCCATGAGCCGCATCAGTTGCGTGATCTTCTCAGACATGGGCATGGTGGTGTTCCGCTTCGTTTTCGCGGTTCGCACCGCCGAAAAGACGTCGGATCTCGTGGGGCGCCAGATAGGGAATCACCTCCGATCCGGGTTGGAACGAGTAGGTTACGTGCTCGATCCGGTGCGTGCGCATCACGCTCTCCATCACTTTCTTGTCCACCGTCAGCGGAACGTATGCCTTCGTTCCTTTCACCACGGCCGGCCAGTGTTGGTTGCCGATCGCATGGCCCAGTTCGAGCGCGATGTGGATGATCTCTTCGGGCTTCTCGCGGGCCAGCTCGCTCAGATCGGCCACCAGTACGTCGTTCAGCCGGATGCGGATCGCTACGATGCGGCGACTGTCGGCATCGTATTCCAGAATGTCGCCGTCGAGCAGTTGCGTGCGGCGTTCGAGGGCTACGGCATATTCGTCGCCGCTTCCGCCCGAGGCTACGAAGCGGCTTTTCTGCGCCGTCCACTGGTCCAGTTCGACGGCTTCGATGTCGGCTTCTTTCGCTCGCTCGGCCCACTCGGGGGCACGGAGGTTGCCGACGATTTTCGTGTAGATTTTCATAAGGGGGCGTTTTGTTCATGTCGATTCCGGGAAAGCACAGGCTTCCCCGGAATCGACGAAAAAGGGTTCAGCTGAACCAGTAGAGCTGGCTGAGCGGGAATTCGCGGGCCGGTTCCACGTAGGCCCGGATGCCGTCGACCAGCACGTCGAAGGTCTCGGGGTTGACGTCGATCTGCGGCATGCCGCCGTTGCGGACCATGTCGTATTTGGTCAGCTGGCGCGTGCGGCGTACCGGCAGGACCATGCGGTCGAGCGAGAGCCGTTCCTTGATGCCGTTTTCGTAGGCGGCGTTCGAGACGAACGAAACGCAGGTCTTCTGCAGGGCGCGGCCGAAAGCGCCGAATACCGGACGGTAGTAGCAGGGTTGCGGCGTGGGCAGCGAAGCGTTGGGATCGCCCATGTTCGACCAGTTGATTACGCCGCCTTTGATGACCATCTTGGGTTTTGCGCCGAAGAACTGCGGTTCCCAGAGTACCAGATCGGCGATCTTGCCTTTCTCCACGGAGCCCAGATAGTCCGATACGCCGAAGGTGATCGCCGGGTTGATCGTGATCTTGGCCAGATAGCGCAGCACGCGGAAGTTGTCGTTGCCGTCGGCATCTTCGGCCAGCTTGCCGCAGGCTTTCTTCATGAACGAGGCGGTCTGGAACGTGCGCATGAACGATTCGCCCACGCGCCCCATCGCCTGCGAGTCGGACGAGACCATCGACAGCACGCCTAAGTCGTGCAGCACGTTTTCGGCCGCCTGCGTCTCGGGACGTACGCGGCTTTCGGCGAACGCCACGTCCGACGGAATCTTCGGATTGAGGTTATGGCATACCATGATCATGTCGAAGAGCTCGGCCTGCGAGTTGATGCCGAACGGCAGCGTCGGATTGGTCGAGGAGGGCAGCACGTAGGGCATCGAGGCTACTTTCAGCAGGTCGGGCGCGTGTCCGCCGCCGGCACCTTCCGTATGGTAGGTATGGATCGTGCGGCCGTCCATCGCAGCGATCGTGTCTTCCACGTAGCCCCCTTCGTTGAGCGTGTCGGTGTGTATGGCTACCTGTACGTCGTAGCGGTCCGCTACGTCCAGAGCCGCCCGGATCGCCGCCGGGGTCGAGCCCCAGTCTTCGTGCACTTTCAGACCGCAGACGCCCGATTCGATCTGTTCTTCGATGGGCTGAGCCACCGAACAGTTGCCTTTGCCCAGCATGCCCACGTTCACGGGAATGCCTTCGAGCGATTCGAGCATGCGTTCGGTGTTCCACTTGCCCGAGGTGATGGTCGTGCCGTTGGTTCCGTCCGTGGGGCCGATGCCGCCGCCGAAGAGGGTCGTGATGCCGTTGCTCAGCGAGGCGTAGGCCTGCTGCGGGGAGATCAGATGCACGTGTCCGTCGATACCTGCGGCCGTCAGGATCAGGTGCTCGCCCGAAATGGCGTCGGTGGCCGCTCCCGTAATCAGGTCGGGATGTACGCCGTGCATGGTGTTGGGGTTTCCCGACTTGCCGATGCCGGCGATCTTGCCGTCCTTGATGCCTACGTCGGCCTTCACCACGCCGATGATCGGGTCGATGATCGTTACGTTGGTGATTACGATGTCGAGCGCCCCCTCTTTCGAGGTCATCGTGTTGGCCAGCCCCATGCCGTCGCGCAGGGTTTTGCCGCCGCCGTAGACGATCTCGTCTCCGTATTCGCGCAGATCCTTTTCGATCTCCACATAGAGATCGGTGTCGCCCAGCCGGATCTTGTCGCCCACCGTCGGGCCGAAAAGGTTGTTGTATTCTTGCCGTGAAATGGTTGCCATGTCTCTTATTTTTTTGCGTTATCGTTCTTTTTCGTGGCGGCGGCTTCATGCTTGGCGTAGTCCGCTTCGGCCTCTTTCTCGGCGATCTCCTTGAATCCCGCTTCGCGGACCTTGCGCACGGCTTTCATGCGGGCCGGGAAGTAGGTGGGCGCATCTTCGTCGCCCGTGTAGCCCATCGCCAGCCCGTTGAAGCCGATCACGCGGCGTTTGCCGGCGTAGGTTACCGCTTCCACCTCTTTCTGGTCGCCCGGTTCGAAGCGGATGGCCGTCGTCGCCGGGATGTTCAGGTGGCAGCCGAATGCGGCGTCGCGGTCGAATTCCAGATAGCGGTTCACTTCGAAAAAGTGGAAGTGCGATCCCACCTGAATGGGACGGTCGCCCGTGTTGCGGACCACAAGTTTCACGGTCTTGCGGCCGAGGTTGTATTCGATCGGTGCAGCGGCGAGGATCTCGCCGCCTACGGCGACCGGTTGGGAGGGCTCGAAGCCCGGTCGGTTCGGATAGAGGCTCGCGGCCTGTCGGTCGTTCTGCGCCGGAGCCGGATTCGTCATGTTGTCCATTGTTTCGTCCTTTAGGATTATTTGATCGGGTGGTGGATGCTCACCAGACGGGATCCGTCGGTGAATACGGCTTCGACCTGCAGCAGGTCGATCATGTCGGCTACGCCCTCCATGACGTCGCTTTTGCGCAGCACGCTGGCGGCACCGGTCATCACTTCTTCGACGGTTTTTCCCGCCCGCGCCTCTTCGAGCGCCGTGGAGGTGATGTAGGCCACGGCTTCCGGATAGTTGAGTTTCAGCCCTTTCTTCATGCGTCGTTCGGCGATCATGCCCAGCGACAGGAGCATCAGCTTGTCGATCTCTTTCGGTGATAAGTGCATAATTTTGTGTTTTTTAGGATTACGGCTTCCGCCGTTTCCCCGGTACTTGTCAGGGAGATCGACGGCTGGCTTCAGCGCCCGTGTCAAAGAGTGTGCCAGCCCGGCGTCGCTTCGGGGCGCCGTCCGTATTTGCCGATTTTGAGCCGTTTCGGCATTCGGCCCGGAATTTGCGTATCTTTGCCGAAAATTCCGTCTCTATGTTTCGAGCCATGCTTATCGCAGGTCTGGGCGGTTTCCTCGGCACCTGCTTGCGTTTTCTCACCGGAAAACTCTTCCATCTGGTCAGTTCCGGCGCCTTTCCGTGGGGTACTTTCGCCGTCAATCTGATCGGCAGCTTCGTCATCGGCATCTTCTTCGGTCTGGCCGAAAAGACACATCTGATTTCGCCGTCGATGAACGTCTTCCTCATCACGGGTTTCTGCGGAGGTTTCACCACCTTCTCCTCTTTCTCCGACGACATGTTCCTGCTGCTCCAACAGAAACAGTGGCTCAGCTTCGGATTGTACGTCGGGCTGAGCTTCGCGTTGGGATTGTTGCTCGTCTGGCTGGGCCGTTCGCTCATCAAGGCGGCGTAGCGCTTCCGGTATGGGAACATGAAAAATGCGGGACGATTTTTTCGTCCCGCATTTTATGCTTCTCCGGGGCCCTTATTTCCGGGCTATGCAGAAAAGGTCGAAACAGCCGTCGCCGACAGGTCCCAGCCGATAGTCGTCCATGCGGATCGAGGTCGTCAGCTCCGTGTCGGCCGTCAGCAGCCGTCGGCGGTTCAGGCGGTTCAGGATGTCGTAGGGGAGTTGCAGCAGACGGCGGGGCAGCCGGTGCTGAAGATCGAGAATGTCGAATTTCGCGATGCGCGCTACGTTGCGGCGATTCCGGGCATAATACTCCATCACTTTTTCGTTGCCGAAAACTCCCAGCATCTCCACTTCCGCAAAGCAGCCGCAAAGCAGCCCGCGCAACTCCTCGGCCGTGTATTCGCGTACGTGCCACGGGTTGCGGGTCAGCGACATGGGGCGGTTGGGCGTCGTCAGGATCAGCCGCCCGCCGGGTCGCAATATCCGGTGGATTTCGCGTACGAACTCGGCGTCTTTTTCGATGTGTTCGATCACTTGAAACGAGATCGCGCAGTCGAACTCTCCGTCGGCGAATGGCAGCGGCGGTACGGTCGCCTGCCGGAACTCCGCGCCCGGCACCTGCGTCAGCTCGGCGGCCGGGGCATGTTTGTCGATCGTTACGAAGCGTGCGGCCCGGGGCGCCACCACTTCGATGCCGTAGCCCGAGCCCGTGCCGATCTCCAGCACGTCGCCCTCGATGCGTTCGGAGGCCGCATGGTAGGCCAGCAGCGAACGTTGGAATACGAAGTTGTCGGAGGCGTCGCGCGAGACGCGTTCCGCGGTTTTGAGAGTTGCCATTATCTGCGGATTTCGATTCCCCGGTCGTTCATCTCGATGCTGCCTTGCTTGAGCAGCATGCCGACCGAGCGTTTGAACGTCTTCTTGCTCATCGCCGTGAGCCGCTGCACCTCGTCCGGATCGCTCGCGTCGTTGAGGGGCAGTCGCCCGCCGTTGTCGCGCAGCAGTTGCAGCAAGGTCTGCGCCGAGTCTTTCACCTGCGCGAATCCCGTCTGCTGGAGACTTATGTCGATGCGATGATCTTCCGTGATGCGTCGTACGTAGCCCTGCATCCGGTCGCCGACCGCCACCGGTCGGAAAATCTGGTTGCGGTAGATCATGCCCCAATGGCGGTTGTTGACGATCACGCGGTAGCCGATCGGGCTCTCCGAGGCCACCAGCACCTCTACTTCTTCGCGCGGCCGCACCGTGATCTCATCGTTGTCGATGAACGTCTTCAGCTTGTTGGTCGCCACGCAGCGGCCCGTTACGTTGTCTTCGTACAGGTAGACGATGTAGCTGTGTCCCGCCAGAATGCCTCCTTGTTGGTTGCGGTTGGGCAGAAAGAGATCCTTGCCCGTCAGGCCCCAGTCCAGAAAGGCTCCGTGCAGGGTCTTGTCCACCACCTTCAGGTAGCCCGCCTCTCCGGCCCGCAGTTTCGGGGTCTCGGTCGTGGCTACCAGCCGGTCTTCCGAGTCGTGGTAGACGAACACCTCTTTCCTATCTCCGGGCTTGTCCGCCAGCGATACGTAGCGGTTCGGAAGCAGTACTTCGTCGTGTTCTTCGTTTTCAAGATAGAGCCCGTAGTCCGATACGCGGCTGACGGTGAGGGTGTGGTTGCGTCCTGCGTGGAGCATGATTTCGTGCGGTTAGGTTGCAAAAGTACGTTTTATTTCGCTCGTGCGCAACTTTCCGGCGATTTTGCCGGTGTCGGCGTTGCGCGTTTTCGAAAAATGGCTATCTTTGAGTGTTCAAATTATTCCTATGAAACTTCGCATAGCGCTCTGTCAGGTAGATATGGAGTGGGAGCATACGGCCCGCAATCTGGAGCGGATCGAGCCGGTCGTCGCCGCGGCCGACGCCGACGTCGTCGTACTGCCCGAGATGTTCGCCACAGGATTCAAGCTGCGGCCTGCGGTCGTCGCCGAACCTGCCGACGGACTGGTCGTCTCGACCATGCGCCGTTGGGCCGCAACCTACGGCAAGGCCGTCGTGGGCAGCGCCGTCATCATGGAGGCGGGCACCTATCGCAACCGCATGTTCTTCGTCAAGCCTTCGGGCGAAACGGCGTGGTACGACAAGCGCCACCTGTTCCGGCCCGGCGGCGAGGGACGCGACTATACGCCCGGCAGCCGGCGCGTTGTGGTCGAATATATGGGTTTCCGTTTTCTGCTGCAGATCTGCTACGACTTGCGTTTCCCCGTCTGGAGCCGCTGCCGGGGCGATTACGATGCCATCATCTATTGCGCCTCGTGGGACAACAAGCGGCGCGATGCGTGGTGCGCGCTGTTGCGGGCCCGGGCCATCGAGAACCAGTGTTTCGTCATCGGCGTCAACCGCGTCGGCACCGACCCCGATGCCGTCTATATCGGCGATTCGATGGCGCTCGATTATCTGGGACGCACCATCGCCGGCGCCGACAGCGGCGAGTGGACGATGGTCGTCGAGCTCGACCTCGATCAGCAGCGTCAGTTCCGCGAGTCGTTTCCCGCATGGGAGGACGCCGACGATTTCCGGCTGGAGGCATAACCTCCGCCCGGTCTTCATAAAAACCGCCGCTCCGGACTTTCGACCTTTCCGTCGCCGTTCCGAATCCTCGCCGATTCCGGCGTTACTCGACCGAACATTCCCGTCTCGAATTTCGCTTTCCTCGTGGATATTCTCCGGAGGCATCGCATCGGCAATATTTTATTGTATTTTCTTTGCCCCGGAAACGGACAAGTCCGGGACGTTATGTCCCGGGCTTGTCGCCGATGGTTTACTTGAGCCGTATTTGCGGAGTTTGTACCGAGCGGGTCCCGTACTCTTGAGCTTTCAGTTTGCCGTCTACGTATATCTCCACTTTGATCCAGTTGGTCGGATCGTCGCATCGGGCTTCTAATCCGGCAACCTCCAAATCCGAGGCGATCGAGTATTCGAAACGTCCTCTTATGGTATGCCAGTCTGGTCCGCCTCGAAATCCATAATAGGAAACTCTTATTTCGGCATCCGGCGCTCCGCCTTCGACCACGAATTTCAATCGGTGGGTTCCGTCGTCGTCTTTCGAGCAGGCGAGCAGCCCGGCCCAAAGCAGGCTCAATAATAGAATCAACTTCAGGTATTTCATAATGGTTTCGGATTTATTCTACGGCCAGTCCGAACGAAACATATCCGGTGTTATAGGTGTGTACCAGATAGTTGCTGCCGCTCTTGCCGTCGATAATCGGATCGAAGAAATAGATTTTGATGCTGCCTAAATTGTCATCTTTTTCGTTTCTTTCGAACTTGTATGCTTTGGTTTCCGTTTTGGTGGTCGAGCCCGATACCCCTCCGTCTACAGTGCCGGATGTGGTACTGTTCTTTCCGAATCCGAATTTGATTTCTCCGTTTACTTTCCAGCTCGTCATTTTTGTTACTTGATGGCTGACGGTAGTTTCATATCTTGCCTCTTTATCTTCTTCATAGATAGAGATGTATCTCTCCAGCGCCTCTTGCGATAAATCCCATTTCCCGAAAGAGATCTGTTTATTTTTCAGGTATACGCGCTTGATCGTAAACTTGTTGGGATCGATCGTGTAGGTGTACTTGCTGTGTCTGAACCAAGTGCTGTGCCGATAGCTGCTGGCGATGTGGAAGTCCCACAATTCGTCGGGTCTGAGCGGTAGATAGATGATGACAGGTTGTTCGTTGTTGGTCGAGAAGATTTCGAACCGGAAATCGTAAGCGCCTTTCGTCCACATTCTGTCGAGCAGTTCGGCGTTGGTCAGAGCCCGTTTTTCTTGGCTCGTCTGATTCGCCTTGATATACGGATCTTCATAGGCTTCTCCTGTCTTTTGATCGGCAATCTTAAAATAGGCTTTCGGGTCGACTTCGAGGAAGCTGATATACTCCGATACCAGCCGGTTCAGGGTTCCGTTCCCGTTCGCGGGGGTGATGCCGTAGTAGATGTAGTCTCGCTGGTAGGTGCGGGAATTGGACCCGGAATCGCTGGTGTAGAAGTAGTTGTATGCCATTACGGCTTTGGAACCTACTTCGCTGGCCGTCATGGCGGTGGATCGGGTCTGCGGTTCCTCGTCTTCGCGGATCGAGCCGTCGTAGTTGGGCGAGATGAATCGGAAGGTCTGTTCGCCGCTGCGCGTAATGGCGTCGACGATGACGCGGCTGTTTTCGTTCACGACGAAGGTGTGGAAATCGGGAATCTCGCCCTTTTCGAGGTCGGCCGCACACTCTCCGTTGAGGTAGAGCGACGTCGTTTTCGCTTTCGATACGGCTACCGGAATTTCCGGGTCGGTGCAGTCCATGTTTTCGGCTGCGATGCCGAAGATCGCGATCTTGGGAACAAGAATATTGAGCAGGGGGATGTTCTCTTCGATCGCTGCGATTTTGGCTTCCGACGAATATTCCACCAGAATGTCGCGGAATGTCGAGCCGCCGATCTCCTTATCTTTGACCAGCGCGTAGAGTACGTCGTAGTTCTTGTCGAATTGCTTGACGGCTTCTTCTTTCAGAAATTCCCGGACATCTTCGCGGTTGTAGGTCGCTTTCGACAGAGCTTCGGCGAATACCGAAAGCAGCGCTTCGTTTTTGGAAACCGATTCGCTCGTCGGACGGTTGTTTTCTGCCGGCTCTTCTTTCTGACATGCCGCCATGCCGAACAGCGTGGCGGCGCATGCCGCCAACAGAATGGATTTTGTAAGTTTCATGGTGCTTTTGTGAATAAATCATTGCCTACTCTTGAAGTTTTTCGGCGACCACTATTTTAGAGTTCGAAAGTTCCGGTATATGTCCGGCCGCCGTCGTCTTCGAGTTCGATCCGGTAGGAGCCGCAGTCGCCGGAGAGTGCGGTGCGGCAGGTGCCGGGCGTGTCGGAACAGAAATCGAAGAACGTTTCGCCGGTCGTGGTATTCGTTACCGTGATGGTTACGCCGCCCAGATCATCGAAGAAGTCGAAGACCAGCGATTCGCCGGCAGTTTCGTACATGCAGTCGATCGCCGCCCGGGCCGGCATGCGGGGACAGGTGGGTAGTGCGGGATTTGGTAGGTCTTTTCTTATTACTATTGTGTGATTCTCTCGCTCTTTGGAATCTTTTTCTTCGTGGGCCGAGGCTGTAGAAACGACTGCGACCGATCCGAATGTCAGCAATAGAAAAGCGGTGTTGTAAAAAGCAGTTTTCATGATCGGTAATTTGGGTTTGGTTTGCTGACGCAAAATTACCGCGGCCGTCGACAACCGACAAAAAAACGCCTTGTAAAAAGATTACAAGACGTCTTTATAATATATTGAATTACAGATAGATATGATTTCTGCGGAGGCTGAAATAATTACAACTTTATATGTGATTGATTTTCATGTATTTAGAAATTACTATTTCTTATTGTATTTTTATTCGATTTATTATTAGTCTGTTACGACATCAGTTTTATGAACAATTCTTTAGAGGGCGCATTCGACTTGGCGATTTTGGCTTTCAGACGCGATTTTTTGACCGACGTGTAGTTGACCGTATCGCCCGTGAAGACGCTGATGACCTGCAGCGAGAATCCGGCATAGACATAGCGCAGCAGGTCGAGCTCCGCCTCTTTCAGCTCGGGCAGCTCCGCCCGTAGCTTCTGCATGATGTTGTCGTGGCATGTGTCGACCACGCGCTCGATCTCCCGTTTGCCATCGGCTCCCGAAGCGTAGGTGTCGAGCAGTTTTTTTACCTTATTATATATGGCTCGCTGTTCGTTGGCCCCTTTCCGTTCGTAGTAGGTCGCCGCCAGTTCGTTCACTACGGCGAACCGCTCCTTGACAAGCTGCTGCAATTCGGTCGTTTAGATATGATGCTGTGCTTTCAGCTTCATCCGCATCGCTTTGCCGACATTGCGGATTTCGTCGAGTGCCGACAGGTATTTGGCCACGGTCGCCTGCCGTTTCCGGTAGTTGACATAGGCGACGAATGCCACGAACAGAATGACGACGACGGCCAGCGCGAGCATCAGGTAGAAATTGATCCGCATGCTGCGCAAGCGTCGTCGGGCCATCCGGTTTTCCTGATCTAAAAAGTTCCGATGGACATCGGCATAGGATTGACGTGTAGCAATAAGTTCTAATGAATCATAGTATAATATATTGATACGGAATTTTTCCGCAGCTTTTCGGTAATCACGAGCCCGGAAGTGTACTTGTGCTGCCGTGCTATTCAGAAATCCCTGTGTCGGAGAATCGGAGGCTATCTGTTCTTCGGCCAAATGCAGATAGTGCTGCGCGCTGTCGAGCCTGTCGGCAGCCAGATGCGCCAATGTCATGATAACCAATTCCCGGTCCGTCCAGTTACGATGCAGCCGATGACGGATTTGCCACAACATGGCGCATGCTTCGTTAGGGAGTTTTTGAGCGATTCGGGTATAGGCCACAGCTCCGAGCGTGTATTGCATCATGGCCGTGTCGCGTTCGGCCTCGACGAGCTGCAGCGCCTGCGTATAATAGAGATAGGCGCTGTCGTACTGCTTCAAATTGAAGTAAGTTTTTCCTATATCGTATGAGGCATATCCGCAATGGTGGTTTTTGCCGGCTTGCCGGAAATTTTCATACGCCAACTGCGCGTATTGCAGTGTCGTGGGTTCGTTGTATTGGGTTCTGTAGATTTCGCAGATCCGCTGGTAGAGCAGCCCCAGCAGATAGGGGTCGTTCAGCTTCCGGCCCTCCTCTTCGATCTGCAGGAAGCGGACCAGCGCCCGCGAATCCTCCCTGCGGTTGTGGAGCACCATCGCGTAGTAGAACTCCGCCAAAAAGCGTTTGCGCACCTCCTTGCGGCGATAGCGATAGTAGTTGCGGGCGATGCGGACCAGCGAATCGTCCTCCGAGAGGATGTAGTTCTTGTCCTGCGTCATGGCGTAGAGCAGCGCATATTCGGCCCGTGTCCGGCGGCGCGAAATGTCGTCGGGGTCGATCCGCTGCAGAATGCCCAGCGCACTGTCGGGTGCCGTCTGCAGGCAGCTTTCGGCTTGCAGCAACGCCTGTTCCACGCGCGCGTTGCCTGCGCAGGCCGCCAGCAGAAGACACAGCAGGAGCTGCAGGTATGTCGTTTTCTTTCCGAGCATGTTTTTTGCGGCTTCCGTCTTGTCCTTTTTCGGGAGAGCCCGAAAAATGCGACTACGAAATTAAGCATTTTCGGAGAATAATTCAACCCCGCTTGCGACGCAATTCCTCCGAATGTGTTAACTTTGCAGGTTCCCCGTTCCCGCCGGACGATAAACCGGGGCGGCGGAGCGTTCGTATGCTATGAAAGAAGATTCGATCCGAATATTCGGTGCCCGCGTGCACAACCTCCGGAACGTCGATCTGGAGATTCCGCGCCGCCGGCTGGTCGTCATCACCGGTCTGAGCGGCTCGGGCAAGTCGTCGCTGGCCTTCGACACGATCTACGCCGAGGGACAGCGCCGCTACATGGAGACCCTTTCCACCTACGCCCGGCAGTTCGTCGGCACGATGGAGCGTCCCGACGTCGACAAGATCACGGGACTGAGCCCCGTCGTGGCCATCGAACAGAAGACCACCAACAAAAATCCCCGCTCGACCGTCGGTACCGTTACCGAGATCAACGACTTCCTGCGTTTGTTGTATGCCCGTGCGTCGCGGGCCTATTCGCCCGTTACCGGCGAGGAGATGGTCCACTATTCCGACGAGCGGATCGTCGAACTGATCCTCGAGGGCTTCGCCGGCCGGAAGATCGCCCTGCTGGCACCCGTCGTCAAGGGCCGCAAGGGCCACTACCGCGAGCTTTTCGAGACGCTCGCCAAAAAAGGCTATATCTACGCCCGCATCGACGGCGAGATCCGCGAAATCTCGCCCGGCATGCGTCTCGACCGCTACAAGATCCATACGATCGATCTGGTCGTCGACCGCCTGACCGTGGGCGAGGAGGCGCGCGAGCGGATCATGACGTCGCTCAAGGAGGCCATGCGGCAGGGCAAGGGCACGATGGCGCTCTACGACTACGGCACCGACGAGCAGCGTTTCTATTCGCGCCACCTGATGTGCCCCTCCACGGGTATCGCCTTCGAGGATCCCGCGCCCCATACCTTCTCGTTCAACTCGCCCAAAGGGGCCTGTCCCCATTGCAACGGGCTGGGCGAGGAGGCCGTTTTCGACCTCGCGAAGATCATCCCCGACAAGGGGCTGTCGTTGCGCGAGGGGGCCGTCGAGCCGTTGGGCAAGTACCATAACAACTTGCTCTTCGCCACGCTCGAAATGTTGGGCCGGCGCTACGACTTCACCCTCGACGATCCCGTCGGGAGCTTTTCCGATGCGGCGCTCCACGCCTTGCTCTACGGCGATTCCGAGCCCTTGACCGTCGATCTCTCGGTCTTCAGCTCTCCGTCGGGCGGGCGGCAGTTCCTTTCGTGGGAGGGCGTCGCCGAGTACATCGGCCGCACGGAGGACGACGAGTCGGCCCGCGGCCGCAAGTGGCGCGAGCAGTTCCTCGTCTACCGGCCTTGCTCGGCCTGCGGCGGTTCGCGCCTCAAGCCCGAGGCCCTGCAGTTCCGTATCGACGGCCGCAGCATCGCCGACGTCTCGGCCCTTTCGATCGAGGAGTTCGCCGACTGGATCGCCCATGTCGAGGAGCATATGACCGACAAGGAGCGGCGCATCGCGCAGGAGATTATCAAGGAGATCCGCGAGCGGCTGCACTTCCTCATCGAAGTCGGCCTGGGTTACTTGTCCCTGTCGCGGTCGTCGCGGTCGCTCTCGGGCGGCGAGAGCCAGCGCATCCGCCTCGCCACGCAGATCGGCTCGAAGCTCGTCAATGTGCTCTACATCCTCGACGAGCCTTCGATCGGCCTGCACCAGCGCGACAACCAGCGGCTGATCCGCAGTCTGGAGGAGCTGCGCGACGCCGGCAACTCGGTCCTCGTCGTCGAGCACGACGAGGAGATGATGCGGGCCGCCGACTTCATCGTCGACGTCGGACCGAAAGCGGGCCGCCGGGGCGGACGGATCGTCGCGGCCGGCACTTTCGACGACATCGTCCGCGCCGACTCGATTACGGCCGACTACCTCACGGGACGCCGCCGCATCGAGGTTCCCGCTTCGCTCCGCAAGGGTTCGGGCCAGCGGATCGTCATCCGCGGGGCCCGCGGCAACAACCTCAAGAATATCGACGTCGAGTTTCCGCTGGGCACGTTCATCTGCGTTACGGGCGTCAGCGGATCGGGCAAGTCGACGCTCGTCAACGAGACCTTGCGACCGATCCTCGCGCGGGAGCTCTACCGCTCGCTCGACCGGCCGCTCGACTACGATTCGGTCGAGGGCATCGAGCACATCGACAAACTCGTCGTCGTCGACCAGTCGCCCATCGGGCGTACGCCGCGGTCGAATCCCGCCACCTACTCCAACGTCTTCGCCGACATCCGCAAGCTCTTCGAGCTGACACCCGATGCGCAGATCCGCGGTTTCAAGGCGGGACGCTTCTCGTTCAACGTCAAGGGAGGCCGCTGCGAGGAGTGTCGCGGTGCCGGCGTGCAGACCATCGAGATGAACTTCCTGCCCGACGTCTACGTTACCTGCAAGGCGTGCGGCGGACATCGTTACAACCGCGAGACGCTGGAGGTCAAGTACAAGGGCAAGTCGATCGACGACGTGCTGAACATGACGGTCAACATGGCCGTCGAGTTCTTCGAGAACATTCCGGCCATCTACCAGAAACTCAAGGCTATTCAGGATGTCGGCCTCGGTTACCTCACCCTCGGCCAGCCTTGCACGACCCTCTCGGGCGGCGAAAGCCAGCGCATCAAGCTCGCCGCGGAGCTCTCCAAGCGCGATACCGGACGCACGCTCTATATCCTCGACGAACCCACCACGGGGCTCCATTTCGAGGACATCCGGCTGCTTCTGGAGGTGTTGAACAAGCTCGTCGACCGGGGCAATACGGTCCTCGTCATCGAGCACAACCTCGATGTGGTCAAGGTCGCCGACCACCTCATCGACATCGGTCCCGAGGGGGGCGTCGCCGGCGGCGAGGTCGTCGCTGCGGGCACGCCGCACGAAGTCGCCCGCTGCTCCCGCAGCTATACCGGACAGTTCCTCGAAAAGATGGGACTCTGATTGTTCCGTTACGGAAAAAGTCGTTATCTTTGCCTTCGGGAAATGCCTCAGTTCGTGAACGGTCGCTTTTCTTCGTCGTACACATATCTTAGAAAGAATCGAACATGAAAAGATGTTGCGTTGTTTTGTTTTTTTTGTCGGTCGTCGCCTCGGGCTGTAGCGAAGAGACGTTGGTCGAGCGACAGGGACCGGCGGATCTGAATATCGAGAAAACGGAGTATACGATCGCCGCCGAGGGCGGTCGGGTCGTGGTGCCGTTCGTGGTCAATGTCGATTGGAGCGCCTCCGTGGAATACGAGGCGGGGGCTCCGGAGTGGCTCGAACTTTCGACCCGGGAGGGGCAGGCCGGTCGGATATCGCTCTCCGTGGAGGCCGAAAGTTATTTCCGGACTACGGAGCGTGCCGCTTCGGTGCATATCTTCTACGGCGAATCTTCGCGTACGGTAACGGTTACCCAGTCGGGCCGCGACGGGAACGCCGATATCACGGAGGGTTTCGATTCGCTTTTCGCTCAGGAGCTGGAGACGCGCGGCTACGTTGCCGACGCAACCCGCATCCTGCTTTCGGAGGTGGTCGATATCAAGGAGCTGACGCTTTCGGCCGAGGGCGGGCAGGGCGAACCCTTCTCGTTGCAGGGGCTCGAATATTTCGCGTCGCTGGAGTCCCTTTCCTGCTATTCGCTGCAGCTCGCGTCGCTGGATCTATCCAAGAATTTCGCTCTGCGGATTCTGGACTGCCATGACAATGCGTTGACCGGGCTGGACCTCTCCCGTAACCCGGCTTTGGAGGAGCTGAACTGCTCCGAAAACCGGCTCGCATGCTTGGACCTCTCCCGCAATCCCGCCTTGAAGACGTTGCGTTGCGCTACCAACGAGCTCTCGTCGCTCGACCTCTCCGCCAATGCCGCCTTGAAGACGCTTGCCTGCAACAACAACGGACTCTCCGCGCTGGACCTCTCCCGGAATCCGGCCCTGCAGTACCTGCGCTGCGACAACAACGAGCTCACGACGCTCGACGTCGGCAGCAATGCGGCTCTTTCGGAGTTGCTTTGCAACTCCAACAAGCTCGCTTCCCTGCATCTCGAGGGCTGCGTCGCTTTGAAAGATCTCACCTGCTCGACCAACGAGCTGGTGGCGCTCGATGTCAGCGGCTGCCGGGCCTTGTCGTCGTTGCGTTGCCGCATGAACCGGCTGACGTCGTTGGATGTCGGCGGCAATCCGGCTTTGACCTTGCTGCTTTGCGACGACAATAGGCTCGCCGCGTTGGACGTAACCCATAACATGGCGTTGACCGAGCTGCGTTGCGGCACCAATGCGCTGACCGCTTTGGACGTGAGCGCCAATGCCGCGCTGACATTCCTCTCTTGCGAGTCCAATTTGTTGCCGGAGCTGAATATCGGCGCCAACGTCGCTTTGGAGACCTTGTATTGCAACGACAATTCGTTGCCGTCGCTCGACATCAGCGCCAACCGGCGGTTGACCACGCTCTTCCTGAAGAATAACCCCGGCGGTTCCGGTTCGATTTTCCTCGTTACGGCGTGGTTCGACCGGAACAACATTCCTGCGGACCTCCATGTCTTCGATAACAGTTGGACCTACGGAGGACACGCGATCACCGTCAACTACCGCAAGGTGTCGTAGGAGCGGCCTTTTTCGAATCCCAATTTTGCTGCATCATGAATAAAATCCACACGCTTGGTCTCTTCGCGGCTTTGATCGTCGCAGGAGGTTGCAAGGAGGAGGCGGTTTCCGATCCGAATATCGCCCGCCGTTTCGATCCGCTTTTCGCTCAGGCGCTGCAGAGCCGCGGCTATGTCGCCGATGCGGAGCATATCACCGTCGAGGAGGTGGAGCGCATCACGGAGCTGGACCTCTTCGGCGGCGGCGATCGGGAGCTCGTCTCGCTGCAGGGGATCGAGTACTTCACCTCCCTGACCGAGCTGGACTGTTCTTTCAACCGGTTGACCGCTTTGGATGTCTCCAAGAATACGGCGTTGACGGTCCTGCTTTGCGGCTTCAACGAGCTCTCTGCGTTGGATCTCTCCCGAAATTCCGCTTTGACGGAGCTCGATTGTCGTAGCAACCTTCTTTCGGAGCTGAACCTCTCCCAGAATGCGGCGTTGGAGGTGTTGTTTTGCGAGCACAACGGACTGGCTTCGTTGGACCTCTCCTATAATTCCGCCTTGACGGATTTATCCTGCAGCGCCAATTCGCTGACATCGTTGGATCTCTCCGAGAATCCGGCCCTCACCGTGTTGTACTGCTTTTCCAACGAACTGACCTCGCTGGATACCTCCCGGAATCCCGCTCTGAAGGAACTTTACTGCTCCGGCAACCGGTTGACGGCGTTGGATATTTTCGCCAATATGCAGTTGGTCTATCTGAAGTGCGACACCAATCCCGGCGACGGCTCGACTTTTCCCGTCGTCGCTTGGTTCGACAATAGCTCCGTTCCCACGGGCGCGCTCCCGTCCGGACCGGGCGTCTATGATTTCACCACCGGCAGCTGGATCTGCCACGACGGCAGCACCGTCTCCATCGACTACCGCAGGGCGGAGTAGGGTAGCTCTCTTAACGCTGTTCGACGCAGGGCTCCGACCGGGGACCTGCGTTTTTTCGTCGCATGCCGACATCCCGCCGCCGGGGCCCTCGGAAAGTTCCGGCACCGATTTTGCATTTCTCGGCCGTAACCAATCCTTTACGTGCCATGAAAAAAGCAGTTATTTTCTTCGTCGGGCTGTTGTTTTGCGCCGCAGCCGTCTCCGTCATCGCCCAGAAAAAGGCGCTTTCTCCGAAAGAGGAGCGCCGCGAAGTGCGCGAAAAACGCCGTGCCGAGCGGATCGCCAGCTACGAGAAGATGATGGATTCGCTCGTCCTCTCGCGCAACTTCCAGTTCAACCCCCAGACCTTGCAGCGCCAGCCGGCGGGTCCCGTGCGTCAGATCGTCAACCCGTCGTTCAACATCGGCATCTGGGACGGCACGGCCGACATCTGTCTGCCCTATATCAAGGGTTACGTGCCGCCTTACTACATGACGGTCATCAACTACACGATCCCCGACCTGCAGGGTTATACCACCGAGCAGACCCACGAGGGTTGGATGGTAACTTTCACCACGTCGCTCTTCTCCGCGTCGACCTATACCTTCACGTTCGAGATCTTCTCGCGCACGGGCGGTGCCAACCTCACGATTACCAATCCCTGGTACAATCCCGTGGAGTATACCGGTACCATTTCGCAGCTTTATTAGCATGAAGTTCTTCGCCTCGACCGGCGCCGCGCTGCTTGCAGCCGGTGCCGTTTTCGCGCAGTCGCCGCAGTTTTCGATCACGACCGCCGGCGCCGACAGCGTGCCGCAGACCACCGTCGTCCCCGTGCAGCAGGCTCCGGATCATATCGTCGAGCATACCACCGTTTACGAGGAGCCGACACGTCGCATGTCCCGCACCGAACGGCGCGCCTACCGGGCCGAGCAATACGCCGCCCGCCTCGATTCGATCGTCCAGTCGCGCAACTACCTCTTCTATCCCAACTCCATGCAGCAGTGGCCGCGCGGACTGCTCCGCTCGATCTATGCCGATTATTTCTTCTTCGGTTTGTCGGTCGACCGCGTCGAGGTGCATCTGCCCGTGGAGACCGGGGCTTCGCAGTACCTCACGACGCTCAATTTCGATTCCGGACCGATCCGGGAGTACGGGGCCGAGCGCACTTCTTCCGGATGGACGATTTCGTTCGCCTTCTCCGACGGCACGGCCGATTACCGGGCCGAACTTCTCGTCTCCACGCTCACCGGCGAAACGCTGCTCCTGCTCGCCACGCCCGACGTTACGATGCGGTATGTCGGCTGGCTCTGGGATAAACGCATGGGCGATCCGAAATTCCGGAGAGCGGATTAAACTTTGTATATCAGCGCCACGGCCGAGACGGAGACCCCTTCTTCGCGGCCTTCGAAACCGAGTTGCTCTGTGGTCGTAGCTTTGACCGACACCCGGTCATCGTCTACACCCATTGCACCGGCTATCGCGGCGCGCATCGCCCCGATGTAGGGGCGCAACTTGGGACGTTGCATGCGGATCGTGCAGTCCACGTTGCCTATTTCGTAGCCTTTGTCCCGCAGCAGAGCCGCCACGCGGCCCAGCAGAATCTTCGAGTCGATGCCCGCATAGTCGGACGACGTGTCGGGGAAGTGCTGCCCGATGTCGCCCAGCGCCGCCGCTCCCAAAAGCGCGTCGCAGAGGGCATGTATCGCCACATCTCCGTCCGAGTGGGCCACGAATCCCTTTCCGTAGGGGATCTCCACTCCTCCCAGTACCAGACGCAACCCCTCGGCCAAAGCATGTACGTCGTATCCGTGCCCTATCCTGAAATCCATATCCGTCGGTTTTATTGCCAAAATTAGGAAAAATCCCTATTTTTGCAAAAACAAAATCGTTATCCTATGTCCGAAATCGCCACTTTGGAGCCCCGCCTCGTGTGGGAGCAGTTCGACGCCATCACGCAGGTGCCGCGGCCCTCGAAGAAGGAGGGGAAGATCATCGATTTTCTGGTCGCTTTCGCCGAGCGGCATCATCTCGAATATCGCAAGGATGCCGTCGGCAACGTCGTCATGCGCAAGCCCGCTACGCCGGGGTTCGAAGAGCGGCCCGCTGTCATTCTCCAGTCGCATATGGATATGGTCTGCGAGAAGAATTCCGATGTGGAGTTCGATTTCGACAACGATCCCGTCCGTACGCGCATCGACGGCCAGTGGGTGCGGGCCGAGGGCACGACGCTCGGCGCCGACTGCGGTATCGGCATGGCCGCCGCGTTGGCCATGATGATCGATCCCGAGGCGCAGCACGGACCGTTGGAAGCGCTCTTTACGGTCGACGAAGAGACGGGACTCACCGGGGCTTTCGAGTTGGGCGAGGGGATGTTGCACGGCAAATACCTCGTCAACCTCGATTCCGAGGACGAGGGCGAGTTGTTCATCGGGTGTGCCGGCGGTATCGACACCATCGCTACGTTCCGTTATTCGATGGAGGTAGCTCCCAAAAACTATTCTTTCTTCCGTGTCGACGTCTCCGATTTGCTGGGCGGACATTCCGGCGACGACATCGACAAGGGGCGCGTCAACTCCAACAAGACCGTCGCCCGTCTGTTGTGGGACGGCATGCAGTCGTGCGAGCTGCGTCTGAGTTATTTCTCGGGCGGGAACCTGCGTAATGCCATTCCGCGCGAAGCCTATGCGATCTTCGGCGTGCCCACGCGCCTCAAGAAGGATTTCCAGAAGCGTTACGAGCTTTTCGCCGCCGACCTCGAAGCGGAGTTCCGCCTGCGCGAGCCCCATTTCAAAATCACGCTCAACGAAATGCCGTCGGTCGACGAGGTGCTCGATTCGCGTACGCAGTTCGCGCTCGTCTATTCGCTCGTCGGCGTGCCCAACGGCGTGGTCGCCATGTCTGCTGCCGTGCCGGGGCTGGTCGAAACCTCCACCAACCTCGCGTCGGTGAAGTTCGAGGAGGGCGGTCGGATCGTCGTTACGTCGTCGCAGCGGTCGTCGGTCGAGAGCGCCAAAACCTATGTCATGCAGATGGTCGAGTCGGTTTTCGCACTCGCGGGTGCCGATGTGGCCCACTCCGACGGTTATCCCGGCTGGGCCCCCGATCCGCAGTCCCGACTGCTCGAGGTTACGGCCGACGCTTATCGGCGGCTTTTCTCCGTCGAGCCGAAGGTGCGTGCCATTCATGCCGGCCTCGAATGCGGTCTGTTCCTCGAAAAATATCCCGATCTGGAGATGGTGTCGTTCGGGCCTACTTTGCGGGGCGTCCATTCGCCCGACGAGCGGCTCGAAATCGCCACGGTCCCCAAGTTCTGGGCTCTGCTTCGCGAGGTGCTGCGAACTCTGTAGCTTCTCCCTGCTGTTTTCAAAAACGGAAGCCTCCATACGAAAGGCTTCCGTTTTTCATGTTCGTAGGATACGGCGGGCAGTTATCGGGAGGCAAACTGTTCGCATGGACAAATTGGAATATTTTCGTTATCTTTGTATTCCAAAAAGTCCGAATCGCATGCCGAAAAGTCTCTTTCGTCTCTTTTTCCTGCTTTTCGCAGGTTCGGCAGCTGCGCAGACTTTCGACGACGAATATTATCCTTTCGCTTCATACGAGGAGCCGCGGCCCATGCTCGAACCCGATTCGACGCTTTTCTATCGGGCCGTGCAGTCGGCGCCCGATCTCTTCGGGAGTGTCGTGCGCTTCGTGTCGCCGCAGGTCGCGGCTTCGCGGCGCGGGCAGACGTTCGATGCCGAGGTCGCGGCGGTCGACGGTACCGAGGTTTCTTATCGCCTTTTTTCGGCATTGCGGAGCTTGGGTGCCGAGGAGACGGCCGTGCCGGGCGTCGCCATGTTGGCCGGCAGGGTAGGGGGTGCCGGAGGACAGCGGACGTTCGAATTTCCGGAGGGGTTGCCTCTGTCGCCTTATCGCGCTTCCGTCTCGTTTTCGGGTCGGAATTATCTCGTCGGAGCCAAGTTCTCAGCCGTGGGCGAGTCGTCCCGCGGATGGCGTTATGCGGCAGCCGCCGAGGTCCGTACCGGCCGCGATCTCTATGTCGCGGGCGTTTTTACTCAGGCGCTGACCGCCGCTTTGCGGATCGAAAAGTCGTTGGGCGACAGCCATCGGCTGGCGTTGCTCCTGATCGTGCCGCTTTCCATGCGGGGTACGCGCCTTTCGTCTACGGAGGAGAGTTTTTCGTTGACCGGCGATCGGCTTTACAATCCGGCTTGGGGCTTCCAGAACGGCAAGGTCCGCAACTCCCGCGTGCGGCGCGAGGCAGTGCCGTGGGCCGTCGTCTCTTGGCGGAGTGCCTTGTCGGCTTCCACTTCGTTGCTCGCCGCGGTGAGTGCCGAGGCGGGTGTCCGTAAGTACGGTTCGTTGAACTGGTACGACGCCCGTACGCCCATGCCCGACAACTATCGCTACATGCCCTCTTTCACCCTCGATCGGGAGAGCGAGCAGGCGTGGCGGGCCGCCGATCCTCGTTATACGCAGGTCGACTGGGACGCCTTGATCGCCGTGAACCGTCTCGCCGGCGGGCCGGCGGTCTATACGCTCGAAGACCGCGTTGCGCAGATTTGCAATCTGCGCCTCGATGCTGCATTCACCACTCGGATCGACCCGCGGCTTACGTTCGATTACGGGTTCTTTTTCGGGCGCGAGGCGACCCGCAATTACAAGCGGATGCGCGATCTGTTGGGAGCCGGTCATGTCGTAGATATCGACCAGTATCTGGTCGACGATGCCACCTATGGCAACTCGTCGGAGAACGATCTGCGACATCCCGGCCGTCGGGTCGGCGAGGGCGACCGTTTCGCGTACGACTATTCGCTCGTACGGCTTCGGACCGGTGCGCGTCTGTCGCTCTCTTACCGGGCCGATCGTTTCCGGTTCGATGCGGCGGCCGAGTTGGGCGAGGTCGCGGTTTTTCGTCGCGGATATATGGAAAAGGAGCTCTTCCCGGGGGCTCGTTCCTACGGACGGTCGCGACGCATCCGGTCGGCCGCCTATGCGTTCAAGGCGTTGGCCGGGTGGGCCTTTTCGCCGCGCAGCTATGTCGAGGTCGCGGCTGCTGCCTGCGCGGCGGTTCCCGATTCCGAACAGCTGTTCTTCCAGCCGCTTTATAACAACCTCATCGTCGGGGAGTGCGGTCCGGGGCACCTTTATGCCGCCGAACTGAACTTCCGTCGAACCGGTTCGTTCGCGGATCTACAGGCTTCGGCTTTCATCGCAGCTTCGTTCGACGGCCTCGCGACCCGACGTTATTTCGACGATCTTTCGGGGCTCTATTGCGATGTTTCCGTCTCGGGCATAGCCTCTTTGGCCTGCGGCTTCGAAGCTGCCGCTTCTCTTCGGCTTTCTTCTCGGTGGCGGTTGTCGCTGAGCGCGTCGGCAGGCCGTTACAAGTATATCCGCGATCCGCACGTTACGGTCATCTCCGATTCCGACAATGCTGCCGTCGATACCCGGGCCGACAGTTATATGGGTTCTTGTTCCGTGGGCGGGGTTCCTCAGCTGACCGCCTCGGCCGAGGCTTCCTATTTCGGGCCGAGAGGGTGGGGCTTCCGCCTCTCGGCAGGGTATGCGGGCGTGCGTTACGTCGAACCCGCCTATGTGCGGCGTACCGCCCGCATCGCCCGGCAGGGAGGCACGACACCCGAGGCTTTCGACGCTTTCATGCGGCAGGAGCGCTTGCCCGACGCCTTCACGGCCGATGCGTCCGTTTTCAAATCTTTCTATGTCGGACATTCGCGTCTGGTCGCTTCGCTTCTCGTGCGCAACCTTCCCGGCAGCCGCACCACGGTTTATAACGGTTACGAGTCGATGCGCGTGCAGCGCATCACGGCCGGCGATACGGTCGCTTGGCGGCCCCATGCCACCCGCTATACCTACGCCTATCCGCGCTCGTTCTACCTCTCGGTCTCCTATAGTTTCTGATGCGCAACCTTTTTCGGACGCCGCAATCTCTCCGCAGAATTATTCGACGATCAGATGGCCGCCTTCCGAATACCCGATCTTGTAGCGCAGATTCAGTTCGCGTCGTTCTCCCGGTTCGAGATGCAGGAGCCATGTTACGATGCCCGTTTGCGGATCAAGATGTCCGCCGCTCAGCTCTTCGGTTTTCACACGGATGTTTTCGTCGCAGGAGACGGGCTGTTGGTCATATAGGAGCAGCTCTACCGCTTCGCCGCGCGTGTTGTGTACCTCGATTTGCCAGCCTATCGCCTGCCTGTACTCCGAATCCGGCGTATGCCATCTCGAAAAGTCGAGGTCTCGCTTTCGCTGGACGACGATTCCGGGATCGCGACCCATCGGGATGCGCAGGGTGTCATCTGCCGGGTCGGGTGCCAGAAAGCATCGGCCCGTCAGCCTATTTTCGAAGTATATTTCCGCTTCGCCCTTTGGAAGTTTGCGCTGTGTCCAGCCCCTCGTTTCGGCTTGTATGAAGACATCTTGATCGATTTTGGGAGTGCAGTGGCGGAGATAGACGGCGGGAAGTTCGTAGCAGTCGATCTCTACGGATTGCGTATTTTCGTCCGAGAGTAGGGTGCAAGGGCAGGACAGAGTGTATTTGTATTGCGGCTTTACGGTGAATACTTCAGGTTGCACATCGTTGAAATCCTCGATAAGATAATGGTATTCTATCCAGTAAGATTCGTCTCCCGTTATCTGTTTGATCGGTGTCATCGGGACATCGATCGTCGGCTCCAGATAATAATACTTGATCGGCCACTTTCCTTCGGCCTCGAACTGCAGGATTGTCGATGCTTTGGGTACGGCGATAGTGAAACGGCCTGCACGATCGGTCGTCGTACTTATCGTCGTGCCGGATCCCCGGACCGTGGCTCCGATGACCGGTTCGCGGGTTTTGCTGTCATAGACTTTGCCCGAGACGGTTTCGTAGAGCGAGTGCAAGTTGTAATAGGGCGGTGCCAGCTTGTGGTGGAGCCGGTAAGGTTGCAGTTCGAGGCCGGCGTCGTCCATGAGGGGTTTCGACGACGAGAGGGTCAGTTCCACCCGATCCCAATCTTCGCCCGTATGCTGGCGGACGTCGGCCTTGTAGAAGAGAAGAATCGGCTCGTCGAGCCCTGTCGAACGGACTTCGTAGCGGGGGCTCCAGCCGGCATTCCGGACATAGTAATGCAGGGTGAGATCCGTCTTGCAGGAAGTTTCCGCCAGTATTTTCACCTGAACCCCGGTTAGCGGCCGTTTTTCTCGCCGGGCGATCCGGTCGAACTCCCTGATGAGCCGATGCCGGCGTTCTTCCAGCTCCGGCTTCAGTTCCTTGAGTTGACGTTCGCGGAGAATTTGTGCCTCTAATAGTTTGTCGTAGCGATCGAGCCGCTCCCGGGGCGTTTTCGACGGATCCTTGTCATCCAGAAAGCCGATGAGCAGTCGTCTCTTTTCAGCATTTATGGCTTTCAGTTCCTCATCGTTGCGGTCTCTTTCCCGAATGGCTGCCCGCAGTTCCCTTTCCAGTTCCTGCTGCTCGTTCCGAGCAAGGGTGTCCGGGTCGTCGTATAGGCACTCTACGTTCAGAATCGTTACTTCGTTGTCGGCCGTTACCAGCAGGCTCCGGACATCGAGCGAGGGCGAAAGTTCCGTAAATAGCAGGGTCGTTTCTCCTGCCGGCAATTCCCTCTGCAGGGTGCGGGTTACCAGAGCTCCGTCCAAAAAAAGGGTTACTTTTTGTATGGAGGTTTTCACTCCTTCCGCTCTTTCCGCACAATACCCGGTCGGGCATGTCAGTATGGCAAGGCTCAGATAAAGAAGATACGGTTTCATGATTCGTCCGGTTTGCTATTTACAAAGATAGTGTAAAATATTTCGTATCTTCGCACCCAAACAACTCTTTATGGCAGGTTCCAATTTCGTAGACTACGTCAAGATATTCGCCCGATCGGGACATGGCGGTGCCGGTTCGGCTCATTTCCGCCGCGAGAAATTCGTGGCTTTCGGCGGCCCCGACGGCGGCGACGGCGGCAAGGGCGGTAGCATCATTCTGCAAGGCGACCGGCAGTACTGGACGCTCATCCACCTCAAGTACCAGCGCCACCAGTTCGCCGAGGATGGACAGAACGGTTCGGGCGCCCGTTCTTCGGGCAAGGATGCTTCCGATATCGTCATCCCCGTGCCGTTGGGTACGGTCGCCAAGCGGCTCGTCGAGCAGGAGGACGGCACCACCGTCTTCGAACCCGTGGGCGAGGTAACGGAGCATGGCCAGCAGCTCGTGTTGCTCAAGGGCGGTCGCGGCGGTCTGGGCAACTGGCACTTCAAGAGCGCCACCAACCAGACACCCCGCTACGCGCAGCCCGGCGAGGAGGGCGAGGAGGGGGCTTTCATCCTCGAACTGAAAGTGTTGGCAGACGTCGGGCTCGTGGGCTTTCCCAATGCCGGCAAATCGACCTTGTTGTCTGTCGTCTCGGCCGCCAAACCCAAGATCGCCAACTACGCTTTCACGACCCTCGAACCCAATCTTGGTATCGTCGAGGTCCGCGACCATAAGTCTTTCGTCATGGCCGACATTCCCGGCATCATCGAGGGTGCGCACGAGGGACGGGGACTCGGTACCCGTTTCTTGCGGCATATCGAGCGCAATTCGGTGTTGTTGTTCATGATTCCCGCCGACAGCGACGATGTCGGGCATGATTACAAGATCCTGTTGGATGAGCTCACGCAGTATAATCCCGAGCTTCTGGACAAGCGGCGCCTGCTGGCCGTTACCAAGTGCGACATGCTCGACGACGAGTTGATCGAGCAGATGCGGCCCCACCTCCCGAAGGGTATTCCCGCACTCTTCATCTCTTCGGTCTCGGGCCTCAATATTCCGCAGCTCAAGGATATGTTGTGGCAGGCATTGCAGGAGTAACGACGAATGCCGTTTCGAAACCGGTGATGCGCAGCGAGTAGACTCCGCCGAAATAGTCGATGATTCCGCATAGCGAGCCGTTGCCCGAGGGTAGCGGCTCGCCGGCGTAAAACGCCGTGCCTGCGGTCCGAACCGCCAGCGTATGACCCGCGGCATCCGCCAGCGTCCGTTCGGTGGTGCGGTAACGGCCCGTCTCGGGGTCGCGGTCGCACCAGATTCCCGATTCCGGAAATCGAACGTCGTCGATCCGTACGTAGGTGTCGATATGCGCCGGTGTCAGCTCGTCGATTCGAATCGGCGCCGCCGTCGGGCGTTCCGGCGTTCGCCCGCTGATCCGCAGATGTCGATCCAGTTCTTCGCGCGGAATGCAGGTGCTTTCGTCCGTCGCTTTCCCCAGCCGGATTTTTCCTCCGTAATCGTATAGCATCAGACCGTTGCAGTAGACAAGCAGCTCTTCGCCGAGCGGGTAGGGATTGTCGGCGGCAGAGTAGTCTGCCGCGATCGCAATGCCGCCCGTCGCATCCTGTATGATTAGCTCGCGAGGGAATTCGCCGTAGCGATTGTTGCCCGTTATCGTGCCGCGGATCACGGTTTGGTCGACGATCTCGTAATGCGATTCGTCGCAGCGGGTTTTCAGGTATGCAATGGTGTGGGTCGCCTCCGGTCGGTTTTCGTTTTCGTAGGCAAAGGGTTCGGTCCGATCGCAGGCTACAAGCAGGAGGACCGGTAGCAGCAGTTTACCGTAGTTCGCAATCGTCCTCATCGCGTAGTTTGAGTATGTAGCGGTCGCCGTCATGCTGGAGAATCCCCGTCAGGGCGCAGCGGCCTGCGGGGACTTCGTTGTCGGCGAAGCGGGCGTAACTGCGTACGTAGGTATATACGGCGGCTCCTTCGTCGTCCGCAAAGCGTTTGTAGCCGGCCCAGTTTCCTTCCGACAGTTCTTCGGGAGCATAATGCAATCCCTCGATCCGGACCAGCGTGCCGCATATCGCGGGCACCAGTTCTCCGATCGTCCGTACGGTCGGTTCTACGGAACGCAGAGGGGCGGCGGTGCGCGTGATTGTCGCGTCGAGTGCCGGCCGCGAGGCGATGTAGTCCGTCGGATAGCCGCTCTCCGCCGAGGGCATGCGGCCGAGTTGGAGTACGCCGCGGCTTTCGCCTAAGGCTCGGCCTCGCAGCCGAATTGCTACCGTGCAGCCTGCGGGGTAGTCGTTGTGCAGGTGGCCGAGCCCGGCCATGATCTCCAGCCCTGCACCGTCGGCTTCGACGCAGAACGTGCGGTAGAAATTTTCGTTTTCGTCGCTGGTCGTTACGCATCCTTTCACCGTGATGTCGCTCTCCACGACGAATGTCCGGCCGGCGAACAGGTCGCGCAGCTGCCCGAGGGTCGTCGTTGCCGCTTCCGGTTCGTCCGTCCGCGTGCGGGTATCGAACGACGAGTCGTAACAGCCGGCCGACAGCCACGCAAGTATCGACAGCGCAAGATGCCGCATTATCCTTCGATGCGTGAATCTTTCAGCCCGAGGAAGTAGAGGATGCCGTCCAGACCGATCGTCGAGATCGCCTGCCGTGCACCCGCCTTCACTTTGGGCTTGGCATGGAACGCGATTCCCAATCCCGCAAGATTGAGCATCGGCAGATCGTTGGCTCCGTCGCCCACGGCTACCGACTGGGCCAGATTGATCGACTCGAACTGACACAGCAGACGCAGCAGTTCGGCTTTGCGTCGGCCGTCGACGATTTCGCCTGCATAGCGGCCCGTCAGTTTGCCGTTCTCGACTTCCAGTTCGTTGGCATATACATAGTCGAATCCGTATTTCTGACGCAGGTAGTTTCCGAAGTAGGTGAATCCGCCCGAGAGGATCGCCGTCTTGTAGCCCACACGTTTGAGAATCGTCATCATGCGTTCCAGTCCCTCGGTGATGGGCAGGTTGCGGGCGATCTCTTCCATGACCGCGACGTCCAGTCCTTTGAGCAGAGCCACGCGGCGCGTGAAACTCTCGCGGAAGTCGATTTCGCCGCGCATGGCGCTCTCCGTGATGGCGCGTACTTCGGCTCCCGCACCCGCACGGTCGGCCAGTTCGTCGATCACCTCCGTCTCGATGAGCGTCGAGTCCATATCGAAGCAGATCAGCCGGCGGCTGCGTCGGTAAATGTCGTCGCGTTGGAACGAAACGTCGAGTCCGATTTCCGAGAGATTCATGAAGCGCTCCTGCATCGCACTGCGGGCTTCGTCCGTCAGCGAGCCGCGCACCGAAAGCTCGATGCAGGCTTTGGCCGCGCGGTTCTCTTCATGCAGGGGCATGCGGCCCGTCAGACGCTTGATCGCGTCGATGTTGAGCCCGTGTTCCGCTACTACGGCCGTTACTTCGGCAATGTGGCGGGCCGAAACCGTGCGGCCCAGCAGCGTGATGATGTAGCGGTTCTTGCCTTGACGCCCCACCCACGCTTCGTAGTCTTCTTCCGCAATGGGCGTGAAGCGGATCATGACGCCTAACTCCGAGGCCTTGAACAGCAGTTCTTTCATGATGTTGCCCGATTTGTCGGGCGTCGTCATGATCAGAATGCCCAGTGTCAGCGACTGGTGGATGTTGGCTTGGCCGATATCGAGGATGCAGGCGTCGTAACGGGCCAGTATCGACGTGAGCGACGAAGTCATGCCCGGCTTGTCGGCTCCCGAAATGTTGATCTGTATGATTTCGATGTTTTCCTGCATGGCGTTCCGTGGTTTGCTTTACACAAAGTTAACGTTTTTCTTCGGTTTCTTCCCTCTCCTGCAAATTATTTGCTGTTTTTTTGTTGAATGGTCTTTTTGAAAAAGCGAGCGGAATTTTCCGCTCGCTTTTCTTTTCATTCAATATGAATATTTTTTGTTTTTCCCGGTAAAACTTTTGGCTATCATTTCCGCTTCGTCTTGGATGGGCGGCGCCTCGGCAATGCTCGAACCATTGCGGCATTGCGCTCGGTTTGCATTATCATCGCTCTTGCTCAGCAGAGTTTGCCGGAGGCGAACTTTGCCCTCGCTTACTCGCAAAGTTCATTTTTTGCTTTTTCGCTTTTCACCTTATTTTTAATATCTTTGGCTTCGTCTTAGATACTCCCGCTTGGCAAAATGCAAGCGAGCTTGCTTTTGCCCTCGCTTATTCGTATCTTTGATTTCATCGAAGATAACTCCGTCTCGGTATAACCAAGCTATCGCTTGTTTCTGCGCTCGACTTTTCGTATCTTTGGCTCGTCCTTTTGAAACTTTACCTATGCGGAAACATATCTTTCTGGCGGCTTGGCTGTTGTGCGGCGTTTTCGGAGCGCAGGCCGCCGCCGATCGTCCCGACGAGTTCATCGTCCGCGGCCGCGAACTCTTCGATTCCGGACGTTGGAGCGATGCGAAACACGAGTTCCTTGCGGCTCGCGCGGCATTGCGGCCCGGCGAGCGGACCGCAGCCGAGGAGGTCGACTTCTATCTGGCCGCCTGTGCCGTGGAGCTGGGCAGCCCCGATGCCGAGGGGGCGTTGAATCGCTTCATCGTCGAGCATCCGGGGTCGGTCTACGGCAACGACGTCAATTTCGCCCTCGGTTCCTTCTATTGCGCGCAGGGCGATATGCCGCGGGCCCGCGAGGCGTTCCGGAAAACCGATTACAAGGCGTTGAACTCCTCGCGCCGCGAGCAGTACGACATCCGAATGGCTTGCGTGGAGTTCGCCGACGGCGATTATGCGCAGGCTTACGATCATTTCGACCGCATCGACCGGCGCAGCAAGTATGCCGATCATGCGCTCTACTACAAGTCCTATATCGATTATGTCGAGGGGCGTTACGACCGTGCCCGATCCGGGTTCGCCGCACTGGAGAGCAGCGACGCCTACCGCGATGTCGTACCTTATTATCTTCTGCAGATCGAGTTCCGCGAGGGTAATTACCGCTACGTCGTCGAGCACGGCGAGGCGTTGGCCGGGCGGCTCGTTCCCGAACGCCGGGCCGAACTGGAGCGCGTGATCGCCGAGTCGTGGTTCCGGCTCGACGACTTCGCCCGGACCGTCGAACACCTCGAAAAATTCCGCGACGCCGGCGGCATCTTCGATCGCGACGCCTCTTATCAGATGGGTTTTTCGCTCTACCGCACGGCCCGCTATGCGGAGTGCGTCGAGTGGCTGCGCAGGGCGTGCGGCGCCGAGGACGAGTTGACCCAGAACGCCTCCTATCATTTGGCCGACTGTTATTTGCGGGCCGGCGACAAGCAGGCTGCCATGCACGCGTTCGCTATGGCCGCCGACGAGCGGTTCGATGCCCGCATCGCCGAGGACGCGCTGTTCAACTACGCCAAGTTGCAGTACGAATTGGGCGGCGGCGCGTTTAACGGCGCGATCAACATGTTGAGCAAATATGCCGGGCGTTATCCCTCCTCGCCGCGTATCGGCGAGGTGCGTACGCTTCTGATCGCCGCTTATTACAATTCGCGCGACTACGATGCCGCCTACCGGGCCATCAAGGCTTCGCCCGCCGCGGATGCCGATCTGCGCGCCGCTTTGCAGAAGATCGCTTATTTCCGGGGGTTGGAGGCCTATGCCGCAGGCGATCTGCAGGGTGCGCAGCGTTATCTGGAGGAGTCCGCCGCCGTGGGCGTCAGTCCCAAGTATTCGGCTCTCAACATCTTTTGGCAGGGGGAGATCGCTTTCGCGAAGAACGACTATGCCACGGCCGCTTCCCGATTCGCGACTTATATCCGCCGCGCCCCTTCTTCCGAGCGCGAGTACGTTTTCGCCCATTATAACCTCGGATATTGCGCTTTTTCGCGCGGGCAGATGCAGAGCGCCGGCGAATGGTTCGAGCAGTTCCTCGAACTCTACAAGCCCGAGGACCGTTATCTGGCCGATGCCTACAACCGCTTGGGCGACGTCTGCTATGCGGGCCGCGAGTTCGAGGCCGCGGTAGAGATCTACGACAAGGCGATCGCCGTCGGCACTCCGGAGAAAGAGTATGCCGCCTACAAACGGGCCGTTGCGCTCGGCGTGCTGGGGCGCGACGAGCAGAAGATGCGGGCTTTGCGGCAGATCGCCGCGTCGGGTGGCGAGTATGCCGACGCCGCATCTTACGAGCTGGGCCGTTCCTATATCGCCCGGGAGCGTTATTCCGAGGGGGCCGGACAGTTGGAGAAATTCCTCGTCGACTTTCCGTCGTCGCCGCGCCGCGTGCAGGCCTATTCCGATCTGGGTCTCGCTTACCTCAATCTCGGCAACCGCGAGAAGTCGTTGTATTACTACGACCGGGTCGTCGAGGCGGCTCCCCGCTCGGCCGAGGGACGCGAGGCGATGCAGGGCATCCGCGAGATCTACGTTTCGGAGGGCGACGTTGACGGTTATTTCGACTATGCCGCCAAAGCCGGCATGGAGAGCGACCTCACCTCCATTTCGCGCGATTCGTTGTCGTTCGTCGCCGCACAGAAACTCTACCTGACCAATCGGCACGAGGTCGCGGCCCGTTCGCTGCGCAGTTATATCAAAAGTTATCCGAAGGGCAGCTACCGGGTCGATGCCCTCTACTACCTGACCGATTGTTATCTCAGTCTCGGACAGCGCGACGAGGCGATCCGCACCCTCTCGGAGCTCGCTTCTTCCGGTACCAACAAGTATAGCGTCTCCGTCTTGGAGCGGCTTTCGGAGATGACTTCCGCCGACCGGCGTTACGACGAGGCGGCCGCCGCCTACCGCAAGCTCTACGAAGTCGCGCCTGCCGCCGCCGATCGCGAAAAGGCCATGACGGGTTACGTGCGGTCGACGCTCGCCGGGGGCGATCCGCAGAAGATCGAGGCGATGGCCGCCGATGTCTGCGACCATCCCGACGCCGGGGCCGTCGCCCTGCGGGAGGCCCGGTTCGCGTGGGCCGAGCAGCTGCGGGCCGAGGACCGGCGCGACGAAGCGGCCGTGCTCTACCGGAAGCTGGCGACCGACGTGCATACCCGCGAGGGTTCGGCTGCGGCTTATTACCTGCTCGAAGATACGTTCGCCGACGGCGACATGGCCCGCACCGAGAAGGAGATTTTCGCTTTCTCCGAGCGCGAGCCGCAGGCTTATTGGCTCGCGAAGGCCTACATCCTGTTGGGCGATGTCTACGCCCGGCAGGACGATACGTTCCAGGCCCGCGCCACCTGGCAGAGCGTGGCCGACGGTTATTCGCCCGCCGACGACGGCATCGTGGCCGAGGCGAAAGCCCGGATCCGAAAAATGAACTGACCATGAAAAGATTCTTCATAGCCGCCGCCTTCGTCGCGGCGTTGCCTGCGGGCGCATGGGCGCAGGTCGGCAAGCAGGTCGAGGTAACCAAGACCTATGTGCCGAGTCTGGAGAGCGCCGTCAAGCTGCCCGTCCGGCCCGATATGACCGATACGGTGAAGATGTACCCCGAGATCGATTATTCGATCACCCCCTTGTCGCTCGAAACGTCGTTCCGCACGCGGCCGATCCGTCCCGCGTCGGTTACCTACTGGGAGTTCAACCGGCCCCGCACGTTCTATGTCAAGGCCGGTGCCGGTTATCCGCTCAACTCCGTCGTCGATTTCTACGCTTCGACGCAGAATGCCGCTACGGGTTATGTCGTGGGGTACCTCAACCACGAGGGGCGTTACGCCGATATCCGTAACTGGTTCGGCGACAAATGGAATTCGGTCCGCACCTCCAACCGCATCGGTGCCGCCGCCGGCAAGTATATCGGCCGCCATGTGCTGGAGGGCGAGATCGGCTACGACAACCGGCTCTTCCACCGCTACGCCCGCCATACGCCCGCCGATGCAGTATTCGGCGGTCTGCCTCTGCCCGGCTCGGTCGTCGACTACGGCGATGCGAACCTCGCTTTGCGTATCGGCGACGACTTCCAGAATCTCGATCGGGTCAATTTCGAGGTCGCCGTGCACGGGGGAATCTTCTTCGACCACTCCGACCGCTCCGACATCGCCTCGCGGGCTCGCCAGAACCGGCTCGGCGGCAGTGCCAAGATCGCCCGCGCATTCGGAGTGCATCGTTTTTCGCTCGAAGCCGGTTACGAATGGCTGGACGGAAGCAAGGGGCTGGCCGGCTGCCGGCAGCAGCAGATCCATGCCGCCGCCCGATACGGCCGCGACGGCGAAATCACGCGTCTGGTCGTAGGAGCCGATTATTACCACGACCGGGTGCGGGGGCAGGAGAACGGCAACTACGTGATTCCTTATGTCCGGGTCGACTTCAAACTCGGAGCCCGCGAGTTCAAGCCGTTCGTCGAGCTGGACGGCGAGGTCCGCGACAACAGCTTCCGGTCGTTGGCCCGCTCGAATCCCTACGTCGTCGATGCGGCGTGGCTGGGTAAAAGTTCCGTCGACTACAACGTGCGGCTCGGTCTGGGCGGCAGTCTCTGGAGCAATCGCTTCGACTACCGTGCCTACGTCGCTTTCTCGATCCGCGACCACCACGTTTATTGGTACGGAGATTACTTCGTCGACCGGCAGAATGTCTGGTTCTCGGGTTCCGTAACGCCCGTCATGTCCCGACAGACCGTCGGGTCGTTGCACGGCGAGATCATCTATCGTCCGATCAGCCAGTTGCAGTTCGATCTGGGGTTGCACGGATACCTTTACAACGACGAGGCGCTGCTCATGCACGGCCGCCGCTCCGCACTGAGCAACGGCGAGCCTCAGTTCCGCGGCAATGCCGCGATCCGCTATCGGGGCCGGAAAATCGCTTTCGGCGTCTCGGCCCGCGCCGAGAGCCGGCGGCTCTGGACTGTTTTCGTTTCCCGGAACGGGGCTGTGTCGTCCGACCGCTTCTCCGTACCTTTCGCCATCGATCTGGGCGTCGACTTCGAATGGAAGATTTCGGGTTGCGTCTCCCTCTTCGCCGAGGGTCGCAATCTGCTCGATCGCAGGCTCTACGACTACCCGTGGTATCCCGGTTATCGGGCCGCCTGCACCGTCGGTGCGAAGGTCTCTTTCTGAGCCGCGGGCCTGCCAAGAATCGAAAAGGACGGATCCTTCGCAGGTTCCGTCCTTTCCGTATGGGCATGAAAAAAGGGTGAGCTACTCATATCGCACCGCTACGACCGCATACCCTTGCTCGATTCCTCGCCTGGGGGATTCTGCAGGAGCTGGTCGTATGAGACTCACCCGGCACAAAAGTAGGAAATTTTTATATCTTTGCAAAAAATATGGAAGCAATGCGCAAAAAAATCCTGTATGCGATTCTCTCTTCGGTCGTCGTCCTCGCAATCGCGGGTCTTACGGTGTTCGTGCAGTTTCGGGGCAATGCCGTGCCCGAAAAATACGACATCTTCGTCAGCTCGAAAGCCGATTACGGGCAGCTCGTCGATTCGCTGATGCCGCATATCCGGCACCGGGCCGCATTCCGTTCCTATGCGCGGCGGCTCGATCTGCCCGGACACTTCAAGCCGGGACACTACGTGCTGGAGCCCGGTATGAGCGTGGTCCGGATCGTCCGCATGCTCAAACTGGGATTGCAGACTCCTGTGCGCGTTACGATCAACAACGTGCGTACTCCCGCCCAGCTGGCCGGAAAACTCGCTCCGCAGCTCGATGTCGATTCGCTCGAATGGATGCGGGTCCTCGCTTCGCCTGCGCAGGCCGCCCGCCTCGGCTTCGACAGCGTAACGCTCTTTTCGATGTTCGTTCCCGACTCCTACGAGTTCTATTGGACCGTCTCGCCCGAGGAGTTCCTGCAGCACATGAAGCGCGAGTACGACCGCTTCTGGACTTCCGAGCGCGACAGCTTGCGCCGGCGCAGCGGGCTGAGCCGGCTGGAGGTCATGACCCTCGCTTCGATCGTCTACGAGGAGACCCGCAAGAGCGACGAGATGCCTCGCGTTGCGGGCGTCTACATCAACCGCCTGCGCCGGGGTATCCCCCTGCAGGCCGATCCGACGGTCAAGTTCGCCATGCAGGACTTCGCTCTGCGGCGCATCCTCCACAAGCATCTGAAATTTCCGTCGCCCTACAATACCTATGTTAATAAGGGCTTGCCGCCGTCGCCCATCTGCATGCCCGGCAAGGATGCTATCGAGGCGGTCCTCCGTTTCGAGAAACACGATTATATCTTCTTCTGCGCACGGCCCGAGTTCGACGGCTATCACAACTTCGCCAAGACTTACGGCGAGCATAAGGCCAATGCCCGCGCTTACAGTGCCGAGTTGAACCGGCGCAATATCCGATAATTTTGCCTATCTTTGTTCTATGCTTGTCAGGATCTACGGGCAGAATCCTTCGGAACGCGAGTTGCAGCGGGTCGTCTCGGTGTTGGGGAACGACGGTATCGTCATCTATCCCACCGACAGCCTCTATGCGTTCGGATGCGCGCTCACCTCGGCTAAAGCCATCGAGCGGTTGCGGCGCCTGAAAGGGAAGAACGAATTTTCGCTGGTCTTTTCCGATCTGGCGCAGGTCGCCGCTTTCTGCCGGGTCGACAACGCCGCATTCCGGGTGTTGAAGCGCAACTTGCCGGGGCCTTTCACGTTCGTTTTGCCCGCTTCGTCGCGCGTTCCCGACAAGACGCTCGGCAAGCGCAAGACCATCGGCGTGCGTATCCCCGCCGATCCCGTCGCCCGGGCGATCGTCGAGACGCTGGGTTGTCCGTTGGTTACCGCTTCGGTGCGGTGCGAGGACGACGAGGTCGAGTATGCTACCGATCCCGAGCTGATCCACGAGCGCTACGGCCGCGAGGTGCCGTTGGTCGTCGACGGCGGGGTGGGGGATTCGGTTCCCACGACGGTCGTCGACCTCTCGGACGGGGAACCCGGAATCTTGCGCGAGGGCAAGGGCGAATTGAAATAGTCGAATGTCAAATACGTTTTTGTTATGAAAAAATCTTTTTGGAACGAGGCCGCCCGGTGCGGCGCCTATGTCGGACTGTTGTTGGCCGTGTCGTCCGTTCTGGAGGGCGGTATGACCCTTTCCGGCAAACTGGGGCTCTATGTCCTGATGATTTTCGAGTGGCTGGCCGCCGTAGCGCTGCATTTCTATTTGCTCTATCGTTTCGCGCGTCAGCGTTCCGCGCTCTATTCGGCGGACGAGGGCTTCTCGTTCGGACAGGGCTACGGGTATGTCTTGGCCATGTCGGTGCCGGCCGGTCTGATCCTCGGCGTAGCCAATTATATCTTCGTGCATCTGGTGCTGGGTTATGACCGCTATGTGGAGAAGATCGCTTCCGTCGTGTCGGATTTCGCCGGCATGGGAGGAGGCATGAACGCACAGGTCATGACGCTGCTCGAACAGCTTCGCAATACGCCCGAACCGTCGCTTCTCTCCACGGTCTGGGGCGGTATTTGGTCGAGCCTGCTTTTCGGAGCCGTTTTCGGTCTGATCGTCGCGGGCGTTTTGTCGCGGGCTCCCCAGCCTTTCGCCGATAACGATTCCGCCGATGAGTAACCCCGATATTTCGGTCGTCGTCCCGCTTTACAACGAGGAGGAGTCGCTGCCCGAGTTGACGGCTTGGATCGATCGCGTGGCCGTCGCCCATGCGTTGTCTTACGAGATCATCTTCGTCGACGACGGGTCGTCTGACTCCTCGTGGCAGGTCATCGAAAAGCTCCGGCAGCAGTTCCCCGCCGTCCGGGCTATCGGTTTCGCACGCAATTACGGTAAGTCGGCCGCCCTCTATTGCGGCTTCGAGGCCGCGCAGGGCGAGGTCGTCTTCACGATGGACGCCGATTTGCAGGATTCGCCCGACGAGATTCCCGAAATGCGGAGGATGATCCTCGACGAGGGCTATGACCTCGTCTCCGGGTGGAAACGCAAGCGCCACGACCCCGTCGGCAAGCGGTGGCCCAGCAAGTTTTTCAACTGGACGGCCCGCGCCGCTTCGGGCATCCGCCTGCACGACTTCAACTGCGGTTTGAAGGCTTACCGGCGCAAGGTCGTCAAGTCCATCGAGGTCTACGGCGAGATGCACCGCTTCATCCCCATCCTTGCGCGGCAGGCCGGGTTCCGGCATATCGGCGAAAAGGTCGTCGAGCATCATGCCCGCAAGTACGGGCATTCCAAATTCGGCCTCGAGCGCATGGTCAAGGGGTACCTCGATCTGATTACCGTTTTGTTCATGTCCCATTTCGGACGGTCGCCCATGTATTTCTTCGGAGGGCTCGGTACGCTGATGTTCCTCTTCGGCGGGGCTACTACCGTCTGGATCATCGCCGCCAAGCTCTGGAAGCAGCTCCACGATCTGCCGCTCCGTCCCGTTGCCGACCAGCCGTTGTTCTACCTCGCCATGTTGGCCGTCATTCTGGGCGTCCAGTTGTTTCTGGCGGGCTTTTTGGGCGAACTCGTCAATCGCGGTTCTTCGGATCGCAACAAGTACCTGATCGATAAAAATCTGTAGTTATGATCCAACGTATCCAGTCGCTCTACCTCTTGCTCGTCGCCGGATTCATGGCTGTCGCGCTTTTCGCGCCGCTGGCTTGGTTTGCGGGCGATGCCGGCGAATTCCGGCTCTACGCCTTTTCGTTGCGCCTGCTCGACGGCGACGCCGTGCAGCCTACTCGCTGCATGGGGGCGCTCTTCGTCTTGGCTTGCGCGCTGCCGGTCGTTACCGTTTTTCTCTTCCGGCGACGCCTGCTCCAGATCCGGTTGTGCGTCGTCGAGGCCGTTTTGCTGGTCGGAGCTCTCATTATGGAGGGTATCTACTATTTCCTCAGCTGGCGGGTTTTCTCCGGTCAGACGTTCCACATGCAGGGACTTTGCGTCTCCATCGCTTTGCCCGCCGTCTGCCTGTTGTTCGTGTGGTTGGCCGCCCGCGCCGTGTTGCACGACGAATTGCTCGTGCGCGCCGCCGACCGGATCCGATAGCGACGTCTTTTTTCTTTCCGGCACCTCTCTTCGCGGGCGGGTGCCGGATTCTTTTTGTCCCGCATCCGCGTCTTCCGTATTTTTATTACGATTTAGCCTCTTTTTAATACAAAAAAGGTGGCAGGAACTTTGTTCATCGATAAAATAATTTTAACTTTGAGCAACAATATTGCTATTATGTAATAGCGGTATTGCGTGCAACCGGAAACCTCAATGTCTTATTAAAAATTTGGTTTTATGAAAAGATTCAATTTTTGGCGTTCGTTGTTCTTCTCGGCGCTGGCGGTCGTAGCTTTCGGCGCCTGCTCGGATGACGACGACAACAATGGGGGCGACATCGAAGCCTCCATTACGGTCAACGGCGCGAAAGCCGCGACGCTCGGCATCAAAGGCGAGGGCGGCGAAACCGAGGCCGTGTCGGTGGTTTCGTCCGGCGTTTGGACGCTGACTTTCGACGCGGATCAGGATTGGTGCGTGGCCAGCGCTACGTCCGGCAAAGGCGGTACTTCCGCTCTGACGTTTACGGTAGCACCCCTGCCCGAAGGGACCGAGGAGCGTTCCGCTGTCGCTACGCTCACCACTCCGGGCCAGATCTTCGGCGTATCTTATACCGAGACGGCTACGATCACCATCGAGCAGTCGGAGAGCGGCGAGGTAACGGAAACCGTGCTGATCTACAAGGAGACGTTCGGTACGGATACCAATGTGGCCAATACCGATGTCGACAAGTACACGGACTGGACCAAGACCGGTGAAGGCGCTGCCGACGTAACTTACGTAGGTTCGAATGTTTCCGTTCGCAAGTCGAGCCCCAACACGGCTTCCAGCTACGAGGGTGCTTCTGCGGCTCCGATCCTCTTCTTCGGAAAGGTTCCCGCCACCTTTACGGTGCAGAATATCACGTTGACGGAAGCGCAGACCCGCCTTCAGCTGACGTTCGGCGGGCAGCAGACCATCGATTACAATGCGAAAGACTATACTTGGTCGAATGCGAATCTGCTCGTTGCGTTGAGCGCCGACGGCGAAACTTGGTCGACCGTTCAGTACACGACCAGCGACGGCGATCAGAACCGCGACGGCAACAACTGGGTGCTGGCTACCGCCGATTTCACCCTCAAGGCTCCGACCTCGAAGCTCTTCATCCGCTTCACGTCGCCCGTCCTCGCTTCGAATCTGCGTATCGACGACATCACGTTGCAGACCGGTAAGGGCGGCGAGGTCGTCGATCTGGAGGCCGGCGATCCTGTTCCGGAACCGACTACTGCCAAGATCGCCGAAATCGCAACTCCCGGCGACTATAAGGTTGAGGGCGCTACGATCGTTGCTACCTATGCCAAAGGATTCGTAATGCAGGATGCTACAGGCACCATGTTGGTATTCCTTGATGCTGCTCCTGAGGTTGCTGTCGGCGATGTCGTTACGGTACAGGGTATTGTTGCTTCTTACGGCGGTGTCCTTCAGTTTGATAAGGGTGCTACGATTGAAAAAACCGGGACTGCCGAGCCTGCTGCCGCTACTCCCGTTGCCATTACGGCCGACAATATTGAAGGTTATATGACCAAGCCGGTCGTAACTTTCGTTAAGATGACCGGTACGCTTGTCAAGAGCGGCACCTACTACAACGTAACTTTCACTTTCGATTCGAAATATACGGGTTCGATCTCTTCGCCGAATGCCGATCTCGGTCTCGACACGTACGTCGGCAATATCATCGACATCGAGGGTTGGTTCGTGAATAATGGTAATGCTGCAGGAACCGGTACCTACTTTACGATCGTAGCTACGAAAGTGGCTAATAATGCTGAAATTCCGTCATTGAATTTCAAGACTGTCCCCGAAATATTTGCCGGTAGCGATCCTGAACCTCAGAAGATCGAGTTCATTGCGCAGAATATTCCGACCGATGCCATCGTCAGCTTCACGTTCGATGGCGACGATAAGGACAAGTTCGATGTAGAGTCTCAGGATGCTACCTCCGTTACGATTAAACCCGTAGGCAATAATACGTCTTCGGCAGCTTATTCGGCTAAGTTGGTTGCATCTTACAATAATGCAACGTTGGCAGAACTTTCGGTTGCGCAGAATCCGGCCGTCATCAAGAACTATGTTCCTTTTACGACAGCTCCTGCCGATTGGTCGGGTGAATATGTCGTAGGTTATCCCGATGCGGCGAATAAGAAATGTTATATCGTGAATGAGAAATATACTCCTAACGGAGCAAAATCGACGTTTACTTATACGACGCTCGAAGCGCCTAAGTTCGACGGTACGAAAATCATTTACGATGCTTCTTATCATACGATTACGCTTGCCAAGATCGAGGGAACCGAATATTATTCTCTCAAATATGGCGATGAATACGTCGGATGGGAAAGCAATACGGGAAATAGCTGCCAGTTTAAAGCGACTGCTCCGACTGCAGCCACTACCGATTCCGATTACCAATGGTCGGTTCAACTTGACACGACAGATAATTTGGTACATCTTTCTGTCGTTACGACTATGAATGAATCGAAACCTCGCCGATTCCAGTTTAATACTACGGCTGGTCAGGAGCGTTTCGCAATTTATGCAGGTACACAAAAGGATGTTATGCTCTATCAGCTTGAAAAATAATATCAAGTCGTAATCTTTTCAACCCAACTCTTGGCGGGAACACTCCCGCCAAGAGTTCGGTTTCTTTAAAACCTTTTTTCTCCTTTTTTGCAGTTTCGCAGAATGGCGTTTTTCAGAAAATTCAGCTTGTCCGCATGGTTTACGGCGGTCATGCTTCTGCTTTTTGCGGGATGCGGCGACAGCGCCGACGGCCCTTCGGTCGAGGTGCGGCTCGCGGCAGAGACCGTAAATTGTTTGACTACAACGAATCGGATCATCGCCACGGGCGACGCCATGACGTTCGTCGCCACGATCGTCGGACAGGATGTCGGCGATGCGTGGTGCTCTTTCTCTTCGTTCGATACTTCGGCCGAGCCGCAGCTTTCCAAATCGGGACAGGTCGGGACGCCGATGAATCTCTACCTCCTGCTCAACGAGACCGACGAGGTCCGCGAGGCGCTTATCCACGTCGTTTTCGCCGACGGCACCCTTTCTACGCTCACCCTGCGGCAGGGCGCTTATTCGCCTACCGCCGACTACGATCGCCAGTGGGGCGAGCAACCGTTCTATCGCAACGGCGATACCTATATATATAAGACTTATTATACGACCCTCGTCCGCGGGGGCTACGTCCGCAACTACTCCATTTGTTACGACACCGAGAAACGCGTGTCGCACTGGGTCGCCTATCCGCTGACCACCAACTACCTCGAACCCTCTCTCAACCGGACCAATGCCTGGTCCTACGATCCCAACGACCAGTTGCCTGCGATCCCCCTCGAATATCAGTACAATATCCGGAACTCCTACGGCACGGGCGACGCCCGCGGCCACCAGTGTCCCTCGGCCGACCGCTACAGCAACGCCGCCACCAACGCCATGACTTTCTATTCGACCAACATCATGCCCCAGAACTACGACTTCAACGGCGGAATCTGGGCCGATCTGGAGTCTAAGATCCGTTCCGTGCGGTCGACGCATCGTGCCGATACGCTCTTTGTCGTTACCGGCACCTATTTCGCCGACAACCGCACCATCACGGCCCACGGCACCGTGATCGGCTATCCCTCCAACTGCTGGAAAGTGTTGCTGCGCGGCTCCGGCGGCAAGGCCGTCTGGGATTGTTCGTCCGACGAACTCTACGGCATCGGTTTCTGGTTCGCCAACGACCGTTCCAATACCGGGTCGCTGCGCAGCTATGCCACCACGATCTCCGACATCGAGAAGAAAACCGGATTCTCTTTCTTCCGCAATCTGTCCGCCGATGCGGCTTCGGCCGTCAAGGCTCAGAACCGCCCTTCGGACTGGGGGCTCTGATCGAACGAATCGAATCTAAAACATAAAACCGTCATGAAGAAAATCCTTTTTACAGGTCTGTTTGTCGTCTTGTTCGCGGCAGGCATCGCACAGAAGCCTTACAAAGTGGTCTTCTACAACTTCGAAAACCTCTTCGATACGATCAACGATCCCGACGTGCTCGACGAGGAGTTCACGCCCGAGGGGCTCAAGAAGTGGAATTCGGTCAAGTACAATAAAAAGATCGGCAACCTCGAACACGTCCTGTTCGACATCGCCGCCGAGGATCGCGACTTTCCCGTCGTCGTCGGCGTCTCGGAGATCGAGAACCGCAATGTCATGGAGGACGTCATCGCCCGGCCGAAGCTCTTGCCCGCCAATTATCGTATCGTGCACTTCGATTCGCCCGACGCCCGCGGCGTGGACGTGGGTTTCTACTATCGGCCCGATCTCTTCAAGCTGGAGGGCTCCGAGCCCATTCCGTTCCGCATGCCCGAACTGCCCAACTTCCGGACGCGCGATTTCGTAACCATGTGGGGCACGATCGAGGGCGAACCTTTCTTCTTCCTCGTGAGCCACTGGCCTTCGCGTCTGGGCGGCAAGGAGGCTTCCGATCCCAAGCGCATGGCTGCTGCGCGGCAGGTGCGGGCGATCGTCGACTCCGTGCAGCGGGTCAACCCGGCGACCAAAGTCGTCGTCATGGGCGACCTGAACGACGATGCCACCGACGACAGCATCGTCGAGGGTCTGAGCGCTCAGGGCCGGATCAAGGATCTGCAGCCGGGCGACATGTTCAATCCCTTCATCGCCTTGCTCCGGGCCGGTTACGGCACGCTCGCTTATCGCGATGCTTGGAATCTCTTCGACAACATCATCGTCTCCTACAATCTGGTCGATGCCCCGGCCGGCACCTTGCGGTTGCTGCCCGTCGGCAAGTCGAAGTTCTACGGCGGCATCTTCCGGCGCTCGTACATGATCCAGAAAGAGGGGCAGTATAAGGGTTATCCTCTGCGTACGTTCGTCGGCAACGATTTCCAGAACGGCTTCAGCGACCACTTCCCCGTCTACATCTATATCGGTAAATAAACTGTGCAAACAATAATCCTATGAAACTGAAAACTTTACTTCTTTTTCTGCTTGTTGCGGCAGTCTCTTCTGCATCCTATGCGCAGGAGGGCGGTATCCGCGGCAAGGTCATCTCGCGCGGCGACCGTGAAGCGCTGGGCAACGTCAAGGTAACCATCGAGTCCACCGGCATGAGCGCGACGACGGATCGCGACGGCAACTTCCTCTTCGAGAATGTGCCGCAGGGCGATTACCGGGTTTCGTTCGAGGCTCCCGATTTCGAGGAGCTCGAATTGCGCGTGCGCGTCGGCGAGAACATGCGCGACCTGAATAGCGTCGTCGTCTCGCCGCTGATGACTTCCGCAGGCTTCGACGATTCGCTCTTCGCCGAGTTCGACAGCGATTCGTCGGCTTCCGACGAGCAGGCTCTTCCGTCGTCGTTGTCGTCGTCGAAAGACTTGTATAACAACATCGCTTCGTATCGTTTCAGCGAGATGCGTTTCAACGTCCGCGGTTACGATTCGCAGTATTCGGACATTTATCTCAACGGCATCCGCTTCAACGACGCCATGACCGGTTACGGTCCGTGGTCGTTGTGGAGCGGTCTGAACGACGCTACGCGCAACCAGAATACCGTCGCCGGTCTGACGGCCTCCGACTTCGGCGTCGGCGGCATCGCCGGCATGACCAACGTCAACGCCCGGGCTTCGCAGATGCGCAAGGGCCTGCGCGTGAGCGTGGCCAACGGCAACCAGATGTACCGTTTCCGCGCGTTGGTTTCCTACGCTTCGGGGCAGCTCGACAACGGCTGGTCCTACGGCTTCTCCGTCGGTACGCGTCAGGGCGGCAACGGCTATGTCGACGGCGTTTACTACAATTCGTACGGTTATTTCCTCTCGGCCGAGAAGCTCTTCCGGCACGATCATCGGCTGGCGCTCACCATCATGGCGTCGCCTTCGGAGCGCGGTGCACAGCAGGCTTCGACCGACGAGGCTTACCAGCTTTTCGGCAGCAATTACTATAATCCCAACGTCGGTTATCAGGACGGGAAGCTGCGCAACTCCCGCGTGCGCAATACGCACGAGCCGATCGTGATGCTCAACTACACGTGGGATGCTTCCGACAAGACGCGCCTGAACGCCGCTACGGCGCTGCGTTTCGGTAAGAACGGTTATTCGGCCCTCACATGGAAGGATGCCAGCGATCCCCGCGGCGACTACTATCGCTATCTGCCGTCGTCGCTTCTGAGCCAGATCGTGCCCGGCGTTACCTCCCAAGAGACCATCTACGAGTACAATTACCGCGCGCAGCAGCTGGCGCAGAACTTTACCGGCATGTTGCAGTACGATCGCTTTTTCCAAGATAATCGATTGATCGATAATACGTTGGCCGACCAGTTCGCGTCCAGCAACGACGAGCAGTTCAAGAAGACCATCGGCACGGAGTACCGCTCGAACCTCATTCTCGAAGAGCGCCATACCGACCAGCTCGACTACAATCTCGCGCTCGACGTCTCGCATCAGATCCGCAACAACATGCGCATCGTCGGCGGTGCCAATCTGCGCATCAACCGCACATGGTATTACGACGAGGTGAAGGATCTGCTGGGCGGCGATTACTGGTACGACATCGACAAGTTCGCCGAGCGCGACATGTCGCAGAGTGCGCTCAACTACCAGAACGATCTGGATTACTACATGCAGACGGGTCATGCCCGCATCGCTCGCGTGGGCGACAAGATCAGCTACAACTACCGCGCGCATCTGCTCGAAACCACGGCGTGGGCCCTCTATAACTACGCTGTGGGCGGTTTCTCGATGAACGTCGGCGGCAAGATCGGTTATTCGTCCATGCACCGCGAGGGTCTGTGGCGCAAGGGTCTCTTCCCCGACAATTCGCAGGGCGATTCCAAAACGCTCGATTACCTGATCTACAGCGGCAAGCTGAATCTCTCCTATCGCTTCTCGGGCGCCCATTCGCTGGAGGCCGGCGTCGTCTATATGCAGAACGCTCCCAAGTTCGTCAACGCCTTCGTGTCGCCCCGTACGCGCAACACCACCACTCCGGGCGTTTCGGCCGAGCAGATCTTCGGCGTCGATCTGACCTATAATCTCAACCTGCCTTATATCAAGGCTCGCGTCTCGGGTTATTATACCACCATGACCGACCAGACTAAGGTCATTTCGTTCTACGACGACGTCGAGCGGTCGTTCACCAACTTCGCCATGAGCGGCATCGACAAGCGTTACTACGGTGTCGAGGCGGCCGTTTCGGTACCCATCTGGAACGGTATTTCGGCCGTGGGCGCCGTCAGCTGGGGCGACTACACCTATACGTCGAACCCCGACTTCGTCCAGACCATCGACAACAGCGAGGTCATCTCCCGCAACGACAAGGTGCTTTGGAAAGGCATGCACGTCGAGAGTTCTCCGCAGCTGGCTTTCAACGTCGGGCTCGACTATCGCGGTCCGCGCAACTGGTTCGCATCGGTCAACTTCAACTACTACGACAACCTCTACCTCTCGATGAACCCGCTTTATCGGACGTCGCAGGCTACGCAGTACTATTCCAACATCATCGCCAACGAGGTCAACAAGGGCGCCAACAAGGATATCGCCGCCCTCAAGGCCGCCGCACAGGGCATCCGCGACATGCGGGCGCAGGAGAAGTTCGGCGGTTACTACACGTTGAGCGCCAGCTTGGGCAAGAACTGGTATATCCACCGTCAGTACATGCTGGGCTTCAGCCTCGAAGTCAAGAACATCCTCAACGATCAGAATATCCGTACGGGCGGTTACGAGCAGATGCGTCTGCGCCGCGTGCGCACGCCGGAGGGCGTGAAGTTCACCCGGTTCGATTCGAAGTATTTCTATCTGCTGGGAACGACTTATTATCTGAATGTCTATTTCCGTTTCTAACCTCGAAAAGCGATACGCAATATGAAAAATTATAAATTCTTTCTGGCTGCGGCGTGCTGCATCTTTCTGGCCGGATGTTACAACGATTTCGATACGCCGGCTCCCGCCAAGATCTGGACCGATCAGGACATGGAGGCACAGGGACTGCAGCAGATCACGATCAAGGCCCTCAAGCAGGCCTACGTCGATAACTTCGGTTCCGTGGAGAATACGGGTACCAACGATAACTGGGCGACTACCAAAACTTTGAAGATCGGAGCTCCCTCGTCGGGAATCGAGGCGGAGTTCCCCAATCTGAAGTTCTGGGAAGAGGGCGCCGATTGTTATATCAAGGGCAAGGTCATCTCCAGCGATGCGCAGGGCAATGTCTACAAATCGCTCTACATCGACGACGGCACGGCAGCTATCGAGTTGAAGCTCTGCGGCACGTTGTATACCTCTTTCCCGCTCGATCTCGAAACGATGGAGAGTACGTGGGTCTATGTCAAGCTCCGGGATTTCTACCTCGGCAACTACCGTATGATGCTTTCGTTGGGCGATGCTCCGTCGAATGCGCTCAACGCGGGTCTGCGCGATAAGTATTACGCAAACTCCAACTTCGAGAGCCCCGATCTGTGGTGCAATCTCAACAATCCGACTTTCAACCGCGTGCTCCGCGGCGGCGAGTGTACGTTGGACGACTCCAATATCAAGGTCGTCGACGCTTCCAATTACAACGAGCTGGGCGAGGACGACTACGCTCGTCTGATCCATTTCAAGGGCGTCAAGATCCAGTATGCCAATATCACTTATCAGGACGAGAAGCGCGATGCCGAGGGCAATATCGTGCGCGACGGGGAGGGCAACATCGTCTGGGACGATCCCGTTACGGCTCCGACTTTCACCAACGGCTCCAACACCAATCCCTTCCCCAACTGGATCGTTACCGATTCGGGTTCGCCGGTCTTCGGTACTTGGTTCTACTGGGCTTACAGCCGCGAGAATGTCAGCCTCTACGGCTCGGTGCTCATGTTGTTGAACGAAAGCGCTACGGATCAGGCTTCCGCAGGCGCTTATACGATCCGTACGAGCGGTTACGCACGCTTCGCCATGCAGCCCATTCCGCGCAACGGCACGGTCGGCAACGTGCTGGGTATCTACGGCATCTACGCAAAAAGTCTGAGAAATTATCCGCAGTACCAGATCACCGTCAGCCGCATCGAGGACCTCGACTTCCCCGCCGAGTCGTTGCTTTCGCAGGAGTGGATCGAGCACAATACGCCCGGTGATTCCTATGCTCCGCCCGTCAAGGACGGCGCCGGCGAGTACGACGAATAATTTTTCCGCCACCTTTTTCTACGATAGAGCCCGGCATTTTGCCGGGCTCTATCGTTTCATTTACGGACAGACATAGGAAATAAAAATGACCTGCTTATAATCATTTATTAGAATGATTGTGCATCTTTTTAAATACGCATCATGTTCGGGTCTGTTATTTTGTATTTATGCGTATTTGTTCGTAAATTTTAAAATATGATTGGGCTCGCAATTTGAGTGTGGCATAACGACCTAAGGTTCGATGTAGATTTGCTCTGAATTTTAAATGGCTTTAATTCAGCGTCTTGCATATTTTTCGGGGGGGGGTAAAAAATGCGTGCATATTTTTGTGATTATCGTAGCTTTTTTCTACCTTTACGCTCGTTAATAAAGCCTTTTATAGGATCGATACGGATTGATTCCTGCGAGTCGTTATTCAGAATCTATCTGCTATCGTTTGGCTTCCAACGATTTATGCGTATTGGGGTGAGCTGGGATTATGTCCGTATCTCAAAATAGATTGTCGAAATCGGATAAGGGCGCATCTGCGTATGCCGATGATTTCCGCTCTCCTCGATGGTTCGTTATGCGGGCTTATAAGAACGAACGGCTGGCTGAAAAATTGTTGAGCGGAGAGTTCGGATTGCCTCATTTTATCCCGAAGCATTACGAGATCAGGACATACCACGGAAAGAAACAGCGGGAGTTGGTTCCGGTTATTCCGAGTATCGTTTTCGTCTATGCTTGTCGGGCTGATATTCAGGAGTTTCGGATGCGTTTCGGACGGTTGCCTTTGCAATATATCATGAAAAAAAGTCGCTGTTCTTCCGACAAGAGTGCTTTTCTCGTCGTTCCGGATAAGCAGATGACCGATTTCATCCGGATAGCCAGCCAGTACGAATCGGAGATCACTTATTACAGTCCCGATGAAATCGCATTGAACAAAGGTTGTCGGGTCCGTGTGCATGGCGGGCGGTTCGACGGCGTGGAGGGTGTTTTGATGAAAGTCAAAGGAAAACGGAGCCGGCGTGTCGTCGTCATGTTGGAAAATATCGCTGCCGTTGCGGCTGCGGAGATTATTCCCGATCTGATCGAGATCCTGCCGGCGAAAATCCCGGTCGTCTCGGATTCTTCGGTCGCCTCGGATGTCGGAGCATTGCGGGTTTCGGAAACCGCATGAATGGGGGGGGGCAAAAGCGGCTTTTGAAAATCGTGTCCCCCGATAAAAAATGAAATTAACAGAATGGATTTATGATAAAGAGAGATGCTTTTTTTCGTAAATATCTGGCGGATCGTTATCTCAATGCGTGGCTGATTCTGGGTTGCGACGTGGTAACTTCGGTCTGTTCGTCGTTGCTGGTGCTGTTGTTGAGCGATAGATGGCTGGCGCATATGTTCGGGGGCAGATTCATGCTGACATGGTTCCTGGGGGCAGCCTTTTTCTCTCTCTTTATGTTCGTATGCCTGCGTACCTACCGCACGATCATTCGTTATTCCACTTTGCGCGACATCGGCAAGATCGGTCTCGTCGTCTTCGGCAAGGAGGTTTTGTTGGGAACGCTTATGGTGCTCGCATTTCCCGCCAAAACACCGTTGCCGCTTTTCGCGGGCATTCTTTTCTTCGATCTGGCGATCACGATTTTTCTGCTCATCTTCGTTCGCGTGGCCATGATCGTTGCGTACGATTTGTTGAAAAGACGTGTCAAGGCGCAGAACTCCTTGTGCCGCGTGTTGGTTTATGGCAACGGCGACAAGTCGGTCGGTCTTGCGACGCGACTGAGCAATTCCAGCCATTATTGCGTATCGGGTTTTCTGACCTACGGCAAACATCTGAAAGGACATACGGTATCGGGGCATCCGATCTATTATTTCAATTCGGCCGAGGATCTCGATTATCTGTGCAAACGATACGAAATCGACGCTGTGTTGTTCGCCTACCATACCGATGCGCAGACGGAACAGCAGCGACTTGTCAAATATTGTCAGCAGTACGGCATCAAGATGTTGATGGCGCCCGGCATCGATGAACTCGAGGACGGCAAGTCCGCTTTCTCGTCCAATATCCGGAAGATCAAAATCGAGGATTTGTTGGAGCGGCCTGAGATCGAAATATCGATGAATGAAATTGTTGCAAATTTCAAGGATAAAGTAGTATTGGTTACCGGGGCCGCCGGTTCCATCGGATCGGAGTTATGCCGACAGTTGGCGCATTTCGGCATTCGGCAGCTGATTTTGTTTGACAATGCCGAAACCCCGCTTCATAACTTACGTCTGGAATTTGAGGATAAATATCCGGATCTGCCTTTCATTCCGGTCATCGGCGATGTCCGTATGGAAGCCCGATTGGATTTCGTCTTCCGGACCTATCATCCGCAGGTGGTCTTCCATGCCGCGGCTTACAAGCATGTTCCGTTGATGGAGGAAAATCCGTGCGAGGCTGTGCTGGTCAATGTCGTCGGTTCGCGCAATGTCGCCGATAAGTGCATCGAATACGGTATCGAAAGTATGGTTATGATCTCTACCGACAAGGCGGTTAATCCGACCAATATTATGGGTTGCACCAAGCGGTTGGCCGAAATTTATATCCAATCGTTGGGGCTGGCTATCGAAACAGGTCGGATGAAAGGGGGCACTCGATTCGTTACGACGCGCTTCGGTAATGTGTTGGGATCCAACGGCTCGGTTATTCCGCGTTTCCGCGAACAGATTGCCGCGGGCGGTCCCGTAACGGTTACCGATGCTCGGATCGAACGTTTCTTCATGACGATTCCCGAGGCTTGTCGGCTGGTCATGGAGGCTGCGACTATCTCTACTGGTAATCAGATCTTCGTCTTCGATATGGGCGAGCCGGTCAAGATCATCCATCTCGCCGAGCAGATGATCCGTCTTGCCGGCTTTGAAGTAGGTAAAGACATCCGGATCGAGTACGTCGGACTGCGTCCCGGTGAGAAACTCTACGAGGAGGTACTCGCCAGCAAGGAGAATACGTTACCCACGTCGCACGACCGCATCCGCATCGCCAAGATCCGCGAATACGATTATGACGAGGCACTGAGGGTCGTTTCCGAATTGGAGGAGCTCTCCCGAGCGGTCAATATCCCCGAAATGGTCCGTCTGATGAAGCGTACCGTTCCAGAGTATAAATCCGAAAATTCGGATTTCGAAAAATACGATCAGGAGATTGCTCGCGAGGAAGCGTTGGTTTGATTCATTCTCTAAAACGGCACAGTGGCATGGCGGATATCGTCGAACGTCGGAAAATATTGGTTACAGGGGCTGCCGGTTTCATCGGGAGCTATGTCTGTCGGCGTCTGCTCGAACGGGGCGACGACGTGGTGGGGCTGGACAATGTCAATACTTATTATAGCGTAGAACTCAAGTACGGTCGATTGGAGTCGCTCGGAATCGACCGCGATCGTATCGATCCGTATAAATTGGTTCCGAGCTGCGTTTTCGATCGCTTCCGGTTCGTCCGGATGAATCTTGAGGATCGGCAGGCGATGCGAATGCTTTTTGCTAACGAAAGGTTCGATGCGGTCGTCAATCTTGCAGCGCAGGCCGGTGTGCGTTATTCGATCGAAAATCCGTATGCCTATGTCGAAAGCAATATCGACGGGTTTCTGAATGTGCTGGAGGGTTGTCGGCATCATGGGGTGAAGCATTTGGTTTATGCTTCTTCATCCAGCGTTTACGGTCTGAATGGCAAGGTTCCTTTTTCCGAACACGATTCCATCGCACACCCTGTCAGCCTGTATGCGGCCACCAAAAAATCCAATGAGTTGATGGCTCATACCTACAGCCATTTGTTCGGCATTCCGACTACCGGCTTGCGCTTCTTTACGGTCTACGGTCCGTGGGGGCGTCCGGACATGTCGCCTTTTCTCTTTGCCGATGCCATTCTCCGCGGACGTCCGATCAAGGTATTCAACAACGGGAAGATGCTTCGGGATTTTACCTATGTCGATGATATCGTCGAGGGAGTCGTGCGGGTCGTCGATCGCATTCCGGCCGGTAATCCTGACTGGGATGCCTCGCATCCGGATCCGGCCTCTTCTCCGGCTCCTTACCGGATTTATAATATCGGAAATTCCCATCCGGTTCGGCTTATGGATTTCATCGCCGCAATCGAGGAGGCTTGCGGCCGGAAAGCCGAAAAGATTTTTCTTCCTATGCAGCCGGGGGATGTCTATCAGACTAATGCCGATACTTCCGCACTCGAAGAGGCCGTCGATTTCCGCCCCGCTACTCCGCTGGCCGAGGGTATTCGCCGGACGGTCGATTGGTTTCGACAATTCTATAATCTGTAAATATGCAGATGTTCGAAGTTGCATAGTAGGATGGTAGGAAAGCGGAATATTAGGAATATATAAAAACGATCATTCGAAATCTTAGCATATGAAAATCGCGATTGTCGGAACCGGTTATGTCGGTCTGGTTACGGGAACCTGTTTTTCGGAAATGGGTATTGATGTAACTTGTGTCGATACGCAAAAACAGAAAATCGAGAATCTGAAACAGGGGATTATTCCTATTTATGAACCCGGACTTGAGGAATTGGTACTTCGGAATTACAAGGCTGGACGTCTGCGTTTCACGACCGATCTGACTGAATGTCTCGACGAGGTCGAGGTGGTGTTCAGCGCCGTCGGTACACCTCCGGATGAGGACGGTTCCGCCGATCTGAGCTACGTGCTCGAAGTGGCCCGCACGATCGGCCGGCACATGAACCATTATACGTTGGTCGTTACCAAAAGCACGGTACCCGTAGGTACGGCGATGACAGTGAAAGCCGTTATTCAGGAGGAACTCGATCGGCGGAACGCGCAGATTGAGTTCGATGTGGCTTCCAATCCCGAATTTCTCAAGGAGGGCAATGCCGTCGATGATTTCATGAAACCCGATCGTGTCGTGGTCGGTGTCGACTCGGATCGGGCCAGAAAACTCATGGAACGGCTCTATAAGCCGTTCATGATGAATAATTATCGGTTGATCTTCACCGATATTCCGAGTGCCGAGATGATCAAGTATGCAGCCAATTCCATGCTCGCTACGCGAATCAGTTTCATGAACGATATCGCCAATCTCTGCGAATTGGTGGGTGCCGACGTCAATATGGTGCGCAAGGGAATCGGGGCGGACAGCCGCATCGGCAGCAAGTTCCTCTATCCCGGATGCGGTTACGGTGGCTCTTGTTTCCCGAAAGACGTGAAAGCATTGATTAAAACCGCTGAGAAAAACGGTTATTCCATGCGCGTGTTGAAAGCCGTGGAGGAAGTGAACGAGATTCAGAAAGGCGTTCTCGTCGAAAAGTTGATGCGGCATTTTGGAGGCGATGTTCATGGGAAACGAATTGCCATGTGGGGATTGGCTTTCAAACCCGAAACGGACGATATGCGCGAAGCGCCGGCGTTGGTTTTGATCGATCGGTTGCTCGAGGCCGGTGCGACCGTCAAGGTCTACGATCCGATTGCGATGGAGGAGTGCCGGCGTAGGATCGGCGACAAGGTGCTCTATGCCGAAGATATGTACGATGCCGTGTCGGAGGCGGATGCCTTGATGGTGGTTACCGAATGGAAAGAGTTCCGCGTACCCAGTTGGGGTATCCTCAAAAAAACGATGCGGCAGGCCCTTGTGCTCGACGGTCGCAATATCTACGACCGGCATGAACTCCTCGACGCGGGATTCGCCTATTCCTGCATCGGAAAGTAAGCCGATCGTATGTTCGAATATCTCGATATGCTGAAATTCATTTTCAGTATTTGTAATCTTCTGGGCATTTTAAGAGATATCGATGGTTTATTATAGATTGGAGGAAGTAGCCCGATAACGCATTTTACTTGGTAAGTATTTTATGTATTATCTTGTCGCTCTCTTCCTATGTTTATAAAATGAAAATTCGACTTGTCCCTGATAGGGTTCGGCCACGGATGGGTGAATGCGGCGATGACGGAATATGATCGGATTCTATTTGCAGCATGGTAAGGAGATTGTTAAAAAGAATGCTACGCTGTTCAAGAATTTTTCCTATATTTCTGTCTTGCAGCTATTCGTTTTGGCAGCTCCGCTGATAACATATCCTTATTTGATTCGTACATTGGGTGCCGAATTGTATGGATGGGTTATTTTGGCTCAAATCGTCGCGAGCTATTGTTCTCTCATCGTAGATTTCGGGTTCAATGCGGTGAGTGCTAAGCATATTGCCATAAATCGCAACAATCACGAGAAATTGTCGGAGATCATGTCGTCTATACTGACCATTCGGTTTTTGTTGTGGATATGTTGCTTGTTTTTGTATGTCGCCATCGTTTATGCAGCTACGACATATAGAGAGCATTTTTGGCTGTTCGTTTTTTCTTTTGGTTTGACGTTGAACGAATTGTTGTTTCCTCAGTTCTATTTTCAGGGGATTGAAAAAATGCGGTATATTACGATTTTGAATATTGCGATACGTTCCGTTTCCATAGTCTTGATCTTTTTGTGCATCAAAAGTGCGGACAATTATTTGTTAGTTCCCGTATTGATGAGTGCGGGGTATCTGGTCGGTGGATTCTGGTCCCTTTGCATTATCTTCGGGCATGATCGCATCGTTTATAAGATTCCGTCTTTCGGGGTGCTGAAATACTATTTCAAAGATGCTTCGTTAATTTTTTTGACCAATATCGTGTGTACGATAAAGGATAAATTAAATTATATTTTGTTGGGGCATTTCATTACGATGAACCAAATGGTGGTTTATGATTTGGGTTCCAAAATCACCACTCTTCTTTCCAAACCTTCCGAAATATTGAGTACTGTCTTGTTACCTAAAATCGCTAAGGAAAAAAATGTTCGGGTATTCAAAATCGTTGTCGGCGGGTTATTCGTACTTGTTTGCATATCGGTCGGTTTGTTGAATATTTTCCTGCCCGAAATAGTCCGGTTTTTTTTCGAGGAGGAGATCGAGTTGTTTCCGCTTCGGTTGTATTCGCTGGCTCCTGTCTTTTTGGGTGTAAGCGTTTTTATTGCGTCCAATTTGATGATAGCGTTCGGGTATAACAAATATTTGCTTTACAGCATTTTCGTAACGACCGGTATTTATCTGGCGTTGCTGGGTATCGTGTATTTCAACGGATGGCTGACTTCGGTCGTGTCGTTCGTTGTTATTACTCTGCTTTCTTATCTGGGTGAATTGTTTTATCGCATAATGATTGCTTGTAAAATCATAAAAAAGGAAAATCGCTCTTTAGCCGGTTGTTGAACGTATTGCATATTTGAAAAAAGATCATCGTTTTATGAAATTTCCTAATAAATATTTGAGGAATCTCAAGCCTTACAAATTGGCTTCGCACAAAATTTGGACCGTAACGCCGCAGGATCGTTCCGATATTTTGAAATTGGATTGGAACGAAGCTACGATTCCGCCCAGTCCTCGGGTTAAGGAGCGATTGCAGCGCATTTTGGAAGAACCCAATTTTTTCAATCTTTATCCCACGACTTATAATAAAGAGTTGTTGGAGTTGTTATCGGCCTATGTCGGATTGCCCGAAGAAAATGTGCAGTATTTCGGGAGTTCCGATGCGCTTCATGAGTATATCTGTAAGGTATATATCAGTGTGGGTGATCCGATAATTATATTGGGCCCGTCTTACGATAATTTTCGTTTGACGTGTCAGGCCAACGGCGCCGAGGTTTTTTATTCGAACTATACGGAGGATTTCAAGTTCGACGCCCGGAAGTTCGAAGAGGACATTACAAAAAAAGAACCGGCTGTCGTGTATATGTGCAATCCGAACAATCCTACGGGAAATGTGCATACCAAGGAATATATCGAGCATTTGTTGAACGAGTTCGCGGATACTTTGTTTTTGATCGACGAGGCTTATTTCGAGTTTTCGGGACATACGGTGAAAGATCTGGTGTTGCAGTATGACAATCTGTTGATTTCTCGTACCATGTCCAAGGCATTCGCTATCGCGAATTTCAGAGTGGGGTATTTGATAGCTTCGAAAGATAACGTCCAATTTATCAACAGAGTAAGAAATCCTAAGAATCTCAGTACCATAGCGCAGGAGGCTGCCATCGGTGCTTTGAGCGATGTGGAATACATGCACCGTTATGTGGAGGAGGTGCAAGTGGCGAAGAAGTTTTTCGTGGAAAAGATGCGTGATTACGATAAATATCTGCAGGTTTATCCGGGTTACGGCAATTTCTTATTGATGAAGTTCCCGTCGCCGGAGGCAAAGCGGAAATTGTTTGATTTCTTGGCGGAGAACAATATTTTCGTACGCGATACCACACAGGATCCGATCGTTTATAATTGTTTCCGAATGACGATCGGAACTCTCGAACAGATGCAGCGGGTAGTCGGAGTGATAGAATATTATTATGCCGGAAGGGAGTAAACTGGTCTTTTTCGATTTTTGCGAAACGCTGATTTCGTTTCAGACTGCCGACCGATACGTGGATTTTTGTCGCGAGCGACTTCGGAAGACTCGAATGCGTCTGTTGCAGTGTGTCGTTTCGATTTTGACGCGATTGCAGCTCTTTTGGTTTTTGGATCGGTTGTTGCCGGGCAATACGATGCGCAAGCGGATGATTCTTAGCCAGTTGAAAGGATTAAGTTATGCCGAGCTCGATCGGTTGGCGAAAGCATATTACGAACAGTGTTTGAAACCTTCCATCATCCCGATGATGGTCATGCGTCTTCAGAAGCATGTGGAAGCTGGAGATTCGGTTTGGATCGTATCGGGGGGATATGATATTTATATCAAGTATTTTGTCGAGGCTTTCGGACTTGCGGGTTACATCAGTACGGAAATCGCGTTTTCGGACAGCAAAATTTGTTCGGGTACGATTTGCGGAGTGGATTGCATGTATGAAAATAAGGTCGTGTTGTTGCGATCCCGAATGGCCGAAGCGTTGTCCGAACAGGAAAGCGTGGCTTATTCGGACAGCCGTTCGGACTTGCCGCTTTTGCTGATGGCTACGGAGGGATATGTCGTTTCGAAGGGCCACTCTCAGGAGTGGAACAAGAATTATAATTTAAAAGAATTGATATGGGAATAAGGAGTTTTTTTGCGAAAATCCGCTTTCGAAATAACTTTTGTTTTTTTTTGAGCCGAGCGGCTTATGAAATTCGGGTGTTCTTTAAATTCCGGCTTTACAGCGATCGGACGATTCTTCTCAAGAAGTATAAGCGGATCTTCGGTTATACTCCCGACTTGTCTGCTCCTCGGACATTGAACGAAAAACTTCAATGGTTGAAACTCAACGACAGAAAAGATTTTTATACGATTTGTGCCGATAAGTATGCAGTTCGCGATTATCTGTCGGGAGTATTCGGGGCGGAGTATTTGATCCCGCTCGTTTACCAGACCGACGACTGGCGCGATATAACTCCGGAACATATAACTTGCTATCCCTGTATCGTCAAGGCCAATCATACTTCAGGCGATTATGTCATTCTCCGCAGTCCGGATAATATCGATTGGAAAGAATTGAGGCTCAAATGCAAATGGTGGCTTAAAAAGGATTATTATGCCGTATCGCAAGAGTGGCAGTATAAAAATATCAAACGCAGGATCGTTGTCGAGAAGTTATTGCAGACCGAAACCGGGCGTATCCCCAATGATTACAAATTGCATTATATCAATGGCGAATTGCAGTTCGTCTATGTTTCTATCGACAGAGAGGGAGCCAACAAGCGCAATATTTATGACGAGAATTGGATGCCGCTTGATTTTACATGGGTGGAGAAAGGATCGAGCGACGTGCGCGGTGCTGAGATCGAGGCTCCTGCAACATTCGAAACCATGAAAGCGATCGGTTCCGAAGTGGCTCGAAATTTCAAATATGTTCGGGTCGATTTTTATGATGTAGACGGAAAATTGTATTTCGGTGAAATTACGTTGTATCACGGTAGCGGGTTCGATGTTTTTACTCCGTCCCGATATGATTTGAAATACGGCGAATTGTTGGATCTTAACAAGTAACCGCGATGGAGAGGCGTCCCCGTATATCCGTTGTGATGAGCGTTTACAAGGAGCCGGAAGCATGGATTCGTTCATCCGTCGATTCGATTCTTAGGCAAACTGTTTCGGATTTCGAATTTATCATCATCAATGATAATCCGGCCCGGCTGGAGAATGATGCCTTGCTGCTGGAATATCAGAAGAAAGACGATCGAATCCGCATTATCCGGAATGCCGAAAATTTGGGTCTGACAAAATCCTTGAACATCGGGTTGCAGGTTGCACAAGGCGAGTACATCGCCCGGATGGATGCGGACGATTTTTCGTTTCCGGATCGTTTTGCCGTGCAGCTGCGGTATATGCAGGAACATCCGGATTGTATCGCTTGCAGTGGGCTCGCTTATCTTTGGGACGGAAGGACCGTAACCGGAAAGATGTCTCGCCCCATCGCTTATCCCGAGATCCTCTATTATTCGTTCACTTCTTCGCCGTTCGTGCATCCTTTATTGATGATGCGGCGCAAATCTTTGGAATCTTTCGGCCTTCGTTATAACGAAGATTTCCGTTATTCCCAGGATTATAAGTTGGCGGCCGACATGTTGAAAGTCGGGACTATCGGCAACGTGGACAGGTATCTGTTGAAGTATCGGATTTCGGCGCAGCAGATCACCTCTAAGTTCGGCCGCGAGCAGACGGATCTGACGACACGAATCCGGCGCGAACTTATCGATTGGTATTATGCGAAGTTTGCACTTCCGGCTCTGCCCTCCGTCGTTTCGGCCGATGCGTTGCGGGAGAATTATCGTTATGAGAAAACGGTATGTCGCAGCGATGGATTTTCCGATGATCGGAAACGTGAGTTCCGTATCGCGATGAATTGCATCCGCCGGCTCTTGTACTATTCGCTTTCGAAGTATTCAGGCTCCAGTTTATGGCTGTTTCTGAGGTCTGGCGATTATCTCCGGATCCCCTATAAATTGCGACGGTTCGTCATTATCGTGCTGAAGCATTTCAATGCTACGATCGTTCCGCGATTGTTGTGATATGTTGTATAATATAATTGTCCTTTTTCTCCTGTTCTTTTGTTTCCCGATACCCGGTATCGGCAATTCCGTCTGGGTAGCTATGGCGGTGGCGCTTTGCAAAATCGCATGTCAGGGACGTTTTTCGCTGTTGTATCGCCATTTGTGTTCCAGATATGCTGTCGCGGTCTTTTCGTCGGTCTTTTTATTGATCCTGTATTCTTTTTTGATTACCGTCGCAACGAGTGCTTACGATTTTTCTCGGACGATCGCATTGATTTCGTTACTGATCGGACTCGTTCTGACCGTTGTCGTCTATTCTTCGCTTTCTGTCGATGCCGATGATCGAGCCTTTATGGAGAAGATGATCGTAGGGGTGTTTTTGCTGCAGGCTTTGATTTCCATATCGGCGTTCGGTTCTCCGGCTTTTCGGGAGATCGTTTCGCTTTTTCAGTTCAAGGATGATGCGGAATTGGCTTCGGAATCTTATTCCGGTATCCGTGGTTTGGCTGTATCCGGACGACTTTATTTCGAATTCGCTGCGACTTGCGGGTTGGTGGTCATCATTCAGATGAAACGGATTCTCGACGAAAACAAGGTGTCTTATTACCGGTTGGTCGAACTCTTTCTTTTGATCGTCTGCGGTTTTTTCGCCGGGCGTACTTCATTGGTCGGTTTGATATTCGCATTCGGATTGTTGTTGATCTATCGACCGAGCCGTCGGATGAAGATTAAGTTTGCGTATCGTTTTTTGCTCTGTTTGCTGGGAGCCGTGTTTGTTTGTATCGTCTTGCTTCCCGGTGAGATTCTCGAATTCATCAACGAGGTTCTTCTGCCGTGGGTTTTCGATGTTTTCATTGCAGTTTGCCAAACAGGTAGTACGGAGCAAAGTTATTCATTCAATACTTTGAATGAAATGTACGAAACGGTTCGGATCACTACGCAGGAATGGATCGTGGGAGCCGGCAAATACGTCAATAGCGACGGGAGTTACTACAAGCATGTGGATGCCGGTTATCTGCGTCAGGTGCTGTATTGGGGTATCGTCGGGTCCGTCATCAGTTTTTTTTGTTCGCTTCGGTTTTTCGCCCGCCCGTGGCGGATGAATCGGGAAAATCGCAATGAGCGCCGGTTTCTGTTTATCGTGCTTTTGTATACTTTGGTCGCTCATTATAAGGGGGATTTGATGGGTATAAGCAGGTTCTATTATGTAATTTTATTCATCTGTTTTTTGCCGATGGCTTTGCCCGTAAAGCAGAAAACTCAGTTAGGTTGAATATTTTAGGCTGACATGGAGCAAAACATCGATGTGGTTATTCCGTGGGTGGACGACCGTGATCCGAAGTGGCGACAGGAACGTCGACGTCATTCTTCGGATTTTATAGATAAACCGGAAAGTTTGGATAAATTTTTCCGGGATTGGAATACGCTGCTTTATGTCTTTCGCGGGATCGAAAAGTTCATGCCTTGGGTTGATAAGGTCCATCTGCTGACTTACGGACACGTTCCGGAGTGGCTTGATGTGCAGGCCGAGAAGCTGCATGTCGTCCGGCATGCGGATTTTTATCTCAATCCGTTACACCTGCCCACGTTCAACTCTCAGTCGATCGAAATGAATTTGTTGGGGATTGAAGGGCTCGCAGATCGGTTTATTTATTTCAACGATGATACCCTCGTTTTGAAAGAGACTCCGGTTTCCCGTTTTTTCGATAATGGAAAACCTCTGGATTTTCTGATTCAAGGTATCCCGCGACAGGGTTTTTTGTATAAGCTCCTTATTTCGAACGATTCGTATGTATATACGATGTCCAATAATTTGAGACTGATCAATGAGTCGTTCTCCAAGAAACAGTTGTTGAAAGCGAATCCATCGCTTTTTTATAGCCGGCAATATAGTCTGTCGAGCAGATTGATGAATAGGTTCTTCAATCTGTTTCCAAAATATTATTGGTTTTCGAATTATCATTTCCAACAGCCTTATTTGAAAAGTGAGTTGCAGGAAACCTACGATCTTTATGGAAAAACGATGGATTTGACTTCGTCGAGCCGCTTCCGACAGCGGCATGATGTTAATCAATATTTGTATCGCTATGTTCGTTTGGCCAAAGGTGAATTTGTGCCTTACGAGCCGAATGATACCTATTCCATGGTTTTGAGCAGTTATAAGAATTTCCGCAAGAATAGGGATAAGATATATCGGGCGCGTTTTTTCTGCCCTAACGATAGCCCCAGTATTTCCGAGGCGGATTATGTGAAAATCAAGCAAGAGTTGACCGGTATTTTGGATATGATTCTTCCCGAGAAATCGTCTTTTGAAAAATGAGCGCATTAGCAGTTATTCTTTCAGTCTACAAGAACGATAAGATTGAGTATTTTCAGCCGTGTATCGAAAGTTTGCTGAATCAGACTTATTCCGGAGCAGATATTTGGATTCAATTCGATGGCGTTGTTTCCGATTCGATCGGGACCTATCTTGCCGGTTTGAATAATGAGCATATTTTTGTTCGGAAAAGATCCGAAAATCGAGGGCTTGCTTGTTCGCTGAACGAGTTGCTGGGAGAAGTTTTGCAAAAGGAATATCGTTATATCGCCCGCATGGATGCGGACGATGAGTGTATGCCTGATCGATTCCGACGACAAATCGAATTCATGGAGGCTCATCCGCAGTGCGATATTTGCGGGAGTTTCATCGAGGAAACGGATGAATCCGGAGCGTCGGCGGGAGTCGTGGAATACCCATTGGAACATGACGCGATGAAAGCATTTTTCGGACGAAGGAATCCGCTGGCTCATATGTCGGTAATGTTTCGGAGATCTTACTTCGACAAGGCCGGACTTTATCCGACGGATACGAACAAGGATGAAGATACGATGTTTTGGCTGAAAGGTTTTTTATCCGGATGTGTATTCGCCAATGTCGGAGTATCTTTGGTGCGTGTTCGTGTGAACGACGATTTCTATTGTCGCCGCAATGGATTCGCTAAAAGTTGGGCAGACATGAAGAATCGATGTATTATCATTCGTTCGTTGAGCCTTTCGCCGCTCAATTACCTGTTGGCTTTCGGCCGTTTCCTCTTTTTTTCATTTCCCATGCCTCGTTTGACACGATTGGCTTACCGTTATTTAAGATAAATTCTGATGATTGCCAAGTTTTTGTTCGACCGGATAATGGCCCTTATCGGGTTATTGGCATTGTGGCCGTTGTTATTGATTGTCGCCTTGTTGATCCGGATCAGGATGCCGGGCGGTCCCGTGATTTTCAAACAGAAAAGAGTGGGGCGGCATGGGCGGCTGTTTACCATGTACAAGTTCCGATCGATGATCGTCGATCATTCCGGCAGTTCGGTTTCCGTGCAGGGAGAAAGTCGTATTACGCCGCTGGGAGCCGTACTTCGGAAATATAAATTGGATGAGCTTCCCGAGCTTTGGAACGTATTGATCGGCGACATGAGTTTCGTGGGGCCGCGGCCCGATGTTCCCGGTTATGCGGACAGGCTGGAGGGCGAAAGCCGGAGGATTCTTTCGTTGAGGCCGGGAATCACGGGACCTGCCAGCCTGAAATATCGCGATGAAGAGGTTTTGCTGGCGCAGCAGAGCGATCCGCAGAGATACAATGACGAGGTGCTTTTTCCGGACAAGGTCCGGATCAATCTGCAATATTTGGAACAACGGTCGTTCTGGAGCGACCTGAAGATCATCGTTTGTACCGTTCTCGGTAAAAGTTTGTAGTATATTATGGTTATGGAGAAACGAATTTATCTTTGTTTGGCTCACATGAGCGGCAGAGAGCAGGATTTTATCAAGGAGGCTTTCGATACGAATTGGGTAGTCCCTCTCGGACCCAATGTGAACGGTTTCGAGGCCGATCTCGAAGCATTTGTCGGACAGAATAAGCATGTCGTCGCCTTGTCTTCCGGCACGGCGGCCGTTCATCTGGCATTATTGGCTTGCGGCGTTGGCCCGGGAGACGAGGTCATCGTGCAGAGTTTTACGTTCTGCGCATCGTCGCATCCGGTAACTTATCTGGGTGCTACCCCCGTTTTCGTCGATTCCGAAGCCGAAAGTTGGAATATGGATCCCGCCTTGCTCGAGGAGGCGATCTTGGACCGTATCGCTAAGACCGGCCGCAAGCCTAAAGCCATCGTGCCCGTTTATCTTTATGGCATGCCCGCCCGGATCGACGAAATCATGGCAGTTGCAGACAAATACGATATTCCCGTGATCGAGGATGCGGCCGAAGGATTCGGCAGCAAGTTCGACGGGCAGGTTTGCGGCACGTTCGGAAAGTTCGGCATTCTGTCATTCAACGGCAATAAGATGATTACTACTTCGGGGGGCGGCGCGCTTATCTGCCCCGATGCCGAATCGAAAAGACGGATCATGTTCTTCGCAACGCAGGCTCGGGAGTCCTATCCCTATTACCAGCACGAAGAGATCGGTTATAATTATCGGATGTCGAATATCTGTGCCGGCATCGGTCGAGGTCAGATGACGATCGTCGACGATCATATCGGGCATCATAAGCACCTATGTTCTCTTTATAAGAAGTTGCTTGCCGGAATCGATGGTGTCGTTTTGCACGAAAACCCGTCTTCGCGTTACGACAGCAATTATTGGCTCGTTACGCTCACGCTCGATCCGTCGTTGCATGTCCGGGGTGAAGAGCATGCTTATGAAGTTGCCGTGCAGAGTGCTGTGGGTGGAGCTGCCGGAGTTATGCATGCCGCTGCTTCGTTACATACCGACAGCGAGCCGAATCGCAATGTCGAAGCAATGCGCATGGCATTGGATGCCGCAGGTATCGAATCGCGTCCGTTGTGGAAGCCGATGCATCTCCAACCGGTGTATCGTGATAATCCCGCGTATGTCAACGGTATTTCTGAGAGCCTTTTCCAGCAGGGTCTTTGTCTTCCGGCTGGTCCTTGCGTAACGGAGGAGGATGTTGTTTATATCGTCGACCATATCAACAAGAATATCCTCGGATAGAGCGTTTTTCGATGATTCTATAAAAAGCGAGCCGCCCTATAAAGGCGGCTCGCTTGTTTCGGGTCGGAGGGTTACTCCGCCTTCTCGGGGCGCATGACGACTTTCACAAGATTGCCGTCTTCCAGAATCTTCTTGGCCAGCGCCTGTACGTCGGCGTTCGATACTTCGCGAAGCGCTTTTTCGTAGTCTGCAAGGTAGTCGTCGCCCGGCAGATACTTCGACTGCAGATAGCGCATCCAGCTGTTGTTCTGTTCCAGACTGTTGGCCCAGCTCTTGAGCATGAATTCGCGATTCTTCTCGATATCTTCGGTCAGCGGGCCTTCTTCGGCGATCTTCTCGATCTCCTGCATCACGATCTCCAGCAGTTCGTCGGCCATCTCTTCGTTGGTGTCGAAGACGATGTTCATTTTGTAAGTCTCGTTGGGCAGGTAGTCCGTCGAGCCGTATACGCTCACGCCGTAGGTGCCGCCTTTCTCTTCGCGGATCGAGATCAGATAGCGCGAATCGAGGGCCTGCGTAAGGAACGTCATAGCCATGCGGTTGGCGAACGTGTAGGGCAGCTCGCCCGAGAAGAGGTAGCGTACCGAAACTTTGGGCTGCTGCATCGGCGTCCGGAAATCTTCGGTTACTTCGCCTGCGACGGGTGCGCAGCGGTCGTCTGCGGCCGCCAGCTTCTTCTTGCTTACGGGCAGCGAACCGATGTATTTCTCTACCAGCGGCTTGAGCGTCGCCGGATCCACGTTGCCCACGAACAGGAAGGTGAAGCTGTCGGCTCCCGGATAGAGCTTCTTGTGGATGGTCGGGAGCGCCTCGAACTTGAAGTTGTCGAGCGTCGCGGCGGTCGTTACCTGACGGCGGGGGTTGTGTCCGTAAGCTACGTCTGTGAAGCGTTTCGCCATCACGAAGTCGGGGTTTGACTCGGCGTTCTCCAGCTGTGCGCGCAGCATCTTCATCAGCGTGTTGTAGTCCGTCTCGTCGAATCGCGGCTGCGTGAAGTTGAGGTAGAGCAGCTGGAGCATCGTCTCGATGTCTTTGGGCGAGCAGACACCCTGAATCTTGCTAAGATAGTTGTCCACGTCGGTTTCTACCGAGGCCGAGATGCCGGCAAGCTGCTTGCGCAGCTCCGTTGCCGAGAACTTGCCGACGCCCGACATCGAGCCGATCGTGGGCAGCCACTCGGCCATCAGCAGTTCGTCGTCGCCCAGAACCGAGAGTCCGCCTTCCGCTACCGCCGTCATGCGTACTTCGTCTGCTTTGAATGCAGTGGGTTTCACCACGATCTTCACGCCGTTTTTCAGCGTCCATTCCGTCGTGCCGTATGTCTCGTCGTTCTTCGTCGTCTTGACGGGCGAACCTTTCAGCTTGGTGCCTGCCGGCAGCAGCGGTTCTTTTACGGCCGTATCTTCGTAGGCTTCCAGCTCAGCGCCGAGCACCTTGTCGCGGATGGCCAGAATTTCGGCCTCGGTCGGCGTCGCCAGACCCTCTTTTTCAGGTGCCGTGATCGTAATTACCTGATTTTTCGGCGTGATCAGTTGCTGAGCTACCGCGTTGACGGCATTCACGTCGATGGATTTCAGCAGCATGCTGTCGATCTGCCATTCGGTCTCGGCCGAGGGCATGGGCGTGTTCTTGCTGAAGTTGTCCAGATAGGTGTGTACGTATTCGTTGTTCGTGCGGTCGTTGCGGTTGGTGTATTGGCGTTCGGCACTGCGCAGCAGGTCGTTTTGCGCACGTTCGAACTCGCCCTGCGTGAATCCGTGGCGGCGGATCTTCTCCATTTCGCCGTAGATCGCTTCGAAGCCTTCGGGGAGCTTGCCGTCCTGCGTCATGGCAACGAACACTGTCAGATTCATCGTCGGGATGACACCCAGAATGTCGCCTGCGCTCATGCCGGCACCGAGGAACGGCGCATCGGGCTGCATGGCGATCTCCTGCAGCCGGGCGTTGGTCATCGTCGTCATGTAGGCCTGCACCACGTCAAGAACTTCGGCCTGTACCGTGTTGTTGAACTCCTTGGGCAGGGCCGGACGTTTGATGAACAGCTGGATCCGCGAGCCCTGCATCTCCGGGTCGGTCATGATGCTGACGATCGGTTCTTCGTTGTCGGGCACCACGATCGTCTCCTTGTGCGAGGCTTCGGCATCCGGAGCCGGAATGTCGCTCATCAGCGTCTTCACCTTGTTTTCGATCGTGTCCACATCGATGTCGCCGACAATGATGACGGCTTGATAATCCGGACGATACCACTGATGGTAGAAGTCGCGCAGCACCTGATGATCGAAGTTCTTCAGGTAGTCCAGATAGCCGATCAGATTGCGGTGTTCATACTTCGTATCCTTGCCCAGCGCCTTGATCATCGCCATCATCGAGCGCCACGAAGCACCGTCGCGCGTGCGGAGTTCTTCGCAGATCACGCCGCGCTCCGAGTCGATCTCGTCGCCTTCGAGGGCGATGAAGTGCGACCAGTCGTGCAGAATCAGCAGTGCCGAGTCGATCACTCCTTCGCGGGCCGTCGGCACGTCCTTGATCTGATAAGTCGTCTGATCCCAGCCCGTCGCGGCGTTGAGGTTGTAGCCGAACTTCACGCCCACGGTCTCCAGATACTCCGTAAGCATCTTGCCCGGGAGGTTCTTCGTGCCGTTGAAGGCCATGTGTTCCAGAAAGTGGGCCAGACCCTGCTGGTCGTCGTTCTCCTGAATGGCGCCTACATCGTGCAGAATGTAGAAGTCCGCCTGCCCTTTGGGCTTTTCGTTGTGGCGGATGTAGTAGGTCATGCCGTTTTCGAGCTTGCCTACGCGCGTCGCTTCGTCGGCCGGAATCGGCTGCATCATGCCGGGTTGGGCCGTCATGCTCCCTGCGGTCAGTACCGCAAGCAGCAAGAGCATCATTTTTTTCTTCATACGCATTGTTTATAAGGTGTTCTGTCGTTTTTCGTCTTCCGTTTCCGGACGGTATTCGATGATGTCGCCCGGTTGACACGCCAATTCGCGGCAGATCGCTTCGAGCGTCGAGAAGCGGATCGCTTTGGCTTTGCCGTTCTTGAGGATCGAAAGGTTCGCGGGCGTGATGTCCACCCGTTCCGCCAGTTCGCCGAGCGACATCTTGCGGCGGGCCATCATGACGTCTATGTTGATGATTATAGCCATTTCCCCCCCCCTTTCGTAGTCATGCAGCTTGTCGTTATCATGGTTGAGGTTTTAGATGGTCAGTTTCTGTTCTTCGCTCAGATTCCGTCCTACGGCGAATACTTCGGCCGCGAAAAGAATCAGCACGCCCATCAGGATCGTCGAGTAGGAGACATGGAATGCCGTGTCGACGACATAGCCGCTTCCGGAGAGCAGTTCGGCGGCCCGGGAGCTCATCGTCCAGTCCATCGTGTCGTGGAGCAGTTCGGTAACGATCGCCAGCAGTCCGATGATGCGCAGAAGTCCCACGTTGCGGCGTTCGAGCGGATGTTCTTCGCGGATCGAACGGCGCAGCGAGTGGATTATCAGGAACATCAGGACGATGATCGCAAGATAGGCCAGCGAGCAGAGCATGATCGCCAGATAGATCCAGCCGCTGCCGCCTACCGAGCGGAACGAGAGCGTGAAGATCGAGGCTCCGGGGGCTTCTTCTTCCACCGTAAGACCGATTTTGCGGATGTGGGTCTTGACGTCGATGCCTTGCGCCAGTTCCGGCGTCGGAATGACATCTTCGGGGCTTTCGACGATGCGGACGCCTTCCAGCATGTAGATCATGCGCGGGGCGCCCAGCGCCCAGTTTCGGGTCATGTCCGTTCCCATTTCGTTGCCTTCGACGAATCCTCGTGCGAATCCCGGCAGGACTTCGAGCGCGAGCCCCGCGACGATCACAAGGAAAAAGGCGATGTAGATCGCCAGCAGGCGTTGTAGAAATCTCTTTTTATTTTGCATTTTTCGTTCGATTTCTCGCAGGTTTTTCGCCTCGCCCCGCTAAAGCAGGTGCGTGGTGGTGTTGCGAAAAAGGTTTCGGCTCTGCTTTCGGCTTGTCGAAAACGGTTACTTCATGCACCTTTTCTCGCCTTCGCATAGCTCGAACAAGTTCGGCTCTGCTTTCGGCTTATCGAAAACGGTCATTCCATGCACCTTTTCTAGCCTCGGCATAGCTCGAGCAAGCTCGGCTCAGCTTTCGGCTTATCGAAAACGGTCATTCGCATTCTTCTCTCCTTTCCCCGGAGGGTAGTTCGGATAGGGCAAAGATACGATTTATTTCTGAAAAACAAATAATATTTATCGTTTTTCGATAAAATCGCATTTCGTACATAAAAAAAGACGATCCGAAGACCGTCTTTACGATTATCGCAACCGTTTATTGTACGTTGTCTTTGAGTTGCTTCCAGTACGAGGCGTTGATCGCCATCGAGATCGACGATACCAGCACGGCGAATACCAGCATGACCACGAACGTGATGAACTCCACGTCGATCACATTGCAGATGGCTCTCAGAATGCCGAATACGATGCTGATCGCAATACCGAACACGATCGAGACGCCGAACATCGTCCACTTGCTGCCGTAGGTCGCGTCGTTGGAGGCCTTGATGGCTTCGATGGGGTTCTTGCCTTTTTCGATCAGGAAGTAGTAGGAGAGCGACCAGGCGATGGAGAGAACGATCGCCGGGACGAATCCGAAGAGGATGCCGGCAAAAGTCGGAATGACCATCAGGCCCAGCGTGATGAAATATTCGCCCATGTAGCGGCGGTATTTGCTGGCGAAGATTCCCAGCGGGTTGATGACGTTGCCTTTGGCCAGTTCGGTGGGCAGCAGCGAGATGGCGATCGTGGTGCCTACGTTCAGATAGGGAATCCAGATCGTTACGAGCCACAGCGCTACGGCGGCGATGATCGACGGTGCGTTTTTCACGCCGATCGAGAACGCGTCTTTGAAAGTTTCGGCAAAATCGAGTTTCTTTGTCTCCATATCGGTTTTTTTAAGGGGTTAATCGATTACAAATATAATAAAAATAGTCCGATTGCATATCTTTATGTACCGGCATTTTCGACCCGGATTCTCAAATCCGATCATTGTAACTCGCGGATTTTTGCCGCGTATTGAGGTCCGATCCTCTCCTAAGTGCCCTCCGAAGATGAAATTTAAGTCGGAAAGCAGGTACATCGATGTATATAAACGTCTGAAAAATTTCAGTCAGATAATGTTTCCGTACCCACCGTCGCCCGCCCGGGTATCTTGCAATAGATCGCTGTCAGACTGGAGATGCCGTAGGAAACCTTCTGCGTATGTCGCCTGTTTTCGTGTTGCGGACAGCCTGCAGCCAATAGGGCAGTGGGGCCAGAACGCGGGTAGTGGCAGCTCGTGGCGGGTTTCGGCGGGGCCTCGGCCCGAGTTCGTGCTGCCGCTTCGTCCGGTTCCGCCGCCGATCTGTCGATCGATTATTTTCGTATTCACCGGATTTTGACTATTTTTGCACTCCGGAAATCGCAAACACAAATAAACGGAAATCTTATGTTTTGGAACTTTTTCGCCCAGACGGCCCCTGCCGAGCCGCTGATCCTGCCCGATAGCGTGCAGAAAGCCAACCTCGCACAAACGATCGAGAAGGTCATCAATACGGACTACCGCCAGTTCTTCTCCGACATGCTCGGCGACATGGTGTGGATCGCCCTGAAGCTCTTGGTCGCGCTGGCCATCTACTTCGTCGGACGGTGGATCGTGCGGCGTCTGATCGCCCTGCTCGATCTGGCTTTCGAGAAGCGTAAGGTCGACGTCTCGTTGCGGTCGTTCATGCGCCATACCGTCAAGATCATCTTCACGGTCATCTTGATCCTCATCGTCGTGCAGACGTTGGGCGTCAACGTTACTTCGATCATCGCTCTCTTCTCCGCCGCCACGCTGGCTATCGGTATGGCTTGGAGCGGTACGGCGCAGAACTTCGCCGGCGGCATCATGATCCTGTTGATGAAACCTTACCGCGTCGGCGACTTCATTTCGGCTCAGGGGCAGTCGGGCACGGTCCGCGACATCAAGTTGTTCTCCACGGTCATCACCACGGGCGACAACCAGACCATCTACATCCCCAACAACTCCATCGCCACGGCCATCGTCGACAACTATTCCACCGCTCCGTTGCGGCGCGTCGACTGGACCGTCAGCATCTCTTACGGCGACAGCATCGATACCGCCCGCAAGGCTCTGCTCGACATCCTCGCCGCCGACAGCCGCGTATTGACCGATCCCGCACCCGTCGTGTGGGTCGCTGCTTTGGCCGATTCGTCGGTCAACCTCACCGTCCGCGCATGGGTCCGCAACGCCGATTACTGGGACGTCTTCTTCCAGAACAACGAGCGTTTCTACGACCGACTGCCCGAGCACGGCATCAGCTTCCCGTTCCCGCAGATGGACGTCCACATGAAGAAAGAGTAGTTACTATATATAAAGAATCAACCTATGGAACTCAGAGAGATTTTGGCCATTTCGGGCCAGCCCGGTTTGTACAAGTACGTCGCGCAGTCGACGCGCGGCGTGATCGTCGAATCGCTCCTCGACGGACGGCGCATGAACGCTTCGGCTTCGTCGAAGGTCAGTGCGCTTACCGAAATTTCGATGTATACCGAGGGCGACGACATGCCTTTGGCCGAGGTCTTCACCAAGATCTACGCCCATACCGGCGGCAAGGAGGCCGTCTCCCATAAGGAATCGCCCGAGAAGTTGAAGGCTGCTTTCGCCGAGGTGTTGCCCGAGTACGACCGCGAGCGCGTGCATGTCTCCGACATCAAGAAGTGCTTCGCTTGGTACAATACGCTCGTCGCCGCCGGCTTCACCGAGTTCAAGCTCCCCGAGGAGGAGGCCGAATAGCGCGCCGTGCGCTTATTTCGATCGCAGCGTCCGGTTGCAACGGATCGAAGGTCCCGACAAATGTCGGGACCTTTTTTCGTGCCCGTTTTCTCCGAGTGCAAACCCTCTCGGGGAGAGCGTTTTCCGGAGGGCTTTGGGCGGTATCGTTTTCTGGGATCGGGCTTTTCCGCTTCGGAGGCTGTTCCCCGGCTTCCGGTCTGTTCTGTGCTCGTTTCTCTGCCGGTCTTGTGCATTCCGCCGGTCGGCACCAAACAAAATAATTTGAATAAATTAGTAAATAATTTTAATAATTCACAACTTTTGCATTATCTTTGTCGCCGATAAACCGAGTAGTATTTCGAAATCGGGAGCCGATGGGCGGTTCCCACAGATGCAAAGTTATGGACAAGAAGAAAATGGTGGCGCTCGTGGCGCATGACAACATGAAACGCGATCTGGCCGAATGGGTCGACTGGAACTGTTCCGTGTTGTCCACCCATTCGCTGGTGTGTACCGGTACGACGGGTAAAATGGTCGAAAAGACCCTGAAGAATCATACGACGGAGGATTGCAACGTCGACGATCTGCATATCACGTTGCTCAAGTCGGGTCCGTTGGGCGGCGACCAGCAGCTGGGTTCGCTGATCGTCTCCGGGCAGATCAGCGCCCTGATCTTTTTCTGCGACCCGATGGCTGCGCAGCCCCACGACGTCGACGTCAAGGCGCTGCTGCGTCTGGCTTCGCTCTACAACGTGCCTACGGCGATCAACCGCGCCTCGGCCGACTTCCTCATCTCGTCGCCGCTCTTCACGGACGAGGAGTACGAGCCCGTCGTCAAGGACTATCGCGAGTACGTCGAGCGCGTGTTGAAATAGCCGCACGATTCCTTATATGATAAGGGGCCTCGGTATCGAGAGCCCCTTTTTCATCGCAGCATGTCGAGCAGTTTTTCCAGCATGGCATCGCCTCCCATCAGGTAGTCGGCCGCTACGTAGGGTATCGCGATGTCGGGTACTACGTAACCGTCGTCGCGGCGTGTGCATTCGTCGATCTCGACCATCGAAACGGCCGTTTCCGCCAGCTGCGAGGGGCGGAGCATGCGTCCCTCCAGCACTTCTCCGTATTTCAGGGCATTGTGCAGCAGCGGTTCGCCGACCAGTTGCGCCGCTCCGTGGTATTGCAGCATGTTGACGAACGACGCGGCGATCGATCCCGTGTCGCGGCTCACCAGTACGTAGCAGTTCATGCCGCCGACATACATCTTCGGGTTCGTCTCGAACGTGCGGACATATTCCGTTTCAGGCAGTTCGACCACTTGACCCAGCTGTTCTTCGGTCAGAAAATCATAGTATCGCATCGCTTCTTTCGAGGCCTTGACCCGCTGGCCCGTGCAGTATTCCGCTACGGGTTTGTCGATGAAGATCGACAGCAGCTCGTCGAAGGCATGGCCGTTGCCGCCGGGGTTGCGGCGCAGGTCGAGAATCACGTTGCGCAGTCCTTGTTTTTTGAAGTCTTCGATCGCCCGGCGAACGATGCGGATCAGGCGGCTGTTGTCGGGGAAGAATTTGGGAATGGCTATGTAGCCGCTTCCGGCATTGGGATAGGTGCGGATGTTGGCGTCGGTCTCTTCGGCTTTGGCGAGCAGGAAATGGGTCTTCGTCGCCGGTTGTCCCGCCGTCTCGACCGTCAGCGCTTCGCCGTCGCGGAGCAGGTCGATGCGGAATTTGTCCGTAATCTGACTGTAATAGTAGCGGACCATCATCGCCGAGGGCGTCGTGTAGCGGTCGCCGTAGCCGTATTTCAGATATTGGGCCGCCGCCACGCCGTTGATCGCCATCACGCGGTCGCCGCGCCGGAACTGCGGGTCGAGCGAGCGGTCGATCAGCAGCGTGTCGCGGATCTGCAGCAGACTGAATGCCGGCATCCGCAGTTCGCGGCCGATGCGTCGTTGATCGCTCTTCTTGCGGTAGACTTCGGAGTCGCCGTAGTTCACCATCGTGATGCGGTAGTGGGGATCTTCGTGGCGGAGCCGGTCATAGTAGGGACGCATGACCCAGAATAGGTCGGAGGTCAGCAGCGAATCTTTGCCCAGCGCATCGCAGCGGGCTGCGATCTCGGCCAGTACTTCGGCTCTTTCGGCCGGCGTAAGCAGCGAATCGAGCCCCGGGTGGTTCGGAATCGTGTGGAGTTTCCGCCCCACGCGGGCCCGCGGCATGCGGGTGTCGAGAATGGCAAAACAGCGGTCGGCAATGCGGATGCTGGATACCTGAAGCGTGTCGGGTTCTTCGGCCCGGACACCGAGACTGCTCGCCGCCAGCAGCAGCGACAGCGCGATGCGGATGATTTTCATGTCGTTTCGGGATTCTGTCCCTTTACGAACGGCTTTTTCCCGGAAATATTGCTTCGGCGGCCCGAATGCGTTTCAAAGGTTGTGCGACAGGGGTGCCGGCACGGCGTCGCTCAGATCGTAGTCGCCCCAGCGTTCGGCGATCCGGTCGAGCGTCGCGAAGAGTTCTTCGACGTCCAGCGACGTTACCAGCTTCAGGCGCGTCTCCTTGAAATTCGGCAGTCCCTTGAAGTAGTTCGTCAGGTGGCGCCGCATCTCCAGTATGCCTACGTGGTCGCCCTTGATCTCCAGCGACTTCCGCAAGTGTTCTTTCGCGATCGCCACACGTTCCGCGACCGACGGCTGCGGCAGCACTTCGCCCGTCTCAAGAAAGTGTCTCGCTTCGCGGAAGATCCACGGGCGGCCGTAGGTCGCCCGGCCGATCATCACGCCGTCCACTCCGTAGCGGTCGAACATCTCCGCCGCCCGGGGTCCCGAATCCACGTCGCCGTTTCCGATGATCGGGATATGGATCCGCGGGTCGTTCTTCACGCGGCCGATCAGCGTCCAGTCCGCTTCGCCGCGGTACATCTGGGCCCGCGTGCGGCCGTGGATCGTCAGCGCCGCAATCCCTGCGTCTTGCAGGCGCAGGGCGATCTCTTCGATGTTCTTCGTCTCCTCGTCCCAGCCCAGGCGCGTCTTCACCGTTACCGGCTTGCGTACGGCTTCGACGATGCGGCGCGTCATTTCGACCATCGTCGGCACGTCGCGCATCATCCCCGAGCCGGCTCCGCGACCCGCGATCTTCTTCACCGGGCAGCCGAAGTTGATGTCTATCACGTCGGGATTCGCCGCTTCGGCCATGCGGGCCGCCTCGACCATCGGTTCGATCAGGTGGCCGTAGATCTGAATGCCCACGGGGCGCTCCGCCTCGTCGATCTCCAGTTTCTTGAGCGACTTCGCCGCATCGCGGATCAGGCCGTCCGACGAGATGAACTCCGTGTAGACCATGTCGGCCCCGAAGCGCTTGCACATGTAGCGGAACGAGGGGTCGGTTACGTCTTCCATCGGCGCCAGCAGCAGCGGGCGTTCTCCCAGATCTATGTCGGCGATCTTCATGGCGGGGGTCGATTTTGGCTGCAAAGGTAGTTGTTATTTGGCAATAAAACGTTAAATTTGCGCATTAAATTCCAAGATCGACATGAATATCGAGACCTTTATTTCGGAGGCGGTCCGCCGTGCGGCGGAGGCGCTTTACGGCCCGCTCGACGGCGAGCAGCTGCAGATTCAGAAGACCCGCCGGGAGTTCGAGGGCGACTATACGCTCGTTACCTTTCCGCTCTTGAAGCGAAGCCGCAAGTCGCCCGAAGCCACCGCCGCCGAAATCGGAGAGTACCTCACGGCCAACGTTCCTGAAATCAAGTCGTTCAACGTCGTCAAGGGTTTCCTGAACCTCTCGCTCGACGCGTCGTTCTGGGCCGCGCGCTTCGCCGAAATCGCGGATGACGAGCAGTTCGGCCAGGCCGCTCCGTCGGGGCGTACCGTGATGATCGAGTATTCGTCTCCCAATACCAACAAGCCGCTCCATCTGGGCCATATCCGCAACAACCTGCTGGGTTACTCCGTCGCGCGGATCCTCGCCGCCAACGGCCACAAGGTCGTCAAGGCCAACCTGGTCAACGACCGCGGCATCCACATCTGCAAGTCGATGCTCGCGTGGAAGCTCTACGGAGGAGGCGAGACGCCCGCTTCGTCGGGCATGAAAGGCGACCACCTCGTGGGCAAATACTATGTCGAGTTCGACAAGCACTACAAGGCCGAAATCAAGGAGCTCATGGCGCAGGGCCTCTCCGAGGAGGAGGCCAAGAAGCAGGCGCCCATTCTGTTGCAGGCCCAGGAGATGCTGCGCCGGTGGGAGGCCAAAGACCCCGAGGTCTATTCGTTGTGGGAGACCATGAACGGCTGGGTCTACGAGGGTTTCGACGTTACCTACAAGGCGCTGGGCGTCGACTTCGACAAGGTCTACTACGAGTCGCAGACCTACCTGCTGGGCAAATCGCTCGTCGAGGAGGGGCTCAGGAAAGGCGTTTTCTACCGGCGCGACGACAACTCCGTCTGGATCGACCTCACGGGCGACGGACTGGACGAGAAACTCCTGCTGCGCGGCGACGGCACGTCGGTCTATATGACGCAGGACCTCGGCACCGCGTTCCGCCGCTTCGAGGACAACCGCCTCGACGACATGATTTACGTCGTGGGCAACGAGCAGAACTACCACTTTCAGGTCCTCAAGCTCGTCCTCAAGAAACTGGGCTACGCCGACTGGAGCGACCACATCACCCACCTCTCTTACGGCATGGTCGAACTGCCTGAGGGTAAAATGAAGTCGCGCGAGGGCACCGTCGTCGATGCCGACGATCTGATCGCCGACATGGTGAAGACCGCCCGCGAGATGTCCGCCGAGCTGGGCAAGCTCGACGGCTGCTCCGACGAGGAGGCCGATGCCGTCTCCGCGATGGTGGGCCTCGGGGCTCTGAAGTACTTCATCCTCAAGGTCGATCCCAAGAAAACCATGCTCTTCGATCCGCGCGAGTCGATCGACTTCAACGGCAACACGGGACCTTTCATCCAGTATACCCACGCACGCATCCGTTCCATTCTGCGCAAGGCTGCCGAGGCCGGCATCGACTTCGCCGGTGCCGTGCAGGCCGATTGGCTCCCCGAGGAGATCGACCTCGTGAAGATGTTGGCCGACTATCCCGCCACGGTCCGGGCCGCCGGCGAGAGCTTCGCTCCCTCGATCGTCGGAGCCTACGTTTACGAGCTCGCCAAACTCTTCAACGGATATTACCACGACCACTCCATCCTCAAGGAGACGAATTCCGAGGTGCGGCGCCTGCGCTTGCAGCTGGCCGCTCAGGTCGCCCGGGTCATCCGCCGCGGCATGAGTTTGCTCGGTATCGACGTCCCCGAGCGGATGTAAAGACCGCTTCCTATAAAGAGAAAGGCCGGAGAATTTTTCTCCGGCCTTTTTTCGGCTCGCGGCTCGCGGCTCGCAGCTCGAGGTTCCGGACCATTCCTCGGACCATTCTCCGGGCCTCCTTTTCGAACCTCCCCGCGGAGGCCCGGATTATTTCCCGATGTTGATGAAGGGCAGGGCTCCGCCGCCCGAGTAGGTCGGCAGCTTGCCGTCCCATTTGTCGATGGCGCCCTGCTGTACCAGCAGCGGGCTCAGCGACTGCGCCACTACGCGGTTGTAGTAGGCTTCGCCGTCGCCTTTGATGCGCAGCGCTTGCGCCTCGCCTTGAGCTTTGGCAATCTCGATCTTGGCGTTCGCTTCGGCTTCCTTCACCTTGTTTTCGGCTTTCAGGGCGTTCTGCACCGCTTCGTTCTTGGCGTTGATCGCTTCGGCCAGCGACTGGGGCGGCGTGATCTGCGAGGTGAACTCTTCTACCAGAAATCCTTCCGACGAGAGGCTCACCTCCAGCCGCTTGCGCACTTCCGATTCGAATTCTCCGCGGTGCGACATCAGGTAGTCCGACGTGTATTGGTTGGCGCAGGTGCGGTAGGCTTCGTAGATGCAGGTGCGGATGTAGCCGTCTTCGATCTCGGCGAGCGTCTTGCGGTACTTCGTGAATACGGTCGTCGCCTTGTCCGGATCGAGCCGGTAGGCGATCGTGGGGTCCATCGTGAATTCCGAGGCGTCTTTGGCATTCACGCGGAAAGGTTCGTAGGTCTTGCGCTGCACGTAGATCGGGTATTCGAAGATCTTCTGCGTGATGGGGTTGTACCATACCCAGCCCTTGCACGTGCCCAGCACGCCGCCGTACTGGCTCGCGTCGGACGACCATTTCTTGAAACGGATGCCCACCGATCCGCTGTCGATGGTCGTGCAGCTCGAATAGAGGATGCCTGCCAGCAGAATGCCTGCCAGCAGGGGTTTTACATACCGGGCGTTCAGCCGGGGCAGCGTGAATTTTTCGTTGGATTGCATGGATGGATCATTTGAGGGTTGAACTTCGTTTATGGCGTAAATATACAAAATAGTTGCGTTCTTGTTTCGAAAAGTCCCGATTTTTCGGTTTCGCCGTTCCGCCAATCGTGGTACGAATCTTGCGAACGGGTAGGGCAGCAATGACCAATATTATTTTAGCGTGAAAACAATCTTTACTACATTCGTTTTCTCTCTGGCGTTGTGCGCGGCCGTCGGTGCTTCGGCCCAGACGCGGAGAGCGACGGTCGAGGCGCAGGCCGATACCGTCATGTTGTCGGAGACCACCGACGGGGATTATGTCGTGCGCAGGGGGATCGTCGAGCGCCGGGCCGATTCCGATTATTCGGTGCGTTATCTCATCAATCTCTCTACGCTCAACGCTGCGTTGGGCGGCAATCCGCGCGAGCTCGACGAGTTGAATGCGTTCGTCTCCGCCATGATGAACGATTCGCTCCTGAAGGTCAATTCGGTCGTCATCACCGGTTACGCTTCGCCCGACGGTCCTGCCGCGTTCAACGAGCAGCTGGCCCGCAACCGCGCCCGCGACTTCCGCAGCTACGTCGACAGCAAGTACGGTTTCTCCAAGAAGTTCGACGTCCGCACGGAGTCCGTCGCCGAGGATTGGGCCATGTGCCGCCGGCTGGTGGCCGAATCCTCCATGCCCGACAAGCAGGCCGTGCTGCGCGTGATGGACGGACCGCAGTCGTCCGAGGCTAAGGAGCATGCGCTCAAGCAGATGCCTGCGGCTTGGAATTACATGGCCGAGCATATCCTGCCGCCCGTGCGCCGCGTCGCCATGACGATCAATTACGATCAGGGCAGCGTCGTCGAGCAGCGTACCCGCATCGTCCGGCCCAAGCCGGTTCCTGCTCCCGCACCTCAGCCTGTCGTCGAGCAGCCTTGTCCGCCCGCCGAGCCTTGTTGTTGCGACCGGATCGACGAGTCGATCACCGGCATCATCGTCGAGATGCCCGATCCCGATGCGTCGGCCTATTCCGGAAACGCGCACCATGTCCGCAAGGCCGCACGTCGCGACATCCGGGCCGATCGGGAGACTTTCGCCCGCGATTCGCGCGAGGCCGAGCGTATCGACCGCGAGGCGGAGAAAGCCGAACGGAAGATCGCCAAAAAGGAGGCTAAGGCCGCCAGAAAGGCCGACAAGGCTTCCCGCAAGATCGCCCGCGAGATGGGCCGGTAGGGCGCCCGATGCCGCATCGAACATACGTACTCCGAAAAGCGGGACCTGTCGAAGGCCCCGCTTTTCTTCGGTCGATGTTCTCCGCATAAGGCTCGTTTCTTCCGACGACGCGGGTCTTTGTAGCGGCGACCGTTGTGCTGTCCGGCCGTCTCTTTCTCGTGCCACGATCGGGTGCGGCGCAACGATCGCGGAACGACCGTTTTTATTGCGATAATCCGAAACTTTTATTACCTTTGTCGCGAATAAAATTTCAATCTGAGTATGGCTAATTTAAGAACGCTGAAAAAGGAGATCGACTATTGCCTCGAAGAGGTCGTTTTCGATTGCGATATGGCTATGTGCTTCCAGCCGTCGAAGGAGCAGGAGATCTTCGCCGTGATGCAGGAGGCCGTCGCTCTTCGCAATACGTTGTTCGCTAAGGCGATGAATCCGGCCGAGCCGCACAACAAGTCGCTCGTCCGCAAGCACTACGCTGCCCTGCGCGCCGAAATGGCCGCTTCTTTCGAGGAGCTTTTCGGCAAGCTGAGCAAGATCAACGGCGAGAAGAAGTAAGTCCCTGCGCCGGAGCAGCGGGGGAGGATGAGAGAGCCGGAACGAGAGGCGCGGGGGAGAGGCGCACATGCTGCTCCCGATAAAACTCTCGATAACCTCGCTTTGATACGTAAACCCCCTGTTCTCTGATGAGAACAGGGGGTTTTGTCTGTCTGCGTTCGCCGCCGCTTTATTCGTGATCGCAGCAGCAGTCGCCCGGGTGATGCTCCAGCACCGTGTGGGGCACATGGCCGTGCGACACGATCTGAATGGGGCAGTCGTAGTTTCGCAACTGTTCTTCCGTCAGGTAGTTCGAACGATGCCGGTGCACCTGCCGGTTCACGCAGACGATCTCTTTCACTACGCTCGTGATCGTCCCGACGTCGTGCGAAACCATCATGATCGCCATTCGCGTGTTCAGTTCGCGCAGCATACGGTAGAGTTCGTTTTCGAATTTGTTGTCCACGAAGTTGGCCGGTTCGTCCAGAATCAGCAGCCGCGGATCGGAGATCACGGCCCGACACAGCAGCGCCCGTTGCAGCTGGCCGCCCGAGACTTCGCCGATCGGGCGGCGGGCCGTCGCCGCTATTCCGGCCGTTTCGAGCAATGCCTGCGCTTTGGCACGGTCTGCGGCCGTGTAGCGCGAGCCGAATCCGCGGCTTCCCTGCAGTCCCGACAGGACCGTTTCCAGCACCGAAATCGGGAATCTCCGATCGAAATCGGACTGCTGGGGCATGTAGCCGATCAGGCGTTCCTTGCCGCGGTACAGCTCCGGGGCATAATCGATCGTTCCCGTGTGCGGCACCGTTCCCAGAATCGCCTTCACAAGGGTCGTCTTGCCGCCGCCGTTCGGCCCGATTACACCTAAGAAATCGCCGTCGGCGATCTCCAGATCCGCATGCCTCAGCGCTTCGCAGTCGTCGTACGTTACCCCGACGTCGTGCAGTGTTACCAGATTCATTCGCTTGTGATTAAGTCGGTTATCTTGTCTATGTTGGCGATCGCATCCGCCCGCAGGGGGTCGATCCGCACGACCCGGGCTCCGATGTCGCGCGCCGCCGTCTCGACGACCGACGCCGGAAACTGGCTCTGATAGAACACCTTGCTCACTCCTTTCGCGCGTGCTTCGCGGATCGTTTCGCCCAGTTTTCGGGCCGAGGGTTCTTTGCCGTCCGCTTCGATCGCCGCCTGTTCCAGTCCGTAGTCGCGGGCGTAGTAGGCGAGGGCAGGGTGATAGATCACTATGTATTTCACACCGCTGCGTTCGATTTTTTCGGCCGTCCGCGCATCGAGTTCCCGCAGCCGTCGTCGCAGCGTTTCGTAGTTCGCCGCATACTTCGTCGAGTCGGGGTAGCGGGTGCGGATCGCTTCGTAGGCATTCGCCGCCATGCGTTGCAGCGCCCGGGGCGATGTCCAAATGTGCGGATCTATGCCGTGCGCATGGGCGTGCCCGGCGTGGGCGTGCGAGCAGCTGCCTGCGATGGGTTCGATGCCGACGCTCAGATCCACGATTTTATTCCGGTCGCCGATCTTTTGCAGCAGCGCTTGTTCGAAGTCTATAAGTCCCACATTGAAAATCAGTTGCGTCCGGTTCAGTTCCACAATCTGGCGGGGCGTCGGTTCGTAGGTCTCCGGGCTCGCTCCGGCAGGCACCAGTATGCCGATAGGGTAGTCGTCGCCCACGATTCCGGCAACCAGTTCTTGCAGCGGCGCAATGGAAACGTACAGCGTTTCTTCTTGTGTTAGAGTCTGTTCCGCACAGCTTCCGAGCATCCATGCCGCAAGGATCAACAGGTGCGTCCGGGTTCGGTTGTTCTTCGTTCTGCGGCGAGGCGACAGGTCGTCTTTGATAAAATCGTCGAAATCCATCATGTTGCAAATGTAAGAAATAAAGTGCGGAAAAAATCGCAATACGGCGTTTGTATTTCGGTAAATCTTCATCGCGGTTTTACCGTGTTCCCGAAAAACTCGGCCTTTCGTGAAACCTCGCTAATGATTCGCGAAAGACCGACATATATGTACGGATATTTCTCGACCCTTATTCCGAATCCGACCACGGCAGCTCGCAGCCGGGGGCCTCGCTTCTTAGCTGGGTTCTATGAATAACTCTCGTCCTTCCCTGAACGGCGGCGGGAGGCGAGAGCGATCGGGCTTGCTCGAAGTCTCGAACCGCCACAGCAGAAGCCTTTTCGATAAGCCGAAAGCAGAGCCGAGCTTGTCCGAATTCTGCGGAGGCGAGAGAATGTGCATGAAATGGACTTTCGGGAAGTCGGTACATCGATGTATATAATCGGGGAATATTTGATTCTCCAAACGAAGTTCTGAATTTCGTCGCTCGCGTGCGCGAAATGATTTCCAGCCGTTTCCCAAGTCAAAGTTTTTGGTAATCAGAAAAGTAGCCAATCATTTGCCGGTCGGTTTCGAAAAACTCAGCTTCTCGCTTGTTGTTTTCGCAAGGACTTGCGAAAGGCCGGACACCGACATTCTGCAATCGACAATTTTTTTTCTTCAGCGTAATTCTTCTTTCCGGATTTCTCTGCGTTGCGGCGAAGATTCTCCGCCAGACGAGGATTCTCTGTCAGGAGCATAGCGCCGATTCCGGAATAATTCCCGGTAATGTAATCCCCATCCCAGTATATTATTTAACATAATAGCAATATTATTTCAAATTATCCCTCATCTGCAACCGGACTGCAAAAGGCATTCCTCCACGCTTGTCGGCTCGGAATAAATTTCGGAATAAATAAAAATACCAATGCTATTTTGGTGTTCCCGCGTTTTTCTCTTATCGCCGAAAGGTGCTGCTGAAGAAGGCGCATTCTTCCTGATTCGCAGTCGCGCTAAAGAGAGCGATTTGAGAAACGGTCAACGGTCAAGAGAACGGCCGAAGAAAACAGAACGCCGGAAGCCGGAAGTTGCCTGTGGCATGATCCGAGTTCCGGATTGAGGAGATCGGCGTTGCGTCGATATCGCTTTTCGGTTTTGTGCCGAATTGCGAGGCTGTCGGTGTCGTTATTCAGGTCCGGGAAGTCGGTTCCCCGAAATCCGATCGTCCCGGAATCGGATTCTATATATAGGTATGCTCTTCGGAGCATTCATATGCAGTTGCCCCGCCCAGCGCTCCGCTCCGGCGATCCGCTTTTTAAGGTATGGCGCGGATCGGTACGTACACCATAGGAGAAAATCCGACAGGCCGTTCGGGCTATTTCGGATTCGAACTTTGATCCCCGACGTTTTTTGCTTCGGGAGCTTGCGATATTTCGGACTCGGTCCTTGACGAAAAAATTCATCGCACTGTCGGGAAGTACGCCTCGAATGTGTCGTCGTCGTAGAGAACCACAATCCGTTTGACCGTCGCCGAATTATTCCCGCTCCGGTTCGGTGTCTGTTTCGGCGGGACCATTTCCGCCGTCGGTGCCGTGGTTTTGATTTCCGATGCGGAGGCTGCACTTGCCGGGTTCGAAGCGAAAAGTTCTCCGGGCATGAAATTTTGTTCGGCTATGTCGGTTCGGACTACCGCGGGTTCTTTGCCCGCAGCCGGACGGGCCGCGGCATCGTCCGAGTTCCGGTACATGGGGCCGTCGTCGAGCAGCAGCCAATCGGGACTGATCCGGGGAAAACGACGGAGAATCTTTTGGAGCAGATCGAACCCGGGTTTGTTGCGTCCGGCCAGAATATGGGAAATTCCGGCCGGGTTTATTCCGAGCATATCGGCAAGTTGGCTCGGTTTCAAACCTTCGCTTTTCATCAGATCGAGCAATTTGTCCCTCATCGGCGTAATTTTTTACAAATATAAAAAGTTTTCTTTTGTAAAGCAACAAAAAATTTACATTTGCAAAATGTTAATAATTCGTCGAGATGTTTACAAGTGTAAAAATTTAGTTATGGTTAAAACTCGCTCACCATCGTTATATTAGCATTAGTTTAAGTAATTCGTCATAAAATACTGATTTTTACAGATATCATATTCGATATTTCCGGCATGATCCCGTATTGACTGAAATCCTGCATTTATAGCCCGATTTCGCTGTATTTTACTTTAGATGAAGTTATAAAACTGCTGATAATCAATATATATTTTGACAATGTTTAACGGTTTGATTTTGTGTATTCCGGGATCGCGATCGCTTTGACAGCCAATAGGTGTAATATTTACATTTGTATCAATTAACAAGAAGTACGGTTTCGTTTACTTTCCAAATGTAATTACATTTGGAAAAATATTGAATTTAACACTTTTACATTTGTAATATAACTACCCTGCCATGCGATTTTCGAAGCGATTTTTTTGCCGTCTCAACTACAGGACATTCGTGTAGGATCGTTTTTAAATCCTTGCGTATATTATGTAAAATAATAAAAGATATAGCGGACGATATCGTCCGCTATATCTTGTCTGTCAGTTATTTAAGAAATGTAAAATCCGGTTTATTTCGATAGCTTATCCGCTATTTTCCGGAACTCTTCCGGAGAAAAACGGAGCTTTTCGCGCTGGAAATCGACGTCGTTTTCGCTCTGAATGGGTATCAAATGGATGTGCGCATGCGGTACTTCGAGCCCTAAAACCACGATCGCCACCCTTTTGCACGCTATTTCGCGTTTGATTCGGGCCGCTACCTGCTTTGCAAAGAGCATCATGCCCGCAAGGGTCCGGTCGTCGAGGTCGAAAATGTAGTCGACTTCCTGTTTCGGCACTACCAGTGTGTGCCCTTTCGTCAGTGGATTGATGTCGAGGAATGCGTAATAGTTGTCGTCTTCCGCAACTTTGTACGAGGGAATCTCCCCCGCGATGATTCGTGAAAAAACGGATGCCATGATTTTATTGTTTCGGTTGTCGTTTTGCGTCTCGAGCCCCGGATTGGGGAATTTGTTTGTCTGAGTTGCTTGCGGCCTCTTATCGGCCGATTTTTGCCCTTTTCAGCCTAAGTTCGGAAAACTCTTTTATCGCGGCTTTGTGCCGGAGATTATGCGCTTGCAGTTCGCGATGCCGAGCGCAAGGTTGATATATCCGATGGCCAATACGATCGTGCCGGCCCAGTTGAAGGATATGGATTTCAGCAGGATCAGGATTGTCCAGCCGATCGTTGCTGCGCTCCAGAGAGTCAGCAGCCCATAGAGACGTCTCCGGTTTCTGGCTGCTTTTTCCGGATCGGAAGCGTTGCGGCGCCATCGCCCGAAGAGGCGCGACGGCGGCCGCTGCAGGAGTTGCGGGTTTCCGGCCATTTATTCGTCGAATTTGGGCCGGAGAATTTCGGATGCGATCACGGCCTGCCGCAGATCGAATCCCTCTGTTCCGCCCGTTTTGCCATGCAGGACATTTTTCGACGTATGCGCGGTTTCCGTTGCGTCGGCCGCAGGTTGCACGCGTGCAGCTTGTGCCGAAGCGGCAGGCTGTTTCCTTTTCCGGGAGCGGTCGTTATCTCTTCTCGCAGCCGTCGCTTTTTGTACGACCGGTTGGAATACGGATTTTTCGCGTGCCGGTTCGGGACGGTCGTTTTTCTGCGATTGTTTCCGGGATGCCGAAGCTGGCTCCGGGTTCCATGCGGGCCATGCTTCGTCCGAGGAACCGACGTCGTGCTTTTTCGCCGCTTTGGCCGCTTTGGTTCGGATCGCGGATTTCGCCAGCAGGATGCCGGCCGCGACGACAAGTCCCAGTATGGAGGTCAGTTCTTCCATGACGATCTCAGTTTATGGTGCGTTTGACGCTCTCTATGCCTTTGATTTTGCGCAGTTTGTCCATCACGGCGCTCAGGCTCTCGGCATTGGGGACATAGAGACTTACGTCGCCCTCGAAAATGCCGTCGTGGCTGTGGATGTTCACTTCGCGGATATTGATGTTGAAATCGCTGCTGACCACTTTGGCCAAGTCCAGCAGCAGCCCCGTGCGGTCGATGCCGCGCAGGCCGATCGTTACCAGATAGGAGCGCGATTTGTATTGCGACCACTTGATCTCCTCCTTGACGATATTTTTGCCGTATTGCGATGCCAGCCGGTTCAGCTCGTCGCACGAGGCCTTGTGTACGATGATGTCGCCCGTCGCCGGGTCGCGATACCCCACCACCTTGTCGCCCGGAATCGGTTTGCAGCACTCGGCGATCTTGAACTGTTGCTCCTGCGCCTGCGGTTCTTGCGGCATGATGTCGTCCGCGGGGTTTTCGCCGTCGTCCTCCTGCGTTTTGGAGGAGGGTATGAAGAGCGTCCAGAATTTGAGCATCTTGCTCTTGGAGTTGACCTTGAGAGCTTTTTCCAGATCGTCGAGTTCGATGATTCCGGCGCCGATCTTGCTGTAGAACTCCTCCTTGTTGTTGCATTTGTAGAGAGGAACGATCTTTTGCAGCACCCGGCCGCTGAGGTTGATATTCAGCGACTTCATTTTTTCGCCGAGCAGCTGCATGCCCCGCTCGATGTTGTTTTGGCGTTCGCGCTTCAGGAAGCTCTTGATCGCCTGCTTGGCCTTTCCCGTCGTTACCGATTCGAGCCACTCGGCTTTGGGTCGCGCGTTGTCGGCCGTGATGATTTCGATCTGATCGCCGTTGTTGATCTGCGTGGTGATCGGTTCGAGTTTGTGGTTGATCTTGGCGCTGATGGCGCTGTTGCCGATCTTGGAGTGGATGTCGTAGGCGAAGTCGAGGGCCGTGGCTCCGTAGGGCATCTTCCTCGACTCCCCTTTCGGCGTGAAGACCACGATCTCGGAGGTGTAGAGCGAGAGCTTGAAGTTGTCCAGAAAATCCACGGCGCTCTCCGTCGGGCTGTTCAGGGCCGCGCGGATCTGCTTGAGCCACTTGTCGAATTCGTCTTCGTCCTGCGTGATCGTCGCCTGCTTGTATTTCCAGTGGGCCGCGAATCCGCGTTCGGCGATGTCTTCCATGCGTTGGGTGCGGATCTGCACCTCGACCCATACGCCGTCGGGTCCCATCACCGTCGAGTGCAGGGCTTCGTAGCCGTTGGCTTTGGGCATCGAGATCCAGTCGCGCAGGCGGTCCGGCTTGGGGGTGTAGATGTCCGTGATCGTCGAGTATATCTGCCAGCACTGGGTCTTCTCCGAGGGGAACGGCAGCGGCTTGAAGACGATGCGGATCGCGAAGAGGTCGTAGATCTCTTCGAAGGGGATCTGCTTGCGCTGCATCTTGCTCCAGATCGAGTAGATGCTCTTCACGCGGCCCGAGATCTCGTAGTTGAAGTGGTCGCGGTCGAGGGCTTCGACGATCGGGGCGCAGAACTTGTCGATGAACTCCTTGCGGACGGCTTCGCTCTCCTGCAGCTTCTGCGTGATTTCGGCATATTGTTGCGGAAAGCGGTACTTCATGCAGAGATCTTCCAGCTCGCTCTTGATCGAGTAGAGCCCCAGCCGGTAGGCCAGCGGCGCGAAAAGGTAGATCGTCTCGCCCGTGATCTTGATCTGCTTGTTCAAGGGCATCGCCCCCAGCGTGCGCATGTTGTGCAGGCGGTCGGCGATCTTGATAAGTATTACGCGTACGTCGTCCGAGAGGGTCAGCAGGACCTTGCGGAAGTACTCGGCCTGCTCCGAGGTGTCGGCGTTGAAGACCCCCGACATCTTCGTCAGTCCGTCGACCATCGAGGCGATCTTCTCGCCGAAGATGCGCTGCATGTCTTCCACGGTATACTCCGTGTCTTCCACCACGTCGTGCAGCAGGGCCGCGACGACCGACTTCACGCCCAGCCCGATTTCGTCCACCACGATGCGGGCTACTGCAATAGGATGGAGGAGATACGGCTCGCCGCTGCGGCGCCGTACCCCCTCGTGTGCTTCTTTGGCCAGAAAAAAGGCTCGTTTGATGAAATTCCAGTCCTCGTCGTTCTTGCAGATCTTCGTGCAGGAGAGGAGCAGTTCATCCCATTTTTCCCGGATCAGGGCTTCATCCTCGGCAGTATATCCCATAGGGTTATTCCTTTGCGTTCTTCATGGCGTCGCGAACCTTTGCTTCGATTTCGGCCGCCAGCGCTTCGTCGGTCTTCAGCAGCTCCTTCACGGCATCGCGGCCCTGACCGATCTTCTTGTCGCCGTAGGAGAACCACGAGCCGGCTTTCTTGATTACGCCGTAGTCGACGCCCAAGTCGATTATTTCACCGATCTTCGAGATTCCCTCGCCGAACATGATGTCGAACTCCGCGCGCTTGAACGGGGGCGCCACCTTGTTCTTCACCACCTTGACTTTCGTGCGCGTGCCCAGCTGTTCTTCGCCGTCTTTGATTACCGACATGCGGCGGATGTCGATGCGGACGCTGGCATAGAACTTCAGGGCGTTGCCGCCAGTCGTCGTCTCGGGGTTGCCGTAGACGATGCCGATCTTGTCGCGCAGCTGGTTGATGAAGATGCAGACCGTCTTGGTCTTCGAGATGCTCGACGTCAGCTTGCGCAGGGCCTGCGACATGAGGCGGGCCTGCAGGCCCATCTTCGAGTCGCCCATCTCGCCTTCGATTTCGGCTTTGGGCGTGAGCGCCGCCACGGAGTCGATGACGATGATGTCGATGGCGCTCGAGCGGATCAGCGAGTCGGCGATTTCGAGGGCCTGTTCGCCGTTGTCGGGCTGCGAGATCAGCAGGTTGTCCACGTCGACGCCCAGTTTCTGGGCATAGAAGCTGTCGAACGCATGTTCCGCGTCGATGAACGCTGCGATGCCGCCCGTCTTCTGCGCTTCGGCGATGGCATGGATCGCCAGCGTCGTCTTGCCCGATGACTCGGGACCGTAGATCTCGATCACGCGGCCTTTCGGATAGCCGCCTACGCCCAGCGCCATGTCGAGGGTGATCGAGCCCGTCGGAATGACGGGGATGTCGTTCACCTCGGTGCTGTTCATGCGCATGATCGACCCCTTGCCGAAGTCTTTTTCTATCTTCTCCATTACCGCGTTCAAGACTTTCAGCTTGTCCGGGTTCGCTTGTGTTTTTTCTGCCATTATCGTTCCTTTTTTTTGATTGTTCGTCGTTTTTTTCGTCTACTTCAGATTCAGCTGGAGATACGAGTCCAGAATCTGTCGGTAGTGGTTCTTGGTGTCCACCTTGTCGAATATCTTCTCGATGCGGCCTTCGGCGTCGAGGACGAAGGTCGTGCGCAGGATGCCCATGTACTTGCGGCCGTACATCGACTTCTCGCCCCATACGCCGTAGGCTTCGGCCACCGAGTGGTCCGTGTCGGCCAGCAGCGTGAAGTTCAGGTCGTGCTTGGCGCAGAAGTTCCGGTGCGACTTCTCGCTGTCGGGGCTTACGCCCACGATGCGGAATCCATGCCGTGCCAGTTCTTCGCGACCGTCGCGCAGGCTCTTCGCTTCGAGCGTGCAGCCCGGGGTGTCGTCTTTCGGGTAGAAGTAGAGGATCGTCCGCTCTCCGCGCAGGTCGGCCAGCGTCAGGGGTTCTCCCTCTTGCGTGGTCGATCGGAAGTCGGGAGCTTGGTCTCCCGGTTGCAGTTTCATCATGGTCGTCGACAAAAAACGGGTTCGTTCGGCCGGGGCGGGCTCGTCGTCCGAGTTTTTTTCGGAGCGGTCGAAGCATACCCCACCTTTTACAAAGGTAATAAAAATTCTTTTTCGTCCGTCGTGTCGCGTCCCACTTTTTTGCGGTTCAATCCCATTCGTAGGTTACTTCCACTTGTGCGTTGAACTCTTCTTGCGTGGCGTTGAGTTTCTTGCGGCATGCAGGACAGCGGATCGCCGTCTGGGTTTCGACATATTCGCCGCATCCCGTGCAGGGGGCCAGCAGGCCGTAGCCGGGTTGGGTGTAGTGGTCGAATCGGGCGCCGCAGTGGCGGCATCGGATTTTGTAGGCTGTTCCCATCGTTTCGTCTCTTTTTTCAGGTTCGTTTTTCTCGCGGTTTCTCGTCTCGGCGGCAGGCGACCGGTTCGCCTCCGCTTCGGCTTTCCGAAACCTTTCACGTTGCAAAGGAACGGCCTCTGCGTGTCAGGTTATGACACGGCTTGAAAAAATTTGGAATAAAAATGAAAAATCCTCCCGACCGCCAAGTCAGAGTTCCCGCATCATCTCGTATTGGTTTCCGGCAAGCGGGATGTTCAGCGTGCGGAGAAATCGGGCGAGCGGTTCGTAGGCGGTCTCCGTGTTGATTATCTTGATCGTCTCGGCTTCGATCGCGTCGAGGGCGTGGCGGAGAAGCGCCGAGGCGATGCCTTGCCGGCGGTAGCGGGGATCCACGGCCAGTTGCGCGATGTCGCCCGTCGCGGGTTCGCAGATGCAGTAGCCCAGCGGCCGATCGTCGCGGTAAAGACCGAAGCCGAGCAGGTCGCTGCCTGCCCGGACGATCGAATCGTCGTCGTTTTGCCACGAGGGGCGGAAATCGCGGAACTCGGACATCCGGCACGCTGCGACAGGATCCAGCGGGCGGATCGTGCTGGGAAATGCCGGAGATTTCGACGGCCGTGTTACCAGCCGTTTTTCTTGACGGAAATAGTGGAATTCGCGCGTCGTTTCGAATCCCATTTTGCGGTATACGGCAAGGGCCGCCGGGTTGTGTCGGAGCACTTCCAGAAGGTAGCGGGCGATCTTCGCCGCCCGCAGATGCGGGATCGAGTCGGTGAAGATCCGCGATGCCAGTCCTTGTCCGCGGTAGGCCGGCAGCGTGCCCGTTCCCGTGTCGTAGGCGGTCGGCAGACCGTCGCGCAGGCCGATGCCGTTGAACGTGAAGGCGGCGATGCGGTCGCCGTCGAATGCCGCGTACGAAAGTTCGGGGACGAAGCCGCGGCGTCGGAGCATCTTGCGCAGTTCTTCGCGACCCGGGTGAATCTCATAGTCGGCGAATGCCGCGGCGAACGCTTCGTAGAGCGTGTCGAAATCGGTATGGGCCAGTGAGCGGATCTCCATAAGGCAGGTTTCAGAGGGCGTTTTCGGTCATGTAGCGGCGCAGATAGGCTTCCAGTTCCGGAGCGTCGATCAGGCGGATGTCGTCCAGCAGCCCCACCGCGAAGCGCCCGATGCCCGCCATGCCCGCTACTTCGGTGTCCAGAAGCCAGCGTCCCTCCCCTGCCTGTCGGACGTCTCGTTCGGCCAGCGGGTACTCTTCGCACAGCAGATTGTAGGCCAGCATCCCTAATTCGAGACGTACCCGCGTGCGGCGTTCGCCGTGCAGGCGGAACGCGTCGATGAAGCCTTCGCGGTGTTCCGGGCCGTGTCGCCACGCGTCGCCCAAAGTTACCGCGCCGATGCGCGAGGTCTTGAACAGTTTGTTGCGTCCGTCTTCGGGGTCGTAGCACCACACTTGCAGATAGTTGGTCGTAAAGGCGAAGGGCTCGACGCAGCGGTCGCGGACTTCTCCTCCGTGGGCCGATTGGTAGCCGTGCAGTATCGCTTGGCGCCCCTCTTCGATCGCTTCGAGCAGGTGGCGGATGTTGGGTGCGTTTTTGCCTCGTACGACGGTGTCGGCCAGCGTCTTGTTGTCGTAGACCGAGTATAGTTTGCGCTTGAGGTTTTGTTTCAGGAGGTTCGTGTCGTCGATATTCTCGATCGCACTCTTCAGAATCACGGCTTCTTCTTCCGTGAAATGGACCAGTTGGGAGATGTCGCGGAAATGGGGCGATTCTTTGTCCAGGCGGATGCAGTCGCCCGTTTTCTTAATCACGAAGCCAGCTTCGCGAAAGGTGTCTATGTAGCGGTAGATCGTGCGGCGCGACATCGCAAGACGTGCGGCCAACTGGTCGACCGTGTAGGTCGTGTTGGCCGTCAGGAGCTTCATCAGGCGCAGCAGACGTTCGATCTTGGGTTGATCCATGCCCCGAAGTTACAAAAAAGGTCGCAACTCTCGCGTCGCAACCTTTCGTTTTTTTCGTTCACGGGGGCTCGGGGAGCCTTTTTCAAGATTTCCGGGCTTCGGTTCAGCTTCTTTTCTATGCCCCCCCCCTGCTCTCGGTTCTTTGCATGGGTCCGTCTCATGCTCCCCTTGCTCTCGGTTCTTCGCATGGGTCTCGTCTCATGCTCCCCTTGCTCTCGGTTCTTCGCATGGGTCTCGTCTCATGCTCCCCCTGCTTTCGGTCCTTCGCATGGGTCCGTCTCATGCTCCCCCTGCTCTCGGTCCCTCGCATGGGTCTCGTCTCAGCCCCCCCCCTCGCTCGGGCCCCTTTTAGTGGGCCAGTACTTTTTTCTCGATCTCTTCCACTTGGTGGCGGAAGTTCTTGTCGGTTTCCAGCAGGTTCGTTACCGCCTTGCACGAGTGGAGCACCGTGGCATGGTTGCGGCCGCCGATCGAGGCGCCGATGGTCGTCAGGGGCGCTTTGGTGTGTTGTTTGGCAAGGTACATCGCGATTTGCCGGGCCTGCGCGATTTCGCGGGTCCGCTCCGTGGAGTTGAAACGGTCGAAATCAAGGTTCAGGTGCTTGCATACCACGTCGATGATGTGGTCTATGGTGATCTCTTTTTGGTAGAGTTTCACGTAGACTTTCAGGATCTCTTTGGCCAGCGTCGGGGTGATTTTGCGGCCCAGAAACGAGGCGTTGGCCACCAACGACGAGAGGGCTCCTTCTATTTCGCGGACGTTGGCCGAAATGTTGTCCGCAAGGTAGGCCGCCACTTCGTCCGAGATCTGGGCTCCGAGACGTTGGGCTTTGGCGCGTATGATCTTGAGCTTCGTCTCGTAGTCGGGGGTGTCGAGGCGCGCCGAAAGTCCCCACTTGAAGCGGGTCAGCAGACGTTGTTCGATGTCTTTCAGCTCCACGGGGGGCTTGTCCGACGTCAGAATCAGCTGCTTGCCCGCCAGCTGCAGGTGGTTGAAGATGTTGAAGAACGCGTTCTGCGTGCCCGTCTTGCCCGTCAGTTCCTGAATGTCGTCGATGATCAGCACGTCGATCATCTGGTAGAAATGGATGAAGTCCGGAATCTCGCCGTTCTTGTAGGCCGTCTGGAACTGGGCTTGGAACTTGTTCATCGAGACGTAGAGCACCTGCAGTTCCGGGTGGCGTTGCCGCACTTCGTGGCCGATGGCTTGTACGATGTGGGTCTTTCCCAGCCCCGAATCTCCATATATATATAGGGGGTTGAAGGGCGTGTTGCCCGGATTCACCGCCACGGACATGCCCGCCGAGCGGGCCAGGCGGTTGCATTCTCCTTCGATGAAGCTGCCGAACGTGAGGTTCGGATTGAGCTGCGGGTCGATGATTATCTTCTTCAGACCCGGAATCACGAAAGGATTCTTTATATTTGCGGTGTCGGTCTGCGTATTGAATCGCGAGATCGCCGTCGTGTCGGCGTCGGCCGCCACGGCTACGGGCGCCGCAGCACGCGGCACGGCGTAGTGGAGCCGGGTCTGCTGACCGTAGAGTTGCGAAATGATCGGCTTCAGAAAGGGAATGTAGTTCTTCTCGATCTGATGCACGTAGCTCTCGTTGGGTACCCGCAGACGCAGGGTCGTGCCGTCGAATTCGAGCGGTACGATGGGCTGGAACCACTTGCGGAACTCTTCGGCGGAGGTCTGCGTTCGGATGCGGTCCAGACAGTTTTGCCACATATCGTTATATGTCTGCGGGTTGTCGAGCATGATCGGGGTGTTGCACTGTTTTTGATGCGACAAAGTTGTGAATAAATTCGCAGAAAAATCTTCGGAAATCGGTTGCATATGTTCTTTTTTTATATATAGAAAAACAACGTTTTCCGGCCCCGAAATTTTAACTCGCTGATATTGAATAATCGAATTTTATTTCTTATATTTGCATATAAATTTTTTGGAGCGATTCGACCATGAACTATAAATAAAACTAATGATTCTTATGGCAAACGAAGTAGAACGATTGGTGCTCGAAAAAGCACAGGGTTGGCTCGACGGACACTACGACGAGGAGACCAAGAAGCAGGTCAAATATTTGATCGACAACGACATGAAGGAGCTCGTGGAATCCTTTTACAAGGATTTGGAATTCGGTACGGGCGGTCTTCGCGGCATCATGGGCGTGGGTTCCAACCGCATGAATATCTATACGGTGGGCGCCGCCACGCAGGGTCTGGCCAACTACTTGAGGAAGAACTTCGCGGGCGAGCGCATCCGCGTCGCCGTCGCGCACGACAGCCGCAACAATTCGCGCATGTTCGCCGAGCGCGTCGCCGATATCTTCGCTTCGAACGACTTCGACGTCTTCCTCTTCGACGCCTTGCGTCCCACGCCCGAGTTGAGCTTCGCCATCCGCGAGTTGAAATGCCACTCGGGCGTCGTCGTTACCGCATCGCACAACCCTAAGGAGTACAACGGTTACAAGGCTTACTGGACCGACGGTTCGCAGGTTACCGCGCCGCACGACAAGAACATCATCGCCGAGGTCGAGAAGATCACCGACGTCGACATGATCCTCACCGGCAAGAACCCCGGCAACATCACCATCCTCGACGAGAAGTTCGACGAGATCTATCTCGATAAGGTCCACGAGCTCTCCCTCTCGCCCGAGTGCGTCCGCAAGCACCACGACATGAAGATCGTCTATTCGCCCATGCACGGCGCCGGCGTGCGCCTCGTGCCCGCTTCCTTGAAGAAGTTCGGCTTCACCAACGTCATCATGGTCAAGGAGCAGTCGGTCGTCGACGGCAACTTCCCCACCGTCGAGTCGCCCAACCCCGAGGAGCGCAAAACCATGTCGATGGCCATCGACCTCGCCGCGAAGGAGGGTGCCGACCTCGTGTTGGCCACCGACCCCGACTCCGACCGTATCGGCGTCGCTTTGCGCAACAAGAAGGGCGAATACGTCCTTCTGAACGGCAACCAGACCCTCGTTTTGTTGATGAGCTACCAGCTCACCCGCTGGGCCGAGCTCGGCAAACTCGACGGCAAGCAGTACGTCGTCAAGACCATCGTTACTTCGCAGATGGCCAACGCCGTCGCCCAGCATTTCGGCGTCAAGTGCTACGACTGCCTCACGGGCTTCAAGTACATCGCCAAGATCATCCGCGAGAACGAGGGCAAAGCCAAGTATATCGGCGGCGGCGAGGAGTCGTTCGGTTACCTCGCCGGCGACTACGTCCGCGACAAGGACGCCGTGTCGGCTTGTTCGCTCGCGGCCGAGGCGGCCGCCTGGGCTATGGATACGATGGGCCTCACGCTCTACGAGTGGTTGCAGGAGCTCTACGTCAAGTACGGCTTCTTCCGCGAGGGCCTCGTTTCGGTCGTCCGCAAGGGCAAGGAGGGCGCCGAGCTGATCCAGAAGATGATGGTCGACTTCCGCGCTACCCCGCCCAAGACGATCCTCGGCTCGCCCGTCGTGCGGATCAACGACTTCCTCTCGCTCGAGCAGACCGATCTGAAGAGCGGTTCGAAGACGCCTATCGAGCAGGACAAGAGCAACGTCTTGCAGTGGTTCACCGAGGACGGTACGCTCGTCTCCGTCCGCCCGTCGGGCACCGAGCCCAAGATCAAGTTCTACTTCGGCGTCAAGGCTCCTCTGGCTTCCGTCGACGACTTCGACGCTACCCTCGCCTCCCTCGACGCCAAGATCGAGGGCATCAAAAAGGACCTCAAGCTCGAATAGTCGGCGTCCTTGTTTCTCTCCGGCACCCTCCGAAAGGAGGGTGCCGTTTTTTTGCATTATCCAATTTTTTATTTATATTTGTTTTGGATAAATCAACCCAAACGCAATCATGGATTTCAAAGACCAGATCAAACTTTTGAGCGAACGTGTTATCAAGTTGAAGGATAACATCTCGACCGAAGAAGCTACGAAGACGGCATTCATAATGCCCTTTATTCAGACGTTAGGATACGATGTTTTCGATCCGACGGAAGTCATTCCGGAATTCACTTGCGATGTCGGAATCAAGAAAGGCGAGAAGATCGACTATGCCATTCATAAGGACGGCGCACCGGCTATTCTCGTTGAATGCAAGCATTGGAAAGAGGATTTGAATTCCCACAACGGACAGTTGTTTCGGTATTTCCATGTCTCGAAAGCGCGTTTCGGTATCTTGACGAATGGCATCGTTTACCGCTTCTATACCGATTTGGTCGAGCAGAATAAAATGGATGAGAAACCGTTTTTCGAGTTCAACATGGAGCGTTACCGGGAAACTCAGGTCGAGAAACTTCGGGAATTCCACAAAAGTTATTTCGATGTCGATTCCATCCTCAATACGGCCAGCGAACTGAAATATACCAATGAAATTCGCAATGCGATCGTCCGGGAGGTGAATGAGCCGACGGACGAGTTCGTAAAGTACTTCGCTCGTCCGGTATATCCGGGGCGTTTTACCGATGCCATTCTCGAACAATTCCGGGCTATCGTCAAACAGGCGTTCATCCAGTATACGAACGATTATATGAACGATCGGCTTAAATCGGCTATCTCTTCGGATACCGTTGTCGATAATAAGACCGAGGCAAAGACGGAAACGGGTGCTGTTGTCGAAAATGACGCTCCTGCCGAGGAGAATCGCATCGTAACGACCGAGGAGGAGTTGCAGGGTTTTTATATCGTTCGGGCGATACTTTGCAATATCGTCGATCTGAATCGCGTGGTAGATCGGGATACGATTTCATACTTCGGTATTCTCTTCGACGACAACAATCGCAAACCGATTTGCCGCTTGCATTTCAATGGCGGGAAAAAATATGTCGAGACTTTCGATGAAAACAAGGTCGGCACCAAGCATCTCATCGAATCGTTGAGCGACATCTATAAATTGTCCGAACCGATCGTTGCCGTCGTGCAAAATTATTTGAAATAGTAAGAGTATTCACAAGCGACGAAGCCGGGTAATTCCGGCTTCGTCGCTTTTCGGCCCGATCGTCGGTCCGGTCCGCTATTTTCCTGCCCCTCTCCGGCTCTTGCTTTACTCCCTTCTTTTCATCTGACCTGCTTTCTTTCCCTTACCCCCCCCCGCTCCTTTTCTATCGCTTCGACCTCTGTTCGCTCGCTTTGCCCTGCCCGCCTGCCCGTTTCTCCCTTGTGCGCGCTCGGTCCAGCCCCGCTCCTATCCCCTTGCGAGGGGGATTTTTGTTCTCCGACGAAAAATATTATGTTTTTAGTTGTATAACTAAAATATTAGTTGTATGTTTGCGGTACGATAATCAACTAAAAATATAGTTATGGTATCCGTTTCAAAAAATCGTCCGCAGGAGCTTACGCGTGCCGAGCTGGAGATCATGCAGGTATTGTGGAGCCGCGGAGCCGCCGTGGTGCACGACATTCTCGCCTCGCTGGAGGAACCCCGCCCGGCCTACAATACGGTTTCGACTATCGTCCGCATTCTCGAAAAGAAAGGCTTCGCGGATCACAAGGCCTATGGCAAAACTTACGAGTACTACCCCACTATCTCGAAGAACGACTATGCGCGCCGTTACATGAATACGGTGTTGAACGACTTTTTCGGCGGTTCGGTGAGCCGGCTGGTGTCGTTTTTCTCGGAGAACCGGGCGCTCTCCGTCGAGGAGACCGATGCCATTCTCGAAATGCTTCGCGAGCGCAAATAATCTTTCGGGATATGAAATCGCCCCTGCTCTATCTGCTGGAAACGCTCTTTTGCAGTTGCTTGCTGATGTCGTTCTACCGGCTGGCGCTGCACCGCAAAATCTCTTTTGCGTGGAGCCGCCGCTATCTGGTCGGCGCCGTTGTGTTGGCGGTGCTGATTCCGGCATTGCGAATCCCCGTATACCCTTCCCGCCCGGGGGTTGAAAAGAGAGTGCCGATCGTCCGACCGGAGCTCACGGTCGCAACGCTGCCCGCGCAGACGTTCCGATCGTCCGCTCCGGCACAGGATCTGCCGGCATCCCGGAGCATCGCATGGCCGCGGCTCGGTCGCAGCTTTTTCATCGGAGCATACTTCCTCGTCGTCTTGTTCTCCGTCGGGGCTTTCGTCCGCCGGATCGTCGCCATCGTCCGGCTGCGTCGGAGTGCGCGGCTCACCGCTTGCGGGGCCTACGTGCTGGCCGAAAGTCCGGCGATCGAAACCCCTTTCTCGTTCCTGCGCACGATCTATTTGGGCGACGGGTACGAGGGCCGGCGGCGTGCGATCGTGCTGTGCCACGAGGCAAGCCACGTGCGGCATCGTCATTCGCTGGAGCGGCTCGCGGTCGAGGCCGTAAGGTGCGTCTGGTGGTTCGATCCGTTCATCCGGGCGGCCGGACGATGGCTCGCGGAGGTCCACGAGTGGGAGGCCGACCGCGACGCCCTCGACTCGGGCTGCGACCTGACCGAATACCGATCCGTCCTGTTCCATCAGCTCTTCGGCTATAATCCGGATATGGCCTGCGGGTTGAATCATTCACTCACTAAAAACAGATTTGCCATGATGACTCGATTTCAGAAGCGCCCTTATGCCGCTTGGCGGCTCGGTGCAGCCCTCCCCGTGGTGGCGGGCATGATGATGCTATGCAGTTTCACGGTCCGGATGCCCGGGCCCGATGAGCAGGGCTCTGCGGCCGATCCGGAAGTTCCCGTCTCGGAAGTGCGGGCGAAACTTTCTGCTTCCGGGGATTCCGGGATCCGGCTTATCGGTTCGCAGTTCCGCAGCGACACGCTGACTCTCTTCATCGGCTCCGATCATTCGGTCTCGGTGGACGACGATCCGAAGTCGCTCTCTTTTTCCGAACTCGAAAAGCGGCTGACGGAGTTCCGCGATGCACGCTCCGCCGAGGAACGTTCCCGGTTATGCGTCTGCCTTGCGGCGGCTCCGCGAACTCCCCTCGAACTGATCTCCGCCGTGAAGGAGGTGCTGCGACGGGTTTCGTTGTTTCGGGTGTCGTACGTAACCGAGGCGCAGCGGGTCGGTCGCTTGCTGCCGCCCAAGCCACAGGTTGCGGTCGGCGGCATTCGGGTCGCCACGGAGGTCGTGGCCGTGGCGGACGATGCAGAGTTCCCCGCCGACCCCGGTAAGATCGCCGTTCGGAGGCGGAATCTCCTGTTGGTGTCGGTCGATGACGAGGGGAGGATGATGGCCGGGCCGTTGAACCGGCAGTTGGCGGTCGATGCCGAGGAGCTGACGGCGCTCGTCGGGTGTTTCATAACGGAGGGTGCCGACCGGCGGCCGGTCGACTTCGAGCGCGACGGCACGACGGTAACTTGCCCCGTCAGCGAGGGCGTGGTGTCGTTGGCGGTTGCGTCGAATGCTCCCTACGGGGTCTATCTTCAGGTGCAGCAGTCGTTGGAGGAGGGATTCCGACAGGCACGCGTTGCATGGGCCGAGCAGCAGACCGGAATCCCCTACGCCAAGCTCTCCGAGGCCGATCGGCGCTTCTTCGAGCGGGTCGTGCCGTTGAAGATCGTGGAGATTTCGACACTCGGGCAACCGGCTCGAAACGGTTGATTCCGCCGCTTTCCCGATCCAAAAAGCCCCGTCCGAATGCTCTCGGCTTCGGACGGGGCTTCTCGTTGCGGCAAGTCGGGTTGAACGGCCGTGTTCGCAAACCCTATATCGGGGCAGTCAATTTCGGGACCCCAGCTTCTCGTTCGCCTTGTGGCGTTCCTTGTCGCGGGCGGTTTTCTTGGCGAAGTTGGCTTCGAGGGCGGCCGTGAGGTCTACGCCCGTCTGGTTCGCCAGGCAGACCAACACCCACAGCACGTCGGCCATTTCGTCGGCCGGATTCTCGTTCTCGCCCGCCTTGAACGACTGGTCGCCGTAACGGCGCGCCACCACGCGGGCCAGCTCCCCCACTTCTTCGGTAAGACACGCCATGTTGGTCAGCTCCGAAAAGTAGCGTACGCCGTACTCCTTGATCCACGCGTCGACCCTCTCTTGCAATTCCTTGATTTCCATCTCTGTTCGTTTTTGCTTCCAACCACTTCCGCCGCCTCTCCCCGGCAAAGCCGTAATCTGCAGGGCAAGTGTCAATTTATAAAACCTCGTTCTTAACGGGACGAGCCGCAGTCTCCTTCCGGCGCGGACATCGCCATCGCTCGCTCCGCAGGCTGCGTCCGGCCGCCGCGAACGCTCCATTCCGGGCGCACTCCCCTATTTCACCCGGATCAAGTTCAGTCCGTCGCGGATCGGCACGATCACATTCTCCACCCGCGGATCGTCCGCCACCATGCGGTTGAACTCCAGCAAGGCTTGCGTGTGGCGGTCGTTGTGCGCCACGGGTTCCGCTACTTTACCCGACCACAGGATGTTGTCGGCTATAAGGATCGTTCCGCTGCGTACCAGCGCCTCGCCTCCGTCGTCGCCCATCAGCATCCGGTAGTAGGCCGGGTATTCGCGTTTGTCGCCGTCTATGAATACAAGGTCGAATCGCGTGCCTAAGGTCGGCGCGACGTCGAGCGCCGAGCCGATGTGGAGACGGATTTTCGGGCCGTGGGGCGAGCGGTCGAAGTAGCTCTGCGCCAGTTCTTCCAGTTCGTCGTCCACCTCGATCGTCTCCAGCTGCGCCCCTTCTTCCAGCCCTGCCGCCATCGAGAGCGCCGAGTAACCCGTGAAGGTGCCGATCTCCAGCACGCGTTGCGGCCGGAGCATGCGCACAAGCATTTTCAGCAAGCGTCCCTGCACATGCCCCGAGAGCATTCGCGGGGCGATCATGCGTTGGTGCGTCTCGCGCTCGAGCTCCCGGAGCAACTCCTCTTCGGGCTCCGTGTGTTCGCGGACGTAGCGTTCGAGGGCGTCCATGCTACTCCTTGTAGAATCCGTGTTTGTTGAACGCATACGACGATGCGATCGCTTCGGGCGTGTCGGCGCCTAAGGCCAGCAGACATTCGCGCGTGAATTCCAGATAGCCCGAGCCGTTGGCCGTTACGAGGTTGCCGTCGCGTACGGCTTGCTTCTCTTCGTAGCGCGCCGCTCCCGTGTAGTTGTCGCCGCCCCACTGTTGCAACATTTCCAGCGTGTTGCCCGTGTGGCGTGCGTCGTTCAGAAAGCCGTGCGCCGCCAGAAACGAAACGGCGTTGCAGATCGCCCCTACCAGCAGGCCGCGTCGCCGCGCTTCTTCGACCAGCGGGACGATCTTCGCGGCTTCGGGGGCATCCCAGCCCATGCCGCCCGCAAGGATCAGCCCCGCGCATGCAGCCGGCAGCTCGCCCGCCGCATAGTCCGGCGTCGCCTGCAGGCCGCCGATCGAACGGACCGCCCGGCCGTCGGGCGTCAGGTATTTCACTTCGCAATATCCCTGGCGTCTCGGCATCGTGCCTCCGCGCAGCGCCGGGGCCAGAAAGGCCGCTTCCCAGTCGGCGAACCGGTCCAGCAGTACCACAATAACTTCTTTCATAACTATCTGTAAATTAGTCGAGACATTCCCGTGAATACCGCTTCGGCCGCTTCGGTGAGTTGTGCGGCCGTCAGGGCGCGGATCTTGGCGTAGACCTGCTCCATCGTGTCTACCTCGCCGTGCGTCAGCAGGCTCTTGCCGGCGCTGAGCATGTAGCTCTCGTTGCTCTCGCTCGAAATCGCCAGCTGGGCGATGAATTGTTTTTTGGCCATCGAGAGGCGGCGCGGCGAGAGCGGTTCGGTGCGCAGACGCCGCAGTTGCTTCTCTATCAGTTCGATGCACTGCGCTTCGTTGGCATGCTCCGAGCTGAAGTAAATTGCCACGACCCCGCTGTCGCCGTAGGGCGTGTAGGTGGCTTCGATGTTGTACGAAAGGCCGTGTTTTTCGCGGATCTCGACGTTGAGCAGCGAGTTGGCCGAGGGACCGCCTAACAGGTTGACCAATAGGGATAAAGGTAACCGCCTTTCGTCGTCGATGCCGCAGGCGCGGTTGCCGATGATGCAGTGGCTCTGGTGGGTATGTTTGGTTGCGCTCTTCTCGAACGGCGCCACCGGCGGCGGCGCTATCCTTTCAAATCCGCGTACCGTGGCTCCCTGCTCCCCGAAGTAGCGCAGGGCTACGGCTTCGGCCGTGCGGGCCGAGAAGTTGCCGATCGACGAGAAGACCATGCGGTCGGTCGTGTGGGTGCGGGCCGTGAAGGCGCGAATGGCGTCGCCGTCGTGGCGCATCAGGGAGGATTTGTTGCCCAAGATGTTGTGTCCCAGTTCCGAACCTTCGAAAATCAGATCTTCGAACGTGTCGTAAATCAGGTCGGCCGGCGAATCCTTGTAGGTGTTGATCTCGTCGACGATCACCTCCTTTTCGCGTTCCAGTTCATGCTCGGGATAGGTCGAGCGGAACGCCACGTCGGCAATGAGTTCCGCCGCCCGCACGAAGTCGCCGCGCAGCGTCGTGGCATGAATCGTCGTCTCTTCTTTGGTCGTGAAGGCGTTCAGCTCGCCGCCCAGATTCTCCAGCCGGCAGTTGACCTGCCAGGCCCGGCGGCGCTGAGTCCCCTTGAAAAAGGCGTGTTCCGTCAGGTGGGCCAGCCCGTACTCGCCGGGGCGTTCGTCGCGGCTGCCGGCGCCGATGACCAGCGCGCAGTGGGCTACCGCACCCCGCACCTGACGGTGGATGCCCCGAATGCCGTTCGGCAGCGTGTAAGTGGAGAACTCCATGATTTACAGTTTGGTGCGTAACCGAAGATATCGGCCCGTATGGCTCGCGGGGCACTGCTCCAGTTCGCGGGGCGTACCTTCGAATACCAGATCGCCGCCTCCCGTGCCCGCTTCGGGGCCGAGGTCGACCACCCAGTCGGCGCATTTGATGATGTCCATGTTGTGTTCCACCACCACGATCGTGTGGCCTTTGGCGATCAGCGCCTCGAAGGCCGCCAGCAGCTTCGAGATATCATGGAAGTGAAGACCCGTCGTCGGTTCGTCGAAGATGAACATCACGTTGCCGTCCGACTTCTCTTTGGTCAGAAACGAGGCCAGCTTCACGCGCTGGCTCTCGCCGCCCGAGAGGGTCGACGACGACTGTCCCAGCCGGATGTAGCCCAGCCCCACGTCCTGCAGCGGTTGCAGGCGTTCGACGATGCGGCGGCACGTGGCCTGCTTGTCGTCGGCGCCGAAAAAGGCGATCGCTTCGTCGACGGTCATCTCCAGCACGTCGCAGATCGTCTTGCCGCGGTATTTGGCTTCGAGCACTTCGTCGCGGAAGCGGCGGCCGCCGCACGCTTCGCACACCAGCTCCACGTCGGCCATGAACTGCATCGAGACCTTGATGACGCCTTCGCCCTGACACTCTTCGCAGCGGCCGCCCGCCGTGTTGAACGAGAAGTGGGCCGGCGTCAGGCCGTTGTGCTTGGCATAGGGTTGGTCGGAGAAGAGCTTGCGTATTTCGTCGTAGGCCTTGATGTAGGTTACCGGATTGGAGCGCGACGAGCGGCCGATGGGGTTCTGGTCGACCATCTCCACCGACTTGAGCAGCCCCGTGTCGCCTTCCAGTCCGTCGAAGTCGCCCGGCTTGGCCCCCGTGTCGAAAAGTTGGCGCCGCAGCGCAGGATAGAGGATTCCTTTGGCCAGCGACGACTTGCCGCTGCCGCTCACGCCCGTGATGCAGGTCATGACGCCTAACGGAATGCGGACGTCGATGTTGCGGAGGTTGTTTTCGCGGGCTCCGCGTATGACGATCGAGCGGCTCCAGCCGCGGGCCGTGGCGGGAGGTTCGATTTTGCGGCGTCCCGTCAGGTAGTCGGCCGTGAGGCTCTTCCGGTCTTCCAGCAGCTGCGGTATCGGGCCGCTGAAGACCACTTCGCCGCCGTGGTCGCCCGCCCGGGGGCCGATGTCGACGATCCAGTCGGCCGCGCGGATCACCTCCTCCTCGTGTTCCACCACGATCACCGTGTTGCCCATGTCGCGCAGTTGTCCGAGGACCTTGATCAGGCGGTTCGTGTCGCGCGGGTGCAGGCCGATCGAGGGTTCGTCCAGTATGTAGAGCGATCCCGTGAGGTTGCTGCCCAGCGAGGTCGAGAGGTTGATGCGCTGGCTCTCGCCGCCCGAGAGGGTCGACGACAGTCGGTCGAGGGTCAGGTAGCCCAACCCTACGTCCGAGAGGTATTGCAGGCGGTTGCGGATCTCCACCAGAATGCGGGCTGCGGTCTTCGCGTCGTGGGCGTCGAGTTCGAGCGCGCCGAAAAAGGCGATCAGCTCGTCCACCGGCATCGCTGCCAGCTCCGCGATGTTGCGGTCTCCGACCCGTACGTAGAGCGCTTCCTTGCGCAGGCGCGAGCCGCCGCACTCGGGACAGAGGGTCTTGCCCGTGTAGCGGGCCTTCATCACGCGGAACTGGATCTTGCGCCGCTCCGAGTCGATGTAGGCGAAGAAGTCGTCCAGTCCGTGGAAGTATTCGTTGCCGCGCCACAGCAGCCGCTTCTGCTCGGGCGTCAGGGCATGGAACGGCGTGTGGATCGGGAAATCGAACTTGCAGGCGTTCTCCACCAGCTTCTCTTTCCAGCGGCGCATCGTCTCGCCGCGCCAGCAGGCTATGGCGTCTTCGTATACGGTCTTGCTCTTGTCCGGAATGACGAGATCTTCATCGATGCCCACCACCTTGCCGTAGCCCTCGCAGCGGGGACAGGCTCCCAACGGGTTGTTGAAGCTGAAAAGATGCTCCGTCGGAGGTTCGAATTCGATGCCGTCGGCTTCGAAGCGCGAGGAGAACTCTTCGACGCCCCCCTCGCCGATCAGCAGGCAGCGTCCGTCGCCGTAGGAGAAGGCCCTCGCCACGGAGTCGCGTACACGGGTCTGCATGTCGTCGTCTTTCGACGTGCGCAGGCGGTCTACGACTGCATAAAGATCTTCGGCCCGCGTCTCGGGCCCGATCCCGGGCAGTATGTCTTCGATCAGGCGCACTTCGCCGCCGGTCCATACGCGCATCAGTCCGTCGGAGAGCAGCAGCGTCAGCTTCTCGATCAGCCCCTGCCCTTCGGAGAGAAGAATCGGCGCCGCAATGACGACGCGGCTCCCTTCGTCGAGTGCCAGGATGCGGGCCGCCACGTCGTCGACGCTGTAGCAGCGCACCTCCTGACCTGAGACGGGCGAGCAGGTCCGGCCGATGCGGGCGAAGAGCAGCTTCAGATAGTCGTATATCTCGGTCGTCGTGCCCACCGTCGAACGGGGGTTGCGCGTGTTGACTTTCTGTTCGATGGCGATGGCGGGGGCGATGCCCGTGATGAGGTCGACATCGGGTTTGCCGATCTTGCCCAGAAATTGCCGCGCGTAGGCCGAAAGGCTCTCCACGTAGCGGCGCTGCCCTTCGGCGAAGATCGTGTCGAATGCCAGCGTCGACTTGCCCGAGCCCGAAAGACCCGTTACCACGACCAACTTGTCGTGCGGGATCTCGACGTCGATGTTCTTGAGGTTGTGTACCCGCGCTCCCTGAATGCGGATGCTGTTTTCGTGTTTCATCGGGAAAACGGCCTTGTTCGGATCTGTTTATCCGCAAAATCGCGAGGACGGGTCGCCGCCTGCGGCTCGAAGAGTTCGTATTTCGGGATAAACATTTTCGGTTCTTGATTTTTCATTTTTCATTCGTCGGCGACGCTGCCTCCGGCTTTTCGCAGCCGCTCTTCCAGTTCGTCCGCAACGCTGCCTCCGGCCTTTCGCAGCCGCTCTTCCAGTTCGTCCGCAACGCTGCCTCCGGCTTTTCGCAGCCGCTCTTCCAGTTCGTCCGCGACGCTGCCTCCGGCTTTTCGCAGCCGCTCTTCCAGTTCGTCCGCGACGCTGCCTCCGGCTTTTCGCAGCCGCTCTTCCAGTTCGTCCGCGCGGCTTTCGCGGATCGCCAGCTCCAGCGTGCAGAGGTTGTCGAAGCGCTGGGCCCGAATCTCGGGCTGACACTCCTTGACCGCCCGCATGATGCCGTTCATCGCCTCATAGGGGAAATCCACCGTGATCCGCCGGTCCACCGTGCGTTCGACCACCGTGGCTGCGGCGATCGCCTCGGCCGCCGCTTCGCGGTAGGCGGCGATCAGCCCCGGCACGCCCAACTTCGTGCCCCCGAAGTAGCGGACCACGACGACCAGACACTCCGTCAGGCCGTTCGACAGCAGCTGCCCCAGTATCGGCTTGCCCGCCGTACCCGAGGGTTCGCCGTCGTCGTTGGCGCGGAAGCGTTCGCCTCGCGGCCCCAAGCGCCACGCATAGCAGTGGTGCGTGGCGTCGAAGTAGCGTTTGCGCAGGGCGTCGAGGTGCGTGCGTATCTGCTCCTCGTTCTGCACCGGGTAGATGTAGGCGAGGAACTTGCTGCTGCGTTCGCGCGAGGCTGCTTCGGCCGGCGCTTCGATCGTCCGGTAGCTGTCTTCGGCCACTTCCCTATTTCACTTTTTTGAAGAGCCGGCGCCAGCGGATGTTCGCCGGAAACGACTTGTCGGCTTCGAGCGACAGCCACACGAACGAGGCCTTGCCCACGATGTGGTCTTCGGGTACGAAGCCCCAGAAGCGCGAGTCGGCCGAGTTGTGGCGGTTGTCGCCCATCATCCAGTAGTAGTCCATCTCGAAGGTGTACTCCGTCGCCGTCGCGCCGTCGATCCGGATCTCGTCGCCCTCCACGTCGAGCGTGTGGCCTTCGTATACTTCGATGATGCGGCGGTAGAGGGGCAGGTTGTCGGTCGTGAGCTTCACCGTCGCGCCTTTCTGCGGAATCCAGATCGGACCGTAGTTGTCCTGACTCCAGCGGGGAACGTCCCACTGGGGGAATACGTCGGTGTTCGGGGGGCAGATGTAGCGGCGGACCATCGTTACGTTGTCCAGCCGGCGGAGCCCTTCGGCCGCCTCTTCCGTGAGGAACATGTCGTAGCCTACGCGGTTGCCCGAGTATTCGCGGATGCCGAGCCTGTCGATGGCGTAGGGCGTCAGGGGCGAGGTTACCTGCACCAAGTATTGGTGCTGCGTGCCCGGCACGGGTTCCTGCGGCGCTCCGTTCACCCATGCGTCGCCGTTGCGTACTTCGAGCGTGTCGCCCGGCAGGGCGATGCAGCGTTTGATGTAGTTCTCGCGTTTGTCGACCGGGCGGCTGACGATCGTGTAGTTGTCGTTGAGCTGGCGGCGCCCCTCCTCCTTGCCGAAGGAGGCTTCGTAGCTGCGCAGCACGTCGTAGTAGGTTACGGCCTGATTCTCCAGCAGCACGGTATCGCCGGCCGGGAAGTTGAAGACCACCACGTCGTTGCGGCGGATCTTGCGCAGGCCCTTGAGGCGGTGGTAGTCCCAGCGGATCGCGTCGGAGAACGACTTCTTGGTCTGCGAGAAGGGCATGGTGTGGTGTACGAACGGAAACGAGAGCGGCGTGTTGGGCATCTGGGGTCCGTAGGTTACCTTGCTCACGTAGAGGTAGTCGCCCACCAGCAGCGACTGCTCCATCGACGAGGTGGGAATCACGTACATCTGGAAGACGTAGAGATGCACCAGCGACGCCACGATCGTGGCGAAGACGATGGCGTTGACCCATTCGTAGACGGTCTTGTAGAGCTTGCTGCGTTCGCACAGCTCGGCGTTGCGGTGCCAGACGCGGCGGTAGAACCAGTGCGAGATGTAGAAGTCGTAGATCAGGGGCAGCCCCAGCAGCAGCCAGAGGTTGCCGGTCCAGACCACGAACCAGAGCGTGTAGAGCGTGGCGGCCAGTCCGAAGCCCACCCACTTGTTGCGGAGTATCTTTCTGAGTTTTTCCATGTTCGAATCAACGCGATTTCTCGTTTTTTATTGCATCAGGTCTTCCATGCCGTAGACGCCTTTCTTGCCGCGCAGGAACTCGGCCGCCACCACGGCGCCGTAGGCCAGCGTGCGGCGGTTCTTGATCGTGTGGCGCAGCTCGAGGATGTCGTCCGCCGATTCGTAGACGACCGTGTGGGTTCCCGGCACGGCCGCTTCGCGTACGGAGCGGATGACCAGCCGGTCGGCCGCGGCCTCTGCGGGATCGTCCACCCGGTTGGCGGCATGTTCTATGCCGGGCGCATGGTTCACCCAGCCGTTTTTGGTCGAGAGCTCCCCGATCGTCCCTTCGGCCAGCGTGATGGCCGTGCCGCTCGGGGCATCGAGTTTCTGCGTGTGATGCACCTCTTCGATCCGCACGTCGTAGGCCGCATCGAGGCGTTCGATCATGGCGGCCAGCGAGCGGTTGAGGCGGAACAGGAGGTTCACGCCCAGACAGTAGTTCGAGGCGTAGAACATCGCTCCTCCCCGCTCGCGGCAGAGCGCCTGCAGCTCGGGCAGCCGCTCGGTCCAGCCCGTCGTGCCGCTCACCACGGGCACGCCCGCTTCCAGACAGGTGCGGATGTTGCCGTAGGCCGTCGCCGGCGTGGTGAACTCGATCGCCGCGTCGATGCCCGCCAAGTGGGCCGCATCCAGATCCGCGGCGTTCTCCGTGTCGACGATCAGCGCCGCCTCGTGGCCGCGTTCGAGGAGTATCCGTTCGATTTCGCGGCCCATCTTGCCGTAGCCTATGATCGCTGCTTTCATTTTTCCGATTGTTATTCTTGCAAACCCGATTATATGCTTTGATGTACCAGTGTTTCTCGACCTTTATTTTCAAATCCGACCGTTGTAGTTCGCGGCCTTCGGCCGCGTATTCAGGTCCGACCCTCCCCTGAAATCCCCTCCTCGGAGGGGACTTCGGTCGGAAAGCCGAAACTGTTCACTTTCTTGAGGGTTGGTACATCAAGGTATATAATCATCCTTGCAAAAATAGGAATTTTTCTCCGAATTTCCCCTATTTTCGCTTTCGTTTCGGATACTCCCCGTTGGGCAAAGGCGAATTTACTTGTTTTTGCACTCGCTTATTCGTACCTTCGTTCTCGCTATGCGTTACTTTCTCGAACTCCGTTATCTCGGCGGCGCTTACTTCGGGTGGCAGCGGCAGCCCGACATGCCTACCGTGCAGCAGACGTTGGAGCAGGCGCTCGCCACCCTGCTGCGCGAGCCCGTCTCTCTGACCGGTGCCGGCCGCACCGACACGGGGGTCAGCGCCTCCTATTACGTGGCGCATTTCGACGCGGCGCAGCCCGTGGCCGATGCCCCGAAGCTGCTTCGCAAGCTCGACTTCCTGTTGCCGGGCGACATCGCCGTCGATTCACTCACGCCCGTGGACGACGGGGCCCATGCGCGTTTCGATGCCTGCGAGCGCGAGTACCGTTACTACCTCGAACCCCGTAAGAATCCCTTCACGCGCCATGCCTCGTGGCAGTACTACGTGCCGCTCGACGTCGACCGGATGAACGAGGCGGCGGCCATGCTCTCGGAGTTCGACGATTTCACGTCCTTCGCCAAGCTCAATTCCAACAACCGAACCAACCGCTGCCGCATCATGCGGGCCGACTGGACGGTCGACGCACAGGGCGTTCTGCGTTTCACGATCCGCGCCGACCGCTTTCTGCGAAACATGGTCCGGGCGTTGGTCGGCACGCTGGTCGACGTCGGCCGCGGCCGCTACGCGCCCGAGGATTTCCGGGCCATCGTCGCTGCGCGCGACCTCTCGCGTTCGAGCGCCGGGGCGCCCGCTCAGGGGCTCTTCCTCTCCGATGTCCGCTACCCTGCCGACATCTTCGAGCGCCGGACTTTCTACGGCGAAAGGCCCTCGCCGCTTCCGTAGCCCCTCACCTCCCGGCAATAATAAAGGCGGAAGCTCATCGCTCCCGCCTTTCGTCTGCCGGTTTCATAAAAACCGTTATTCGATCTCCGCCTCCTCCACGATCTCGTGCGTCCGGAGATCGACGTAGAATCCGCCGCACTCCTCGCCGCTGCGCGTCTGCGCCGACCGTACCTTGACGACGTTCCGGTTCACCGCTTCGTATTCGCGGATTTCGCCCCGGAATACGCCCATCTTCACCAGCGTGCGCTTGCTGATGTCCGAGACCCAGAACGTCTCGTCGTTCTCGCGGTAGATGCGGGCGGGATTCGTAAAAGTGAAACCTTTGATCGCCTTGAGGGTCTTGACCCACTCTTTGCTGCCGTAGTCGTAGACGTTGACGGCGTCGTTGCTGCCCGTGGCGTAGAGACGGTCGGTGTTCTTCGCGAAGGTCTTGGGTTTGAAGGGCAGAGCCCACGTCCGGTCGGCGATGTCGATGTCGGTGCCGTCGGTGAAGTCGTCGCCGATTCGCGAGGGGTCGAGCAGGCGGATCGCCTGCGCTTCGTAGGCCGTCAGCAGGATGCGGCCCTCCTCGTCGACTTCCATGTAGTGGGCCGCGAAATCCCTGTTCGCCAGACCGTCTGCGCCGGCGCCGGTCTGTTTGTAGCGTTTGACTTTCTGGTAGTTCTCCGGCGTTGCGTCCGCTTCCTTGTAGATGCTGACGGTACCGGTTTTGTCGCGGGCGAAGATCAGTCCGTCCTTTACGGCCAGAGCCTGGGCGTTGCATACGGGCGATGCCGCAGCATTGTAGTTGCCCGTGCCGATGCAGGTGATGTACTCCATGTCGGGAAGCCCGAACACATGGATCATGTTGCTGCGTTCCGAGACGTAGAGCCGGTCTTCGGTCGCAGCCATCGCTTCGATCAGCGAGACGAATTTCTTTTCCTGACCTCCGACCGTCCACGCGGCGATGGTCCGGATCGGCTTGTTGCTCTTCTTGTCAAAGAGGATCAGGCTCGATCCGCCGCCGGCATTGGCTACGAAGAGCGTGTCGCCGCGGTCGGCCACCGTGAAGGGGTTGAATTCGGCCGTCGTCCCCAGTCCCATCGTTTCGTGGTTGATCGCTTCGACGGCTTCGTAGGAGTAGTACCAGTAGCTCGTGTAAGGAGCATTTTCGTAGTCGATGTCCGCGGGGTCCGTCGTTTGTTCCGAGCATCGAACGTTCAGCGCGGCGCATGCCAGCGCAAGCATATATAGGAATGTACGTTTCATCGTTCTGTGGGATTAGTTGAGTTGGCTCAGCGGAATGGCATAGAGACACAGGCCGTTCACGCGGTCGATGACGAAGAGCGTGTTGCGGCGGATCAGGCATTTGGCCGGATTGTGCAGCACGATGTCGCCGATGGCGGTGTAATCCTTGATGACGGCGCCGGTCTTGGGGTCGACTTCGCAGAATCGCGGACCCGCCTGCTCCGTTTTGGCGAACGAGACGAACAGGCGTCCGTCGGGGCTCCATGCCGCACCTAACGGGTTGGCCTCGAAAGTCAGTTCGTCGCCTGCCACCAGCTTGGATGCCATCAGGTACTTGGAGTCTACCCGGATCATCCTTTTCGCATGGTAGTCTACGGCATAGACGTTGCCCGCATAGTCGGCTGTCATCGAGTTTTCGGAGTGGGCTCCGAAGTTGTCGCTCGTGGCCATGTATCCGTGTGAGAGATCGTGTTCGGGGAAAGCGCGGACGTTGCCCCGATAGGCATACAGAACGCCGTCGGTCGCGGCCATGCCTACGGCGTTGAATCCGCCGAGGCTCAGCATGGCGGTGCATTCGTAGGTTGCGGCGTCGAATACGAAGAGGCAGTTGTTGCTGCCGGCCAGATAGATCTTGTCGCGCGAGCGCAGGATGTCGTCCGGCTTGCCGATTTGGATCGTATTGCCGTTGGCGGGATTCGTCCACTCGGTGAATCGCTTTTCGAGCACGGGTTTTCCCGACGAGAGGTCGTAGACCTCCCACGTCCAGTTGGCCTGACGGATGTCGTTGGCCACATACATCTTGTCTCCGTAGACCGAGACGCTGCGGGGCATGTAGTTTTTGGCATCGACTCCGGCCGTGGCGTAGTCGAGTTTGAACGAGAGAGCCGGAGCGTTTTCCGCCTCGCCGAAGTCGGTCTCCAGAAAGTCCGTTCTTCGGTCGAGTCCGCCGTCTATCTCGTCCAGTTCGGGGTCTTCGATGACGTGTTTCGAGGTTTGATAGTAGTTGCTTTCGAGGTTGTATTGGTTCTTCGCCGTGCGGCGGGTGTTCATGAAACGGCGCGAGTAGACGGGCAGTTTCTTGTCCAGCGACATCCGGACGTACATCGAGTCGCACAGGGCGGTCCAGCCGGTCGAGCCGCCGTAGGTCATGTTTCCGCTGTGGCTGTAGCCGATGCAGTGGGCGTATTCGTGGAAGATGGTTTCGGTATCGCTTTTATCGTCGGCGTAGTGCCACCAGAAGATCTCGGCGCAGAGGCAGAAAATCCCCCCCCCGCCCAGACCGAGGACTCCGGTGCCTACGTTGCCGAACTTGAGTTCGCCGTGTCCGAGGGCCTGCGTGAGCAGCTTCTCCTTGTCCACGAGGGTCTGGTTGTTGTCCGAGTAAAGGGGCCCCCAGGCCTTCAGCGCGGCCTCGAATTCCGGGCTGGAGAACATGCTGAACATGTTCAGGGCGATCGCCGCGCTCTCGCGGGCCTGATAGACGCGCAGCGGGTATTTCCCGTAGGTGGCCGTGGAGACCTGAGAGAAGTTCTGGAAGCGGATGCGGCAGTGGCTCTTGATCGACTGCAGGGTTTTGTAGTAGGGGGCGTCGCACTCCAGCGTCAGCGTGAGCGCTTCGGGCGAGAGATGCGGATTGGCCATGATTTGGATCGACTTGCCGCTGCGCGTTACGGCCATGATGTCTTCCGTGAGGAACGGCAGCTGCATGCGGAACTGCTGGAAGGGCATGATCTTCTCGAATACGAACAGTTTGAACTCCTCGCCGTATCCTTCGATTTTGGCCCATACGGTTACGTCGGGCAGGGCCCGGGGACTGTAGAATCGGATCTGGAAGAAGAGATCTTGGTCGAGGGTCATCTGCAGCGGCTGATCGACGTAGAAACTGCGTTGTCCCGGATCGAAAAAGGTCTCGGCCGGTTCATCGTCGTTGAGCAGATAGTAGGTATTCAGGTTGTTGTAATCCGAGACGGCCAGACGGATCGGCAGGCCGTCGGGGAATCGGTCATCCCCGTTGTTCAGATTCTCTTCGGTGCAGGAGGCCAGCAGAAGCGCTGCGCCGAACATTGCCAGAAGAGGGGCGGTGAATTTTTTCTTCATCGTCGGGTCGATTTGTAATAATCTTAATTTTCAAGAACCTAATCAGGGCGCAAAGATAAATATTTCGGTTCGAAATTTGCAAATATCCGGTTCTTTTCTTTCGTAAGGTCCTATTACTCTGCATCCCGACTTCTCTTTCAGGGGTGCCCGTTCTGCTTTTTTCTTCCTTTTTTCGCTCTCCGGCACCGTTTTTCATTTCCCGCTACCCCTCTCGAAATCCGTCATCCTTTTTCTCCGCCTTCTCGCAAAACCGCCTTTCCACCCTCTCGAAAAACCGCCACTCCACTCCCTTTTCTCTCCGCCCTCTCGAACCTCGCCTCTGCACCCTTTTTCTCTCCGCTCTCTCGCAAAACCGCTTCTCCACTCCCTTTTCTTGTTGCTCTCTCGAAACTCGTGCCTCTCCGCTCTCTCGCAAAACCACCTTTCCACTCCTTTTTCTCTCCACCCTTTTTCTCTCCGCTCTCTCGAACCCCGTTTCTTCCCGCCCCTTTTCTCTCCACCCTCTCGAAAAAAACGCCCGGCCCCGTATCGCACGAAAAATCCCCGGTCCGACAAGACCGGGGATCTCTCTGTTCCGTGCGGCGGCGCTACAGATGAATGGCATGCCCCAGCGCCGCTTCGGCCGCCTCCATGATGCCCTCGTTCATCGTCGGGTGGGCATGGATCGTGCGGGCGATCGCTTCGGCCGTGGCTCCTAAGGTGCGGGCCAGCGTCGGTTCGGCCAGCATCTCCGTAACGCCGGCACCCACCATGTGGGCCCCTATCAGCTTCTCTTCTTCATCGAACAGGAGCTTCACGAAGCCGTCTCGGTCGCCGGCGGCCGTCGCCTTGCCCGAGGCCGTGAAAGGAAAGCGTCCTACTTTCACGGCAATGCCTCGTTCGGCGGCTTGTTGTTCGGTCAGCCCCACCGACGCCACTTCCGGCGTCGTGAAGATGCACGACGGAATGGCCGCATAGTCCACCGGCTTCGGGTCGAGACCGCAAATGGCCTCCACGCAGCAGATCGCCTCGGCCGATGCCACGTGGGCCAGCGCCGGACCCGGCACGATGTCGCCGATGGCGCAGATGCCCGGCACCGAGGTGCGGTAGTATTCGTCCACTTTCACCTTGCCGCGTTCCACCGCGACGCCCGTTTCTTCCAGGCCGATTCCTTCGATGTTGGCTTGCACGCCCACGGCCGAGAGCACCACGTCGGCCGTCAGCGTCTCCGTGCCTTTCTTGCTCTCGATTTCCACTTCGCAGCGCTCCCCGACCACTTTCACGCCTTTGACCGTCGTCGCCGTGAGCACCGTCGCCCGCAGTTTGCGGAACGCGCGCTCCATCGTCTTCGAGACCTCCTCGTCTTCGAGGGGCATCATGCGCGGCAGGTATTCGATGACCGTAACTTTGACCCCGAGCATCGCATAGAAGCAGGCGAATTCGCTGCCTATGGCTCCCGATCCCACGACGATCATCGTCTCGGGCAGCTCCGTGAGCGTCAGGGCCTCGCGCGAGGTGATGACCCGCCGGCCGTCCACCGGCATGAAGGGCATTTCGCGGGGCCGGGCTCCCGTCGCCAGAATGATGCGGTCGGCTTCGTAGACGGTGCCGTCCACCTCCAGACGTCCGGGTCCTGCCAGCCGGCCGAATCCGGCGATCAGGTCGATGCCGTTCTTCTTCAGCAGGAACTGCACCCCTTTGTTCATCGTCTCGGCCACTCCGCGCGAGCGGGCCACCATCTTGTCGAGCGCCGGGCGTACGTCGCCCGCGATCTCCACGCCGTATTGTTCCGCCGCCTTGCAGTGGGCGTATATCTGCGCGCTCTTGAGCAGCGCTTTGGTCGGTATGCAGCCCCAGTTGAGGCATACGCCGCCCGCCTCGGCCCGCTCCACGAGCCCCGTTTTCTTGCCCAGCTGGGCCGCGCGGATCGCCGCCACGTAGCCGCCGGGGCCGCTGCCTACTACCAGTATGTCGTATTTCATAAGGTTGGCGAATTTAGAATTTCGGATTTCGGTTTCCGATTGCGAATCGTGAATTTTTACTTGCGGACTCGCAGGATCTCTCCGTTGTCGGCCGCCACGGCGCGCTTCCACTTCTCGTTGTAGCCGGGCCACTGGATCCGGTCCGGAATGTCGCGTCCGTTGCCGTTGTCCACAAAGTGTGCCGCGCCTTTCGCGCCGTCCAGATATTCCAGCACATCGGCGTGCTCGCTCTTCACGTTGCCGTCCATATATTTCAGCAGCAGGTACTTGTCCAGTTTGTCCCAGCGGTCGAAGAGCGCTTCGGCCGTCTTGACCGAATAGTCGGTCAGGTAGCGGGCGCGCTTCTTGGCCGGCAGCTTCGAGGCCTCCAGATCGACCAGCGGAATCGCAATGTCCAGCTCGTCGTTTTCCCACGCGTCCGCCGCTTTGCGGATGTCGGCCGCAATCAGGTCGTAGCGCAGGTAGGCGAAGTTCGCAATCCGGTTGAAGAGCCAGAACGCCGACGTGGGCGAATAGCTCAGCATCGAGCCGTTGCCTTCGCGGAAGCACTCCGGCACTTTCGTCGTCGAGCAGTAGATCGGCGTCAGACACGAGGTCGCCGCGTCGTCCACGCCGAACCACAGGATGCCCATGTCGCGCGACACGTTCGGCCGGGCCTGCGCCACGAACCAGAATCCCGTCTGCTGCGTGGCCGTCGCCCGTTCGTTGCAGTACTCCACGCCGTCCACCTCGAAATACATCGGGCGCCAGCGGTAGGGGCAGGCATGCGGGCCGGCTCCCAAGTCGAGGGTCATGTCCATCGGCGTGCCTTCGTAGTGGTCGCGCATGCAGTCGAATACTTTTTTGGGCGATACCTTCTCGCGGGGCTTCACCCACAGGGGCATCTTGTTGGCCGGGTTGTGGCCCAAAGCGTAGTCCGTGTAGGCGTCCATGCCGTCGGCCACCGTGCGGAGGAAAGCCCATACGCGGGCTTCGCAGCCGCGCAGCGCCCCGAAGTCGGCCGGCGCATAGGCGTCCGAGAAGCTGAACTCCTCGTCCGGACCTTCGTAGTAGCCCATTTCGCGGGCGAAGTCGATCACGTCGGGAGCGTAGAGACAGTTTTCGGGATCGTCTTTCGGAAAGGTCGTGATGCGGGCTTGGTTGGCGTGGGCCGAAACGTAGCCGTCCGGAATGCGGCGCGCCACCCAGACGATGCCTTTGCGGGCGTTGCCGCCGCGGCCGTCGTCTTCGAAGCCCTTGCCTATGAGTTCCATGATCCACGCTTCGTCGGGATCGGCTATGGAGAACGACTCCCCTTCCGAGGCGTAGCCGTAGGTGTCGGCCAGTTCGGCGATCGTCCGGATCGCTTCGCGGGCCGTCGCGGCGCGCTGCAGCGTGATGTAGATCAGCGAGCCGTAGTCGATCCGGCCCGTCGGGTCGGCCAGTTCGTGGCGGCCGCCGTAGGTCGTCTCGCCGATGACGAGCGAGCGCTCGTTCATGTTGCCTACGGTCGACCACGTGCGGGGTGCCTGCGGGATGTCGGTCAGGTAGCGGCCCGTGTCCCATTCGTAGACGGGGAGCATCTCGCCGGCTTTGTGTCGGCCGCCGGGCGTGTGATAGAGCGCACCGTAGAGCGCATGCGAGTCGGCGGCGTAGGAGACCATCACCGAGCCGTCGGTCGAAGCTCCGCGGGTTACGATGAAGTTGGTGCAGGCCCGCGCCGTCCCGTACGATGCGGTGGCCGCTGCCAGCAGAAGCAGAAGTTTTTTCATGTTTCGCAGCTTGATTTTCTACAAATATAGGCAATAGTTCGCAATCCGCAATCCGTTTTTGCTTTTTGTCCGTTTTTTGCCTACTTTTACGCAACGTTAAAACCGCAAACGCCATGTCGGAAATCGCCTGTAATCTTTCGCGCGTGAGGGCTTCGTTGCCCGCGGATACCGCGTTGGTCGCCGTCTCGAAGACCCACCCCGCCGAGGCCGTACGCGAGGCCTACGAGGCCGGACAGCGCATCTTCGGCGAAAGCCGTCCGCAGGAGTTGTGCGCCAAGCACGCGGTGCTGCCCGAGGAGATCGAGTGGCATATGATCGGCCACCTGCAGACCAATAAGGTCAAGTACATCGCGCCGTTCGTCAGGATGATCCAGTCGGTCGACAGCGCACGACTGGCCGAGACGATCCAGCGCGAGGCGGCCAAGTGCGGCCGGGTGATCGACATCCTGCTGGAGATTCATGTGGCGCAGGAGGAGACCAAGAGCGGCTGGGACGCCGACGAGCTGATGCGGTACCTCGATTCGGCTCCTTTCGCCTCGATGCCCGCCCTCCGCGTGCGCGGCGTCATGGGTATCGCCACCAACACCGACGACGAGACGGTCGTGCGGCGCGATTTCGGCGAGTTGAAGCGTTGCTTCGACCTCCTGCAGCCTTATTTCGGCGCGCATTTCGACACCCTCTCGATGGGCATGTCGCACGACTATCCGTTGGCCGTCGCGTGCGGCGCCACGATGGTCCGCGTCGGTTCCTCGATCTTCGGCGAGCGGGACTACGGGGCGATTAAGAATTAAAAATGAAGAATTAAGAATTTCGGAAGCACAAACATAATTGTCATCCCGAGGAATTTCGGTCTTTGTCATGCTGAACGCAGCGAAGAATCTATCATTCAGAAATCTTTCGGACTGATTCTGAACGCAGCGAAGAATGGCGACTGCTTCATGAAAATAAACAGGCCGAAGCATAACAATGCTTCGGCCTGTTCTTTCGTCGGACCGGTGCGAACGCCACTCTTCGGAATTTCCCGAAGCGCAGCGGCCCGCCCGATTCCCTCGAAAGCGCCTCTTTCCGCCCTGCTCCCTCGAAAGTATGTCGTGCCGCTCGTTTCGCCTCCCCCGTCCGCTTTCCGAAAACCCACTCGATTTCCGAAAGCCCACTCGCTTTCCGAAAGCCCGTCCGCTTCCCGAAAACCTACTCGCTTCCCGAAAGCTCGTCCGCTTCTCAAAACCCACTCGATTTCCGAAAGCCCGTCCGACTTTCGCAAGCCCCCGGCTCTCGCCTATTGCACCCGGATCGAGGTGCCCGAGCGGATCACGCTCGTGGATTTGATGTTGTTCAGGCGGCAGATGGTGTTGATCGTCGTGCCGTATTTGCGGGCTATGGAGCTCAGGGTCTCGCCCGAGCGGATGCGGTGGTAGCGTATTTCGCCCGGGAGCACTTCGCCGCGGTCGATCTTTTCGATGTCGAGTTCGTCGTCGAAATCTTGCCCGGCGTTGGAGTTGATGCTGAAGAACGACTTCTTGAGCAGGAAGGTCTCGCGGCACAGCATGCCGGTCTTGAAGTCGATCAGCCGCTCCGGGTCGAAGGCCTGCCCGTAGTAGCGGGTCTCGAAGTGGAGGTGGGGACCCGTCGAGCGGCCCGTCGAGCCGCCCAGCCCGATGATCTGCCCCGCTTCGACCCATTGGTCCGGTTGTACGAGCCGCTCGGCGAGATGGCCGTAGTAGGTCTCCAGTCCGTTGTCGTGGCGGATGACGATCAGGTTGCCGTAGCCTCCGTTGTTGTAGGTCGAGATGCGTACGCGGCCGCAGAACGTGGCGTAGATCGGGTCGCCCGTCTGGAGCGGCAGGTCGACGCCCTGATGCCGGCGGCCGCGGCGCGGGCCGTATTTGCTGCGGGGCTTGGCGCCCGTGAAGTAAGGATAGTGGTAGCTCTTGGTCGAGTCGACCAGATCGATCACCACCGACGCCGGCATGACCGACATGTCCACCTCGCTGTAGGGAAAGAGGTCGCGCGTGTCCCAGTATTTGTCGAATACGGTTTCGTCTTTCACTACGGCCCGGTTGCGGACGTATTTCCACGTGTTGTTGCTGTAGAGCACCACGAACAGGGCGTCGTTGCCCGATTCGAGGGTATCGACTACCGTCAGGTCGTGGGTGTCGAACGTCGACTCCACCTGCCGGGGTTCCAGCCGCAGCCGCAGGGCTGCGAGCGAATCCGCGGCGGCGGCTTGGGCCGGCGTCAGGGCGGCCAGCTG
>JAMPGH010000001.1:0-55989 GCA_023664045.1 Alistipes senegalensis | reverse complement strand
TCAGGGCGGCCAGCTGCTGCGAGGGTTGCGGCTCCTGCGCGGAGGCCGCCAGCATCGCCGCTGCGGCGATCAGGGTCGAACAGTATCTCTTCATCGGTTATTGATTTTTCAAGAGTTCTTCGGCCGCTTCGAGGGCCTTGTAAAATTCTTCGCCGAAGCGGCGGACGATCGGTTCTTTGAGCGCCTTGTAGACCGGCAGGCCCAGTTTGCGGCCGCATGCGCGCGCCGCGGCGCAGACCGACCAGCGGTGGTAGTTCAGGCCCACCGTGCCGTTCGAGAAGCGCACCAGCCGGATCGGATAGAGGTGGCACGAGATCGGCTTGCGGAAAGGGGTGCGCCCTTCGGCCCACGCCTTTTCGATGGCGCAGAGCGTTACGCCGTTCTCGCAGTAGGCATAGGCGCACTCGGCATCGTCGACCAGCGGCGTCGTGCAGTCGCCCTCTTCGTCGATCACCATGAATCCTTGCTGCTCCACGGCCGCGATGCCCGCTTCGGTCATGTAGGGCTTGTAGGCAGAATATTCCGCTTCCAGCGTCTCCACCTCCTCGATTTCGAGCGGCGCCCCGGCGTTTCCTTCCACGCAGCAGATGCCTTTGCACTGCGCGATGTCGCAGGCGAAGCACTCGCGCAGCAGGTCGGCGCTCACGATCTTGTCGTCGATCTCGATCATTTGCAGGCGCATGTGTCGGCGATCACGATGTCGTACAACTCTCCGAGGGTCATGCCCATCGCCCGCGCCTGCTTGGGCACGATGCTCCCGGCGCTCATGCCCGGTATGGAGTTGATCTCGATCAGGTAGGGCTTCCCTTCGGGCGTTACGATGAAATCCACGCGCACCACGCCGCGGCAGCGGCACGTGCGGTAGGCTTCCAGCGTCATGCGGTTCAGCTCGGCTTTCACTTCCGGGGCGATGTCGGCCGGGGTGATCTCTTCGGAGCAGCCGGCGGTGTATTTGGCTTCGTAGTCGAAAAAGGAGTTTTTCGGCACGATCTCCGTGATCGGGAAAAGATACTCCCGGCCCCCGGCGATCATCGCGCCGCAGCCCATTTCGCGCCCCGCGATGCACTCTTCGATCAGCACTTCGTCGCTCTCGGTCAGGGCTTTGTCGATCGCCGCCGGCAGTTCTTCTACGCGGTTTACTTTCGTTACGCCGAACGACGAGCCGCTGGCGTTGGGCTTCACGAAGAGCGGCAACCCCAGTTCCGCCGCCACGGCGGCCGCATCCGCTTTTTCGCCGCGGCGCAGGAAGCGTTCGCGCGCCATCGGAATGCCGCGGCCCGCCAGCGTGCGCTTGGTCGTGATCTTGTCGAACGTGATTACCGACGAGGTCATCGGGCACGACGAATAGGGAATGCCCATCATGTCCAGGTAGCCTTGCAGACGACCGTCTTCGCCCGGCGTGCCATGAATCAGGATCAGCGCATAGTCGAACTCCCGCCGGCAGCCGTCGACCGTCAGCGAGAAGTCGTTCTTGTCCACCTGCCACTGCCGTCCGTCGGGCGAGGTGTAGTGCCAGTCGCGGCCGTGCAGGTCAACGAGCGTGATGTCGTATTTCTGGGGGTCGAGCGCCGCTTCGATCTGCGCGGCGCTCTGCAGGGCGATCTCCCGCTCCGACGAGTCGCCGCCGGCCAGAAGTGCTATTTTCAACTTCGGGGTCATGGGTTGTAAATATCTTTGTATCTGAATGCCAGTATCTCTTGTATCATGTCGATGAATTGTTGCGCTTCGCGCCGCGCCGGGTCTCGGCGCAGTACGGCGTTGAAATCGTTGAGGGCCGCACCCCATTCGTTGAGGCGGTAGTGCAGCTGCCCCCGTTCGAGCAGCAGTCCCACGTTTTCCGGATCGGCGGTCAGCGCTCCGTCGAGGGCCGCCTTGCGATAGGCCGGGCTCCACAGGCCCTTGCGGCGGATGTAGTCGGCCACGCCCGGCACAAGCATCCGCGACGTGTCGTCGCCCCGCTCGATCGCGGCTCGCACCTGGGTCGACGAGAAGTCTTGCAGCGGCGCATCTTCCAGCACTTCGATGCGGTCGAGCCAGCGTTCTACCCGCTCGCCGCGCCGCGGGTAGACGTAGATCGGGTATTCGAGCACCTTTTCATACTCTTTCCAGCCGTCCAGCGCTGCGATCTGGTCGCCGCCCATCAGGATCGAGAACTTCCTCTCGCGGCCGCACAATTCTTCCAGATGACGCAGCGTGTCGATCGTGTAGGAGGGTCGGGGCAGCAGGAATTCGATCGCCGAGGGTTTGATCCGCTCCGGGTATTTCGAGGCTGCGCAAGCGATTTCGGCCATCTCGAAACGGTCGGTCTCGGGGGCCTGCAGCCGCCCGGTCTTGTAGGGGCTCTGCGGCGAGACGACGAGCACCGTTTCGTCCGCCAGATCGTGCTCTACGACATATTCGGCCAGCGCGATGTGGCCTCGGTGCACGGGGTCGAACGACCCGAAGTAGAGCATCGTCCGTTTCATCATGGCTCAGCGGGCTATCAGGTCGTCGACCAGCCGGCAGACTGCCGCCACGGCTTCGTCGAGCCGGTCGTTGACTACCACATGGTCGAATTCCGGGGCTTTCGTCAGTTCGAATTCGGCTTTGGCCACCCGGCGGTCGATCACTTCGGGGGCGTCCGTGCCGCGGCTTTCGAGCCGGCGTCGCAGCTCCTCGACCGAGGGGGGCATGACGAATACCGAGCAGGCGTCGTCGCCGAACAGACGCTTGAGGTTGATGCCGCCCACCACGTCGACGTCGAAAGCGATCACATGGCCTTTCCGCCAGATTCGCTCCAGCTCGCTGCGCAGCGTGCCGTAGCAGGTGCCTTCGTAGACTTCCTCCCACTCCACGAAACGGTCTTCGGCCACGGCGCGCCGGAATTCTTCCTGCGTAAGGAAGTAGTAGTCCGCGCCGTCGCGTTCCGTGCCGCGGGGCGCCCGGCTCGTCGCCGAGATGGAGAACTCCAGCTGCGGGTAGCGCTCCAGCAGCTGCCGCACGATCGTCGTCTTGCCCGATCCGCTCGGCGCCGAGAATATGATGACTTTACCCATCGATTCAATTAAAAACCCGATTATATACTTTGATGTACCAGCGTTTCTCGATCCTTATTTTCAACTCCGACCGTTGTAGTTCGCGGCCGACGGCCGCGTATTCAAGTCTGACCCTCCCGTAGACTGCGGCGGCAGGTGAGCGCAATCGAGCTTGCTCGGATTGCCGAACCGCCACAGCAGAAGCGGAACGCAATCCCCTCCTCGGAGGGGACTTCGGTGGAAAGCCGAAACTATTCACTTTCTTGACCGTTGGTACATCTAAATATCGTCATTAAAAAATTAAGAATTAAAAATGAAAAATTATCGAATCGGTCGTTCCGTGCGCCGGCACTTGATTTTTAATTCTTCATTTTTAATTTCAACATCTTGCGATTTTGTAAAAATCACAAGATGTTGAGTACCTGTTCCTTGATCTTCTCCAGCTCGTCTTTCATCTTCACCACCAGAATCTGGATGTTCGTCTCGTTGGCTTTCGAGCCCATCGTGTTGATTTCGCGGCCCATCTCCTGCGCGATGAATCCCAGTTTGCGGCCGGCGGCTTCTTCGTGGGCCGCCACTTCGCGGAAGTAGTTGCAGTGGTTGGTCAGGCGCACCTTTTCTTCGGTGATGTCGAGTTTCTCCAGATAGAAAATCATCTCCTGCTCCAGCCGGTTGCGGTCGATGTCGGCGCCGAGTTTGGCCAGATTCTCCAGAATCCGGGTCCGCACCGTCTCCGTGCGGGCCGCTTCGTAGGGCACCACTTCGTTCTTGTATCGTTCTATGAGATCCACGCGGCGCAGCAGGTCGGCGATCAGCGTGGCCCCCTCCTGCATGCGGAATGCGTCGAGCCGGTCCGCCGCCTCTTCCGCGGCCGCCAGCAGGGCCGCGTGCTCCTCGTCGCTGATCGCTTCGGTCTCGGTCGCCACCACTTCGGGCAGCCGCAGGAGGGCCGGCACAAGGGTGTCGTAGTTCGCCTCGACGCCCGCATAGCGCAGCGCCTCGGTCGCCTGACGCAGGTATTCGCGGAAGAGCTCGCGGTCGATGCGGGCCGGGGTCTCCGTCCGCTGGTTCTCCACCGTGATGAAGATGTCGACCTTGCCGCGGACCAAGCGTCGCGCCGCAAGCGTGCGGATTTCGTATTCCGACTGGCGGTAGAGGGCCGGCAGCCGCAGGTTGAGGTCCAGTTGTTTGGAGTTGAGCGAACGGATTTCGACCGTTATCTTCTTGTTTTTCACCACGGCTTCGCCCTTGCCGAAGCCCGTCATCGATTTGGTTGCCATCTTTTTCCGGATATCGTGCCCTGCCGCCGTCTCCGCATTGCGTCGCAGAGGGGCCGCCCGGGCTTTTTTCCGATGCAAAAGTAATAAAAAACGGGGGAACTCTCTACTGTTCGTCCGGAAAATCGCACTTCCTCCCCAGTGCGGCAAGATCCGTTTCGGATATTTCCCGCATGCGGATCTTCCGCTGCGCCCCTGTATTTCGGTCGTATCCGGAAAATAATTCGCCGATAAATTGTTTTTCCGGAATTATTTCGCTTATTTTGTGTTAGCAAACTAACAACGGAGAATCCGAATCATAAAAATCCAATACCATCATGAAAATGCACAATTTCTATGCGGGTCCCTCCATCCTGCCCGACGAGGTGATCGCCGCTGCCGCCCAAGCCATCGTGGATTTCAACGGCTCGGGTCTCTCGGTGCTCTCGATTTCGCACCGCACGAAGGATTTCGACGACGTGATGGCCGAGGCCGACCGTCTCTTCCGCGAGCTTCTGGCCATTCCCGATAACTACAAGATCTTCTATCTGGGCGGCGGTGCCAGCACCTTGTTCTACGAGGTCGCGGCCAACTTCCTCGGCAAGAAGGCCGGTTACGTCAATACGGGCGTCTGGGCCAAGAAGGCGATCAAGGAGGCCAAGCGCTACGGCGAGGTCGAGGTGCTCGCTTCGTCCGAGGACCGCAACTTCACCTATATTCCTAAGGGCTTCGCCATTCCGGCGGACCTCGACTACCTGCACATCACGTCGAACAACACCATCTACGGCACCGAGTTCCACGAGGACCTTGCGTCGCCCGTGCCTCTCATCGCCGACATGTCGTCCGATATTCTGGCTCGACCCATCGACGTCTCGAAGTACGCCATGATCTACGGCGGCGCGCAGAAGAATCTGGCTCCCGCCGGCGTCGTCTTCGCCATCATCCGCGAGGACATGCTCGACCGCATCGTCCGCGATCTGCCCACGATGGTCTCGTTCCGCACGCACGTCGAGAACAATTCGATGTTCAACACGCCGCCCGTCTTCCCGATCTACGTCCTCATGGAGACGTTGCGTTGGTTGAAGAAGATCGGCGGCGTCGAGGAGATCTACCGTCGCAACCTCGCCAAAGCCAAGTTGCTCTACGACGAGATCGACCGCAACCCCTTGTTCCGCGGCACGGTCGAGCGCGAGGACCGCTCCCTGATGAACATCTGCTTCGTCATGGCCGACGGCTACGACGACTTGGCGCCCGAATTCCTCGAGTTCGCCAAATCGCGCGGCATGGTCGGCATCAAGGGCCACCGCTTGGTCGGCGGCTTCCGCGCTTCGTGCTACAACGCCCTGCCCGTCGAGAGCGTGCAGGCGCTCGTCGACTGCATGCAGGAGTTCGAGAAGCTGCACCTCAAGTAGCCCGCATGGCCTACCAGTTCAAGATCCCCGCGGCCTACAGCGCCCTCACGGGCGAGGTGGTCGCATGGGAGCAAACCCAAGTACAGGAAACGACAACACTCACAGAGAGCATGAAAATTCTGGTTGCAACCGAGAAACCTTTCGCCCGGAAGGCGGTCGAGGGGATTCGCGAAATCGTCGAGGAGGCCGGCTTCGAGCTGGCGCTGCTCGAAAAATACGCCGACAAGGCCGATCTGCTCGGCGCCGTGGCCGATGCCGACGCACTCATCGTCCGCAGCGACAAGGTTACGGCCGAGGTCATCGCCGCCGCTCCGAACCTGAAGATCGTGGTGCGTGCCGGCGCCGGCTACGACAACGTCGATCTGGCGGCCGCTTCCGCGCGCGGCATCGTCGTCATGAACACCCCCGGACAGAACTCCAACGCCGTGGCCGAGCTGGCCGTGGCCATGATGATCTTCATGGCCCGCAACCGCTTCACCCCCGGCACCGGTTCCGAAATCCAGGGCAAGACGCTCGGCATCCACGCCTACGGCAACGTCGGACGTCTGGTCGCCCGCAAGGGCAAGGCGCTCGGCATGCGAGTTGTAGCTTTCGATCCGTTCGTCTCCGATCCCGGGGTCTTCGCGGCCGACGGCGTCGAGCAGGTTTCGTCGGTCGAGGAGCTTTACAGGGCTTCCGACTACCTCTCGCTCCACATCCCCGCCACGCCCGAAACCCGGGGCTCGATCGGCTACGACCTCCTGATGTCGATGCCCGCGGGCGCTACGTTGGTCAATACGGCTCGCAAGGAGGTGATCGACGAGGAGGGGTTGCTGCGCGCCCTCGCCGAGCGCGAGGACCTGAAGTATACGACCGACATCGCCGCCTCGATCCAGCCCGAGCTGGACGAGAAGTTCGGCAAGCGGGTCTTCGCTACGGCCAAGAAGATGGGCGCCGAGACCGCCGAGGCCAATCTCAACGCCGGACTGGCCGCCGCACGGCAGATCGTCGACTTCTTCCGAACGGGCTGCACCCGTTTTCAGGTGAACAAGGGGTAACGACAGGCTCTCTTGTCATTCTGAGCGGAGCGAAGAATCTTCTATCGACCTAAATCAACCGAAAATATATGGTACGAATCAAACCTTTCCGCGCCGTGCGTCCGCCCCGGGAGCATGCTTCCGAGGTGGCGTCGCGTCCCTACGACGTGTTGAACTCCGCCGAGGCGAAGGCCGAGGCTACGGAGCGTTCGCTCCTGCACATCATCAAACCCGAAATCGACTTCGAGCCTCTGGCCGACGAGCATTCGCAGCAGGTCTACGACCGGGCCGTCGAGAACTTCCGCCGCTGGCGCCGCGAGGGGTGGTTGCAGCAGGATCCCGAGGAGTATTATTATGTATACGCGCAGACGATGGAGGGCCGCACGCAGTACGGGCTGGCCATGTGTTGCCACTTCGAGGACTACCTCTCGGGTGCGATCAAGAAGCACGAGCTCACGCGTCCCGACAAGGAGGAGGACCGCATGATCCACGTCCGCAACCAGCAGGCCAACATCGAGCCCGTCTTCTTCGCCTACCCCGACAACGCCGAGATCGACGCCATCGTCGCCGAGGTCGTCAAGGGCGCTCCCGAGTACGACTTCACGGCCGCCGACGGCTTCGGCCACAAGTTGTGGGTCATCCGCGACCGCAAGACCAACGATCGCATCACCGAAATCTTCGCCGGCATCCCGGCTTTGTACGTCGCCGACGGACACCACCGCACGGCCGCCGCGGCCCGCGTGGGCGCCGAGTGCAAGTCGAAGAATCCCGGACACTGCGGCAACGAGGAGTATTGCTACTTCCTCGCCGTAACGTTCCCCGCCGGCCAGCTCCGCATCATCGACTACAACCGCGTCGTCAAGGACCTGAACGGCCTCACGCCCGCGCAGCTGCTCGAAAAGTTGGGCGAGAACTTCACCGTCGAGGAGAAGGGCGCCGACGAGTACCGGCCCGCCGCCTTGCACAACTTCTCCATGTATCTCGAGGGCAAGTGGTACAGCCTCACGGCCAAGCCCGGCACCTACGACGACAGCGATCCCATCGGTACGTTGGACGTTACGGTGCTCTCGAACCTCGTCCTCGACCGCATCTTCGACATCAAGGACCTGCGCACCTCCAAGCGTATCGACTTCGTGGGCGGCATCCGCGGCCTCGGCGAGTTGAAGCGGCGCGTCGACAGCGGCGAGATGAAGGTCGCTTTCGCCCTCTACCCCGTTTCGATGCAGCAGTTGATCGACATTGCCGATACGGGCAACATCATGCCCCCGAAAACCACGTGGTTCGAGCCCAAGCTCCGCTCGGGCGTCGTGATCCACTCGTTCGAGGAGTGATTGCACTTTCTCGCTTAAGCGTACGATCGGAGAGCTCCGTTGCTCTCCGATCGTTTCGTTTCCTCCGCGACCGCCCCACCGTCCTCCTCCCCACCGTCCCTCTCGCCGCTGCCCTCGGCCAGCTCCCTCTCCGTCCTGCCGCCCGAAGCCCCGCTGCCCCACCGTTCTCTCCTGCTCCTCGTCCTCCTCTGTTCCTTCACTTTCTGCTCTGCCCTTTCTCTCATCGACCTGCTCCCTCTCCGTCCTGCCGCCCGAAGCCCCGCTGCCCGCTCCGGCCCTCCGCGCTTCCTCCCCTCCCTGTTATCCGCTCTGCTCGGGGCCCCCGATCGAAAGATTTGTTCCGAATTGTTCCGACAAGAGGAAAAAAAACGTATATTTGTTGCAACAATACAAATTTCGGCGTTATGGCTAAAATCAAAGGAACGATCGTCGTCGACAGGGAGCGTTGCAAGGGATGCGGGGTCTGCGTGGCTTCGTGTCCGTGCAAGGTGCTGGAGTTGTCGACCGAGGTCAACGGCAAGGGTTATCCCGTGGTGCGGATGGCCGATCCCGATGCCTGCACGGGGTGTGCTTCGTGCGCGGTGATCTGCCCCGACAGCGTCATTACGGTTTATCGTCAAAAATTCGAGTAGGCTATGGCAGAGAAGGAAGTCAAATTGATGAAGGGCAACGAGGTGATCGCCCACGCCGCGATCCGCTACGGGTGCGACGGTTATTTCGGTTACCCGATCACGCCGCAGTCCGAGGTCATGGAGACCTTGATGGAGCTCAAGCCGTGGGAGACCACGGGCATGGTCGTCTTGCAGGCCGAATCCGAAATCTCGTCGATCAACATGGTCTACGGCGGCGCCTCCACCGGCAAGCGGGTCATGACCTCGTCGTCGAGCCCCGGCATCTCGCTCATGGCCGAGGGACTCAGTTATCTGGCCGGCGCCGAGCTGCCGTGCCTCATCATCAACTGCCAGCGCGGCGGCCCCGGTCTGGGTACGATCCAGCCCTCGCAGGGCGATTATTTTCAGGCCGTCAAGGGGGGCGGCCACGGCGACTACCATTTGATCGTCTTCGCGCCCAACTCCGTGCAGGAGATGCACGACCACGTCGCCGAGGCGTTCGATCTCGCATTCAAATACCGCAATCCGGCCATGATTCTGGCCGACGGCGCCATCGGCCAGATGATGGAGAAAGTCGTGCTGGCGCCCCAGCGTCCCCGCAAGACCGACGAGGAGCTGCGCGCCGAGTGCGATGCGTGGGCCGCTATGGGCAAGCCTGCCGGCCGGGGCCGCAACGTCGTTACGTCGCTCGAACTGCAGTCCGAGAAGATGGAGATCATCAACCGGCGGCTGCAGGAAAAATACCGGACTATGGAGGAGCAGGAGGTGCGTTACGAGGCCGTCGCGTGCGACGATGCCGACTATGTGATCGTCGCCTTCGGGTCGTCGGCCCGCATCTGCTCGGCTACCGTCGAAATGGCGCGCGCCGAGGGACTGAAGGTCGGTTTGTTGCGCCCCATCACCCTCTACCCCTTCCCCAAGAAGCAGATCGCCGAGTTGGCCGCCCGCGGGGTCAGGGGATTCCTCTCGGCCGAGCTCAACGCCGGACAGATGGTCGAGGACGTGCGGCTGGCCGTCGGGGGTCGGGCTCCCGTCGAGCACTACGGACGTCAGGGCGGCATGTTGTTCAACCCCGACGAGGTGCTGGCCGCTTTGAAGGAGAAATTGATTAAAAAGTAGACCGATATGGCAGAGGTTGAAATCAAACAGGAGAATCTGGTTTACGCCAAACCGGAACTCATCACCGACAACGTCATGCACTATTGCCCCGGCTGCAGCCACGGCACCGTGCACAAGCTCGTCGCCGAGGTCGTCGCCGAGCTGGGGCTGGCCGACCGATGCGTGGGCGTCTCGCCCGTAGGTTGCTCGGTCTTCGCCTACAACTACATCGACATCGACTGGATCGAGGCGGCTCACGGCCGCGCTTTGGCCGTCGCCACGGCCGTCAAGCGGCTGAAGCCCTCGACGATGGTCTTCACCTATCAGGGCGACGGCGACCTCTCGGCTATCGGCACCGCCGAGTCGATCCACGCCGCGGCCCGCGGCGAGAACGTCGTGGCGATCTATATCAACAACGCGATCTACGGCATGACGGGCGGGCAGATGGCCCCCACCACCCTCTTGGGCATGAAGACCGCCACGACGCCCTACGGCCGCGACCCGCGGCTCAACGGCTATCCCTATAAGATCGCCGAGATGATGGCTCATCTGGACGGTGCCACCTACATCACGCGGCAGAGCGTCCATAAGCCGGCCAACGTGCGCAAGTGCAAGGCGGCCCTCAAAAAGGCGTTCCAGCGGTCGATGGAGGGCCGGGGCTTCTCGCTCGTCGAGGTCGTGTCGACTTGCAACAGCGGGTGGAAACTCTCGCCCGTGGCTTCGAACGAGTGGTTGGAGCAGAACATGTTGCCTTTCTATCCGCTGGGCGACATCAAGGTTGTCGAATAAGAGCGCTTGACATTATGAAAGAGACGTTGATTATAGCAGGTTTCGGAGGACAGGGCGTCCTCTCGATGGGCAAGATTCTGGCTTACTCCGGCGTGATGCAGGATTTCGAGGTTACGTGGATGCCGTCCTACGGACCCGAGATGCGCGGCGGCACGGCCAACGTTACGGTGATCCTTTCCGATCGGAAGATCTCGTCGCCCATCGCCCACGAGTTCGACACGGCGATCATCCTGAACCAGCAGTCGATGGAGAAGTTCGAGCCGATGGTCAAGCCGGGCGGCGTGTTGATCTACGACACCAACGGCATCACGCGCCACCCCGTCCGCACCGACATCTCGGTCTACGCCATCGACGCCACGGCCGAGTGCGCACGTCTGGGACAGGCCAAGTTGTTCAACACCATGATTCTGGGCGGTTACCTCAGGGTCCGGCCCGTCGTGGAGATGGAGAACGTCATGATCGGTCTGAAGAAGTCGCTTCCCGAGCGGGCTTGGAAAATGTTGCCCGACAACGAAAAGGCCATTGTCCACGGCGGCGAGATCATCCGCAAGATCCGGTAGCGGCTTTTTCCCGTTCCGATTAGACAGGAGCCCGGTTGTTTCAGCCGGGCTCCTTTTTTTCGCTCCGTTCCGAAAAATCGTCGAAAACCCGCTCGCAGACCTTTCCGCCGGCTGCAGTTCGTGCAAACTTCTGCCGTTTTCCGTCGTTTTTTACACAAGCCTCTTGACAAGGGCTTTTTCATGTCGTATATTTGTTCCGTCCGCAGCATTCGCGTGTCGTCGTCCGCGCGCGCTCAATTCGATACGACGAGGGCCTTTCCCGGCCGCGCGATGCTTCTGACTTCTTTCCAAACCCGACGTCGGTCGATTGCTCTTTCCGCTTTCCGATCTCTTTTCGCTCCGGTCGTGCCGCCCCATTTTTCGACGTTTTCACCTCTTCCGGGATGCGTCAGGATATATGGTCCGGCAGATGCCCAACCGTCCGCCTTTCGAGGTGAGGCAGACGGCCTCGGAATTTCCCGAAAACCATCTTCGCGGTACCCTTTCTTCGGGTCTCCCGGAATGCTTCGCAGCGTTCCGGGGGACTTTTCGTGTTTTTGCCCGAACCCTCCGCACTCTCCGCACTCTCCGCTCTTCTGCCCCTCCGCATCCCCGGAATCCCCGCACCCGTCGTCTGACCTCCGTTCGTCCGCCCCTCCGCATCCCCGGAATGTCCGTATCTCTCCGTACGGTCTCCCGCCGCTTAACACGAAGAGAGGTCTCCCGATAAGGGAGACCTCTCTTTCGTCGCATGCCGTCGGTCGCGGATTACTCCACGGCCGCGCATTCGTTGACGAACTCTTCGGCCAGCCGGCTGAGCATTTCGTCGGTCTTCTTTTCGCCCGCCAGAATCGTTTCGAGCATCTTCTTGACTTTCTTGTCGGGCAGATAGGCCGCCAGCGCACTGAGCGTGCCGTAGGTCGCGATTTCGTAGTGCTCGACTTTCTGGGCCGCAAGAATCAGTCCCGCATCGCGTACGAAGCTGTTTTTCTGCGTGTCCGAGATCATGCCGTCGGCTTCTTCCAGCAGCCCCGCCATCGCTTCGCAGCGCTTGGTCTCGGGCTTCTCGCCCAGCAGGCCGAATATCGTCTCCAGCTCGGCGATCTGTTTGTCGCCTTCGCTGTAGTGCTTCTCGAACGCCGCCGTCAGCTTGGGGCTTGTCGCCGCCTTGCTCATCTTCTTCAGCCCCTTTTTCAGATGCTTTTCGGCCCAGTAGATGTCTTTGAGCTGTTCGACGAAGAAGCGGTGGAATTCGGATTGCGTCGACGAGCTGCCGTTGCCGCTCTTGCGGTTGCCGGTTCCGGTGCTGCCCGTTTTGTAATTCTCGTCCGAACGCTTGTCGTCGGACATTTTGCCGTTGCCGGTCTTGTTGCCGGTCGATTTGTAATCGGTCGTTTTGTTCTGGTCGGTTTTCATAATTCCGAATTTTGAATTCGGTGTTTTCCGCGGCAAAATGCGTACCACAAATAAGCTCCCGTACATTCCGTTCGGCCGGGCACCGTATTTGCATAAGGGGGAGGAGCAAAAAAATTTCGCACTATGGACAATCATACCTACACCATGCCTCTGATCGGCGACAAGGCACCGTCGTTCGAGGCCGAAACCACGCAGGGGAAGATCCGGTTTCCGCAGGATTTCAAGGGCAAATGGGTCATTCTCTTCTCCCATCCGTCGGATTTCACGCCCATCTGCACTTCGGAGTTCGTCTTGTTCGGAGCCATGCAGAAGGAGTTCGAGGCGCTCAACTGCCGTCTGGTGGGGCTCTCCGTCGGCACCAACGCCAGCCATATCGCTTGGCTGAGGTCGATCCACGACCGCATCGAGTTCAAGGGCCACAAGCGCGTGGAGTTGAATTTCCCGCTCGTCGCCGACATGTCGATGGAGGTGGCCCGCAAATACGGCATGATCCAGCCGGGCGTCTCCTCCACGGCGGCCGTGCGGGCGGTCTTCTTCATTGATCCGCAGGCCACGATCCGCGCCGTGATCTACTATCCGATGCAGCTGGGCCGCAACTTCGACGAGCTGAAGCGCGTGTTGGTCGGTCTGCAGACCATCGACAAGTACCATGTCGCGCTGCCCGCCGACTGGCGCCCGGGCGACGACATCATCGTTCCGGCTCCTGCGACCTACGACGGCTCCGACGCTTCGGTCGAGGGCATGAAGTGCTACGACTGGTATTTCTGTACGCGGCCGTTGACCGAGGAGAAGGCGAAAGCCAAGACCGAGGTCTACGAGAAAGCATAGCCTGCGGCCGCTTCCGTACCTCGAATCGAAAAGCCCGTTCCGAAAAAGGAACGGGCTTTTTTGTCTACTCCCCGAATCGGTATTGCAGCACGTCGCGCCAGCCTAACAGCAGCTCCTTGACAGGCAGGCGTTTCTTGCCCGCTATCTGCAGTTCTTCGAGTACGATCCAGCCGTCGGCGCAGGCTACGCGTACGAACGTGCGGCAGTCGCTCTCCGCCGTGCCGCAGGCCGTGCCGTGCGGGGCCGCTTCGAAGCGGGCGGCGTAAATCTTGGCCGTCAGAGGTTCCCCGCCTCCTTCCCGGCTGAGCGCGCTCCACGCCGCAGGATAGGGCGAAAGTCCGCGTATATGGTCTACGATCTCGCGGCCCGGGCGGCTCCAGTCGATGCGGCAGTCCTCCTTGAAGATCTTGGGCGCCGGCCGCAGCGTCGATTCGTCGATGTGTTGTTGTTCGACCGGCGCGATGTCGCCCGCCGCAATGCGGTCCACGGTGTCGAGCACGAGCTTCGTGCCCGCGTGCATCAGCTTGTCGTAGAGCCTGCCTGCGTTGTCCTCGGGCAGAATCGGCATGCGCTCCTGCGCCAGAATCGCCCCTTTGTCGATTTCACGGTTGAGCAGAAAGGTCGTTACGCCCGTCTCCGTCTCGCCGTTCATGATCGCCCGGTTGATGGGCGCCGCACCGCGGTATTGGGGCAGCAGCGAGGCATGGAGGTTGAAGGTTCCGAATCGCGGCATGGCCCAGATCACCTCGGGCAGCATGCGGAACGCGATCACGATCCCCAAGTCGGGCCGCAGCGCCTGCATCGCCTCCACGAACTCGGGAGCCCGCAGTTTCTCCGGCTGGAGAATCGGCAGCCCCAGTTCCCGGGCCGCGATCTTCACGTCGCTCTCGTGCAGCTTCTGTCCGCGGCCTGCCGGCTTGTCGGGCACCGTTACCGCGGCCACCACGTTGTAGCCGCCTTCGACCAGCGCCCGGAGCGACGGCACGGCGAACTCGGGCGTGCCCATGAATACGATGCGTAACTCTTTGGCGTTCATAATTATTCGGCTGTTATTTCGATTGTCTCCCCTTCCTCTCCTCCGGGATGCGGCCGGGGCGTTTTCCAAGCACCCGCAGCGTTTTCGTAGTGCCAGCAGCTTTTCCTAAGCACTCGCAGTGTTTTCTAAGCCCCCGCAGCATTTCCTAAGCACTCGCAGTGTTTTCGTAGTGCCAGCAGCTTTTCCGATGCGCCGTAGCTTTTCCGTAGCGCCCATCGTCCGCCGCTCGCGTCTGCCCCCCCCGCTTTCTACTTGCGGTCGGAGGGTTTCAGCCCCAGCGTGTGCTGCATGCGCTCCTGCTTGGTCTCCAAGTAGTGTTCGTTGTATTTGTTGGGCGCGATGACGATCGGCACGATCTCGTCGATCTTCAGGCCGTAGCCCTCTAAGCCGGCCCGCTTGAGCGGGTTGTTGGTCATCAGACGCATGCGGCGGATGCCCAGTTCGCGGATGATGCTCGCTCCCACGCCGTAGTCGCGTTCGTCGGCTTTGAAGCCTAAGCGCAGGTTGGCATCCACGGTGTCCAGACCCTCGTCCTGCAGTTTGTAGGCGTGGATCTTGTTGCAGAGACCGATGCCGCGCCCCTCCTGATTGAGGTAGACCACGGCTCCCTTGCCCTCCTTTTCGATCATCTGCATGGCCCGGTGGAGCTGGTCGCCGCAGTCGCAGCGGTAGGAGCCGAAGATGTCGCCCGTGGCGCAGGAGGAGTGTACGCGGATCAGGACCGGTTCGTCCTCCCGCCACTCGCCTTTGGTCAGGGCCACATGTTCCACGCCGTCGGATTTCTGACGGAACGGCGTGATCTTGAAGTCGCCCCACGCCGTGGGCAGCGGCACCGTAACGCCCTTTTCGATAAGCGATTCTTCGCGCAGGCGATAGGCGATCAGCGAGGCGATGGAGATCATCCGGAGGCCGAACTTCTTCGCGATTTCGCGCAGCTGCGGCATGCGGGCCATCGTGCCGTCTTCGTTCATGATCTCGATCAGGGCGCCCGCCGGCTGCAACCCCGCCAAGCGCGCCAGATCGACCGCCGCTTCGGTGTGTCCCGGGCGGCGCAGCACCCCTTTTTCGCGGGCCCGCAGGGGGTTGATGTGTCCCGGACGTCCCAGATCGGAGGGCGCGGTCGTCGGGTCGGCCAGGGCGCGGATCGTCGCCGCACGGTCGTGGATCGAGACGCCCGTGGTGCAGCCGTGGCCCAGCAGGTCGACCGTTACGGTGAAAGGCGTGCCCAGAAGCGAGGTGTTGTTCTCCTCCATCATGTTGAGTTCCAGCGCCGCGCAGCGTTCTTCGCTCAAGGGGGCGCAGAGTACGCCGCGGCCCTCCTTGAGCATGAAGTTGACGATCTCGGGGGTGATCTTCTCGGCCGCGACGATGAAGTCGCCTTCGTTTTCGCGGTCTTCGTCGTCGACGACGATCACCACCTTGCCGGCCCGGAAATCTTCGATGACCTCCTCGACGCTATCGAGTATCGTTTCGTTTGCCATGTCGTTTGTTTTTTATTGCGTTTTTCGCCCTCCGGAGCAGCGGGTAGAGCCGTTCGCGCAGGGCCTTGATCTTGCCTGCGTACCAGTCGGTGTCCAGCAGCGCCGAGTCGTTGGTCGCCTTGTAGGTCAGGTAGACGGCGATGGGCGTCAGGATGAACGACGAGATCCACATGCCCCATACGGCCTCCCAGCTCCCCTCCTTGACTTGCTTTTCGCCCGAGAGCGAGATGATGTAGTAGATGACGAAGAAGATCACCGACACCACGACCGGAAGTCCCAGTCCGCCCTTGCGGATGATGGCGCCCAGCGGGGCTCCGATCAGGAAGAAGATGATGATCGAGACGGGCAGCGACACCTTTTTGTGCCACTCGACTTTCGAGCGGTAGAGTTGGTTGAGCGCCTCTTTGGCCGTCGTCTCGTCGAACGAGAACATGTTGCGCGAGTTCTTGGCCGCCGAGCGGGCCTGATTCCAGATGCGCTCCTTTTCGCGCAGCGGCAGCCGCTCGATGGAGTCCGCGGCCTGCATGTCGCGGAAGGCGCGTTTGTCGATGCGCAGGCTGTCGGGCAGCGGCAGCACGTTGTGGTCGCGGACGAAGATCTGCTGCTTGAGCAGCGGTTCGTAGGAGCCGCTCGTCGCCGAGTTGACTTTCAGCTCCAGCGAGTCGATGTCGTCCTGCAGCTGGTTGATGTTCTTGGTCTGGCTGTTGGAGATGTTGTCGCCGTCGCTGCGTTCCATCGCGAAGCCCTCCATCGGGATCTCCTGCTTCTGGAGGTCGAAGGTGTAGTGGCGCAGGGCGCTCTTGGTGTACCACTGGCTGTTGCGGGTCTGTTCGTAGGTCTCGCCGTGGTAGAGCGTAACCAACAGGGAGCGCTTGTCGTCCGAGAGGCGGATGTATCCCGAGTCGGCGACGATGGTGTTCATGTTGCCGCGGTTGCCCGGGCGGTTGTCGTAGATCAGCACGTCGTAGAGCCGGTGGGTCTCGGGGTCCTGATGTCCCACGCGGATCGACATGTCGTCCAGCCCGTTGAAGAAGAGCCCGTCCTGGAATTCGAGGGTCTGGCGTTGCTGGCGTATGTCGTAGATGATGCTGTACATCTTCTTGTTGGCGTAGGGCACCAGATTGTTGCCGATAAAGAAGCTGCCCACGGCGATCAGGCTCACCAGAATGAGCAGCGGCTGCGTGATGCGCACGAGCGACAGACCCGCCGACTTGAGGGCCAGCAGTTCGTAGTTCTCGCCCAGATTGCCCATCGTCATGATCGCCGCCAGCAGCACGGCCAGCGGCAGCCCCAGCGGCAGCATGTTGGCCATCGCGTAGGTCATCAGCTCGATGATGATGCCGGCGCTCAGACCCTTGCCCACCAGTTCGTCGATGTAGCGCCATACGAAGTTCATCATCAGCACGAACATGACGATGAAGAAAGTCAGCACCATCGGGCCCAGATAGGCCTTGAGTATGAGTTTGTGGATGGTTTTCATGCGGCCGGTACCGTTTTTCTGCGACGCAAAGTTAGCAGTTTTACCGCAACGAGCATCAGCGTGAGCGTAAATATTATGGCCGCGCCGGGCGGAACTTCGAAATGATAGCTCGCCACGAGTCCCGCCACGTTGCCCGCCACGGCGACCGCCGGAGCTCCGAGGGCCAGCGTGCGGTAGGAGTGCGAGAGCGTGTCGACGATCGCCACGGGCAGCGTGAGCATCGAGATCAGCAGCACGATGCCCATGATGCGGATCGAGAGGACGATCGCGACGGCGACCGCGGCCGCCAGCAGGTAGGAGATCCGTTGCGTGGGGATGCCGCAGCTGCGGGCGAACTCCCGGTCGAAAGCCACGTACATGATCGGCCGGAGCCACAGCGCCGCGCCGACGACGATCACTGCCGTGAGTACGGCCAGCGCGGCCACGTCGCCGCGCGTAACGGTGATGATGCTGCCGAACAGATAGGCCGACAGGTCGCCCGACGTGTAGCCCGGCCTAAGGCTCATGAAGAGCGCACCCACGGCCATGCCCACCGACCAGACGATGCCGATGGCCGAATCTTCGCGGATGCGGCCCCGCGAGCCGGCCCACTCGATGCCCAGTGCCGACGCCACGGCGAAGAGCAGGGCCCCGGCGATGGGGTCGGCACCCAGATAGAAGGCGATGCCCAGACCGCCGAACGAGGCGTGGGTGATGCCGCCCGCCAGGAAGACCATTCTCCGGCAGACGACGTAGGTGCCTGCGATGCCGCACGCGATGCCTGCAAGAATGCAGGCCGCCAGCGCGTTGGAGAGGTAGCCGTAGTGTATCAGATCGTCGATGAATCCCATAGTTCTTCCGGGGCTTTTTCGGGCAATGCGCGCAAATTTACGCTTTTTTCCGGGAAAAGCCGCTCTTTTTCGGCCGCTTTTCGTAATTTCGCGGTCGGAAGGCACGGACTTTTCGCCTTGCCCTTTTCGCATTTCACTTTTATTCGCATGCAATCCCGCAGAGTCAATTTCCATACCCTCGGCTGCAAGCTCAACTTCTCGGAGTCCTCGACGCTGGCCCGGGAGTTCGAGCGGGGAGGTTTCGAGCGCGTGGCGCCCGATGCCGAGGCCGACATTTGCGTCATCAACAGCTGCTCGGTTACCGAGCATGCCGACAAGAAGTGCCGCAACCTGATCCGCAAGCTCCACCGCCGCAATCCGCAGGCCATCATCGCCGTAACGGGGTGCTACGCCCAGCTCGAGCCGCAGGAGATCGCGGCGATCGAGGGCGTGGACCTCGTGTTGAGCAACAACGACAAGGGCGCTTTGTACCGGCGGGTGGTCGAACTCTCGGGCAAGGGCCGCGCGCAGGTCTACAGCTGCGAGACCGAGGCTTTGACCTCGTTCTTCGCCGCCTTTTCGAGCGGCGACCGCACGCGCGCTTTCCTCAAGGTGCAGGACGGCTGCGACTACTGCTGCTCCTATTGCACGATCCACTACGCCCGCGGCGCGAGCCGCAACATGCCCGTCGCCGACTTGGTCGCGGAGGCGCGGCAGATCGCGGCGGCGGGTCAGCGCGAGATCGTCATCACGGGGGTCAACACCGGCGACTTCGGCCGCACGACGGGCGAGCGGTTCATCGACCTGCTGCGGGCCCTGAACGACGTCGAGGGGATCGAGCGCTACCGCATCTCGTCGATCGAGCCCAACCTGCTCACCGACGAGATCATCGACTTCTGCGCCTCCGCGCCCAAGTTCCAGCACCACTTCCACATCCCCCTGCAGAGCGGTTCGGACCGCATTCTGGGCCTCATGCGCCGGCGCTATACCGCGGCCCGCTTCGCGGACCGCATCGCCGCCGTGCGGCGGGCGATGCCCGGCGCCTTCATCGGCATCGACGTCATCGTCGGCTTCCCCGGCGAGACGGAGGCCGATTTCCGCGCGACCTACGACTTCCTCGCCGAGCTCCGGCCCGCGTTCCTGCATGTCTTCCCCTTCTCCGAGCGGCCCGGCACGCCGGCCGTCGCGATGCCCGGCAAGGTGCAGTCGTCGGTGGCTACGCGGCGCGTGGGCGAGCTGGAGGAGCTGTGCCGGCGGCTGCACGGCGAGTTCTGCGCGCAGGGCTGCGGCACCGAGGCCGACGTCTTGTTCGAGAGCACCATGCGCGGCGGCCTGATGTTCGGCTATACGGGCGAATACCGCCGCGTCCGGGCTCCCTACGACCGGCGGCGCATCAACACCGTCTGCCGCGTGCGGCTGGGTGCGATGGACGATTCGCACGATTTGTGGGGAGAAATCGCGGAATAATCCTTATCTTTGCTCATAAAACGACGATAAGATACAAGGTATACGGATATGACGGGTATGCGCAAAAGGGTAACGATCGGATTCTTGAGTATCGTCTGCCTGCTCTTTTTTTCGGGAATGGTCTCGCTGGTCGAGCTGAGCCGGCTGAGCCGCGATACGGACGACCTGATGCAGACCGGCAGACGCACCGCCGAGCTGGCCAAAGCGATGCTCGACGCGGCCCACAGCCACAACGTCGCGATGATCCGCCTGTCGGTCTTCGGCGACCGGACCTACGACAGTCTCTGTCTGGCAAGTCTGGAGCGGCTGGAGGAGCGCTTGCAGGTGGCCCAGCGCGAGGCGGTCGAGAAATCGGTCCTCGATTCCACGGCTTTCGCCGCGACCGACCTGCGGGTTCTGACCGATGAATACATGGCTTTCGGAGCGCCGGATCCGTCGGCCGCGAGGGATTTCCGGAGCGATTCGGAGGGCGCCCGCTGGTACAAGGACGAATACATGGCGGTCTACGTCCGCCTGACCGGCTCCATCAAGGCCTACATGACCTCGACGCAGAGTTCGCTGGTGCCGCGCACCGTGCAGATGAAGCGCAACGCCTACCGGGCCGTTACGCCGGTGCTGATCTCGCTCGTGGTGATGATCGCCATCGTGCTGATGTTCTTCTACTTCATGACGATCTACTGCGTCAATCCGATTCTGGGCATGAACAAAGGTCTGGGCGACTGGCTCGCTTTCCGTGCGCCTTTCGCCGTGCGGGGCGACCTGAAGGACGAAGTGCTCGAACTCAAGGAGAAGATCGAGACGCTGATCGCCTTTTCGCGGCAGAACAAAATGTAGGCGGCCATGCGGGTAGACGTCGTTTTGAGATACATCGGCATGGTGATGCTGTTCGTCGCGGGGTTCATGCTGCTCTCGGCCGGCATCTCGTGGCTCAGCGGTACGGATTCGTCGTTTTACCCGCTGCTGCTCGCGGCGCTGCTGACCGCCCTGCTGGGGGCTTTTCCGCTGATCTTCGTCGAGAAGAAGGTGCAGCTCTCCAACAAGGAGGGTTTCTGCATCGTCGTCGGTTCGTGGCTCGTGGCCTGCGTGGTCGGCACGTTCCCCTACCTGATCTGGGGCGGCGAGTTCACGCCGGTGAACGCTATCTTCGAAAGCGTCTCGGGCTTCACCACCACCGGCGCCACGATCCTGACCGACATCGAAGCGCTGCCGCGGGGCATGCAGTTCTGGCGCATCTCCTCCACATGGATCGGCGGCATGGGCGTGGTGATGTTCGCGCTGGTGATCCTCCCCTCGATGGGCCGCAGCAAGATGACCCTCTCGAACGTGGAGCTCTCGGCGCTGGCCAAAGACAACTACCGCTACCGCACGCAGATCATCGTGCGGATCCTGCTGGTGGTCTACGTCGGGCTTACCGTGCTCGCGGTCCTCGCGCTCAAGCTGGCCGGCATGAACTGGTTCGACGCCCTCTGCCACGGCATGTCGGCGAGCGCCACCAGCGGATTCTCGACCCGCAACGCCAGCATCGCCTACTACAACAGCCCGCTCATCGACACGATCCTCATCTTCGTCATGGCTACGGCGGGCATCCATTTCGGACTGATCTACGCCACCGTAACGGGCAAGCGCAACAACATCGCCCGCTCGGAGGTAACGCGCTGGTATCTGGGCATGCTGCTCGCGGGCGGCGCCGTGATCGCCGTCAGCCTCTATGCCGCCGGGCTCTACCCCACGCTTTCGGCTTCGTTCCGCTACGGACTGTTCCAGTTCGTCTCGCTCGTTACGACCACCGGCTTCGCCACGGCCGACACCAACCTCTGGACGCCGCTGGCGGTCGTGCTGCTGATCTTCGGGTCGTGTGTCTGCGCCTCGGCCGGCTCGACGTCGGGCGGCATCAAGATCAACCGGCTGGTGCTGGCCGGGAAGATGATGCGTACGCGCCTGAGGCAGCAGCAGCACCCCAACGCCGTGATCCGCATCCGGTTGGACGGCGTGGTGCAGGAGAGCGAGTTCCTGCATACGGTGATGACCTTCATCGTCGCCTACGTCATGCTCATTCTGGCCGGCACGCTCTTCGCGGCGCTCTGCGGCGCCGACCTGACCACGGCTTTCAGCAGCTCGGTGGCCATGCTGGGCAACGTGGGCCCCGGTTTCGGGCAGGTGGGCTCGATGAGCACCTATGCCGAGCTGCCCGGCATGCTCAAACTTTTCGATTCGCTGCTGATGCTCCTCGGGCGTCTGGAGATATTCGGACTCATTCAGCTCTTTTTTATCAAATGGTGGAGATGACCAAGACGATTCGCTTGATTTGCCTCTTTGCGGGCGCCGTGCTGTGCTGTGCTTCGGGCGTGTGCGCCCGGCGTCCACCCGTCGAAGCCCGGATCGCCGGGCTGGAGGGCGACGGGGAGTACATGTCGCTTCTGGAAGAGGATGCCCGGCTGCAGGAGCGCGAGGATTCGGTGGTTCGCGCCGTGGAGGGCATGCGTCGGCGGCTGCGTGAAAATCCGGCCGACTTGCGGTCGCTCTCCGACGAGATTCTGGAGCTGGAGAACCGGATCTTCGAGATCCGCACGGCCAAAGGACGACTGATCGACAAGATCAATACCATCGAGCAGAACTGGGTGCTCGCCAACCTCGATGCCGCGGAGCCGGAGGGCGGGTCCGACCGGCCGGCCGATCCCGGGATTCCCGAGTCGCAGAAGAAGCGCTACCTGCTCGCCAACCGCTACTTCCGCGACCGCCTGCCGGCCGAGGACTACGCCGCCCTGCAGCAGGCCCAGCGGCTGGAGCCGCTGGCCGAGGCGTGCATGCGCCGTTACTGCGCCAACCATGCCGAGCTCCTTCGGCTGGCCGAAGCCTATCGTGCGGCGACCGCCGAGGAGGAGGCCGTGCCCCTCTTCGACCGCTACGGGGCGCTCGAAACGGAGAACGGCGCGCTGGCCGACTCGCTCTCCGCGATGTGGAACTATATCTGCGACAACAAGAACTTCGCCTACGATTATCTGTTGGACAAGCTCGGCGAGGAGGAGCTGCTGGCCCTCCAGGAACGGAGCGCCGCCGAGGCGGCCGGCTCCTTCGCGGAACTGGCCGGAACCACGGCTTCGGACGAGATCGTCGACTACATGCTGCGGCGGCAGGCGATCGTCGACTACGAAACCTCCGTCGCGGCGCTGTTAGGCTTCGCGCAGGCCGCCGATTCGCTGCGCGGCGTCGCCGTGCGTCTGTCGTCCGTCGATTTCCTCCTGCCCCGGTCGGAGCTGGAGGAGCGCTGTTTCCTCGAATACGACAGCGTGGCCTTTTCTTCGTCGCCCAAATACGACGCCCGGAATCCGATTCCCGAGTGTCGGATCTACGCCCGGGGTACGATCTATCGCGTGCTGCTCGGGACGTTCGGCGCCAAACGTCCGCCCTCGGTGTTCCGCGGGGCGTGGCCCCTCTCCTACCGGGTGAACGGGCAGGGCAAATGGTGCTACTACGCCGGCGGCTTCGCCACGCGCCGCGAGGCCGAGGAGACGCAGGCCCGCCTGAAGAAACGCGGCTTCGTACGGCCCGAAATCGTCGTGTGGTGCGACGGCGTCTACCGCAACGTCTCGGTCGACGGCGATCCCGAGCAGGGGCTTTTCCGCATCGAGATCGCTACCTCGGAGGCTCTGCCCGAGGAGGTCCGGGAGGCGATCGCCTCCTCGGCCGGAGAGGCCGGAGTCTCGCGCGCCGGGCAGAAGTTCGTCGTGGGGCTCTTCGACGACCGCACGGTCGCCGAGCGGGTGGAGAGCGCCGTGCGCCGCGCAGCTCCCGATCTGGAGATAAAAATCGTGGAAGCGGCCGAATAATCGGAAATTTTCGTTATCTTTATCACGTGAAGCAATAATCGTTTCGTATGAGTATGTGCTATATCGTGATTCTCGTCTTGCTCGGCGTCTTCTTTCTGCTTGCCGAGCTGGTGTTCCTGCCCGGCGTGTCGATCGGCGCCATCCTGTCGCTGGTATGTTACGGCAGTGCTATCTATTTGGCTTTCAGCAACTACGGACCGATGACCGGTGCGCTGGCCATCCTCGCCGTCGTGCTGCTCTCTTTGGCCGTTACGGTCGTCTCGTTGCGCGCCAAGACGTGGCAGCGCTTCTCGCTGCGGCAGGAGATCCGCTCTTCGTCGATGCCGCGTCCCGAGGAGGAGCTGCATGTCGGCGACCGCGGCACCACCCTCTCGCGCCTCTCGCCGATGGGCAAGGTCGAGATCGGCGGCCGCATCTACGAAGCCAAGTCGCTGGACGCTTACGTCGATCCCCGCCGGGAGGTGGAGGTCGCGGGATTCGAGAACTTCAGCGTCATCGTGAAAACAACGGACTAAAAAAGGAATAAGTTATGGATTTTCAAGCAGGAATGATCGCTCTGATCGTATTCGTGAGCCTCTTCGCCGTCTGGCTCATCTTCTATTTCGTGCCGGTGGGACTGTGGTTCTCGGCGCTGGTGTCGGGTGTGAGAATCAGCTTGCTACAGCTCATCCTGATGCGCTGGCGCAAGGTGCCGCCCTCGACCATCGTCGCCTCCATGATCGAGAGCACGAAGGCGGGCCTGAGCCTCGATCCCAACGAACTGGAAGCCCACTATCTGGCGGGCGGCAACGTCTCCAACGTGGTGCACGCCCTCGTCTCGGCGCAGAAGGCCAACATCCTGCTCGACTTCAAGATGGCCACGGCCATCGATCTGGCGGGCCGCGACGTCTTCGAGGCCGTGCAGATGTCGGTGAACCCCAAAGTCATCAACACGCCGCCCGTGGCCGCCGTGGCGAAGGACGGCATCCAGCTCATCGCCAAAGCCCGCGTTACGGTGCGCGCCAACATCAAGCAACTGGTCGGCGGTGCCGGCGAGGAGACCGTGCTGGCGCGTGTGGGCGAAGGCATCGTCTCGTCGATCGGCTCGGCCGACTCGCATAAGATCGTGCTGGAGAATCCCGATTCCATTTCGCGCGTGGTCCTCGAAAAGGGCCTCGACGCCGGTACGGCGTTCGAGATCCTCTCGATCGACATCGCCGACATCGACGTGGGCAAGAACATCGGAGCCCAGCTGCAGATGGATCAGGCCGAAGCCGACAAGAACATCGCGCAGGCCAAAGCCGAGGAGCGCCGGGCGATGGCCGTGGCCCTCGAGCAGGAGAACAAGGCCAAAGCGCAGGATGCCCGGGCCAGCGTGATTCTGGCCGAAGCGGAGGTGCCGCGGGCGATGGCCGAGGCGTTCCGCAACGGCAATCTGGGGATTATGGACTACTACCGGATGAAGAACATGATGGCCGACACCACCATGCGGGAGTCGATCGCCCAGACCGAAAAGAAATAGGCGCTGCCGGGTCGGCCGCATGCAAGAAGAAAAGGAGTTGTCCCATGCGGGGCAACTCCTTTGTCTGTTCAGTAAACCTCCTCCGGCAGCGTCTCCCCTACCGGATCGCCCTGCAGGTCGTCGCGCCATTTGATCGCGGCATGCGTGCCGTCGCAATAGGGCTTGTTGGCCGACTGTCCGCAGCGGCAGACCACCACGCGGTTGCGGCGTTCGTATGTCCGGCCGTCCTCGCGCCGTATCGGAATCCCGCCGCGGATCCACAGACCGCCGCTCGCACCGATCGCGATGTCTTCGATCAGCCCCAAACTCGGCTCGAAGCGGAATTCGTAGGGGCGTCCCGACTGTTTGTCCCAGCTCGTCAGCCGCCCGCTCGGGCACATCGAGGCTTCGCGGATCGCCAGCCGCCGCGCCTCGGGATCGGCCGATCGCTCGGTCAGGCTCCACGCATCGCCGTGCGGGCGGCAGAAGCGCGCGAAGACGCAGTAGGCCGGGTTGTCGGTCATGCGGAGCGTGCCGCCTTCGATATGCTCCGCACCGGCGAGCAGCGGCTCGTCGGAAGCCGTCAGCTCGGGGTTCCATGCGGTATGTGCATGTGCGCCGTCGCAATAGGGTTTGCGCTTCGAGGCGCCGCAGCGGCACAGGGCCGTAGGTTCCGATTCGGTGGAAAAGTGCTTCCCCTCCTGAAAATACCAGCTCTCGTTGTCCGGATCGGGCATGATGAACTGTTCGCAGAAAGGCGGGCGCCCGTAGACCAGATAGGGCCCTTTTTCGGTTACCGTGATGCTGTAGCGCCCGCTTGCGGACGACGATTCCGATTCGTTTTCGAGTTTCGACATACTTTATCCGAGATGGTTGCGTTTGACCTGCGGGCGGCAAGAATTGTTCCCGAATCGGTTCCGGAATGCAAATTATCGCCCGTCCCTTGTGGAATTGGCTCTTTTTTGGTACCTTTGGCTGCGGCTTTCGGCCGGTTTCGAGGAGAAGCCCGCAAGGCGCAATTTGTGGAAAACCCCCGCTCTTAGCGGGGCTTTGGCTGCGGCCCGCAAGGTGTAATTTTGAGAAGACCCCGCTTCGGAGCGGGGCGGATAAATTGAATATCGTATGAAAGGTTCAAGCGTGGCGGCCGCGGTCGCAGTAGTGGCGATGCTGTTCGCGTCGTGCAGCAAGGATAAGGAATCGGGCAGCATCCGGTTCGAGCGTGCGGCGCTCTATCTCGCTGCGGGAGAGTCGGAGACGGTCTCTTTCTCGATCGATAACGTACAGGCCGGCAAGTTTTCCGTAACCTCCAAACCCGAGGGCTGGGAGGATATTTCGGTGGATGCCGCAGCCCGGACCCTCACCGTAACCGCGCCGGCCGTGTCGGACGACGATACGGCGACTTCGGGTTCGGTCGTGCTGACGGGCGTCTCTTCGGGCGACGGTTCGATCGTCTCGGCCACGCTCTTCGTCGGCATCGCACCGACGGTCGACCTGAGCGAACGTCCGGCCAACAGCTATCTGGTCGCCGGCAAAGAGACCTGCTATCTTTTCGATGCCATGCACAAGGGAGACGGACGGTCGGCGCTCGCTACCGAGCGCGTGAGCGTGATCTGGCAGTCCGCGGCGGGGCTCGTGCAGTACCTGCAGCTCGTCGACGGCAAGGCTTCGTTCTACATCGGTGCCGACAGCGACGACGATACCCGGATCAAGGAAGGCAATGCGCTGGTCGGTGCCTACGATGCCGGCGGCAACCTGCTCTGGAGCTGGCATATCTGGGTCTCGGACTACGATCCCGACAGCGCGGGCGGCTCGGTCGAGCTGAACGGCCATACCATGATGACGCGCAACCTCGGAGCCCGGGCGGATAGCGATGCTTCCGAGGATGAGATCCTCGCCTCCTACGGATTGTATTATCAGTGGGGCCGCAAGGAGCCGTTCATCGGTCCGCTGAGCTACGATGCGGCTAACGGCTCTTCGGCGGCTCTGTACGATCGCAGCGGTTCGCGCATCTATCTGACAGTCGCCGCCGCGGATGCCGAGACCGGCACGATGGAATATGCCGTGCGGAATCCCCTGACCTACCTCACCGTATCGGAAAAGGATGCCGACTGGCTGCAGGAGACTTCGGCCGTGCGGTGGTCGGAAGATGCCAAGACGCTCTACGATCCCTGTCCCTACGGTTGGCGGGTAGCCCCGGCGGCTGCCCTGCGCGGCCTTACGATCGCCGACGATCTGCATGCCGAAGGGGCGGATTACGCATCGAAATACGGCTGGACGCTCACCGACGGCTCGGGCTCCTCGCTCTTCATGGGGGCGGGCCGCCGCAGCTGGCGCGATGCTTCGGTGCAGAATTATTTCGACGACTCGTTGCTCTCGCGGGTGCTGGAGATGCAGCCGTGGGTCGGTTATTACTGGACGGGGGCGGCCGACGGTTCGCTCGCCTCGGCATTCTGCTTCTGGCTGAAAGCCGACGAGGTAGCCGCCAGCGGCGTGCGGCCCGACCGTCCGATGGGCCGGGCCAACGGCATGCAGGTGCGCTGCGTCCGCGCGGAGTAACCTCTTTCGGTTCCTATGGCTTATACGACGAATCCGGCGACGGGTTCGTCGTTTTTTTTGCGCATATCTGTTTGAAATAACGTAAAAAGTCGTATTTTTGTTCTGAAAAGACTAAAATATGATGCGATATGCTGTGTGAATCGAAGAGATGCCGGTGCGGCATGCTGGCGGCGCTGGTGCTGCTGAGCCTGTCCGGATGTGCGAAACACGATACCGGAAACAGCTATGTAACGATTCTGCCGACGATTCGTACCCGGGTTTCCGGGCTGGGCTTCGAGGCGGGCGATCGCATCGGACTGACGATCCTCCGGGCTGCGGAGACCTATGCGGAGAACCGGCCGATGACCTACGACGGAACGGCTTTCTCGGGCGATCTGCAGTGGTATGCCGCGCAACAGGAAGCCTCGACGCTCATAGCCTATTATCCATACTCCGAGACGGGTGCTCCCGACCGGTTTTCGGTAAGCACCGACCAACGTTCCGGATGCGCCTCGTCGGATCTGCTGGGTGCCGTGAAGACGGAAGTCGTGCCCGGCGCGGCGCCCGTGAGCATGGTTTTCGATCATCTGATGGCGCAGCTCTCGGTCGTCGTTACCAACCGAACGGCCAATCCTGTCGTCGGGGTCGTGCTGGGCGGATCGGTGCCGCGAGCCGAAGTGGATTTCGCGGCGCAACGGGTTGTCGCAGCCGCGGACGAACCGGCGGCGGATGTACGAGCCTGCGAGGTGCAGGCGGGTCTCTCCTACCGGGCCGTGCTGGTGCCCCAGAACACCGATCTGACGCTCACCCTGACGGCTGCCGACGGAGCGGTTCTCACGAAGACGATTCATGATGCGACGCTGCGGAGCGGCTGCCGTTACGATGTGGAGGTCGAATGGACGGGCGGCGGAGACGGGATTCTGATGGTCGGCGGCATCAGCGACTGGAATGAAGGCGGAACGATCGTTCCCGGCGACGAAGGAGACGACGGAGAACCTGAAACTCCCGGCGGTTCCGACGATTCCGCAACCGGCGGGAATGCCGGCACGCTGAATTACGGAGGCGAAGCATATCGCACGCAGCGCATCGGCGAGTTGGAGTGGATGGCGGAGAATCTGCGTTATATCCCCGGAAATGCGACGCTGGGCGACGGAGTTCGTTATCCAGAGGCGGGCGAATCGGCCGTGGCGGAAAAGGGCCTGCTCTACGATCTGGAGACCGCATTGGCGGGCTCGGCAGCGGATGCCGGGACTCCGGTGCGCGGGATCTGCCCTGCGGGGTGGCATCTTCCGAGCTGGACGGAGCTGGAGACGCTGATCGGCTGCGAAGCCGCTTTTTTCTGCGACGCGGGATGCTGGATCTGGAGTGCGCGCGAGTGCAAATACGGCGCGAACAGCTATCTGATGAGCTCGACGCTCTCCGACCAAAGCACGAAGATGGTGTGTCTGTGCAATTCCACGAACTATACCCGGCTGGAATCCCGCTGCTGCGTATCGGTGCGGTGCGTGAAAGATGAATAAGTCGGCGGCGGCCGGGGTTCGGGCGCCGGAAGAGAGCGAGACGAGAGTGCGGTTTCGGGGGGGGCAGAAGCAAGAAGCGCGGGTCTCGGGTGGCCGGAAGAAGCGGAAGAAACAGGCGCTGAATAAGATCGAGGAGTTGGCTGCGGCCGGAAGAGTGCGAGACGAGAGTGCGGTTTCGGGGACAGAAGCAAGAAGCTGCGGGCTTCGGGTGGCCGGAAGAAGCGGAGAAAAGGGTCCGGAGGGGCTGGAAGAGATAAAAAAAACGACCGGAACATTCCGGTCGTTTTCTGTGTGTTACGATTGCTGCGATTGCTGCGGCGGTCTGCTGTCGATCAATTCGATCCCCTTGCGGGTTGCGGCGCCCCGCAACATGGTGCGGCAAAAGAGCAACAGTTCCTCGCGGGCCGCGCGGTTGAGCCGCAGTTCGAACAAAGTGCCGAGCAGCTGATCGGCCAGCGCCCGGAGGTCGATTTCCGGCAACAGATAACCGTCGTCGTGCGCCGATTCGAGGTTGCGGACCAACTCCTTTCTCCAGAATCGGCGGTGCTCGTCGTAGTGCTCGGCGAAGACGATTCCCTGACGGATGTCGGAGAGGAAACTGCGCTCGACGGCGAAAAGCCCTTCGATGTATTCGTGTACGAGCCGGAAAGTGCTCCGCAACGGATTGCCGCCCCGGCGTGTCCGGCAGGCTGCGATCCGCTGCCGCTGCTGCCGGCTCATGGCCGTCAGACACGACGAGACCAGCCCGTTCTTGTCCTCGAACAACTCGTAGAGGGTGCGTTTGGAGATGCCGACGCTCTGCGCGACTTCATCGACCCGCACGGCACGGATGCCGTTGCGGGTGATGAAATGCTGCACAGCGAGGAGAATATCCTCTTTGGTGGCTCTCCGTTTCATTATTTTGCCTCTGTTTCGCGACCTCCGCCGAGCGCCTGATAGAGGTTGACGACACCCTGAATCTCGTCGAAACGGTCGGCGATCTGCGAGAGCTGCGCGGCCAGCAGCGACTGCTGCGCCGTCAGCACCTCGAGGTAGGTGGTGGGGCTATGCTGCATCAACAGCTCGGTGCTCTCCACGGCGCGCTCCATCGCCTCGATCTGCTTGATGCGCAGTCCGGTTTTGGAACGGGCCGACTGGTACTGTGCCAGAGCGTCGTTGACCTCGGCGCCGGCGTTGAGCAACGTCTGCTGGAACGAGAGCTTCGACTCCTCCTGCTGGGCTTTCATGATCTTGACGCGGGCCCGGTTGGCGCCGGCGTTGAAGATCGGCTGCAGCAACGAAGCGGCGGCGCTGAGCAACAGTTTGCCCGGATTGACGATCATCGCGCCGGCGCTGTTGGTCCAGCCGGCCGAGCCGCTGAGCGTAATCGACGGATAGAGCGCCGAACGGGCCTCGGCCGTAGCGTAGTAAGACTGCATCAGGGCGAATTCGGCGGCCCGGACGTCGGGACGGTTCGAGAGCAGCTGCACCGGAACCCCCACGACGAGGTTTTCGGGCATGCGCTGCGCGTCGAGCGAACCCCGCTCCACGGACTGGGGCGTGCGTCCCAGCACCGAGCAGAGGTTGTTCTCGACCTGCCGGATCTGGTAGTCGATGTCGTGGAGCGACGCCTCGATCGAGTAGTAGTTGCCCTCGTACTGCGCTACCCCGGCCTCGTTGGTCATGCCGGCCTCCTTCATGGCCCGCATGGTCTCGACGCTCTTGCGCCATTTGTCGGCGGTCTGCCGCGTAACCTGCTGCTGGCTGTCGAGCATGAGCAACGTATAGTAGAGGTTCGCGACGCCCGAAATCAACTGGGCGCGGACCGCCTGCCGATACTCCTTGCTCTGGGCGTAGACCGCGCGGGCCTTGCGCTTGGAGTTGGTCAGCGAATTGAAGATGTCGAACTGCCAGCCGGCCGTGATCGGAATGTTGTAGGTCTTGGTGGCGGCGCTGTTGTCGAAGCTGCTGAGGGCGCCCTGCGGTGCGAAGTTGAACGACGGCAGGTAAGCCAGCCGTGCCGACTTGAGCGACGCTTCGGCCTCCTTCACGCGCCAGTGGGCCGCCTGCATGTCGGTGTTGTTCTCGAGGGCCTCCTCGATGAGGGCCTGCAGCTGCGGATCGGTGAATACCTCCTGCCAGACCACGTTGCCGAAGGTCGCCGTGTCGGCGCTCTCGGCCGAGCCGTAGAGTCCGTCGGTCCGCATCTCGGGGCGGCTGTAGGGTTTGTAGATGCCGCAGCCGGTCATGACGGCGGCCAGACATACGATGATTATCTTTTTCATATTACTCCTCTTTCTCGTTTTTGGAATCCTCGAGTTCGGCGCGCACGGACCACTGCGGATCGGGATCGAACTCCAGCGGCTTGATCTTCTCCTGCAAGGTCTGGAAGACGATGAAGAGCGTCGGCACGAGGAACAGCAGCGCCAGCGTTCCGACGATCATGCCGCCCACGACGCCCGTACCGAGCGTCGAGTTGCCGTTGGCGCCCACGCCCGAAGCCAGAACCAGCGGGATCATACCGAAGACCATCGTCAAGACCGTCATCAAGATAGGACGCAGACGCACTTTGGCGGCCGAAACGGCGGCCTGCGTGAGCGACATGCCGGCCCGGCGGCGGTCGCCGGCGTACTCGGTGAGCAGAATGGCCGTCTTGGCCAGAAGTCCGATCAGCATGATGAGACCCGTCTGCAGGTAGATGTTGTTCTCCAGACCCATCAGCTTGGCGAAGAGGAACGAACCCATCAGACCGCACGGAACCGACAGAATGACGGCGAAAGGAATGATGAAACTTTCGTACAGCGCACTCAGGATCAGGTAGATCAGCAAGATGCAGATGCCGAAGATGATCGTGGTGTTGCTGCCCGTCTGGGCCTCCTCGCGCGTGATGCCGCCGAACTCGTAGCCGTAGCCTTTGGGCAGCACCTGCGCCGCGACCTCGCGGATCGCCTCGATGGCGTCGCCCGACGAATAACCGGCGGCGGCCGTACCCGTTACGGCGATCGAGTTGTAGAGGTTGAAGCGGTTGAGCACCTCGGGTCCGTAGATTTTGGTCAGCTCGACGAACTGGCTGATGGGAGCCATCTCGCCGTTCTGCATCCGCACGAAGACGTTGTTGAGCGATTCGGTGTCGAGGCGGTATTTCGGATCGGCCTGAATCGTTACGCGGTAGACCTTCGAGAAGCGGTTGATGTTCGAGACGTACTGACCGCCGTAGTAACCCGACAAAGTGGTCAGGATCTCCGTGGGCGAGATGCCCGCGCGCTTGGCCTTCGCAGCGTCGATGTCGACGACGTACTGCGGGAAGTTGATGTTGAAGGTCGAGTAGGCGCGTTCGATCTCGGGACGCTGGTTCAACGCGCCGATGAACTGCAGGTAGACGTTATAGAAGTCGGAGATTTCGCCGCCGGCACGGTCCTGCAGGTACATGTTGAAACCGGTAGAGGTACCGTAGCCCGAAATCATCGGCGGCGCCACGGCGAAGATCTGCGCGTTCTTCATGTCGGCCGTGCGGGCGTAGATCTGCCCGATGACGGCGTTGACGGCATCCTGCTTGTCGGGGCGGTCCTCCCAGTCCTTGAGCTTGACGATGCACATACCGTAGGAGTTGCCCTGACCGGCGATCATGCCGTAGCCTGCCACCTGATTGAAGTCGCGGACCTGCGGGATCTGCTGCAGGCGGCGTCCGAGTTCCATCATCACCTGATTGGTCTCGGAGAGCGACGTACCGGGAGCGGTGGTTACGTTGACCATGACCGTACCCTGATCCTCGTCGGGCACCAGACCCGTTTTGGTGGAGTTCATCAGCACGACGAGCGCCGCGAAAGCCAGACCGAGCGTCGCCCACATCAGCCATTTGTGCTTGATGAAGAGCATGACGCCGTGCTTGTATTTGTTGATAAGGGCGTTGAAGGCCGTGTTGAAAGCCTTGCGGAAGCGGGCGGCGAAGTTGTCGCGCATCTCGCCGTTCTCGTCGAGGTAGGGTTTCAGGATGATGGCGCAGAGGGCCGGCGAGAGCGTCAGGGCGTTCAGTGCCGAGATACCCACGGCCACGGCCATCGTCAGACCGAACTGCGTGTAGAAGATACCCGACGTACCGCCCATCATCGCCACGGGGATGAACACGGCCATGAAGACCAGCGTAGACGTTACGATGGCCGACGTGATGCCCGACATGGCGTCGATGGTGGCCATGTACGACGACTTGTAGCCTGCGTCGAAGCGTGCCTGCACGGCTTCGACGACGATGATGGCGTCGTCGACGACCGTACCGATCGCCAGCACCAGCGCGAAGAGCGTCAGCAGGTTGATCGAGAATCCGGCGATCGACAGGAATGCGAACGTACCGATCAGCGCCACGAGAATCGAAACCGTGGGAATGAGCGTCGAGCGGATGTCCTGCAAGAAGACGTAGACCACCAGCACGACGAGGATGATGGCCTCGAAGAGGGTTTTGATGACCTCGTGGATCGAGGCGTAGAGGAAGTCGTTGACGTTCTGCAGCCGCACGATCTCCACGCCTTTGGGCAGCTCGGCCTGAATCTCCTCGAGCAGATCCTCGATCTCCTCGATGACCTGCGTGGCGTTCGAACCGGCGGTCTGGAAGACCAGCGCCGCGATGCCGGGATGGCCGTTGGCGTAGCCCTTGTAGGCGTACGACTCGCCGCCCAGCTCGATGTCGGCCACGTCCTTGAGCCGCAGCACCTGACCGTCGGCCGTCGAGCGGATGACGATCTCGCCGAACTCCTCGGGGGTCATCTTACGACCGCGGTACTTCATCGTATACTGGAATGCGTTGTCGGAGTTCTCGCCCAACTGTCCGGCTGCCGACTCGATGTTCTGCTCGGCCAGCGCGTAGGTGATGTCCGACGGAATCAGCCGGTACTGCGCCATGACGTCGGGTTTCATCCAGATACGCATCGAGTAGTCGGCGCCTAAGGCGAAGAATTCGCCGACGCCCTGGATACGCTGGATGCGCGGCTTGACGTTGATGTTCATGTAGTTGGCCAAGAAAACCTCGTCGTAGGTGTCGTCGGGGCTGTTCAGGGCGAAGACCATGAGCATGGAAGTCTGGCGCTTCATGGTCGTTACGCCGATCTTGGTAACCTCGGCGGGCAGCGAGCCGGTTGCCGTGGAGACGCGGTTCTGCACGTTGACCGTGGCCATGTCGGCGTCGGTGCCCTGCTTGAAGTAGACGGTGATCGAAGCCGAACCGGCGTTCGAAGCGTCGGAGGTGATGTAGATCATGTCCTCCACGCCGTTGATGGCCTCCTCCAGCGGTACGACGACCGATTTCTGGATCGTCTCGGCGCTCGCACCCGGATAGGAGGCGCGCACCATGACGGTCGGAGGTGCGATGTCGGGGTACTGCTCCACGGGCAGCGTCGCCAGACCGATCAGACCGGCGATGACGATCAGAATGGAGATGACCGACGCCAGTACGGGTCGCTCGATAAAATGCTTGAGTGTCATAGGTTATTCCTCCTTTCCGGTTTCGGTTTCGACGGCGGATGCGGGTGCTGCGGCAGCGGCCGGTGCGGCCTGCGTCTGCTTGGGAACGATGGGCGTACCCTCGCGCAGCATGCCTACGCCTTCGGCGACGATCACCTCGCCCGGCACGAGACCCGAGCGGACGATATACTCGCGGCCGTCGGAGATCTTCTCGACGTCGATCATCGACGACGAAGCCTTGCCGTCGACTACCTTATATACATAGATCTTGTCCTGGATCTCGAACGTGGCGGTCTGCGGCACGACCACGCAATCCTCGAAGATCGAAGGCAGGACGATGTTGCCCGAACCGCCGCTGTGGAGCAGCTCGTTGCGGTTGGGGAAGACGGCGCGCAGCTGCACGCTGCCCGTCGAGGTGTCGATGACGCCGCTGATCGACTCCACGCGGCCGGCGTTCTCGTAGAGCGAGCCGTCATTGAGGAGCAGCTGCACGTCGGGCATGTTCTTCAGCGTGCCGGCGATCGAGCCGTAGCGGCGCGTCAGGTCGAGGAGCTGGTTTTCGGTCATCGAGAAGTAGACGTACATCTCGGAGTTGTCCGAGACGGTGGTCAGCTTGGACGAAGGGCCTACCAGCGCGCCGACACGCAGCGGAAGCGTACCCACCACGCCGTTGGACGGAGCCTTGACTACCGTGTAGGAGAGGTTGTTGGCGGCGTTGACGCGCTGTGCCTCGGCCTGTGCGAGCTGCGCCTGCGCGGTCAGCAGCTGGTTCTTGGCCGTGGAGAGGTCGAACTTCGAGACGACGTTGCGCCGGAAGAGCTCCTTCTTGCTGTCGTAGGTCAGCTGCGCGGTAGCCACGCCCGCTTTGGCGGCGGCTACGTTGGCCTCGGCGGTCTGCAACGCCGCCTTGTAGGGAACCTGATCGATGATGAAGAGCGTCTGTCCCTGCGAGACCTCCTCGCCCTCCTGCACCGCCAGCTCGGAGATCGTGCCCGAAACCTGCGGGTAGATATCGATGTCCTGACGACCGCGGATGGTCGCCGAATAGTTGGTCGGGATCTCCCGGTCGGTGGTCGAGACGGTCAGTACGGCGTACTGTCCGGGACCCTGTGCGACGGGTGCCTGTCCGCAGCCGGCCGCCGTCATGCAGCATGCCGCGAGGAGTGCTTTCACAAATGTCTGCTTCATAATCATCTTTCGTTATACTTGTACTAAAAAACTTTTTCCGGTGCAAAAGTATTGCAAATTCATGAAGTTGCGGTCTTGATATTGCGAAAAGTTCTGTTCATTATCGGAACATTTTTTGTCTCCGTATGCGGATTTTCGCTATTTTTGTCGAAAAAGAGAATTGCCCATGCTTGCTTCCGCCGATCCGCTGGCCACTGCGCGGGAAGAACAGTTCGTCGTCGGCTGTTCGGATTTCGCATTCTTCAACAACTACGCCTCGCACTGCAACAGCTGCGCGCTGCTGCACTGCATCTCCGGCAGCGCCGAGGCGACGATCAACCAGCATCGCGCTACGCTGCGGCGCCATGCGCTGGTCTTTCTGCTGCCGGGCTCGATGCTGATGCTGACCGACCGGTCGGCCGATTTCAGGGTGAACTACTGCGCCTTTTCCAAAGAGATGTTCTCCGAGGCGGCGTTCCGGCTGGAGCCGGCATTCTTCCACACGCTGCGCGAACATCCGATCTCGATGATTCCCGACGAGGAGGTCGAGTGGGCCGGCATCTGGTTCCGGATGGTGCAGTATACCTACGACGACCGCGAAAACGTCTATCGCAATGCGATCATCCGCAACCGGCTGCAGAACATCCTGCTGGAGTGCTACGACAAGTTCCGGCGTTTCTCCTCGCGCCGGGCCGTCGTTTCGGACAAGGTGTCGCGGCAGGCCGAGCTGTTCCACCGCTTCGTGGAACTGGTGCACGAATATTATATGAAAGAGCGCGAAGTGGCGTTCTATGCCGACCGGCTGTGCATCTCGTCGCGCTATCTTTCGACGATCGTGCGCTCGGTAGCCCACAGCTCCGTGAAGGAGTTCATCGACCGCTCGGTCGTGCTCGAAATCAAGATGCTGCTGCAGTCGTCCGACCTCTCGGTGCAGGAGATCGCCTACCGTCTCCATTTTCCCGACCAATCCTACCTCGGACGCTATTTCAAGCACCATACGGGCCTCTCGCCCACCGAATTCCGCAACGCCCGGAAATAAGGAACCGCGGCTCCGTTTTTGGCGGGGCGGTTTGCGCTTTGGCTTTTTTTATCGGCAGCTTCCATAAAATTCCGCTCTTAGCGGGGCGGGCCCGGAATTTGCATTTGCGGCGGGTAAAAACCGCACGAGAATGAAAATTACCTTTTTCGGCGTGCAGCCCTACGACCGCGAGTCGTTCTGCAGGGTCGGCGCCGTTCCCGGTCTGGAGATCCGCTATCACCGCAGCCACCTGAATGCCGCCAACGTGTCGCTGGCTCAGGGGTCGGAAGCCGTCTGCATCTTCGTCAACGACACGGCCGATGCCGAGACCATCGGCCGGCTCGCCGACATGGGCGTGCGGCTGATCGCGCTGCGCTGCGCGGGGTTCAACAACGTGGATCTGGAGGCTGCGGTGCGCTGCGGCGTCGCCGTGGTGCGCGTACCCGCCTATTCGCCCTATGCTGTGGCGGAGCATGCCGTGGCCCTGATGCTTGCGCTCAACCGGAAGATCCACCGGGCCTACTGGCGCACGCGCGACGGGAATTTCTCGCTGCACGGCCTGCTGGGATTCGACCTGTACGGCAAGACGGCGGGCGTGGTCGGCACGGGGCGGATCGCCCGCGAGCTGATCCGCATCCTCAAGGGATTCGGCATGGAGGTGCTGGCCAACGATCTGCATCCCGACGAGCGGTATGCGTGGGATGCGGGGATCTCCTACGTGGCGCTCGACGAACTCTACGAACGCTCCGACATCGTTTCGCTGCATTGTCCCCTGACCGACAAGACCCGCTACATGATCGATGCCGTGGCGATCGGGCGGATGAAGCCCGGCGCGATGCTCATCAACACGGGACGCGGCCAGCTGATCCGCACCGAAGCCCTGATCGAAGGGCTGAAGGAGAAGAAGATCGGAGCCGCCGGACTGGATGTCTACGAAGAGGAGGCCGCCTATTTTTACGAAGACACCTCCGACCGCATCATGGACGACGACGTGCTGGCGCGCCTGCTCTCGTTCAACAACGTGATCGTTACCTCCCATCAGGCATTCTTCACGCAGGAGGCGCTGGACAACATCGCGCGCGTAACGCTGCAAAATATCCGCGAATTTATGTCCGGGGAGAAGCTGACCAACGCCGTATGTCCCGATCCGGCGGGCGCAACGGTGTGAGGGCGGGCGGATATGGGCTTGAGTACGTGCGGATATAGGCTTGATGGCGGGCGGCCTGCGCGAGAACTCTGTACGAAAAAAATCGAATCGTAAAAAAAAACATACCATGAAAAAGATCGTGCTGCTTCGCCACGGCGAAAGCGTATGGAACCGGGAGAACCGGTTCACCGGCTGGACGGATGTCGACCTGAGCGAGCGGGGCGCGGCCGAAGCGGCCGAAGCCGGCGAACTGCTGCGACGCGAAAGGTTCCGCTTCGGCGGTGCCTACGTCTCCTATCTGAAACGGGCCGTGAAGACGCTCGACATCGTACTCGACAAGCTGGATCAGGACTGGATTCCCGTGGTCAAGAGCTGGCGGCTCAACGAAAAGCACTATGGCTCGCTGCAGGGACTGAACAAGCGCGAGACGGCCGAGAAATACGGCGAACGGCAAGTCTACGAGTGGCGCCGCAGCTACGAGGTCGCGCCCGAGCCGCTGCCGGAGGAGGATCCGCGCAACCCGCGGCTCGATCCCCGCTATGCCGGCGTTCCGGTCGCCGAGCTGCCCCTCACGGAGTCGCTGGCGCAGACCGTGGCGCGCACGCTTCCCTACTGGCAGTGCGAGATCCTGCCGGCGCTGGGACGCTGGGACGCCGTGCTGGTCGTGGCCCACGGCAACAGCCTGCGCGGCATCGTCAAGCAACTGAAAGGCATCTCCGACGAGGCGATCGCCGAACTCAACCTGCCCACGGCCGTGCCCTACGTCTTCGAGTTCGACGAGGGGCTGCGCTGCGTGAACGACTACTTCTTGGGCGACCCCGCGAAGATCGCTGCGGCACAGAGCGCCGTGGCTGCGCAGGGGCGGAAATAAGATCCGCCGCTCCGCCCCGATACCTGAAAATGGGGATGCCGGGGCTTTCGATTTGCCTATTTTTGGCGATTGCCGGATTTTTCGGGCGCCGCTAATTTTGCGTCGCAAAACAAACGGAAAATCCCATGCGATTCAAATTCATGTTATTGCTTGCGGCTGCGATGCTGGTCTGGCCTGTAGCCGTATCGGCACAGGAGGGCGGCACCGACGCCGTGTCGGGCGCCACGCGCAATGAGGAGCTGCGCGAACGCCTGAAAGCGGAGCTGCTGGAAGAACTGCGCTCCGAACTTGCGGCTGCGGAACCTGCCGCGACGGCTTCTTCGAAAAAGAGCGCCCGGGCGGAGCGGGCACCCCGGCTGACGGTGGGCGGCTACGGCGAGGCGGTGATGACCCGCAACTTCTACAGCGACAACTACCTGCGCTATTTCAAACCCGAAAATTACCGCAACGACAAGAGCCACGGCCGCTTCGACCTGCCGCATGTGGTCGTCTATCTGGGCTACGACTTCGGCCGCGGCTGGTCGATGGGCACTGAGATCGAGTTCGAGCACGGCGGTACGGAGAGCGCTTTCGAGATCGAATACGAGGAGGGCGGCGAGTACGAATCGGAGGTCGAGCGCGGCGGCGAAGTGGCGCTGGAGCAGTTCTGGATTCAGAAGAGCTTCTCGCGCGCGGCGAACCTGCGCATCGGCCACATGATCGTGCCCGTGGGTGCGACCAACATGCACCACATGCCGACGGAGTTCTTCGGCGTCTACCGCCCCGAGGGCGAGAATACGATACTCCCCTGCACGTGGCACGAGACCGGCATCGGCTTCTGGGGCGAAGCCGGCAAGTGGCGCTACGAGGCGATGCTGCTGCCGGGGTTGGACTCGGACCGCTTCGGCAACAACGTGTGGATCGCCGGCGGCGCGGGCAGCCCCTACGAGTTCAAGATCGGAAACGCCTATGCCGGTGCATTCCGAATCGATAATTTTTCGGTGCGGGGCCTGCGGCTGAGTCTGAGCGGCTATGCGGGCAACACGTTCAGCAATACGCTGAGCGCCAACCGGGCCAGCAAGGATACCTACAAAGGTGCCAAAGGCACGGTGCTGCTGGGAGCGTTCGACTTCCTCTACGACGATCGCAACTGGGTGGTGCGCGGAAACTTCGACTACGGGCACCTCGCGGACGCCGATCTGATTACCAAGTTCAACATGAACCTGCCGCAGGCGTCGCCCTCGCCCCGTCAGCACGTGGGCACGGAGGCGCTGGCCGCGGGAATCGAGGCGGGCTACGATCTGTTCGCCCTCTCGAAGAAGCTGCATGCGGGCGGCCAGCGCTTCTACCTTTTCGGCCGCTACGAGTACTATGATTCGATGCACGGGACCGAGACCTCGGTCGTGCGTCAGATGTGGTGCGGGCGTCAGCGCATTGCGGCGGGCATCAATTATTACCCTATCAAGAACATCGTCATCAAGGCCGAATACTCCGTCGGGCTGCTCCGCGCGCCCTTCAACGACGAACCGGCGCTCTCGCTGGGCATCGCCTACTCGGGAATCTTCAGACGATAAGGTACGGACACTTTCAAACTTAAACCTTACAACAATATGAAAAAACTCTTCAACTATGCGGCTGCCGCGCTTTTGGTGGCGTTCGGTGCCGCCTGCTCCGACGACGAGGGCTCGGAGCTCACCCTCGACGATGCCCGCGAAGCGGCGCTGAAGAACGTGGCGGCGGATTTCGTCGGCAAGACCGTGATTCCCACCTACCGTTCGCTGGCGGACGCCGGCATGGAACTGCAGGCTTCGTGCGAAGCGATCCTCGGGGCTTACGACGAGGGCTCGCTGACCGACGAGCTCATCCGGAAGGCCGGCGACGACTGGAAGAACGCCCGCCGCTACTGGGAGTGGAGCGAGGCTTTCCTTTTCGGCGCGGCGACCGACTACAACATCGACCCCCATATCGACTCGTGGCCGTTGGACGTCAACGCCCTGCAGAGCATGGTGCTCGGCAATGCCCAGACGATGGCCGCCATCGAGCGGAATCCCGATTTCGTCGCGACGCTCGGCTTCGGACTGCTGGGATTCCACGCGCTGGAGTATATGCTCTTCGCCGAGGGCGGAGCGCGTGCCGCCGCGACGCTCGACCGTCCGCAGCTGGTCTACTTGGTGGGCGTGGCCAACGACCTCTGCAACCAGTGCGTGCGGCTGGAGGCGGCGTGGTGCGGCGGCATCGATGAGGTGAGCGAGGAGAAGCGCACCCTTCTGGAAGATGCCGAGCTGGACGAAGTGGCCGACTACGGCGGCTACATGATCGATGCCGGGCAATCGGGCAGCATCTACAAGACCTACGCCGACGTGGGTGAAGAGATCCTGCAAGGCTGCATCGACATCGCCACGGAGGTGGGCTCGCAGAAGATCGGACGCCCGGCCAACGGCACGAGCGAGGAGGACATCAACTACATCGAGTCGCCCCACAGCTACAATTCGCGTCAAGACTTCGTGGACAACATCGTCAGCATCCGCAACGCCTACGAAGGCAGCAGCGAGGGCGATGCGGCGGTCGGCGACTACCTCCGCAGTGTGAATCCGACGCTCGACGCCGAGGTGCGCGAAGCGATCGCCGGAGCGATCGCCAAGATCGAAGCCTGCCCGGCGCCCTTCGTGAACACCCGTACCGACCCGCGCTGGAAAGAGGCTGCGGAGTACTGCAACGTGGATCTTGTGCTGGCGCTGACCAAAGCGCAGGCCGAACTGACGAAATAACGACCTCCGATGAGATACTTCGCATACCTTTGCATGACGGCAGCCCTGACGGCTGCCTCGTGCGCGAATGACGATCGGGGCACGACGCCCGAGCCGGCCCCTGCGCCGCTCTCCGAAGAGTACTATGCCGGCGGCGAGCTGGGCACGGCCTTCAACACCACCTCGGCGGCTTTCGAGCAGCCCACGCCCGTCGTGGATGCCGACGCCGCGATGACGCAGCGCTTCCTGAACGGCGAACAGCTCTTCGAAAACGTCTACCATACGGGTTCGACGGGCGTGCGCTGCGGGCTGGGGCCCCTCTACATCCGCACCTCGTGCATCCACTGCCACCCCGGCTACGGACACGGCAAGCGTCAGACGGGCCGTTTCGACACGCGCGAGATCGGCAACGGCTACCTGCTCGTGGTAACCGACGCTGCCGACAACTACCTTACCTCGCTCACGGGCATGCCTCAGACGCAGGCCGTGGCGCCGTTCAAGGCGCCGATCGACGAATCCCAAATCGCGATCGCGTGGCACGACTACACGGACGAGTGGGGCAACCGCTTTCCCGACGGCGAGAGCTACTCGCTGATCTATCCTGAAGTTACGATCCCCGAGAAGGCCTACTACGTGCCTCTGATCGGTGCCGGCGGCCCGGTACCCTACGCCGAGGTGAAGGTGCGCGTCGAGTCGACGATCGGCATCTTCGGGACGGGGCTTCTGGATGCCATCGACGACGACGATCTGCTGGCCGAATACGTGCGGCAGGAGCAGGCGGGCGCCGCGCTCAACCCGGCGGTCTTCGCCGATGGGAAGTGGACGAAGACCTACGGGGCGACCGCGCATCCGCTGCGCTACACCTATGCCCTGAGCCGCGGTCCGCTGCAAGACGGCGCCGGCGTGAACGCCATGTGGAACATCACGAACGTAACGCGCGGCGACCGTCGCTACCACTACATGACGGCGGCCTACGCCGAAACGGCGTCGAAAGACCCCGAAGTGCAGGCCGAGTTCTACGATCGTTTCCCGGAGCGGAACCGCACGGGCGACGTGGAGAAAGACATTTACGACTACCTGATGAACAAGGAGCTGCCGGCGGAGATGTCCGACGACGACTTCGTGGACTTCATGGTCTGGCACCGCGGTCTGGCCGTACCGGCGGCCCGCAATCTGGACGACGAGGAGGTGCGGCGCGGCAAGGAGCTCTTTACGGAGATCGGCTGCGCCTACTGCCACCGTCCGACGTGGACCACGGGCGAGGACCGCATGACCGATCCCAACGGCTTCTTCGAGGACGGAGACAGCCGCCTGCCCCGCTACCCGCGCCAGAAGATCTGGCCCTACACCGACATGGTGCAGCACCGTCTTTTCATGAAGAACGACATCCGCACGGGCTGGTGCCGCACGACGCCTCTCTGGGGCCGCGGCCTGCATCGGAAGTGTACGGGCTCGGCCGAAGCCGACCGCCTGCACGACTGCCGTGCCCGCACGGTGCTCGAGGCGATCATGTGGCACGGCGCCGCCGAGAGCGATGCGCGCCGCAGCGTGGAGCGCTTCCGGGAGCTGAGCAAGGCCGACCGCGAGGCGGTGGCGAAGTTCATCGATGCGATCTGATCCGATTTTCGAGTAGAAAGCGTGAAACTGCTGAAGAAACTTTGCGGCCTGACTGCCGTCGCGATGCTGATCGTCCTGGCGGCGGCCACGGTCGTGGAAAAATGGTGCGGCACGCCGTTCGCAGTGCGGCATTTCTACGGTGCGGCGTGGTTCGCGGCGCTGTGGGGCGTGCTGGCTGCGGCATCGGCGGCTTATATTGTGCGGCGCCGGCTGTGGCGGCGGCCCGTAACGTTCCTGCTCCATGCGGCGCTGCTGGCGATTCTTCTGGGTGCCGGCATCACGCGGCAGTTCGGCCGGCAAGGAACCCTTCGTCTGCGCACGGGCGAAGAGCGGAGCGCGTTCGTAGACGGCGAAGGGGCGGCGTGCGAGCTGCCGTTCCGTGTGCGGCTCGACGATTTCCGGGTGGAGTACTACCCCGGCACGCAGGCGCCGATGGACTATGTGAGCCGGCTTGTCGTGCGCGACGGCGAGACCGGAGACGACGGCGAAATAAGCGGCGAAGTGGCCATGAACCGCATCTTCCGGCTTCGCGGCTACCGCTTCTACCAGTCGGGTTACGATCCCGACGGCCGGGGAGCGACCCTGCGCATTTCGTACGATCCGTGGGGCATCGGCATCACCTATGCCGGGTATGCGCTGCTGCTGGCGGCGATGGCGGGATTCTTCTTCGAGCCGAAGAGCCGCTTCCGGCTGCTGCTGCGCGAGGCGGCGCTCTGCCTCTTTTTGGTGCTGGGGTGCGGAACGACCCGGGCAGCGGTTTTAGGGTCGCAGATCGCGGCACTCTCTGCCTTGCCGCTTTCCCCGCCTCTCGCCCAGCCGCGCGAAGCATCGCTCCCTCCTACCCTGCCGCGCGGCGTGGCGGACGAACTGGGGCGGCTGCATGTCTGCTATGGCGACCGCATCTGCCCGCTCTCGACGCTGGCGCGCGACTTCACGACCAAACTTTGCGGTCGCCCCCGCTATTGCGGCCGGACGCCCGAGCAGGTGATCGCCGGCTGGATTTTCCGCTACGACGACTGGAAGCGCGAGCCGATGATCCGCATCCGCGATGCCGAAGCGCGGCGTTTGCTCGGTCTCGAAGGCCGCTATGCGCGGCTTGCGGACTTCGGCGGCGCGGCCGTCGACCGCATCCTTTCCGGAGAGGCGGGCGGAGTGGGCGATGCCGGCGAGAAGTTCAATCTTGTGTCGATGCTCTGCGGCGGCAGCCTGCTGCGGATTTTCCCCTATGCCGATCCGGCGGACGGAACTCTCCGCTGGGCCTCGCCCGTCGACGACCTGCCCCGCGATCTGCCGCATGAACAGCGGCTCTTCATCCGCCGGTCGGTCGACTACCTGACCGAACTCTCCCTGCGGGGCGATTATGCTGCGATGAGCGAGGTGCTGCGCAAGATCCGCACCTATCAGCAGAAGATCTGCGGTGCGACGCTCCCCTCGGCTGCACGATTCCGGGCCGAACGGCTCTACGGCCGTCTGACCGCTACCCTGCCGCTGGCGATCTGCCTGCTGCTTGCCGGTGCGGCGGGCTATGCGGATGCCTGCCGCCGGATGATGCGCGGTCTGCCGCAGGGACGCCCCGTCGCCCGGACGCTGGATGCCGTGCTGGCTGCGGGCTTCGCATTTCTGCTGCTGCTGCTTGCCTTGCGGGGCTATGCTGCGGGACACTGGCCCCTTTCGAACGGATTCGAGACGATGCAGTTCATGGCTTGCTGTACGCTGGGGCTGACGCTGCTCCTGCGGCGGCGCTTCGCGCTGCTGAGGCCTTTCGGCTGTCTGATCGCCGGACTGGCCCTCGCGGTCTCGACGATGGGCGAATCGAATCCGCAGATCACGCCCCTGATGCCGGTGCTGGCGTCGCCGCTGCTGTGCATCCATGTGATGCTGGTCATGGCGGCCTACTCGCTGCTGGCGTTCCTCTTTTTCAACGGGCTGACGGGCACGGCGCTCTCTCTTGCGCACCGTTGCGAGGAAGCCGGCCGGCTGGCCGTCATGGGGCGGCTGATGCTCTGCCCTGCCGTCTTTCTGCTGGCCGCCGGAATTTTCGTCGGCGCGGTGTGGGCCAATGTTTCGTGGGGCCGCTACTGGGGCTGGGATCCGAAAGAGGTGTGGGCGCTCGTTACGCTGCTGGCGTATGCTGCGGCGCTGCACACGGAGTCGCTGCCGCGATTCCGGCAGCCGCTCTTCTTCCATGCGTTCTGCGCGGCGGCCTTTCTGACGGTGCTGATTACCTATTTCGGAGTCAACTTCCTGCTGGGCGGCATGCACGCCTATGCGGGATAGAAATTTTTCGGCTGAAAAACGAAGGCCGTTCATCCTACGATGAACGGCCTTGCCGTGTACTCGGAACGGGAATCGAACCCGTACGGCCATTGCTGGCCACAGGATTTTAAGTCCGGCGTGTCTACCTATTCCACCATCCGAGCGACCTGCTTGCTGAGAAGCGGAACAAAAGTAGCAAAAAAAAGCGATTCCGCAAAAAAGCGGATCAATACTCGTCGTCGTAGCTGTCGTCGCCCTCGAAGTCGGAGAACTCGTTCATCATCTCCTCGAAGATCGAGCCTTCGTCGTCCGGACGGTTTTTCGAGGGATCGTACTGGTCGGGAGCCTCGGCCTCGGCGAAGATTTCGCGCGGGTACGACGCCTCCTTGTCGGCCTCGTAGGTGCCGGTCAGCTCCAGATAGTAGGCGCGGTCGCCGAAGAAGTCGAAGAGGTAGATCAGCCGGTCGCGGCGGTTGTGGATGATCTGTCCGAGGGTTACCCGCTCCATCGATTCGGGGGCCCCGTCGCCCTCGCCGCCCATCTCCATGCAGGTGAACTCGCGCTGTTTCTCCCAGCGGTCGTCGGCCGTGAAGAACGAGGCCATGCACTCCTCGTATTCGAGCGAAGAGAGGATGAAACGGTGGAAATCGAGCAGCGTGGAGTCGTAGCGCACTTCGTAGTCGCGGACGAAACGGTCGTTCTCGTCGCTCAGCATGCGGAATCTGAAAATCATGGACATATCGTGTGAGGTTTTATTTTACGTTCGTTGTCAGCCATGTCAGCACGTCGCGGTCGTCGGGCCAGTCGGTCGGCGAAGGCGACTGGGCGCATCCGAAACCGGTGCGGCGGCTGTGGCCGACGCACTCCGAGACGACGCACTGCAACTCCTCGTCGTGGGCGGTGAGCCAACTTTCGACCTCCCTCAGGTCGCGGTAATGGCTGTAGGCGATGCAACTCAGCGACGCCGGAAACTCCTGCTGCTCGACGGCGACGGCGCATCCCAGATCGATGAACGGTCGGCCGGTCATTGTCAGCAGAGCCCGTGTGCGGAGATAGTCGTTGTGCAATTTGGGATTCGAGGGCCGGAGTTCCAGTTGCAGCCGGCAACCCTCGGGCAGAAAAAGCCGCGACACGCTGCGGCATCCCAGTCCCGAGTAGGCCCCGATGTCGTCGGCCAGACCGGCCAACTGCTCGGGCGTCTCCCTGCCCGAAAGCACGGCGACCGACTGGCGGTTGCCCCGCAGCAAGGCGGGAATTCCGGCATAGCGGGCCTGAAAATAACGCCGGGCGTTGTTGCTGCCCGTAGCGATCAGGGCGTCGACCGGTGCGGCGCCGTCGTAGAACTCGATCGGCACCTCGGGATCGATCTCCTGCAGTAGCTCGACGATATATGTTATCAAGATGCGGTCTTTGGTCGAAGGCTTCACCACGCAGCGATGGCCGCTTGCGACGACGCACAGCAGGTCGAGAAAGCCGACGGCCGGAATGTTGCCGGCCATGACGACCAGCACCCGCCGCGGTTCGGCGACCGGAATCGGATAAGCCCCGAGCCACCGTTCGAGCGTCTCGCGTCGGAGCATCCTCTCGGCGATCGCCCCGACGGCACGGCGGATCTCCTCGGGCGTGAACCACCCGTTGGCAGCGCATGCCTCGGCGATGATGCGCTGCGAGGGTGCGTCGCTGCCGAAATTGTGCAGCCGCTCGCCCAATGCCGCGAAGAGTTCGATTCCGTTTTTCATCCTTGCAAAGATACTATTTCGTGCCGGAATACGTGTATTCTTGCGTCATTTTTGCTGCTGCGGCGAAAAAAACATGCCATCATGGAGAAAACATGCGAAGAAGTTTTCCGGCACCGACGCAGCTATTATGCTCTCTCCGCCCAATCGCCCGCCACGGATGCACGGATCGAGGAGATCGTCCGTTTTGCGCTGAAACATACGCCCTCGGCGTTCAATTCGCAGACGACGCGGCTGGTACTGTTGCTGCACGAGCATCATGCAGAGCTGTGGAAAATCGTGAAACGCGCACTGCGGGCCGTCGTTCCCGAGGAAGCGTTCGCCCGTACGGCGGAGAAGGTCGACCGCAGTTTTGCGGCGGGTTACGGCACCGTGCTGTTTTACGAAGATATGTCCGTGATCCGGACGCTGCAACAACGCTTCCCGCTCTATGCCGGCAACTTCCCCATGTGGGCGGAACATGCTTCGGCCATGCACCAGCTGACGGTGTGGACTCTGCTGGAGAGCGCGGGGTTGGGAGCTTCGCTACAGCATTACAATCCGCTGATCGACAAGCGTGTCCGTATGCAGTGGCACCTGCCTGAAGAGTGGCGGCTCATCGCGCAGATGCCTTTCGGGATGCCGGCCGCTACCCCGCAGCAAAAGACGTTCGAGCCCGTCGATGCCCGAATGCGGGTGTTCCGGTAGATGCGTTCGAATGGTGGTCGACCGTCGTTCTTTCCCGAAGACTTTTCGTGCTGCTGACGCCCGGATGCGGATGTTTTGCAGAGCATCTTCCTGAGCGACTTTGCCGTTTGTTTTAGAAGTTTCGAAGTTCGCCGATGCGAATGCTTTGCGGCCCGTTTATCGCTTTTTTCGGGAGGCTTTTCGCAGCCGATGCTCGGATTCAGGTATCTGGGAAGTACTCTTGAACGATCGTCGATGTTATTCGAGCGAATATTCAAGTTCGCCGACGCGAGTGTTTGAAGGTTCGTCTATCGCTTTTTTCGGGAGGCTTTTCGTTGCCGATATGGAATGCCGATGTTCGCGGAATCGCTTCGTTGCTGTCTGTTGCAGATTTCCTTTGGCCCTCAGCCTTGAGATGCATGTCATCGGGAATATTCGTAGTTTCGGCTTTCGGTCGTTTGGTCGTCGGTCCGGGAGAGTTCGTTTTTCCTCTTTTGCGCGTTTTCTTCTGTTCTTCCCCGGCTCCATGTCATCAAAAAGTTTTTGGGTGGGAGGATAAAATATTTGGAGATTCGATTTTTTTCCTTACCTTTGCGTCGCGTTCAGCGAATTTTCAGGAACGCTTTTGCGGAAATAGCTCAGTTGGTAGAGCACAACCTTGCCAAGGTTGGGGTCGCGAGTTCGAGTCTCGTTTTCCGCTCAGGAGGTCCTTTTCGAGGGACCTTTTTTGTTGGGAATACCAACGCACATCGAAGTAAACGATCCTGTATGTCAATCACATGCGGGATTGTTTTGTTTTTGTGGCATAGCAAAGGATCGCAGGGTAAAGCACCCTGTCCGTGTGCCGAAGCGTGGTACAGGGATGCGAGTTTTGAAAATGTACCACATTTTTTCGGCAGTGCGTTGAATTACATCCGTTTGCTCCGAACATTCGAGGCTTTTCAGTCGTATGATTGTTAAACTCAAAATGTATTCGGACGATGGAAAGAAAACGTTTTTGCGTAACCTACTTTCTGCGGAAAGCACGCACCAACAAGGCAGGGTTTACACCTATTTTGGCCCGCATCACCACCAACGGTATCTCAAAGGAAATCTACATTCAGTGTTCGGTTCCCGCCGACAAATGGAACCAATCCAAAGAACGGGCAACAGGTAAAGATAAACTTTGCCAGCAGGTCAATTCTTATTTGGACGACTATCGTGCCCGTATTCTCGCCGTGCGGCAGGAGTTGATCGCCAAAGGTTACGAGGGCAACTGCATCCAAATCAAGGAGCGGTTGCAGCATCCCACAGCATACTCCATGATGTTTCTCGCCGAGTTGGAGAAATACTGCAACAAGCGACAAAAGGAGGTTGGTATTCGGATTACCCAGTTGACAGCGAACAAGTATCATCGGTTGTTTCGTTATTTGGTCGAATATATAAAAACGGACTATAAACAGGATGATGTATCGTTGGATGCCGTTACCTATGAGTTTATCGACGGATTTAATACGTTTTTGCAAACGGCACATAGCTGTAAGAATAACGGCGCGGTCAATCTGTTGTGTTGTTTGAAAAACTTTGTTCTCTACGCGATCCGCAACGAGTGGCTCGAAAAGAATCCGTTCAGGTATTATAAGTTGAAGATCGACAAGACCAACGTAAAGGTGCCGTTGACCAAGCAGGAACTCGATACGCTCATTCGGAAACGAATGCCCAACGACCGGCTCGACAGAATCCGCGATGTCTTTACATTTTGTTGTCTGACCGGTCTGGCTTTCACCGATGCCGATAACTTACGGAAAGAGCATATCACAACAGATGAACAAGGTGCTGTGTGGATTCACAAACCACGTGAGAAAACGGCGGTTATGAGTCGTATCCCCTTGCTGCCTTATCCAATGACATTACTGAAAAAATACGAGCAAGATACAGAGCTACGGATGACCGGAAAATTGCTGCCGGTGCCAAGTAATCAAAAGATGAATGCTTATCTGAAAGAGATTGCCGATATCTGCAATATCCCGAAAACTCTGACTACGCACCTTGCACGGCATACGTTCGCGACGTTGGCTATCGAGTACGGAATGCCTATCGACATCATTGCCAAGATTCTCGGACATTCCAATACGAATATGACCCGACGCTACGCCAAAATATCCGAGACTAATATCGGTCGCGAGATGAAGAAGTTCCACATCGCAATGGGCGGCTAACGGTTGTCGTATCGAGTTCAGCCCCGCCCGGCAAGTAGACAATGACTTGACCGGGCGGGGCTGAACATATAGTTGCTATTCAGTTTGGGGCTACTGGTTTTTCGGCGGATAATTTATCGGTGCAAAAAACTCGTCTAATGTCATATTGTAGAACTGGCAGATTACGGAGATAGTCGTAAGATTGGGGAAGTTTTCGCCGGTTTCCAGATTCGGAATATTCAGGCCCGTACCTTCTTTCAATTGCTCTTGCGTATGATTATGAATACTACGGAGTTCTTTCACCCGTAGTACGATCTTTTGCAAAAGAGCTTCGTCGCGCCGTTGTTTCTTCCGTTTCATCGGCACAAATAAAACGGCTAATTCAAATCATTGCGCTAATACTTGTTTGAGTATTCAAGAATAATGCCTATATTTGTGTCGATTGATTCGTGTGATTATGGCTAAATATGCTAACTTTGTATCTGAATAATTCGGCATAGCCGATGGACATAACATATAAAGGGTACACAACTCTTTATACCGATAGCAAACATAGGAACCTCTTTCGGGAGGGTTTGAAACAGGTATGATGGTTGTCAGTCCTTGTTATGTCCCGTTCGATTCCGAACGGGACGGACAAGGGCGCAGGACGGCTTCTGTTTCGGGTTTCCTATGACTTGCTATTGGGGCTGACACCGCGCCCCTTTTTCTTTTTTCCGTTTTTTTCTGACGGACATTTTTCAAAGTTATTTCATGGTTCCTACTTATACTGTCGGGTTGTTGGGCGGTTACGCCGATGTCGGTGCTGCGGTGGATTATTTCGCCGTCGCATTGCCTTATTACCGCGGTTCGGCAGCTCCATTGCGGTTGTTGGTTGCGGCGGCTGCACTTCACGATTTGGAGTTTTGTCTTGCTTTGTCGGCTTTGCAGACAACGATTCCGGGACTTCGGTTGAACGTAGTCATCGTCGATTCGCGTTGTCGCGGTCAGGATGCCACCGCTCTCCGTGAGGCATTGAAGAAAACGGTCGATCGCACGCCGGTTCGAGCAGGTCGTCTCCGGCATTCCCATTCCGGTGCAGCACGAATTGTGCAGCCCGGAGTTTTTCGTCTCTTGTTCCAAATATCCCGTCGATCGCGGGGATTACTGGAATCCCGACAGTCGGTTCTTCGATCCGTATGCGGAGTTGCGGGCAAGCGTCGAATATGTCCGGCATCGTAAGTTCCGGGTCGGTACCAGCAGATTGCCGCAGGTGTTCTTGCGGCAATGGTCGACACCACCTCCCGGCAAGGCTTATCTGCTCTTTAGGGAATCGGGGGATTTGCACGAACTCTACAACCTCAAAGATACGGCGCAGTGTAATTATATCGCTGCCAAAATCTTCGCTTACGCCCTTACCGTGAAGAATAACTGTTGGATGCTCGATACGGAGCGGCCCGACGGTGAAATCCTCGTACAGCAGTTCCAGCAGTTTCGGCGTCTGTTGGATTTGGAGATTTACCGGCGCGAAGCGAATCTTGCGGCAGAGTCGGTCGATCTGTTCCGGCCGGAAGCCTACCGGTTCGGAATCGAGGAGGTCGAACCGTATTAAATCTTCGGCAGCTACGGCGCGGAAGACTTCCCGAATTTGATTGTCGGATTCGGCGCATTCCCGCAATAAGCATCGGTTGCAGCCCTGCCGTATTCAGTTGTTGGTAATTCCCGCGTTGCAACATGACGGTATTGCAACGTTGCAATGTTTATTGATTGCAAGGTTTCGGGATTCGGGTATTGTATTGAACTTTCGTTTTGCATTTCGGTATATCTGTCATCTTATGACATGGTAAGTCTGCGCCTACTATCAGGCGCATCGGGGTGATTCCGTTATTTTTGTCGGCGGATTTTTTGTGAATACACGTTCACGGCAAGTTGTGTTTTGTGCAGCCGAAAATATTTTCGGCTGCACAAAACTCGTAATGTATTTCCTCCGAAGTCGGAATATGAATTTTTCTCGGCTTCGCCTTTCGTCCGCCGGGAATTTAACTTCTCCGACGCGACCGTGCGCATTCGGGCCTGCGGTTTCAGACGGAAAATCGTTGTACTCGATTTTTCGTCTGAAAAACGCTCCGGTGCGTCGGAGAAGTTGCCGGCATGTCCGGGACGAAAGCGAGCGAAGCCGACCGAGGACGCATGTACGGTCATCAAGATTCAAATCGGAGGTTCTGTCCAAGTATCGGGAATCATTCGGAAATCTGTAAGCCCCCTCTTTTTTGCCCGATAAGGTCAGTCGGGACTTCGGCGGCTCGCCTCTCAAGTCCGCATGACAACTCGGCGCTATTTAGGCTTAGTTCACCCTTGTTTTTATCTTCGAAAGGTGGCGCGACTTGGGAGCGCCGTATCTGTCCCGCAGGGCGAGCACCTTTGTCGGACAAAGGTACAGCTTGCTACCGTCGGGCGACGGTGTGGAACGGCATTCTGAGTACTCTTTTTATTAATATGATGGCTTTTTGTTATAGAATGCGGCTCTTTAATAAAGGATTTTGATGTGTAACCAGCTGTCTTAATATTTGTGTATGAGCTTTTGAAATGAATAATATATTGCCTAATTTATGTCTACTAATCAGATGTTTAAATAGTAATAAAAGGGATGATAATTATAAAATATCGCTATATTTGCAATAAAATGCAACTTTTTACTATGAAACGGCAGTTTATTCTCGACAAGGAGATAGTCCTAAATGATCAAACCGATCTTTTGAAAACGGCGGCATATGCTAAAAATTTGACTGAGATAATCCAAAATGCTCCTAATGGAGGTGTATTCACTATTGGTCTTTTTGGAAGTTGGGGATCGGGAAAATCGTCTATTATCGAAACGACAAAAAATAATTTAGTAACAAATAAAGGATCAAAAGTTAAATTCATAACTTATGATGCGTGGAAGTATGTGAATGATTCTTTTAGAAGAATGTTTTTATTTGAAATCCAAAAAGGATTTGGTTTTCAAAGAACCTCTCTTATGGAGAAATTCTATCAGAATAATAGCCAAGATATAGATATTAAAAATAAAATTTCACCTCTGAAAATATTTGGAGTAATAGCTGCATTGATAATTGTAGTTATTTTGGTGCAATGTTTTGCTGAAAGTGTGGATACTAAGGTTTCTATATATTCTATCATAGCTCTTGTCGGGATATTGACGGGAATATTAACCGGCGCATTCAATCAACTTAAAGTATCTGTTCTGAAACCTCATATTTTTGCGCCAGAACAGTTTGAAGAGTGTTTTAAGGAAATGATAGAAGAAATGTTGAGACCGAAAGGATTACGGCGTGTACTACATTTTATTCATCCGAATGCTAATCGTCAAAGGAAAAATCAGATAATCATAGTAATTGACAATATTGATAGATGTAATAATGAGCAGGCCTATAATCTATTAACAGATATCAAGACATTTTTAAGTAGAGAACCTTATAATATCATTTTTATCATTCCGGTAGATGATGAGGCTTTAAGAAAGCATATCCTGAGTTTCGCTAAAAATACGGAAGATGATTGCGCGAAAGAGAAAGAGGAATTTTTGCGGAAGTTTTTTAATGTTACCATAAGAATAAAACCTCATCAGACTACCGAAATGTATGAATTCGCGAAGAGGTTAAATGATAAATATAATTTAGGATTTTCGAATGTAACAATAAATGTTGCTTCTAAAGAGTATGCGAGAAATCCTCGTCGCGTCATACAGTTGTTTAATAATTTATCTGCCGAACTGAATAATTTTGATGCTGATTTTGCGATAAAATACGAAACGTTGATTTGTAAAATGCTGATAATACGAGAAGAATACAACGCGTATTATCAAGCTATTTTGCAAGATTATTCACTTTTCGAGAAAGGGATTGCGCCACAACAATTAGAACAAAATATCGAACTTAAACGATTGCTGGACGATACGAGAAGTTATACGTCTAATTGCAATAGTTTTGTCGTGTCGAAAATATTGACCAATACAAATAACTTATTTGCTGATATTCCCTTAAAGATACGGGAAATTATAGATTCGCATAATGTTGCTGAAGCGATAAAGGAGCTGCCGATATGGCTTACGGATGATACCTCTAAATTAGATAGATTGGTGAGTTATTGCATATATAATATCGAAAGAACGATCAAACACCAGCTATGGAATACCGAATTCAAAGCATATTTCGAATTTATCGCAACTATCAATCCGACTGTAAAGTTCTTGTATAATGATAATATTCGATTTGAAGAAAAATTTAAAATATCATTAAAGCAGGTGATTCCTGTTTTGAAAAATGCTGAACAAATCGTGATTTACGCTCGTTACTTACAGGATCAAAATTTAAAATATTTGACGGATTCTATCATATCATTCTTGACAAAAAATGACCGTTCGGTAGATGTGTGGAATGATTATTTTCAAGGATGTATGAAATATTATGACGACGCTGTTACATTGAAATCTTTAAGTGGATTATTTACAAAGGTCTATGAAACCGATCATTTTTCGTTAAACGAATTAGATGCATTTAAACTAAAATATGTAGTCACCGAAGATTTGCTGTCTCATGCCATTGAGCAATGGCCCGATTTAGATGAGGAAAATATTTATATCCGGGACGTAATATTTGCATCTCAGAATTTGACGTTCTCGAAAGATATTGTAACGAAAATTTACGAAAAAATACTCTCTATTTTGGGAGATTTAAGAGGTGAGTCTCATGATGGCATTTTGAATTCATTAAAAGTGATTAATGCCATCACGGAGAATTTATCATTGAACAATGATCTTTCTTTGATTCAGAATTTAATCAATATAATTATAAGCGCAAGGAAGATTCCGCACTCTTCGTATCCTTCACATCGGAGTTATGATCGATTTGTTAGTTTTGTAAATGAATGTCAGGATGAGAATGAGATTGAAACAGTTGTTAAATTTGGTGTTATCGCATACAAAGTATCCAGTGGTCGAATTTCAATAACTGATATTTTAGATTTATTCTTTGATAAAGCGCCCGATTTAGTTTTGAAGCAGATATTATGGTTAAAAGATAAATGGAACTTTAATTTATATCCGTTAGCTGCCTATATGCTTAAATTTGAGACATATGGTAATAGTAATTTAATGGAGATTTTTGCTAAACATTTTACTTCGAAACATAATAATAAATATGTCCTTTCAGAGGAATCAATACGGACAAAATTGGATGCAATGTTGGATTTTGCTGTCCAATCTTCAAATACTTCAATATTTGATTGGTTAAATACGATGTCTTTGAAAAATGAGAGAATAAAGGCTATGTTAATCTCTATTATTTCTGAGAAAACTATTGCAGATATACAAGCTCTGCCGAAAGATTTAATGAATTTGGCTATAAATAGTATTAATAAAGCGAATATTGAAAGCTATAAGAAATATCCAGCTTTTTTAGCTTATTTGGCAGAACATGGAAGCGCGCAACAGAAGAGCTATTTGGTGGGGATGTTTTCTGATATGCTGGAAAAAAGAGACGATATGAATAGCGTATTGGATATCATATTGTCTTTTAAATCTTTAAAACAGTCAGATTGTAATCTTCTTATTACTCAAGTTCAGCGCATAACGGAAGAACAAGGCGACTTGGTGGACGATAATAAATATTCAACAGTAATCAATCATTTGAGTTCGTTGCCTCAATCTCCCTCTCGAAAAAATCCGCATAGTATTAAGAAAATCGCATAGGATTATTGCTTTTATAAGCGGTTTAAATTCTAATTTGCGTATTTCTTAAATAAATCATATCTTTGTATTGTAGCATAGAGATGTATTGCGGCGCAAGATGGACACTACGCGTTAGTGACCTGAAAAACGGAAATTCGCCGGAACATATTGATACATAACGGAAAAAACGAAAGGTTCAGTTTCCGTTTTCCGCTCAGAAACAGGAGGATCGAGTAATCGATCCTCTTTTCTTTTGTCGGTCAGCGGGTTGCGGTGTTGTCGCCTTTTAGCGTGTTAACGATCTGTTAACCGATCTTTTGCACGGTTTTGCTGCAAATCTTCATCTTGATAAATATACGGATTTTCTCGCAGTATCGGAAATCATTCGATTTTGCGTCTCGGTCGGTTTATTCGTGCCGACAACGCCTCTTTCAGCTCGTCGAGGTAAGGCTGCGAGTAAGTTGTCAATGCAATACCGGAGAACTCACAAACAGTGGGTTCTCCGGTATCGGGGAGGTTAACGGTG